>NZ_BJLQ01000004.1 GCF_006538725.1 Cellulomonas gelida
TCTTCCGTCCCGGGCTTTCGACCCGTTCAGGAGGCAACCTCTCTAACTTAGCGGTTCGAGTCCCGCTCGTCAAACCGCCTGTTCGGCGATCATCGGTTCGGATCTCTCCCGCATCCGGCGCAGCTCACCAGGCCGGCGACATGGTCGTCGGTGGAGTGATGCTCCGGGGGGTGTCGCCTGCGGGACCAGCCATCGCGGTGCGTTCCGCGGTGTCCGTTCCTCCCTGCCGGGCGACATCGAGAACATTACGCAGCCCCTGGCGCCGAGGGCAAATCCGTGACGTGGTGACGCCGGTCACCGTCCCCAGATCCGCATGATCACCGGCCGGGACATCGTTCCGCGGCCTCCCTGCGGTGGCCGCGAGCCCTCCGAGCGCTGGCCGCGAGCCTCCGAGCGCCCTCGGCGAGCGGCGTGGCGACCCGTGGCCAGGCGTCGAGCGGGGTCAGTACAGCGCGCTCGCCATGGCTCGCCGTGCCGCGACGACGCGCTCGTCCTCGCCGCCGATCACCTCGAAGAGGTCGACCAGTCGGATCCGGATGCGCTCACGGTCGTCGCCCGCCGTCACGCGCAGGAGGTCGATCAGCCGGTCGAACGCGTCGGTGACCTTGCCGCCCAGCACGTCGAGGTCGGCGACCGCGAGCTGCGCGTCGACGTCACGGGGCGCGTCGGCTGCGGCGGAGCGGACCGCGGCCAGGTCCATCCCGCGGGTGCGCGCCAGGAGCGCGACCTGCGCCAGGCCGGCACGGGCCTCGTGGTCGCGCGGGTTCTCGCGCAGCGCCTGCTCGTACGCGGCCGTCGCGGCGTCGAGGTCGTCTCGCTCGATCGCGTCGTACGCGGCCTGGTGCAGCGGCGGGAGCTCGGGCTCGGACGCCTCGGGCGCGGGGGCCTCACCCGGGGTGACTGTCGCGGTCAGACCGTTGGCGGCGGCGGCCTCGAGCACCTGGTCGATCACCGGGCGGATCTGCTCGCGCGGGGCGGCGCCCTGGAAGAGCGGGACCGGCTGCCCGGCGAGCACCGCGGCGACCATCGGCACGGACTGTGCCTGGAAGGCCGCGGCGATCTGCGGGTTGGCCTCGGAGTCGACGCGGGCAAGGAGCCAGCGGCCCGCGTCCTCGTCGGCCAGCGCAGCCAGGTCCGCAGCGACCTGCTGGCTCGCCTGGGACCACGTCGCCCACAGCACGACGAGCACGGGGTGCTCCGTCGAGCGCCGCACGAGCTCCGGGAACGAGGCCTCGTCGACGTCGACGACGTACGCACCGGCCGGCGGCAGCCCGCCCGGGGTGCCGGGCGCGGGGGTCGGTCGCGCGAGCGCGGACAGGTCGACTGCCCCCCGCACGTCGAGCCGGGGTCGCTGGGGATCGGTCTGGGCCATCTCGTCGTCCTTCGTCGTGCTGATCGTTCTCGGCCGGCCCGGTCCGGGCGTGTGGCGCGGTCCGGGCCTGGTGCGCTGCGGTGTCCCTTGCCGTGCTCCGTGCCCGTCGCGGCAGCCCGACGCGCACGACCGATCGTGTCAGGACGCCGTCACGGCCGTCACCACGAGCTCGCCCGCGAGGACCTGGACCTGAGCGTCAGACCCGGTGGGCGGGACGTACAGCACGACGATCCCGGTGAAGGTGCGCTTGGACTCCTTCGCGGCCGACGTCGCGCCCGCGAGCGCGGCGTAGAACGGGTCGGACAGCCCGATCGTCGCGCCCTCGAGAGTCACGGTCATGCGCGAGACCGCCGTGAACGTGCCCGTGACGATCGCCCCGCCGTCGACCGTGCGCAGCGCGGTCGCGGGGGTCGGGTCCATCGTGTAGCTCGTCGCGGCCGTGCCCGCCGAGCCGATGCCCGACCGGGCCTCGGCTCGCATGTCCTCCAGCTCCTGCACGAGCGGGCTGGGCGCGAAGCTCGCGGCGTACTGCGACGCTGCGCCGTTGGCCGCGACGTCCATGAACTGCGTCAGGGCGTCCGTCGGCGTCAGCAGCAGGCTCGCGTCGTCCGCGGCGAGCGACTCCGAGCCCGCGTCCGCGGGTGCCGTCGCCGGCATCTGCGAACCGGGCATGAGCCGGGCCCAGCCCCACAGCTTGTAGAGCGCGCGCGGGTCGTCCTGGCGCAGGACGAGTATGCGCTGCGCCTGCAGGTCGTCGGGCTGCTCGGTGACGACCAGCTGGGTGCGCGACCACGTGGTGGTCTGCGGCACGATCATCGCGAGCGCGCTCGTCGGGAGCGCCGTCGGCGGCTTGGCTCCGGCCGTCGCCGAGGCCCGCACGTACTCGGCCGTGCGCATCGCGAGCGCCGGGCCCTCGACGCGCGGCGTGAGCGCGGTCGCGTCGAGCGCCGCGTCCGACGCCGTCAGGAGCTCGCCCAGCGAGGTCAGGACGCGCTCGGACTGCGGCACCGTGAGCGCGGCCGGAGCCACGGCGGGTGCGGGCGGCGGGTCGGGCTGCGGGAGGTCGGGCGCGCAGGCGCCGACGAGCAGCGCGACGATCGCGGTGCCGCCCAAGAGCGTGCTGCGCCGGCGCAGGCGGGCAGTCAGAGGACGAGACGTCGCGCTCATCGGTCACCCTCCCGCGGCTCGGTGCCCTGGTCGGGCGTATCGGTCGTCTGCCCTCCGGACTCCGGCTCCGCTGCGGCCGGCAGGCCCCATGCGCGGCGCCACGCGTCGGCGCGGGACCCCGCCGGGTCCGCGGGGCGCGGGCCTGTCCCCTCCGCGCCCGGGTCGCCGGTCGGTGCCGGACGAGCCGGGGACGACGACGCGTCGGGGTCCGGTCCGCGCGGGATCCAGCCGCCCGGCGTGGGGAGCACCGAGCCTCCGCCCGGCGCTCCACTCACCGTCGGGCCGCCCGCCGGGCCGGCAGGCGTCGGGCCCGCCCCGACGGAACGCGTCGAGGCCGCGGTCGCGCCCGCCGTGCCGAGCCACGACGGGCGTGTGCGACCGCCGTGCTCCGGCGACGGGCTCTGGTCGGGCGCGGGCGTCGGCCCGCCGACCGCCACGGTGGGTTCGGGGCGGGCCTGCGGCGCAGCGGCGGGCGTCGCGGGGAGGTCGTTCCCGACGCCGGGGCGTCGGCCCCAGGCGCTGCGCCCGGAGACTCCCGCAGAGGTCGCCGGGGAGGCTGGCACGGGCCCGGGCAGCGCCGGGCCGGTGGCGGCCGTCGCGGCCTCCGGCCGGGCCGTCGGCGGCGTGGCGCGCGGCGCCGTGCCGGCGGCGGGAGGGGCCTCGACCGGCGGGGCCGAGGACGCGCGCGGGGAGGTCGTCGACGGCTGCGACGACGCGGGGGCAGGCGGGCCGCCGGTCGGGACCGACGGGAAGCGCTCGGTGGTCGCAGCAGCAGCGCGGTCGGCGGTGGGGGCCGGCGAGAGGCGGTCGCCGGGCGCGGAGGCCGCGGGTCGCGCGGGGTTCGGGGACGCGGGAGCGCCGGACGGGACCGCGGGGACCGTCGCAGTCGGCGGCGTGCCGCTGCTGCGCATCGCTCGGCGGCTGAGAGGTGCCGACTGCCCCGCCGCCGGAGCCATCGGGGACGGGGCCGGCGCCGACGCCGGGGCGGTACGCGGGTCGGTGCTCGACGCGTGGCGGCCCTCGTCGTGGGGCGGCACGACCTGCTGCGCGCCGGTCACCCGCGGGAGCGCGCCGGAGTGCGGCTGCCCCGAACCGCCGCGCGACGCCTGCGCGGCCTCGCGCAGCTCGCGACGGGTGAGCGGGCGACCGTCGGGGACGACCGGGACCGTCCCGGTGTGCACGGGCTCCCACGAGCCGGCGCGGTTCGCCGACCAGCCACGCAGGAGCACGAGCGCGGCGCCGAGGGCGAGCAGCGCACCGACGACCACGCACGGCCAGAGCCAGGGCGTGGTCACGACGCGGGGCCAGGAGATCTCGACGGTGGGCTCAGCGGCCCCGGTGCTGACCGCGAGCAGGCTCCAGCGGCCGCTCTGCGCGGGCCAGACGAGCTCGACGCTGCCCTTGCCCGACGCCTCCGCGACCCAGTTGTCGTTGCCCGCGGGGCTGACCTGAGCCGGGGCCTCGGCGGGTGCGTCCGTCCCGGGGGTCGCGCCCGCACTCGGGTCCGCGGTGGCGGCGGCGGTCGCAGGCGCGGTGGCCGCGGTGGTCGCAGGAGCGGTGGCGGTCGGTGCCGGGGTCCCGGTCGCGGCCGGGTCGGGCGTCGCGTCGGCGCCCGGCGTGGGGACGACCGGCTCGCCCGTCGTGGTCGCGAGCGCGTCCCAGCCTGAGAGCCCCGTGACCCGCGTGTAGGGGTCCGAGCCGACCCAGCCGTCGACGTCCGTGTCCCGGCCGACGACGGCCACGACGTCCGAGCCCGCCGCGGTGACGCGCACCGTGGCGGGGTCGCCGCCGAGCTCGAGGACACCGGGGTCGGACACGACGACGTGCGTCGACGCCGTGGCGGTCGCGACGAGCACGTCGTCGGCCCGCCAGAGCGTCGCCGAGGCGACGCCGAGGCCGATGACGACCAGTCCGACGACGCCGACGGCGGCCGTGATCACTCGCTTGCGCACGCACAGTCCTCTCGGGCGGAGAGCCCCAGGATAGGCAGACGAGCAGTGGAGACGCGGACGGTACGGACGTCATGGGACGAGCCGGGTGCTCCCGCAGGGGCTCCGGGACGGCCGGTGCGGCGGGCCGCGGACGCGCACCGACGGGCCTCGGACAGGACTCCATCCCCCCATCGGGTGAGCCGGAGCCTCTATCCTGAGACCGGGTCAGGTTCGTCGACGTCCGCATCGTCGCTCGCGGCACCCGTCCCCATCAGGACGGGCGTCGTCACCTACCGCCCGGCCCACGCCACCGAGGAGGAGATCTCGTGCCCGAAGCCCGGCCTCAGTTCCCCGTCGTCAACTTCCGCGGGTACGAGCGGGAGGCCGTCGACAGCCGGATCAGCGGCCTCGAGCACGCGCTCGCCGAGGCTCGCGCCCAGGTCGAGGCTCTCGACGCCAAGGCGATGCAGGTCTCCGGTGAGCTCTCCGAGGCGCACCGCCAGCTGCGGGAGGCCGAGCGCCCGACGTACTCCGGGCTCGGCTCGCGCATCGAGCAGCTGCTGCGGTCCGCGGAGGAGCAGTCCTCCGACGTCGTGACGCAGGCCAACGCCCAAGCCGCCGACGCGCTCGCGCGGGCCAAGCTGTCCGCCGGGCAGCTGCGCGCACGCGCCGAGAACGAGGTCGCCGAGCTGCTCGCGACCGCGCGCCGCGAGGCGGAGGAGGTCCGCACGACCGCCACCACCGAGGCCGAGAGCACCCTCCTGGCCGCGCAGCGTCGCGCCGAGGAGCTCGTCGGCTCCGCCGAGCGCGAGGCCGCACGCATCCAGAGCGCGATCACGACCGAGGAGAGCGAGCGCCGCACGTCGCTCGAGCGCGAGCTGGGCACGCTGCGCGCGAGCGTCGAGCACGAGGCGACGCAGCTGCGGGTCGCGACCGAGCGCACCGCGAGCGAGCTGCGCGCACGCGCCGAGCAGGAGACCACGCAGCAGCGCGACGAGGCGGACCGCTACGCGCAGGACCTGCGCCAGACGGCCGACGAGGAGACCACCGCGCTGCGTCAGCAGGTCGAGGCCGACGCGGCCGCACTGCGCACCGAGGCCGAGCGGTACGCCGCCGAGCTGCGCGCGAACGTCGCGCTCGAGGTCGCGGAGCAGCGCCAGGAGGTCGGCGCCGAGACGACCTCGCTGCGCACGCAGGCGCAGGAGTTCGCCGACTCCACCCGGGCCGCGGCGGAGCGGGACGCGACCGCGCTGCAGCAGCGCGTGGCCGCCGAGGTCGCCGCGCTGCGCACCGAGGCCGACCAGTACTCGGCGTTCGTCCGGGCCCAGGCGGACCGTGAGACGGGCGAGCTGCGGGCCACGGTCGCCGACGAGACCGCCGCGCTGCGCCAGCAGGTCGAGCAGGAGATCGCGGCGCTGCGGGCGCAGGCCGAGCAGTACGCGAACGAGGTACGGGCCGCCGCCGAGCGCGAGAGCACCGAGCTGCGCGAGCGCACCACGCACGAGACCACTCACCTGCGCGAGACGACCGAGCGCGAGACCACCGAGCTGCGCGAGACCACGGGGCGCGAGAGCACCCAGCTGCGCGAGGCGGCCGACCGCGAGACGCGCGAGCAGCGCGAGCAGACCCGCCTCGACACCGAGCGCGTGCTCAACGAGGCGCGCCGGTCCGCGGGCGAGACGCTCGCGAACGCCAAGGCGCGCGCCGACGAGCTCGTGCGTGAGGCCGAGCAGCGGCTGGCCGACGCCGAGCTCGAGATCGCGTCGAAGCGCGAGGCGAGCGAGCGCGACGACGCCGCACGGCACGACGCCGCACGCGCCGAGACCGAGCGGCTCGTGCGCGACGCCGAGGCGCACGCCTCCGAGGCCGAGGAGCGCGTGGCCAAGGCGCTCGCGCAGGCCGAGAAGGTGCGCACCGACGCCGAGAGCCACGCCAAGGAGCTGCTCGCCAACGCGCGGCGCAACGCCGACAAGGTGGTCGCCGAGGCGCGCGAGCACGCCGAGAAGCAGATCTCCGAGGCGATGACCGAGTCCGAGCGTGAGCGCACCACCGCGGCGCGCCAGGTCGAGGACCTCAACCGTCAGCGTGAGTCGATCACGACGTACCTCGACGAGCTGCGCAACCTGCTCGGCCACGACCCGGACCGCGCGGCGCTCGACCGTGCGCGCCGCGCCGAGGCCGAGTTCGCCGCGACCCACGGCCCCGCCGGCGGGCACCCGAAGGATGCGGCCAAGCAGGCCGCGAAGAGCCGCTCCGCCGAGCCCGCGGCCGTGACCGTCGCGATGCCCGCCGCGGCTCCCGCGGCGGCCCGGCCCGCGGCGAAGTCCCGTCCCAAGTCGCGACCGGCCCCGCTGTCCGCCGCCGCGGCGGCTCAGCCTCAGGGTGAAGCGCCGGGCGCCGCCGCGGGCGAGCCCGCCGATGCCCCGCAGTCGGACGCCGCAGCGCAGGGCACCGAGCACGCGGATACCGAGCTCGTGAACGCCGAGCAGGTGAAGGGCGCGGCGACGGACGAGCACACTCCGGCCAGGGAGTCCGACGGCCAGGTGGACGAGACGCCGGACGGCGACTCGCCGACCGGTGACGAGGGCGCCGACCAGCACGACGAGCGCCGGCAGGACGACGAGCACGGCGACGGCCAGCAGGACGAGGCCTCGTCGCAGGACGAGCACGCCGGCTCTCGCTGAGCCGTCGAGCACCAGCTGAGCCAGGGAGCAGCACGAGGGGACGCGACGCGCGTCGGACGTCAGCACGCGCGTCGCGTCGCACCCCGGCCCGCCCCGCCCGTCACGGGTGGCGGGGCGCTGCGGCTCAGGTCGAGACCGTGAGCGACCGATCAGGACGAGCATGAGTGACACCGACGCCGCGCGCTGGCGCGAGGAACGCCGCGAGGCCGCACACGCGCACGCGGAGGCGCTCGAGCTCCGACGCCAGGCGGAGTCGGCCCGCGCGCACGCGATGATCACGGAGTTCGTCGCGCACGCGCTCGAGCACGGTCCCGCACCCGAGCCGCTGCGGGTGCGCACGTACGACGGTCGGCAGCGGTACCGCACCCCGCTGCAGGGCTGGTACCTGCGGTTCGACGAGACGGTCGCGATCGACACCGACGGCGCGTTCTACGTGCTGCGAACGCCGCCGAGCCTCGTCGCGCGCGTGCGCGGCGTGCGACCCGAGCCGTCGGACCCCCCGCTCGTGATCGGGGCGGGCGGCAAGGACGGCGAGTCGGTCGACATGAAGGACGCGCTCGCACGCCTGCGCGCATCGGCCTGAGCCCACACGGCGTACGGAGAGTGCGCGCCCGCTGAAGGTGTCGGCGCGGCGATCAGGCCGAGGCAGCGCGCTGCGCGAGGTCGCTGAGGGCGGCGGCCACCGCAGCGGGTTGCTCGACCGCGGACATGTGGCCCGAGTGCGGGACGACCACGAGCTGCGCGGCGGGCGACGCAGCCACCATGTGCTCGGCGGCCGCGACGGGGGTGACCGTGTCCTCGTCGCCCACGACGACCGTGACCGGGCCGGTGAACGCGGCCAGCACGTCGGTGCGGTCGGGGCGCGCGGCCATCGCGCGCTGGGCCCAGGCGACGCCCGCGGGCGTCTGCTCCTCGATCCACTGCGCGAGCTGGTCGCTCACCTCGGGCTGCGCGGCACGGGTGCTCTCCCCCACGAGCGACGTGGCCATGGCCCGCACGGGCTCGACCGTGCCGGTGCGCTCGGCCTCGTCGGCGACGCGCAGGCGGTGGGCGCGGGCCTCCTCGGTGTCCGCGGTCGACTTGGTGTCGACCAGGCCGAGGGCCGCCACGAGCGCAGGGTGCCGTTCCGCGAGCGCGAGCGCCACGTAGCCGCCCATGGACAGCCCGACGACGACCGCGCGGTCGACCCCGCGGTCGGCGAGCGCGGCCGCGAGCCGGTCGGCCGCCGTGTCGAGCGACGGCTCGCCGCGCCCGGCGTCGGGACCCGCGGCTCCGGGGACGTCCGCGGCCAGCACCTCGTGCGAGCCGACGAGCTCGGCGGCGGTGGCCGCCCACATGCGGTGGTCGAGCGGGAACCCGTGCAGCAGCACGATCGGCGGTCGGTCGTCGCGCGCCTCGCGCAGCACGTGCAGCGTCATCACGCCTCCTCGTCGTCCGGGAGCGCGTCGCCGCGCTCGTCGTCGTCCGTGCCGTTCGTCGGCGCGACGCTCGTCGTCCCCGTGGTGGACGGTCCGTCCCACGTCGTCGGGAGCGGGGCGTGGCCCGGCAGGACATGCCCGACGATCTCGTCGAGGGCACGCCGCACGGCGGGCTCGCCGACCCACAGGTGCTTGGCGCCGTCCACGCCGATCACCTCGGCCTGGGGCACGCGCGCGAAGCGGGCGCGCGCGTCGTCGGGTCGCAGGTAGTCGTCGAGCTCGGGGACCAGCACGACGAGCGGACGGCCGAACTCGGCCCACGCGTCGAGGTCGGCGTCGGTCGCGCGGTGCAGCGGCGGTGACAGCAGGATCGCGCCCTCGATCGCCGGGTCACGTCCGTGCATGAGCGCGAGCTCGGTGCCGAACGACCAGCCGACGAGCCAGGGCCGGGGCAGGTCGTGGAACTCGGCGTACTCGATCGCGGCCGCGACGTCGAACCGCTCGCCGACGCCCTCGTCGAACGCCCCGTCGCTGGTGCCGCGCGGGCTGGAGGTGCCGCGCGTGTTGAACCGCAGGACCGCGAGGTCGGCGAGCGCCGGCAGCCGCCAGGCGGCCTTGCGGTAGACGTGCGAGTCCATGTAGCCGCCGTGCGTCGGCAGCGGGTGCAGCGTCACGAGCGTCGCGGCGGGGGTCGCCGGGCCGCCGTCGGCCGCCAGGGGGCGCGCGAGCTCGCCGACGAGCGTGAGGCCGTCGGCCGTGTGCAGCTCGACGTCCTCGCGGTGGCCCGGCAGGACGGTCAGGGAACGGATCTGCGTGGTGTCCTGGGTGCGGTCCTGGGGAGGTCCGGCTGCAGGCTCGGTCGAGGTCGTCATCCGTTCGAGCCTAAGCCCGGGCGGCGCGCGCCCGCGCGAGAGCGGTCGCGTGCTCGAGGACGTGGGCCACGCCGTCGTCGGCGTTCGCCGGGCACGCGTGCCTGGCCCGGGCACGCACCTCGTCGTACGCGTTCGCCACCGCGAACGACTCCCCCGCCCACGCGAGCATCGGCAGGTCGTTCGGGGCGTCGCCGCACGCCCACACGTCGTCAGCCCGCAGGCCACGCTGCTCGGCCCAGCGCGCGAGCGCGTTCGCCTTGGTGACGTCCAGCGCGCTGATCTCGCCGAGACCGACCGCACCCGAGTCGACCGCGATCGCGGCGGTGCCGATCGCGGTCTGCACCGTCGCCGAGTGCGACTCGCCGTGGTCGGCCGCCGTGCGCACCAGGAGCTTGAGCGTCGAGTCCGTCAGCACGTCCTCGATGCGGCGCGCGACGGGGCTGCCGGGCGGCACGCGGTGCACGTCGACGAAGCCCCGCTCCGCCGCGAACCCCTCGGTGCGCTCGACCGCCAGGTGCACCTCGCCCAGCACGGCGCGCAACGACGCGGCGAGCTCGCCGACGAGTGCCGCGCTCATGCCGTGCTCGGCGAGCACGCGCCCGGTGGCGACCTCGACCACCGCGGCGCCGTTGGCGCAGATCGCGACGCCGTGGCCCGCGACGTGCGGAGCGAGGTCCGCGAGCCACCGGGGCGGGCGCGCGGTCACGAAGACCACCTCGATGCCCGCGTCCTCGGCGTCGCGCAGGGCGTCGGCGGTGCGCGACGAGACCGTGCCGTGCGGGTCGAGCAACGTCCCGTCGAGGTCGGTCGCCACCAGTCGCGGCGCGCGTGCGGGCCAGGTCGAGCGGGTCGTCGTCGGGACCTGCGGCACGTCAGCGCCCTCTCGCGGGTGTGCGTCTGGTCGGGCCTCGTCGGGTGCGCGCGTCCCAGCACGCCGCGTGCCAGTGCCTGCGGTCCTCGACGGCGTCTCCGAACCAGGCGTCGGCCCGCCAGGCGACCACGTGCGCAGTGCCCGAGGGGACCAGCTGGTCGCACCCGGGGCAGCGGTAGTCACGCTCGCCGCCGCGCACCTGCTGCACGACCCACTCGCCGTCGGGTGCGTCCTGCACGGTGCGGCCGCCGGTCGCGCGCTGCACGTCGAGCGGCACGTGCTCGGACCCGTACGGGCGCTTGGTCGAGCGTCGGGCCATGGCTCGATCCTCCCCGATCGCGCGTCGAACGACGAATCCGCCCCCGCGTGTCGTCCTGCACCCGCGACGGTCGCGAGCGACGGGCGACGGACGCGACTCACGGCGGCACCCGGGTGCGACCGTGCCCCGGGACGCGAGGCGCCTCGGGGCACGGTTCGGGTGCGGCGGCGGGCTGCCGTGCAGACCCGCCGCTGCGGTCAGAGGGTCGCGGCCGACTCCGGCGTGGGGACGGTGCCCGTCCGGATGAGCTCGGCGTACCAGTGGCCCGAGTCCTTGACGGTGCGCTCGAGCGTGTCGTAGTCGACCCGCACGATCCCGAAGCGGCGGTCGAAGCCGTAGGCCCACTCGAAGTTGTCCATGAGCGACCACACGAAGTACGCGCGGACGTCCACACCCTTGTCCCGGGCCTCGCCGACGGCGTCGATGTGGTCGTGCAGGTAGGCGACGCGCTCGGCGTCGTGCACGCGGCCGTCCTCGCTCACCGTGTCGTAGAACGCCGCACCGTTCTCGGTGATGGCCAGCGGGAGGCCGGGGTAGCGCTCGTGCAGCTCGACGAGCAGCTCGACGAGGCCCTCGGGCTCGATGTTCCAGCCCATCGCCGTGTGCGGGCCCGGCAGCGGGAGCCACTCGACCTGCGACGCGCCGACCCACGGGCTGTTGGGCGACGAGCGGTGGCCGTCCGGGCCCGGGGTGCCGTCACCCTTGGGCGGCGTGCCGTGCTTGACCTTGCCCGTGGAGTAGTAGTTCACGCCGAGCACCGCGAGCGGGACCTTGATGAGGTCGAGGTCGCCGTCCAGCACGAAGCCCCAGTCGGTGATCTCGGCCGTGTCGGCGAAGACCTCCTTGGGGTACTCGCCGTCGAGGATCGGGCCGATGAAGACCTCGTTCGCGATGGTGTCGATGCGGCGCTTGGCCTCGACGTCGGCCGGGTCTTCGCTCGCGGCACGCGTCACGTGCAGGTTGAGCGTGATGGACACCGGCGTGTCCTCGCCGAGGACGTCCTTGATCGCGCGCGCGGCCAGGCCGTGCGCGAGGTTCAGGTGGTGCACCGCGCGCAGCGCCTTCTCGTCGTCGGTGACGCCCGGCGCGTGCACGCCGCTCGCGTAGCCGAGGAACGACGAGCACCACGGCTCGTTCAGCGTCGTCCACATCGTGACCCGGTCACCGAGCACCTCGGCGACCTTGCGCGCGTACTCCGCGAAGCGCAGCGCGGTCTCGCGGTTCGCCCAGCCGCCCGCGTCCTCGAGCGGCTGCGGCAGGTCCCAGTGGTAGAGCGTGACGTAGGGGTCGATGCCCTGGGCGATCAGGCGGTCGACGAGGTCGGAGTAGAAGTCCAGGCCGGCCTGGTTGAACTCGCCCGAGCCCGTCGGCTGGATGCGCGGCCACGCGATCGAGAACCGGTACGCCTGCAGCCCGAGGTCGCCCATCATCGCGACGTCCTGCGGGACGCGGTGGTAGTGGTCGGCCGCGACGTCACCGGTGTCGCCGTCGAGCACCTTGCCGGGCGTGCGCGAGAACGTGTCCCAGATCGACGGACCGCGGCCGTCGACGTCGACGGCCCCCTCGATCTGGTAGGACGCCGTGGCCGATCCCCACAGGAAGTCGGCAGGGAACTGGCGGCCGGAGGGGCGCGTCGTGGTCATGGCTGAGAGTCCTTCGATGGCTGACGGGGGCACCCGCGGTCAGACCCGCGGTCACCGCGGGCCGGAACCGGTTCCGGCGCAGTTCGAATCGTTACGATAGCGGAGAGGTCGGTCGTTCGACCAGCGTGCCGGACCACCGCACGATACCGAGTCATGAGCCCGGCCCCGCCAGGACGACCTCCAGCACGCCGACGCCCGCGGCCGCGTGCGCCTCGACGGGCTCGCCGCCAGGCGCGGCCTCGACCCGCACGCTCCACGGCGCCGTCGTCCCCTCGGCCTCGACGCGCACGGTCGACCCCTCGCGCACGACCGTGAACCACGCCGGACCGCCCGAGGACGACGGGACGCGCGTGCGGCTGCGGTGCCCGTCCGGCAGGTCGAACAGGCGCAGCGTCACGCCGTCGACCCAGTCGGTGTCCGGCCGGTCGGCGCGCGCCCCGAACGGCAGCACCGTCCCGGGTCGCACGTACAACGGGAGCGACGTGAAGTCGTGCCGCTCGCGCACCCAGCGCGGCCCCGACACGCGCGAGCCGTCGAGCAGCGACGTCCACGTGCCCTCGGGCACGTACACGTCCACGTCGCCCTCGGCGCTGAACACCGGCGCGACGAGCAGGCTCTCGCCCAGCATGTACTGCGTGTCGACCGTCGCGGCGCCGCGGTCGTCGGGGAACTCCAGGACCATCGGGCGCATCACGGGCACGCCCTGCTCGTGCGCCTGCTCGCCCAGCTCCGCGAGGTACGGCATGAGGCGGTGCTTGAGGTGCGTGAAGAGCCGCGTGACCTCGACGGCCTCGTCGTCGAACGCCCACGGCACCCGGTACGAGTCGGAGCCGTGCAGGCGGCTGTGCGACGAGAGCAGGCCGAACGCGACCCAGCGCTTGAACACCGCAGGGTCGGGCTCGCCCTCGAACCCGCCGATGTCGTGGCTCCAGTACGCGAACCCCGACGAGGCCAGCGACAGCCCGCCGCGCAGCTCCTCGGCCATCGACGCGAACGTCGACTCGCAGTCGCCACCCCAGTGCACGGGGAACTGCTGCCCGCCCGCGGTCGCCGACCGCGCGAACAGCACCGCCTCCCCCGCGCCGCGCTCGGCCTCGAGCAGCTCGAAGACCACGCGGTTGTACAGGTGCGTGTAGTAGTTGTGCATCCGGTGCGGGTCGCTGCCGTCGTGCCACACGACGCCGGTCGGGATCCGCTCGCCGAAGTCGGTCTTGAACGCGTCGACGCCCTGACCGAGCAGCTCGCGCAGGTACCCCGTGAACCACGCCGAGGCGTCGGGGTTGGTGAAGTCGACGAGCGCCATGCCCGCCTGCCACATGTCCGTCTGCCAGACCGAGCCGTCGGCGCGCGTCACCAGGTAGCCGCGCGCCTTGCCCTCGTCGAACAGGCGCGAGCGCTGCGCGATGTACGGGTTGATCCACACGCAGATGCGTAGGCCCTTGGCCTTGAGCCGCGACAGCATGCCGACCGGGTCCGGGAAGGTCGCCGGGTCCCACACGAAGTCGCTCCAGTGGAACTCGCGCATCCAGAAGCAGTCGAAGTGGAAGACCGACAGCGGCAGGTCGCGCTCGGCCATGCCGTCGACGAACGACGTCACCGTCTCCTCGTCGTACCGGGTGGTGAACGACGTCGACAGCCACAGCCCGTACGACCATGCGGGCAGCCGGGCCGGGCGGCCGGTCAGCGCGGTGTACTTGCGCAGGATCTCCTTGGGCGTCGGCCCGTAGATCACGTAGTAGCGCAGCCGTTGACCCGCGACCGAGAACTGGGTGCGGGAGACGACCTCCGTGCCGACCTCGAACGACACCAGGCCCGGGTCGTCGACGAACACGCCGTAGCCCGCGTCCGACAGGTAGAACGGCACGTTCTTGTACGCCTGCTCGCTCGCCGTGCCGCCGTCGGCGTTCCAGATGTCGACGCTCTGGCCGTTCTTGACGAACGGGCCGAACCGCTCGCCCAGCCCGTACACGTGCTCGCCCACGCCGAGCGAGAGCTGCTCGTGCACGTACGCGCTGCCCTGGGCGTCCGTGACGATCCCGATGCTGCGGGGCGTCGAGGACGTCAGCACGCGGCCGTCGCCCACGAAGTCCACGCCCCACGCGCCCCCGGTGCGCACCGCCGCCGTGAGCGCACCCGAGCGGACCTCGGCGACGCGCGCGGCCTCGTCGTGCGTGATCTTGAGGTCGGGTGTCCCGCTCGCGACCTCGAACCGGGGGCCGCGGGCGACGTCGCCCGTGTGGTGCTCGATCTGCACGCCGACGACGTCGTCGAGCGGCGAGGAGAACGTCACGGTGACCAGCGGGCGGTTGAGCGTGTCGCCGCGCGTCGTGAGGGGCGCGGTCGAGGACCACACCGTCAGCGAGTCGTCGTCGACCCGCACGTCCGCGACGTCACGGGGGCGCAGCACCTGCACGCCGGGCAGCGTGAGCCAGTAGCCGTCGGTGAACTTCATGGGGTGCTCTCTCTCGCGTCGCTGGCGACCGTCGTGTGAGGTCGTGGTTCGTGCGGCCGGGTTCGTCGGCCGGGTGCACGCCGGTTCGTAGGCGGCAGGGCCCCGTCGAGCGGGCCGCTGCCGGCTCAGCCGGGCGGGCTCGTCGTGCGGCGGACCACGGCAGCGCCGCCGCCGGGCAGGCGCAGGCGGCCGGCGACGACCGCGGTGCCCAGGCCCTCGACCTCGCCGGACCAGGTCTCGCCGACGTCGACCTCCCGCTCGTCGCCCGCGAGGTTGAGCAGGAACAGCAGGTCGCCGCGCTGCGCCACCTCGACGCCGTCGGGCACGTGCGCGAGCGGCCCGCGCACCCCTGCTGCCGCCGCGGCGTCGAGCACGACGCGGTCGAGCAGGTCCCCGCCGGGCAGGTGCGGGTCCGGCACGGTGCTGACGTACCAGGCCTGGCCGCGCTCGCCCACGAGGCGGCGCGTGACGGCCGGTGCCCCCGCGAGGTCCGCGCCGCCGTACGTCACGAGGACCTGCGCGTCCCGCGCGGTGAGCCGCTCGGACCACACGCGCGCGGCGTGATCGCCGTACCGCTCGCTGAGCAGGCTCGTGCCCGCCTCGGGCAGCGGCCGCCACTCCTCGCCCGCGATCCCGAGCACGTCGACCCACGGACCGGGGAACGGTCCGGTCCGCACGCGCGTCGTCGGGTCCTGCACCGCGCTGAACGGGCCGACGACGAGCACGCCTCCGCGCTGCGGCACGCGCGCGACGGCGGCGGCCGCAGCGTCGTCGACGAGCGGGAGCGCGGGGACGACGACGAGGTCGTACGCGTCGAGGGTGGCGTTCGAAGGGACGACGTCGGTCGCGATCCCCGCACGCCACAGCGGGCGGTGGTACGCCTCGAGCTGCTCGACGACGCGCAGCCGGTCCGACGGGCGCGCCGGCAGCTCGCCCGCCCACAGCGCGGGCCAGTCGAACACGAGCGCGGCGCGCGCGGGCACGCCGGTGCCGACCACCTCGCCGAGCGCGGCGAGCACGCGGCCCTGCTCGCGCGCCGCGCGGTGCAGGTGCGTATCCGGCCCGGCGTGCGGCAGGAGCGCCGAGTGGAACGCCTCGGCGCCCGCGCTCGACTGCCGCCACTGGAAGTAGCAGATGCCGTCCGCGCCGTGCGCGACTGCGCGCAACGAGTCCTGGAGCATCTGCCCGGTCGTCTTCGGGACGTTGTGCGGACGCCAGTTCACCGCGCCCGCCGCCTGCTCGAGCAGGAGCCACGGCGCACCGCCGCCCACGCCGCGCGTGAGGTCGTGCGTGAGGGCCGAGCGCGCCGGGCTCGTCGGGTCCGGCGGGTCGCCGTAGTGGTCGTCCGACACGACGTCGAGATCGGGCGCCCACGAGTGCTGGTCGACGCCGCCGAAGAAGCCCATGAAGTTCGTCGTCACGGGCGCGGTCGAGCCCTCGCGCAGGACCTGGGCGTGCTCCCGGAACAACGTGCGCAGCTGGTCGGACGTGAAGCGGCGCCAGTCCACGCTCTGCGCGGGGTTGTGCAGGTACGGCACGGCCCGCGGCGGGACCACCTCGTCGAACGAGCCGTAGCGCTGGCTCCAGAACGCAGTCCCCCACGCCTCGTTGAGCGCGGCCACGTCTCCGTACCGCGCGACGAGCCACGCACGGAGCTCCTGGGCGCACAGGTCGCAGAAGCACTCCTGGCCGTACTCGTTGCCCACGTGCCACAGGGCGAGCGCGGGGTGGTCGCCGTAGCGCTCGACGAGCGCGCGGGCGACGCGCACGGCCGCGTCGCGGTACGCGGGCGCGCTCGGGCAGAAGTGGTTGCGCGAGCCGACGCTCATCCGGACGCCGCGCGAGTCGACCGACGACGTCTCGGGGTGGCGCGCGGCGAGCCACGGGGGCGGCGACGCGCTCGGGGTCGCGAGGTCCACGGCGATGCCCGCGCCGTGCAGGAGGTCGAGCACCTCGTCGAGCCAGCCGAGGTCGTACCGGCCGGGCTCCGGCTCGAGCACCGACCACGAGAAGACGCCGACCGTGACGAGCGAGATCCCGGCCTCGCGCATGAGCGAGACGTCCTCGGGCCACGCCTCGCGTGGCCACTGCTCGGGGTTGTAGTCGCCGCCGTAGAGCACCCGGCGCCCGTACGGGCCGTCCGTGAGCCCGGCCAGGCCGCGGCGCGGGGCGGTCATGCGGATCCTCCGGAGGGTGGTGCGGCTGCGGCGCGTGGTGATGCGTGGCGGGCCGTCGTTCTCGGCCGAACGTCGAAGCGCTTCGACGTCACGTCGCTCATGATGCTAGGGCTCGTCGCGACCAGGCGTCCAGACACCTCGGCTATCAGCGCAGTCATACCGGGCGCCGCGGGGGCGACTGTCATCGAAGCGTTTAGTCGACAGGCCACTCGAATTGGATCGACACGGCGTTCTGCATCGGTAGAATCCGCCCCATGGCTACGATCGCCGACGTCGCGAAGCTCGCCGGCGTCTCGTCGTCCACGGTGAGCTACGTCCTGTCGGGCAAGCGACCCATCTCCGGGCCCACCCGCACGCGGGTCGAGCGCGCGATCCGGGAGCTGGGCTTCAGCCCCCACGCCGGAGCGCGCGCGCTGGCCACCAACCAGACCAACGTGCTCGGCCTCGTCGTGCCGCTGCGCGCGCTCGAGACGAACTCCGCGACCGTCATGGAGATCGTCGCGGGCGTGCTCGCGGCCGCGCGCGAGCACGGGGACGACGTGCTCGTCCTCACCGACGAGGACGTCGCCGACGTGCACCGACTGGCCGCCGGGTCGCGCGTCGACGCGCTCATCCTCATGGACATCGAGCGCCACGACCCGAGGCTCCCCGTGCTCGCGGCGCTGCGCCAGCCGTCGATCCTCATCGGCGTCCCGAGCGACACGCAGGGGCTGTCCTGCGTCGACCTCGACTTCACCGCCGCGGGCCGGCTCGCCGTGCGGCACCTCACCGAGCACGGCCACACGCGCATCGCGCTGCTGGGCGCAGGCGAGGCGGCAGTGGCGCGCAGCGCCAACTACGCCGTGCGCATCATCGACGGCTTCCGCGAGGAGGCGGGCCGGCTCGGCGTGCACCACACCGTCGTGCCGCTCGAGGAGTCCTACCCGCAGGCCGCCGCGGCCGTCGCCCGCGCGCGTGCCGAGGTCGACGGCCTGACCGCGCTCGTCGTGCACAACGAGGGCGCGCTGCCCGGCGTGCTCGACGCGCTCGCGCGTGACGGGCTGCGCATCCCGCAGGACGTCTCGGTGCTCGCGGTCAGCCCCACCCGGCTCGCCGCGCACCTGCCCGTCCCGCTGTCCGTGATCGACGTGCCCGCGGTCGAGATCGGCCGGACCGCGGTCGCGATGGCGGTCGACCGGCAGCAGCGCCCGATGGCGGTGGAGACCCGGCTGCTGGCCCCGCGCCTGCTCGAGCACGGGAGCTGCACCGCACCCCCGGCGCGCTGAGCAGCACACGTCAGCCCGCACGGTCCACCTGCCTGTCCACCAGCCGGTCCCCCAGCCGCAGCGGTCGCCCCGCGCGCAGCACGACGCGGCGCACGAGGCTCCCGTACCGGACGACGCGCACCTCGTCGCGCCCCGGGTGAAGCGTCGCCTCGACGAGCCGCCCGCGCGCCCACTGCACATCCACGACCAGCGCCCCGCGCGCCCGCAGCCCGACGACGGCGCCGTCCGGCCACGACGGCGGCAGCGCCGGCAGGAGGCGCAGCGACGAGCGTGTCGAGGCGACGAGCGCCTCGGCGACCGCGGCGACGAGACCGAGGTTGCCGTCGATCTGGAACGGCGGGTGCGTCGAGAACAGGTTCGGCAGCAGTCCCCCACCCTCACCCGACGGGAGGTCCTGGCGCGCCAGCCGCAGCGCGTCGCCGAGGACCTCGTCCACCGCACGACCGTCGCCGAGGCGCGCGCGCAACGCGGCCTTCCAGGCCATCGACCAGCCGGTCGACCCGGGGCCGCGCGCGTCCAGGCTCGCGCGCGCCGCCTCGGCGAGGTCACGTCCGGTGCCGGGTGCGGCCGGGCCGGACGAGGGGCGCTCCTGCGGCGCTGCGGCGTCCGCGAGGAGCTCGCCGAGCGGGTACAGCCCGACGAGGTGGGAGAGGTGACGGTGGTGCGGGTCGCGGGCGGGGGCGTCGTCGGGCCACTCGCGCAGCAGCCCGTCGGGGCCGACCGACGCCCGCGGGAGGCGCCCGAGAGCGTGCCGCCACCGTGGCGCGAGAGGCTCGTCGAGCGCCAGCACGTCGGCCGCCTCGACGCAGGCGCGCAGCAGGTCGCGCACGAGGGCGACGTCCGCCGCGGACCCTGCGCACAGCGCGACCAGCCGACCGTCGACGACCCTCTCGTTCTCGGGCGACGACGACGGGCTCGGCACGAGGCCGCCTGCTCCGTCCGGGACCAGCCAGTCGAGGGCGAACGCCCCGGCGCCCCGCAGCAGAGGCCACACGTCGCGCAGCACGTCCGGGTCGAGCGTGAACGTGTACCGGTCCCACAGGTGACGGCACAGCCACACGCCGCCCATCCACCACGCCGCCCACGCCGGGTCACCCTGGCCCCGGCCCACGGGCAGCGCCCAGCCCCACACGTCGCTGTTGTGGTGCGCGACCCACCCGTCGCACCCGTACAGCTCACGTGCGACGGGCTCGCCCTCACGGGCCAGCACCCGGACGAGGTCGACCAGCGGCTCGACGCAGGAGCCGAGGCCCGTGACCTCCGCGGGCCAGTACGCCATCTCCAGGTTGACGTTGAGCGTGTACCCGCTCGACCACGCGGGCCGGTGCTCGTCGTTCCAGATCCCCTGGAGGTTCACGGGCGGTGCGCCCGGACGGGACGCGGCCATGAGCAGGTAGCGCCCGTACGCGAACGCAGCCTGGGTGCGCGCGGCGAGCGGGGCCTCGGCGCCCGGGGTGAGCGCGTCGGGCAGCAGCAGGTCGAGCGGCGGTGCGATCTCGAGCCGGGTGGCGTCCGCGAGCGCGCGGTGGTCCGCGACGTGCGCCGCGCGAGCGGCCTCGCCCTCGGCGGGCGACGAGGGCAGCGCGGCGTCCGCGCGGGCCGTCGCATCGGCGAACGCCTCGGCCGGCTCGCGCAGCGGCCCGGCGTCCGGCCAGCGTGACGTCGTCGCCGTGGCCAGCACGAGCTCGACCCAGGTCGCGCCGTCGACCCGCACGTGCGCTCCGACAGCCGTAGCGCGGCCGTCAGTCGCGACCCGGAGCGTGGCCGCGCCGACGAGCGAGGCGTGCGGGCCGTGGTCGGTGCGCGCGGGCAGGTCCGGCTCGTGAGCGGGGGGGACGTCGTACGGGAGCTCGACGCTCACGCACGCGCCCAGCACGCCCTCCGGTGTCGCGGCGACCTCGCCGGGGTGGGCGCCCGCGAGCAGGACGCCCCAGCCGAACGCACCGCCGTCGGCGCGCCACCGGCCGTGCAGGCAGCCGTCGGGCGCGCTCGCGAACCACTCGACCTCGACGCCCCGACCGCCGCCCTCGACGACCTCGCCCACCACCCCGTCGCGCAGGTCGAGCCGGCGTCCGGCCGAACGCGGCCGCCGCTCCTGCTCGTCGGCCCGCTCGTCGACTTGCTCGTCGACCCGGACCGATGGCCGGGAGGTCTCGTGTGGACCCGTGAGGCGCAGGTCGACCACGAGGTCGACGAACGGCTGGAACGCCTGCGCGTACGGCCCCTGGAACTCCCGCGCGAGAGCCGCCGCCTCGTCGTGCCGGCCGTGCGCGACCGCGTCCCGCAGCCGTGCGAGCGTCCCCGGCCCGGCGCCGCGCTCGAGCACGCGGGCCAGCGCCTCGCGCGGGCCGGCGGGGTGACCCGACCACGCGGTCGCGTCGTTGACCTGCACGCGCGCGCCGCTGACACCGCCGAACACCATCGCCCCGAGCCGCCCGTTGCCAACCGGGAACGCCTCGACCCACGCACGCGCAGGTTCCGCGAACCGCAGCACGTCCCCCACCGCGTGCGCGCCCTCAGCCCTTGACGGCGCCGAAGATGACGCCCTTGGTGAAGTGGCGCTGGACGAACGGGTAGACGAGCAGGATCGGGATGATCGCGAGGATCATCACGGCCATCTTCACCGGCATCCCCGTGACCGCACCCGAGCCGACGTCGACCTGCCCCGTGCCGGAGCCGGGCAGGGTCACGCCCTGCAGGACGTACGAGCGCAGGACGAGCTGCAGCGGCCACTTGGTGTTGTCGTTGATGTACAGCATCGCGTTGAAGAACGCGTTCCAGTACCCCACGCCGTAGAACAGCGCGACGACCGCGACCACGGCCTTGGACATCGGCAGGACGATCCGCCCGAGGATCCGCCACTCCCCCGCACCGTCCACGCGCGCGGCGTCGAGGATCGCGTTGTCGATCCCCATGAAGAAGTTGCGCAGGATCAGCACGTTGAACGCCGAGACGGCCCCCGGCAGGATCAGCGCCCAGTACGTGTCGATCAGGTCCAGCGAGCTGACCAGCAGGTACGTGGGGATCATCCCCGCGCCGAAGAACATGGTGATGAGGAAGACGAACAGCAGCGGGCGGTGCCCGAACGAGCCAGGCCGCGACAGCCCGTAGGCCGCGAGCACCGACACGACCACCGAGATGACCGTGCCGACGCCCGTCACGCCCACGCTCACGAGCGCGGCGCGCGTCACGACGCCGCCCGACAGGATCTGCTTGTAGGCGTTGAGCGTGAGGTCACCCGGCACGACGACGAGCCCGCCGGCCTGGATCGACTCCTGCGTCGTCGAGAAGCTCGTCACCACGACCGTCCACAGCGGGAAGAGCACCGCCAGGACCACGACGCTCAGGATGACGGCCTTCGTCATCTGGCCGATCCCCGAGGGCTCCTCCTCCCACACCGGTCGGTGCTTGTGGCGTCGCGGGCGGCGCGGCGCCCGGCCACGCGCGTCGTCGACGAGGTCACGTGGGAGCACCGCCGCCTCGGCGTCGATCTCCGGATTCTGTCCGCTCATGCGCGTCGGTACACCCCCGCCTCACCGAACACGTGCGCGAGCTTGTTCGCCCCGAGGACGAGCGCCAGGCTCACGACGCCCTTGACCAGGCCCGCGGCGGCCGCGAAGCTCCAGTCGCCGTAGATGACACCCTGGTAGTAGACGTACGTGTCGATCACCTCGGACACGTCCGACCCCACGGCGTCGCGCTGCAGGATCAGCTGCTCGAACCCGACCGTCAGCGCGTCGCCGAGGCGCAGGATCAGCAGCAGGACGATCACGGGCCGCAGCGCGGGCAGGGTCACGTGCCACATCCGGCGCCACCGGTTCGCGCCGTCCACGACCGATGCCTCGTACAGCTCGGGCGAGACGGTCGTCAGTGCGGCGAGGAAGATGATGATCCCCCAGCCTGCGTCCTTCCAGATCGCCTGCGACGTGATGAGGACCAGGAACGTGTCCGGGTTCGTCATGAACGACACCGTGTGGTCGGCGCCGTGGGTGTGCAGCGTCTGGTTGATCAGCCCGGCACCGCCGAAGATCTGCTGGAAGATCGTCACGACGAGCACCCACGAGAAGAAGTGGGGGAGGTAGACGATCGCCTGGATCGCCGTGCGCACGCGCGGTGACAGCACGCTGTTGAGCAGCAGCGCCAGGAAGATCGGCACCGGGAAGTAGAAGACGAGCTGGAACAGCGTGATCGTCAGCGTGTTCTCGACCGCGTGCAGGAACGCCGGGTTGGTGAAGACGCGCTCGAAGTTCGCCCAGCCGACGAACGGGCTGTTCAGGAAGCCCCGGTACGGCGAGTAGTCCTGCCACGCGATGACGTTGCCCAGCATCGGGACGTAGGCGAAGACGACGAGCACGGCGATCGCCGGCACCGTCATGACCAGCAGCGAGCGGTCGCGCCGGAGCTTGGTCCGCCACGACAGCCGGCGGGTCGGGACCCGCGCGCCCGACCGTCGCGGGCCGGGACGGCGCGAGCTCGTCGCCGGCCGCGTACCCGGCTCGAGCGCAGGGCGCGACGGGACCGCCCGGGACGCGCCCGTCGAGGGTGTGCCCGGGGGCACCGCCGCGGAGTCGGCGGCGGTGCCCCGGGTGACTCGTGCGCCCGTCACTGCGCGTCCAGGATCTCCTGGTAGAACGCGCGCAGCTCCTCGCCCCCCGCGGACTTCCAGGTCGCGATCGCCGCGTCGAGGTCGTCGAGCGTCTTGCGTCCGCGCGAGATGTCCTTCTCCAGGTCGACGAACGGCTGGCCGATCGACGCGTACTGGGGCGGCTCGACGATCTGCATCGCGAAGAACAACGGCTCGGTCACGTACTGCGCCGCGTCCGCCATCCAGGTGCTCGACGCCTCGACGAAGCCCGGGTACTGGACCCGCGTGTTCGCGATGGGCGGGTCGACGAGGAACATGTACGTCGGCTGCAGCTCGGTCGCGGCGAGAGCGGTGGGAACCGGGACGCCGTCGTCGCCCTTCGTGTAGTGCACGCCCTCGACACCGTTGTTGATCACGTCGAACTCGGTGGTCCCGAAAGGTGCGGCCAGGACGTTCGCGAGCTGCAGGAGCTCGCGGATCCTCGCCTCGTCGTCGGACCGCTTGAGGAACGAGAAGATGTTCGCCGGGTTGCCCTGGAACAGCACGGGTGTGCCGCCGTCGGCCGCGATCGGCGCGAACGGCTGCTGCCAGTACGCGGGGTTCGCGGCCAGGTTGTCGCGCAGCGCCTCGTGCCAGCCGCCCAGGCCGTCGTTCGAGATGAGCGTCTGCCCGCCCTGGAAACGGGTCTTGGCCTCGCCGGTGTTGCCGGCGACCGCGTCCGGGTGCACCGCACCGGAGGCGAACAGTCGCGCGTTCCAGTCGAGCGCCGCACGGTACTCCTCGGTCTCGCACCGGGCGACGAGCTTGTCGCCCTCGAGCTTCCACTTCGGCGGGACGGCGTGCATCTGCACCGACGTGACCCACAGGTCCTCGGCGCCGTAGACGTTCCCGCCCGTGAGCTCCTTGGCGAGGGCGAGCAGGTCGTCGGCCGTCCGCACATCGGCCTCGACGCCCTTGGCGTCCAGCAGGTCCTTCCGGTAGAAGGTCGCGTCCGTGATGATCTCGCCGGGAAACGGCAGGCCGTAGAGGCGGCCGTTGAACACGCAGAACTTCCACGCGGCCGTCGGGATGTTGGCCAGGTTCGGGTAGTCCTTGACCTTGTCGCCGGCCAGGAAGTCGGTCAGGTCCTGGAACAGGTTCGGCACGATCTCCGAGCCGAACCGCGACGGGATGTTCCAGGTCGGCACGCAGACCCAGTCGGGCACGTCCTTCGCGGACGCGAGCACGGTCGCGAGCTTGTCACCGTACGTGTTGCCGTCGGAGATCTGGAAGCTGATCGTCGAGCCGAGGACCGCGTTGACGGCCTCGTAGTACTGGTTGCCGTCGACGGGCGGGATCGTGCCCCACAGCGGCGTCATCGCCGTGAAGGTCGCACCCGAGCCGGGCGGCGTCGTCACGGACTGCACGAACGATGCGGGGATCGTCGCGAAGCCCGGCGTCGAGCCCTTGACGCTCGGGAAGTCGGGCTTGACGTACTCGACCGGGTAGTACGCCGGCAGGATGTCGGTCGAGACGCTGGCCTGTGCGGTGGGACCGGCCGCGCCGCCTCCGCCCCCGGAGCTGCACGCGGACAGCAACGACGGCACACCGATCACGGCCGCACCAACGGCGATCATCCCGAGGAACCCGCGCCGGCCGACCTCGACGTCAGCGATCCGGCCGGTTCGGGGGGTGGAGCTGTTCATGAGCGTCCTCACTCCCGGAGTTGCCCTGCGCGTGGTGTCGCGCAGGGATGGCACCTGCTCGGCCGAGCGTCGACCCGGACGCTGCGGACGGCCGCCGAACCGTCGACCTCTGCGTCGAAGCGGTTCGACGGGGAACGTAGCCGGACTTCCGGAGGAATGCAACCATCGTGACAATCCACCCGGACCCCCTCGTTCGGCATGGTGACCCTCGTCCGGGATCGGACAACCCCGACAGATGGCCCGGCGACCGGCACGTGTGCGAGGATCGCCCGGACGACGACGAGAGTGCCACGCCGCGCACATCATCGAATCGGTTCAACGGGTCCAGGACCCCCACGCACTCGACGAGGAGTACGCACGTGACCGACGACGCGACGCCGCCGGACGCGCCCGACGCCACGCGGCCGCACCACGGCGCCAGCCACCTCGAACCCGTCCTCGGCGCGCACGAGCTCGCGTCGGACCTCGTCGCGCGCCTGACCACCGACGAGAAGATCGCGATGTTGCACCAGCGCGGACCCGCGGTCGAACGGCTCGGGCTGCGCGCGTTCACCACCGGCGCCGAGGTGCTGCACGGAGTGTCCTGGCTGGGCACCGCGACGGTGTTCCCGCAGCCCGTCGGGCTCGCCGCGACCTGGGACCCGGACCTGCTCACGCGCGTCGGAGCCGCGGTCGGGGTCGAGCTGCGGGCCAAGCACGCCGCGGACCCGTCGGTGTCGCTCAACGTGTGGGCACCCGTCGTCAACCCGCTGCGGCACCCAGCCTGGGGGCGCAACGAGGAGGGCTTCAGCGAGGACCCGTACCTCACCGCGCTGCTCGCGACCGCCTACGCCCGCGGGCTGCGCGGCGACCACCCGGTGTACTGGCGCACCGTGCCCACGCTCAAGCACGCGTTCGGCTACAACAACGAGACCGACCGCGCCGTGACGAGCTCCCAGCTGCGTCCGCGCGTGCTGCACGAGTACGAGCTGCCCGCCTTCACCGGGCCCCTCGCTGCCGGGGTCGCAGGCGCGGTCATGGCCGCCTACAACCTCGTCGACGGCCGCCCCAACCACCTGCACGGCGAGCTCCTCGACCTCCTGCGGGAGGCCGCACCCGGGTCGCTGCTCGTCGTCTCCGACGCCGCCGCACCCGGGTTCGTCGTCGACCTCCAGCGCTTCTACGACGACCACGTCGAGTCGCACGCCGCGATGCTGCGCGCGGGCGTCGACTCGTTCACCGACAACGACGCGGACGCGGGACCGACGATCGCGCACCTCACCGAGGCGCTACGGCGCGGGCTGCTCGACGAGCCCGTCATCGACCGCGCGGTCGTGCGCCAGCTCGAGCTGCGGATCCTCACCGGCGAGCTCCACCCCGAGCTCGACCCCTTCGTCGTCGGAGCCGGCCAGATCGACCTGCCCGAGCACCGGGCGCTCGCACGCGAGGCCGTGGCGCGGTCCGTCGTCGTGCTCGAGAACACCGGCGCGCTCCCTCTGTCCTCGCGGGCGCGTGTCGCGGTCGTCGGACCGCTCGCCGACCGCGCGCTGCACGACTGGTACTCCGGGACGCCGCCGTACACCGTCGGGCTCGGCACCGCGCTGCGCGAGCGGGTGGGCACCGACCAGGTCCGGGTCGCCGACTCCTCGGACCGGCTCGTGCTGCGCGCGACGAGCACGGGCCGCGCGGTGCGCGCGGTCGGGCCCGACCACGTGCTCACCGCCGACGCCGACGCGCGCGACGACCACGCGCAGCACGACGCGACGCTCTGGGAGGGCGGGCTGTGGACGCTGTCCGTCGCCGCGACCGGGCTGCTCTGGACCGGCGCACGCTGGGTCGCGCGGGCCGATGCGAGCCGTGTGGGCGGCTGGGTCGCGCAGGAGACGTTCCGACGCCACGTGCACGACGACGGGACGTGGTCGCTGCAGCACGCGGGCTCGGGCAGCTGGCTGCGCGTGCAGCACGACGAGGCGGGCACGCTCGTCGCCGACGGTCAGACGCTCGACGACGCCGAACGGTTCGCTGCCGAGACGATCCGCTCGGGTGCCGCGGCCGTGCGCGACGCGTGCGCCGACGCCGACGTGGTCGTCGTGGCGCTCGGCAACGACCCACACCTGGGTGGACGCGAGACCCAGGACCGCCGTTCCCTGACCCTGCCCACCGCGATGCTCGACCTGTGGCGCGTCGCCGCTGACGCCGCGCCGGCCGCGCGCCGCGTCCTGCTCGTCGTCTCGTCGTACCCGTACGTCCTGCCCGACGACCTCGGGGCGGACGCCGTCGTGTGGAGCTCGCACGGCGGTCAGGAGCTCGGGCACGGGATCGCGGACGTGCTGCTGGGCGACGAGGAGCCGCACGGACGGCTCACGCAGGCCTGGCCCGCGCGGGTCGAGCACGTCGGCGACCTCTTCGACTACGACATCATCGCCGCGGGTCACACCACGTGGTACGCGGCCCACCCACCCCGGTACGCGCTCGGGCACGGGCTCACGTACGGCGACGTGCGGTACGTCGCCGTACGTGACGCGGACGTCGCCGGCGCGGGAACGGGGTCCGACGAGGCCACGGTCGTGCAGGCCGACGACGAGCAGGTCGGCCTCGTGGTGACCGTGCGCAACGACGGAGCGCGTCCCGCGCACGAGCTCGTGCAGGTGTACGCCGACGCGCCCACGCACCGGCTGCCCTACGGGCACCGGCTCGTCGCGCACGCACGGGTCGAGCTCGCCGGGGGCGAGCAGCGTGACGTCGCGCTGCGCGTGCCGGTCGCGCGCCTCGCGACGTGGGACGTCACGCGCGCGCGGTTCGTCGTCGAGCCGGGCCGGTTCGATCTCGGCATCGGCCCGTCCGCGGCGAACCTCCCGCTGCACGTCGCGGTCGAGGTGCACGGCGAGCCCGTACCGCCGCGCACGCTCGTCGGACGCGCCGTGCGCCTCGCGGACGGCGACGACCTCGCGGACGTCGAGCTCACGGCGCACACGCGCGAGCGCGGGACCGCCGTGCAGGTCGCGCGAGGACGCACCCGCGGGTCCGTGGTCCTGCGGACGTGCGACGTCGCCGGAGCGGCCGGGCTGCGAGCCGTCGTCGCCCGGACGCGCCCCGGACCCGCGCGGCTCTCGCTCGCGGTCCGCGACGCGGGTGCGGACACGTGGCGCACGCTCGTCGACCTCGACGTCCCCGAGGGCGGCGACCGGTGGACGTGGCGCACGCTCGACGCGCCGTTCACCTCGCCGCCCGACAACGACGGACCGCCGGTCGACGTACGGGTCACGCTCGTCGGCGCCGCACGCGCCGCGTCCGTCGAGCTGACCGTCTGAGCGCGACGCCCCTCGGCCCGCTCAGGGGCCCGTCACGTGCCAGCGATGCCCGTACGGGTCGACGAGCCAGCCGCTCCGCGTGCCGTCGGGCACGTCCTGCGGCGGACGGTCCTGCGTCGCGCCCGCCGCGACCGCCCGCGCGTACGCCTCGTCCACGTCCGGCACGGACAGGACGACCGCGCTGGTCGACCGGCCGCCGAGCGACTTCGGGGCGTACGCGCCGTACTCGTGGTACTCGTCGGACAGGTACACCGACGCCCCGTCGAAGTCGAGCGCGACAAACCCGATCCGGCCGTCCTCCTCGTCGTAGCGTTCACCCGCGGTCGCCCCGAACGCCGCCGCGTAGAACACGATCGCCCCAGCGGCGTCGTCGACGGTCAGGTAGGGCACGGTCCGTCCCATGGATCCCCCGCTCCCGGTCGGCGCCGTCGCCGACCTTCTGTCGCTCCGCATCGAGGCGTTTCAATTGAATGCCGCTCGGTGACGACCGTCAATGTTCTGCGCGACGGGGCGAGGTTGACGGAAACGTCCGGTGTGGGCGACGATCGGGCGTTGAAGCGCTTCGACGACGAAGCCACGAACGGAGACCCCCACCGTGCTGCGAAACCTGTCCGCCTGGCACGTCATCATCCTCGTCGCCGTCCTGGTGCTGCTGTTCGGCGCCAACAGGCTGCCCGAGCTCGCGCGCGGCGTCGGTCAGTCGCTGCGCATCTTCAAGAGCGAGGTCAAGGACCTCGCGAGCGACGACGACGGCGCCCCGCGCGGCGCCACGGCCTTCGCCGCCGCTCCTGCTCCGGCCCCCGTGACGCAGATCGGCGCGCAGCCGAGTCCGCACGACCCGGACCACCGCCCCGCGGCCTGACGCGCCGGCCGCCCGGGATCGGGTCGGGTCACGCCCCGGTCAGTCCACCAGGACGCCTGCGCGCAGCACGCGCCGCGCCCGCAGGTGCTCGTCCGCCACGACGACGTCCGCGCGCAGCCCGACCGCGAGCGCGCCCACGTCGGCCAGCCCGAGCACCGTCGCCGGCGTCGTCGAGGCGGCCCGCACCGCGTCGACCAGCGGGACTCCCGCCGCCACGGTGGAGCGCACGACGTCGAGCAGGTGCGCGACGCCACCCGCGATCGCACCGCTTCGTCCGTCCGGTCCCACGATCCGCGCGACGCCGTCGGCGACGCGGACCGCCATCGGCCCGAGCTGGTAGTCGCCGTCCGCCATCCCCGCAGCAGACATCGCATCCGTCACGAGGGCGATGCCGGCGGCCCCCACGAGGTCGAACACCGAGACCACGGTGGCGGGCGCGAGGTGCGTCCCGTCCGCGACGAGCTCGACCACCAGCTCGCCGCGCGACGCCGCCGCGAGGCACGCCATGACGGGCCCCGGGTCGCGGTGGTGCACCGGGCGCATGCCGTTGAACAGGTGCGTCGCGGTCGGCCGGGTCCCCCGCGCGCTCGTGGCGCCGGCCAGCAGGTCGAACGCCCGGTCGACGGCCGCCTCGACCTGCTCGGCGCTCGCGTCCGTGTGGCCGATCGACGGCAGCGCGCCGGCGCGCACGAGCGCCGCGATCACGTCGGCGTCGGCCTCGCCGTCCGCGTCGGCAGACGTCTCGGCCGCGGTCACGCCCGCGACTTCAGGTGCGATCGTCATGGTGACGAGGTACCCGCGCGCGGCCTCGGCGATCTGCCGGACGAGCCCCGGGTCACCGGCCAGCATGTCGTCGGGGTTCTGCGCGCCGCACCGCGCGTGCGACAGGAACGGACCCTCAAGGTGGATGCCCGCGAGCACGCCCTCCTCGGCGGCCTCGGCCAGGAGTGCCGTGCGAGTGAGCAGCTCGTCGGCGGGGGCAGTCACGAGCGAGGCGACGAGCGAGGTCGTCCCGTGGCGCAGGTGCTCGTCGGCGGCGCGCCGGACCTCCTGCGCGGTCGTCGCGTCCGGGAAGCTCGCGCCGCCGCCGCCGTGGCAGTGCAGGTCGACCAGGCCCGGCAGCACGGTGTCGTCCGAGGTCTCCGGCAGGCGCTCGTTCCACGGCGCCGGGGCCTCGCCGGCAGGACCGATCCACGCGATCGTCGCACCCCGGGTCACGAGGAGGCCGTCCTCGAGGACGTCGGTCGGCGTGACGACCCGGCCACGCAGCAGGATCTCGGACTCGGGCTGGTCGCTCACGCCGCCATTCTTCCCCACCCGCGCACGTCCGCCCGGGACGCCTGGCCCGTCAGCCGGACGTTCTCGCGCCGACCGCGTGGCGACCTGCTCGCGGCTGTCGCGCCATCAGACCTCGAGGGTCGCCGGATGCCGCGCCCGGCGGACGTCGCGGCGCCGGACCGACCGGTCCGCCCAGAGGCACGCCCCCGCCGCCGAGACCGCGCCGACCACGACGATCCCCAGACCGAGAGCCGAGAGCGACCACCGCTGCAGCACGACCACGGTCGAGAGGAACGCCACGAGGGCACCCAGCAGCCCGTACACCGCGGCCCGCCGCTCGGCAGCGGCCCGGGCGAGCCGGTGCTCGACGAGCATCGACAGCGTCCCGCCCACCACGAGCACCGGCACAGCGCCGAGGACCACGGCGTACGACACGACCACGAGCCCGAGCGCGCCGTTCCCCGCGGCCAGCGAGACCGCGGCACCGATCAGCCAGAACAGCACCAGGGCGCGCCACACGATCGCGGCAGCGCGGCGGACGTCGACCTCGGGGGCGCTGCTCGTCATACGCCCCATCATCGCGCCCGGCCCCCGGCGCCGGAAGTGCGCGTGACCGCGACCCGTCCTGTCCGACCAGGGGCTCAGAACAGGCGGGAGTCGACGTCGTCGACGCCGCGCATCGCCTCGTAGTCGAGCGTGAGGCACGCGATCCCGCGGTCGGCGGCGAGGACCCGCGCCTGCGGCTTGATCTCCTGGGCGGCGAACACGCCGCGCACCGGGCTGAGCAGCGGGTCGCGGTTCAGCAGCTCGAGGTAGCGCGTGAGCTGCTCGACGCCGTCGATGTCGCCCCGGCGCTTGATCTCGATCGCGACCGACCCGCCGGTGGGGTCCTTGGCCAGGATGTCGACCGGCCCGATGGCCGTCGGGTACTCGCGCCGGACGAGCACGTGACCGTCGCCCAGCAGCCCGATCTGCGCCGCGAGCAACTCCTGCAGGTGCGCCTCGACGCCGTCCTTGACCAGCCCGGGGTCCACGCCGAGCTCGTGCGCGCTGTCGTGCAGCACGTCGTAGAGCTCGATCTCGAGCCGGTCGTCCGACTTCTGGTGCTGCACCGTCCACACCTGCGTGACGCCGGCCGCCCGCGACTCGTCGTCGGGCTCGACGACCGCGAGCGAGCACGGCGGGCTCATCCAGTTCAGCGGCTTGTACGAGCCGCCGTCGGAGTGCAGCAGCACGCTGCCGTCGGCCTTGACGACGAGCAGTCGCGTCGCGCGCGGCAGGTGCGCCGAGAGACGCCCGGTGTAGCGGGCGGCGCAGGACGCGACGACGAGACGCACGCGGGATCCTCCGTCAGGTCAGGGGTCGGAGCGGCGGTCAGATGACCGAGCCGACGCGCGACGGCGTCGCCTCGATCCAGGAGGTGAGCCCGGCGTACGCCTCGGGCGACAGCCGCAGCTCGAACTCCACGGGCTTGCCGTTCGACCGGGCGTGGCACGTCACGACGAGCTGGCCCGCGCCCGGTCCCTCGGCGGCACGCCGGGAGACGATCGTGAGCGACTGGCGCTCCCAGCGCCGCGCCGGACGCGGGGCCAGGGACGACGAACGCCACCAGTAGAGCGAGGCCGCACCGTACTGGGCGACCCCGCTCGGCCAGCGCGCACCGTGGCGCAGCCCGCACCGGAACGACCCGACGCGCCGGTCGAGCGTGTGCCGGCGCGACAGCCACAGCCCGAAGCTGCCGATCACGAGCACGACGACCGTCAGAACCGCGACGACGATCTCCCCGGGCACGTGACCTGGCGCCTCAGTGGCCCGTGGACGTCGGGTCGCTCAGCGCGTCGACGACGACCGTGACCGTGTCGGAGTCCACCGACAGGAACCCGCCGTCCACGTGCCAGGCGAGCTGCTCGCCGTCGGTCGTGCGCACGCGCAGCTCGCCCGCGCGCAGCACCGACAGGATCGGCGTGTGCCCGGCGAGGATCCCGATCTCCCCGTCGGCCGCGGGGGCGGAGACCTGGCGGGCCTTGCCCGACCAGACCTTGCCCACCGCGTCGACGAGGTCGACCTCGAGAGAGGACGCCATCAGACCCCGTACTCCTTCTGGATCCGGGCCCAGTTCTTCTCGAGGTCCTCGAGGCCACCGATGTTGAAGAACGCCTGCTCGGCGATGTGGTCGAACTCGCCGGCTGCGATCTTCTTGAACGCCTCGACCGTCTCGGCCACCGGGACCGTCGAGCCGACGACACCGGTGAACTTCTCGGCCATGTAGGTGTTCTGCGACAGGAACTGCTGGATGCGACGAGCCCGTGCGACGACGGTCTTGTCCTCCTCCGACAGCTCGTCGACACCGAGGATCGCGATGATGTCCTGGAGCTCCTTGTTGCGCTGCAGGATCGACTTCACCTGCGTCGCGACGTCGTAGTGCTCCTGGCCCACGTAGCGCGGGTCGAGGATGCGGCTCGTCGAGGCGAGCGGGTCGACCGCGGGGTACAGACCGCGCGAGGCGATCTCACGGCTGAGCTCGGTCGTCGCGTCGAGGTGCGCGAACGTCGTGGCCGGGGCCGGGTCGGTGTAGTCGTCGGCGGGCACGTAGATGGCCTGCAGCGAGGTGATCGAGTGACCACGCGTCGAGGTGATGCGCTCCTGGAGGAGGCCCATCTCGTCGGCCAGGTTCGGCTGGTAGCCGACCGCGGACGGCATGCGGCCGAGCAGCGTCGAGACCTCGGAACCGGCCTGCGTGAACCGGAAGATGTTGTCGATGAAGAGCAGCACGTCCTGGTTCTGCACGTCGCGGAAGTACTCCGCCATCGTGAGTGCCGAGAGGGCCACGCGCAGACGCGTGCCCGGCGGCTCGTCCATCTGGCCGAAGACGAGGGCCGTCTTGTCGAAGACGCCCGCCTCCTCCATCTCGGCGATGAGGTCGTTGCCCTCACGCGTGCGCTCGCCGACACCGGCGAACACCGACACACCACCGTGGTCCTGCGCGACGCGCTGGATCATCTCCTGGATGAGGACCGTCTTGCCGACGCCCGCACCACCGAAGAGGCCGATCTTCCCGCCCAGCACGTACGGCGTGAGCAGGTCGATGACCTTGATGCCCGTCTCGAACATCTGCGTCTTCGACTCGAGCTGGTCGAAGGCCGGGGGCCGGCGGTGGATCGGCCAGCGCTCGGTGACCTCGAACGTCTCGCCCTCGGCGAGGTTGAGCACGTCACCGGTGACGTTGAAGACCTTGCCCTTGGTCACGTCGCCGACGGGCACCGAGATCGGCGCGCCGGTGTCGGTCACGTGCGCACCGCGGACGAGGCCGTCCGTCGGCTTGAGCGCGATCGCGCGGACGAGCGAGTCGCCGAGGTGCTGCGCGACCTCGAGGGTCATCCGCAGGACGCCCTCGTCCTCGCCCTGGCTCGACAGGTCGATGTCGACCGTCAGGGCGTTGTAGATCTCGGGGATCTGGTCCGCCGGGAACTCGATGTCCACGACGGGGCCGATCACGCGGGCGACGCGACCGACGCCGGGCGTGCCGGCGGCGGCGGCCGTCTCGTCGACGGTGGTGGCGGTCATGTCTGGCCTGCTTTCTCGTCCCGGGGCGGGTGGACCCCGGCGGGTCTTCGGTTGGCTGTGGTCAGGGTCAGGAGGCCGAGGCGAGCGCGTCGGCGCCCGAGACGATCTCGCTGATCTCCTGCGTGATCTCGCCCTGACGGGCCTGGTTCGCCAGTCGGGTGTACATGCGGATGAGGTCCTCGGCGTTGTCCGTGGCCGTGTGCATGGCCCGCTGACGTGCCGCGAGCTCGGACGCCGCGGCCTGCAGGAGGCTCGCGAAGATCCGGGCGCGGAAGTACCGCGGGAGCAGCGCGTCGAGCACGACCTCGGGGTCGGGCTCGAAGTCGTACAGCGGCAGCGGGCCTCCGTCGCCGGCCGGGGCAACACCCTCGACCACCTCGAGCGGCAGCAGCCGGATCACGCGGGGACGCTGCGTGACCATGTTGACGAACTGCGTGTACACGACGTGCACCTCGGCGACGCCGCCCTCGTCGGCCGGAGCCCGGAAGCGCTCGAGGAGCGCGTCCGCGATCTCCAGCGCCGTCTCGTACTGCGGCGCGTCCGACTGCCCCGTCCACTGACCCGCCAGCCCGCGCTGCCGGAAGCGGTAGTACGACACCGCGCGGCGCCCGGAGACGAACAGGTCGACCTCGTGCCCCTCGGCCTGCAGCTTCTCGATCTGGCGCTCGGTCTCGCGCAGGACGGTCGCCGAGTAGGCGCCCGCCATGCCACGGTCCGACGCGATGAGCAGCACCGCGACCCGCTTGGTGTCCGTCCGCTTCGCGAGGAAGGGGTGCGAGACGTCCGAGTGCGTGGCCACGGCCGAGACGGCACGGGTGATCGCCCGCGAGTACGGCGACGCCAGGGCCACCCGGTCGCGTGCCCGGCCGATGCGGGAGGCAGCGATCAGCTCCTGCGCCCGGAACATCTTCTTGAGCGACTGGGTGGACTTGATGCGCTGCTTGTAGACGCGCTGCGAACCGGCCATGCTCAGGCCTTCTTCTGCCGGACGATCTGCTCCTGCTCCACCGCGACCGACTCGTCCTCGTCCTCGACGCCGACCAGCGGCGTGCCGTCGAACTTGAGGAAGCCGTTGCGGAACTCGGCGACCGCGTCCGCCAGGGTCTGCTCGGTCTGCGACTCGAGCTTGCCCGTGGAGGCGATCGTCGACAGCACGTCCGTGTGGCGACGCAGGTGGTCGAGCAGCTCCGACTCGAAGCGCTTGACGTCCTCGATCGGCACGTCGTCCAGGTGGCCCTTGGTGCCCGCCCAGATGGACGCGACCTGGGACTCGACCGGGTACGGCGTGTACTGCGCCTGCTTGAGCAGCTCGGTCAGGCGCGCACCACGCGCGAGCTGGGCGCGCGACGTCGCGTCGAGGTCGGACGCGAACATCGCGAACGCCTCGAGCGAGCGGAACTGCGCCAGGTCGAGCTTGAGCGTGCCGGAGACCTGCTTCATGGCCTTGATCTGCGCGGCACCACCGACGCGGGACACCGAGATGCCGACGTCGACGGCGGGGCGCTGGTCGGCGTTGAACAGGTCCGACTGCAGGAAGATCTGGCCGTCGGTGATCGAGATGACGTTCGTCGGGATGTACGCCGAGACGTCGTTCGCCTTGGTCTCGATGACCGGCAGACCCGTCATCGAGCCCGCACCCAGCTCGTCGGAGAGCTTGGCACAACGCTCGAGCAGCCGGGAGTGCAGGTAGAAGACGTCACCGGGGTACGCCTCGCGGCCCGGCGGGCGGCGCAGCAGCAGCGACACGGCGCGGTAGGCCTCGGCCTGCTTCGACAGGTCGTCGAACACGATGAGGACGTGCTTGCCGTCGTACATCCAGTGCTGGCCGATGGCCGAGCCCGTGTACGGCGCGAGGTACTTGAAGCCCGCGGGGTCCGAGGCGGGAGCCGCGACGATCGTCGTGTACTCGAGCGCGCCGGCCTCCTCGAGGGCGCCACGCACGGCGGCGATCGTCGAGCCCTTCTGGCCGACCGCGACGTAGATGCAGCGCACCTGCTTGGTCGGGTCGCCGGTCTCCCAGTTCGCCTTCTGGTTGATGATCGTGTCGATCGCGATGGCCGTCTTGCCGGTCTGGCGGTCGCCGATGATGAGCTGACGCTGACCGCGCCCGATCGGGATCATCGAGTCGATCGCCTTGATGCCGGTCTGCAGCGGCTCGTGCACCGACTTGCGGGCCATGACGCCCGGCGCCTGGAGCTCGAGCGCACGACGCGCGGTCGTCTCGATCTCGCCCAGACCGTCGATGGGCTGGCCGAGCGGGTCGACGACGCGGCCGAGGTAGCCGTCACCGACGGGGACCGAGAGCACCTCGCCCGTGCGACGGACCTCCTGGCCCTCCTCGATGCCGGAGAACTCACCCAGCACGACGACGCCGATCTCGCGGACGTCGAGGCTGAGCGCGAGGCCGAGCGTGCCGTCCTCGAACCGCAGCAGCTCGTTGGCCATGGCACCGGGCAGGCCCTCGACCTGCGCGATGCCGTCGCCAGCGAGGGTCACGCGGCCCACTTCTTCGGCCACGGCGCCCGAGGGCTCGTAGCTCTTCACGAAGCTGTCCAGCGCGGCGCGGATCTCCTCCGGCCTGATCGTCAGCTCAGCCATTGCTCTCTCCTGTCATGGGGCCTGCACACGCAGGCTCCGCGTTCTGGGGTGCCGGTTCAGCCGGCGAGTCGTCGTCGGGCGTCGGCGAGCCGGGACAGCACGGTCGAGTCGACGACCTGCGCTCCCACCTGGATGCGCAGACCACCGAGCACGTGCGGGTCGAGGATCACGTTGAGCTGGATCTCGCGGCCGTAGGCCTGGCGCAGGATCTGCGCGAGCCGGTCCTGCTGCGCCGAGGTGAGCTCGGACGCCGTCGTGATGGTCGCGACCTCGCGCTTGCGGCGCTCGGCGATCAGGTCGCCGACGTGCCCGAGCGTGGCCAGGTACCGCCGGCCGCGCGACGCGGACGCCGCCCGACGGGCGACGATCGCCGTGACCTCGCTCGCTCGGCCGGCCAGGATGGCGTCGACCAGACCTGCACGAGCGTCACCGGGGATCGCGGAGTCGTACAGGGTCCGGTTGACCTCGCGCTGACCGATCAGCGCGCGCGTCAGCCGGAACAGCTCTGCCTCGACCTGCGCGAGGGCGCCCTCGTGCTCGGCGCGCGCCAGCACGGCCATGAAGCCGAGCCGCTCGAGCGCCTCGGCCAGGTCGGCGTCCGCCGACCAGCGCTGGCGCACGGCGTCCTGGGCGACCGCGACGACCCGGGGGTCGGCAGCACCGAGGAGCTGTCCTGCGAGCCGTGCCTTCGCCTCGCCGTCGACCGACGGGTCGCCGAGGGTCCGGCGCAGCGAGCCCGACGAGTCGAGCGCGTCGACCACGGCGAACAGCTGCTCGCCGAGGTCGGACGCCGCCGACCCGGCGGAGGCGAGAACCGGCTCGAACCGCTCCTCGACCGCCGCCAGCGACGCACGCGACGTCCCGCGCATCAGCGCCCCTGCCCGCTCGTGGTCGCCGACGTCGCCTCGAGCTCGTCGAGGAACCGGTCGACGACGCGCGAGCGCCGGACCTCGTCCTCGAGCGACTCGCCGACGATCTTCGCGGCGAGCTCGGTCGCGAGCGTGCCGACGTCCGTCCGCAGCTGCACGGCGGCCTGCTGACGCTCGGCCTCGATCTGACGCTGCGCGGTCTCGGTGACCCGCGCGGCCTCGTCCTGAGCCCGCGTGCGCAGCTCGGCCACGATCTGCCCGCCCTCGGTGCGTGCGTCCTCACGGATGCGCGCGGCCTCGGCACGAGCCTCGGCGAGCTGCAGGTGGTACTCGTCCAGCGCGGCGGCTGCCTCGGCCTGCGCCTGCTCGGCCTTGGCGAGGCCGCCCTCGATCTTCTCCGTGCGCTCGTCCAGCACCTTCTGCAGGGCGGGCAGGGCGTACTTGAAGAACGGGATCGCGATGAGCAGCAGGACGACGGCCGACCAGAAGATGTCGTAGCCCTCGGGAAGCAGGAGCTGGATGCCCTTGATCTCCTCCGAGCCCTCCGCGGCCGTCACGACAGCCGCGGTGATCGCGGCCGGGCTCACGGGAAGAGGAACCCGGTGATGAGGCCGAGGAGGCCCAGGACCTCGACGAAGCCGATACCGATGAACATCGTCGTGCGCAGCTGACCGGCGACCTCGGGCTGACGTGCGATGCCCTCGATCGTCTTGCCGATCAGGATGCCCAGGCCGATGCCGGGGCCGATGACCGCGAGGCCGTAGCCGATGGTCGCGAGGTTGCCCGAGACGGCGTTCTCGGCCGCGAGGATGGTCTCCGCAAGAGCCACGATTGCTCGTTCCTTCCGTTGGGTACCCGACCGGTCGGCCGGCTACTCGTTCGTTGGTGGGGACCGCGACGGGGCCCCGACTGGACGTGCTAGGGGGTCAGTGCTCTTCCTCGACGGACAGGCTGATGTAGACGGCCGTCAGGACGACGAAGATGTAGGCCTGCAGCGCGCCGACGAACATCTCGAAGAGCGTCATCGCGAAGCCGGCGGCGAAGGTCAACGCACCGAAGGACTTCATGATCCCGGTGGCGTCGAACAGGAAGTACTGCGTGGCCGAGAAGCACAGCACCAGCATGAGGTGCCCGGCGACCATGTTGGCCATGAGTCGGATCGCCAGCGTGGCGGGCCGCAGGATGAACACCGTGAGGAACTCGATCGGCGTCAGCAGCACGTACATGAACCACGGCACGCCGGGCGGGAAGAGGCTCGCCTTGAGGAAGCCGCCGAGGCCCTGAGCGCGGACGCCCGCCGAGAGGTACCGGACGTAGGCCCACGCCGCGAGCAGCAGCGGCAGGCCGATCAGCGCGGTGCCGGCCATGTTGAGGCCCGGGACGACGCTCGTCAGGTTGAACGCGAGGATCGCGAAGAACATCGTCGTCAGCAGCGCGGTGTGCTCGCGCGCCCGCTCCTTGCCGAGGATCTGCTCGGCGACCTGCACCCGCACGAAGTCCAGACCCATCTCCACGACGTTCTGGAACCGGCCCGGCACGAGCTTGGCGCGGCGCGCGGCGATCACGAACACGACCACGATCGCGACCGCGGCGATCAGCCGGACCAGCTGGATCCGGTTGAACTCGAAGATCGTCCCCTCCCACAGCACCGGCGGCGGGAAGAAGTCCGCGATCGACGGCGCGTGGAAGCCGCTGCCTCCCTCGTCGGACGCGAGTGGCATGAGGGTCGCGAGGCTGGACAGGGTGCGCTCCTGGTGGTCGTTGGCGCCGGTGCCGGGGCGTCGTCGCGGGCACGCGATCGGCGTCGGCCGTCGGGGTCGGGAGGAAGCCTAACTCATCCACGGCCGTGGACAGGCCGTGATCCAGGACTGTCGTCCTACGATTCCGACGGGGTCGTGCCCGAGGCTGATGGGTCGACGTACGGGATGCGCGCACGCGTCACCGCGCGGTAGTCCAGGTAGGCCGATCCGAGCACTCCGACCAGCAGGACGACCGCCAGCACCTGGCGTGAGTAGAAGTCCTGGTCGCGCAGGATCGCGAGCACGACGATCACCACGATCACCTTCGCGAGCCACGTCCCCATCACCACGGCGGCCATCACCTGGGCGTTCGAGTGCGCGGTCCGCAGCATCGCGACGATCGTCGTCCCGGAGAACACCAGGGCGAGCCCCACGCCGATCAGCGCGCCCCACACCCCGGCGCTGCCGGCGACGAGCCAGCCGATCGGGACGCCGAGCACGAGCAGCCCGCCGAGCAGCCAGAGCATGGTGCGCAGCGACGTGCGGAAGACGTCCTCGGCCGACGTGTCGCGCCGGGTGCCCGCCGCGTCGTCGTCGGTCGTGTCGCCAGGCACCTGCCCGGGCGCGACGGTCGGGCCGGTCGGGTCGGTCGTGCCGGTCGGGTCGACGTCCGGCTCGTGGTCGGAGCTCGTCGGCTCGCTCATGCGGTCCCCAAGGGTGTGCGGTGCGACCGGCCGCGCAGCGGCCCGATGGTCAGCAGGACGGCGACGACGACGGCCGCGGCGAAGATCCACAGCACCGTCGTCGTCGAGAACACGACGAGCGCGCCCACGCCGTAGGCGAAGACGGCCGTCCAGACGTACATGATCGCCACCGCGCGGCGGTGGCTGTGCCCGAGCGCGAGCAGCCGGTGGTGCAGGTGCAGGCGGTCGGGGTGGAACGGGGACTTGCCCTGGATCGTGCGGCGCACGATCGCCAGGCCCATGTCGAGCAGCGGCAGCAGCAGCACCGCGATCGGCAGGAGCACGGGCAGGAACGCGGGGAACGACTGCCGGCGCGAGATCTGCTCGGGGTCGATCTGCCCCGTCACGACGATCGCCGCGGCCGAGAGCACGAACCCGAGCAGCATCGCGCCCGAGTCCCCCATGAAGATGCGCGCGGGGTACACGTTGTGCGGCAGGAACCCGATGCACGCACCGACGAGCGCCGCCAGGACGAGCGCCGACAGGCTCGCGTAGTCACCCGACGTCGCCCTCGTGAGCAGGTAGCAGTAGAGGAAGAACGCCCCGCCGCCGATCGCGAGCACACCGGCGGCGAGCCCGTCGAGCCCGTCGACGAAGTTCACCGCGTTCATCGCGACGACCACGGTGACGATCGTCAGGAACGTCCACATGCGTGTCGAGCTGACCGTGACCCCGCCGAGCGGCAGCTGGTAGAGCTGCACGCCCTGCCACGCGAGGAACCCGGCGGCGAGCACCTGCCCCATGAGCTTGGTGAGCCAGTCGAGGTCCCAGATGTCGTCGGCCACGCCGAGCAGCACGACCAGGCCCGCGCCGCCGACGATCCCGATCAGCGCGCGCGGGTTGTCGTAGACGCCCGCGAGGAACGGCAACGGGCTGGCCAGCACGATCGCCACGACGATGCCGAGGAACATCGCGAGACCGCCGAGCCGGGGCGTGGGCACGGCGTGCACGTCACGGTCGCGGACGGCCGTGATCGCGCCCCAGCGCAGCGCGCACCACCGCGCGAGCGGCGTCATGACGTACGCCACCGCCGCGGCGATGATGCCGACGAGCAGGTAGACCCTCACCCGGCGGCACCGGCCTCGGGTGCGTCGGGCGCCTCGGGCGCCGCCGCCGGGAGCCGGCCGTCCGTGCCGTGCACGGGCGCGATCGTGTTGAGGTCCTCGAGCGTGATCGCACCCTGGCGCACGACCTGCAGCCGCGGCCCGGTCGCGTCGACGATCGTCGAGGCGACCTGCCCGGGCGAGTCGCCCGCGTCGAGGTACACGCGCACGCTGTCGCCCAGCATGCGGTGCGCCTCGGCCGCCGTCAGGGCAGCCTCCTCGCCCGTGCGGTTGGCGCTCGAGACGGCCATCGGGCCCGTGCGCTTGAGCAGGGCGCGCGCGGTGGCGTGGTCGGGCACACGCAGCGCGACGGTGCCGTGCGTCTCGCCCAGGTCCCACGCGAGCGACGGCTGCGCGCGCACGATGAGCGTCAGGCCGCCGGGCCAGAACGCCTCGGCCAGGAGGCGCGCGTGCGCGGGGACGTCGGTCGCGAGCCCGTCGAGCGTGCGGACGTCGGCGATGAGGACCGGCGGCGGCATCTGCCGTCCGCGGCCCTTCGCGTCGAGCAGCGCCTGGACGGCCGGCGGGGAGAACGCGTCGGCGCCGATCCCGTAGACGGTGTCGGTCGGCAGGACGACGAGGCCGCCGTTGGCGATCACGTCGACCGCCTCGTCGAGCGCCGGGCCCCAGGTCGCCGCGTCGTGGGCGGGCAAGGTGCGCGCAGTCACGCGTTGGATCCTGCCACGTGCGGGCGGGTGCTCCGACGCGCGACGAGCATCCGGGGCCGTCCGGTCAGGTCGGGCAGGGTCGCGATCTCGACGAACGCGCCCGTGCCGGCCGCCGCGACGCGGGCCTCGACGTCCTGCACCTCGGCGTGCTCCATGACGAGCAGGCCACCGGGCGCGAGCAGGCGCTGCGCCGCGGCGATCACGGCACGCGGCACGTCCAACCCGTCGGCGCCCCCGCCGTACAGCGCGAGGTCAGGGTCGTGGTCGCGGACCTCGGGCTCGCGCGGCACGGCGTCGGGCGGCACGTACGGCGGGTTGGAGACGAGCACGTCGACCTTCCCGACGAGGTCGGCGAGCAGCGCGGGGTCGCGCACGTCCCCCTGCTCGACGCGCAGGCGCAGCGTGCCGACGGCCCCGCTGTTCGCGCGCGTGAGCGCGACCGCCTCCGACGACAGGTCGACGGCGACGACCTGCGCCCCGGGCACCTCGGTGTCGACCGACAGCGCGATCGCTCCCGTGCCGCAGCACAGGTCGACGACGACCGGGCTGCCACCGGCCGCGACCAGCCGCGTCGCCTCGTCGATCGCGACCTGCGCGACCACCTCCGTCTCGGGGCGGGGCACGAACACCCCGGGCTCGACGCGCAGCGTCAGGTAGCGGAACACGGTCGACCCGAGGATGTGCTGCAGCGGCTCGCGCCCGCGCCGACGTTCGACGAGCGCGGCCAGCTCCTCGACGAAGCCGTCGGGTGCGACCTGCGGTGCGAGCGCGAGCTCGAGGTGCGGCACGCCGAGCGCGAAGGCCGCCAGGGCCACGGCGTCGACGCGCGGCGAGGGGACGCCCGCCTCGTCGAGCACGCGCGCGGCCCCCTCGACCAGAGCGCGCACGCCCGGCGCCCGCCGCTGCTCGTCGGGCACCTGCACGACGAGCGGCTCGTCGCGGCTCATGCGCCCGCCTCCGCGAGCCGTGCGGACTCGTCGGCCTCGATCGCGGACGCGATCACCGGCCCCAGGTCACCCGCCAGCACCGCGTCGAGGTTGTACGCCTTGTACCCCGTGCGGTGGTCCGCGATGCGGTTCTCGGGGAAGTTGTACGTCCGGATGCGCTCGGACCGGTCGACCGTGCGCACCTGGCTGCGCCGCGCCTCGCTCGCCGCCGCCGCGGCCTCCTCCTGGCGCGCCGCGAGCAGTCGCGCGCGCAGCACGCGCATGGCCTGCTCACGGTTCTGCAGCTGGGACTTCTCGTTCTGCATCGACACGACGATGCCCGTGGGCACGTGCGTGATGCGCACGGCCGAGTCGGTCGTGTTGACGGACTGGCCGCCGGGGCCTGACGAGCGGTAGACGTCGATCCGCAGGTCGTTGGGGTCGAGCTCGACCTCGCCCTCGTCGTCCGCCTCCGGGAAGACGAGCACGCCCGCGGCCGACGTGTGGATGCGCCCGGCCGACTCCGTGACGGGCACGCGCTGCACGCGGTGCACGCCGCCCTCGTACTTCAGGTGCGCCCACACCCCGTCCTCGGGGGCGACCGCGCCGCGCGCCTTGACCGCGACCTGCACGTCCTTGAGCCCGCCGAGGTCCGAGGGCGTCGACTCGAGCACCTGGGTCGCCCAGCCCTGCTGCTCGGCGTAGCGCAGGTACATGCGCAGGAGGTCGCCCGCGAACAGCGCCGACTCCTCGCCGCCCTCGCCGGCCTTGATCTCGAGGATCACGTCACGTGAGTCGTCCGGGTCGCGCGGGATCAAGACCTCGCGCAGCCGCGCGGCGGCCTCGTCGGCGGCGGCGCGCAGCGCGGGGAGCTCGGCAGCGAACGACGCGTCCTCGTCCGCGAGCTCGGCGGCGGCCGCCGCGTCGTCGGACGCCGAGCGCCACGCGCGGTAGGCCTGGGCGACCCGACCGAGCTCGGCATACCGACGGCCGAGGGTCCGGGCGCGGCCGGCGTCGGCGTGGACCGCGGGGTCCGAGAGCTGCGCCTCGATCTGCGCGTGCTCGGCGAGCAGCGCCTGCGCGGCGGCGAACTGCTCGCTCACGGGGTCTCCCTCTGGGGTGCGGACGTGCGACGGGGCACGCGACGCACCCCGGGAACGACGCAGCGCCGGTGCCCTCGCGGACACTGCCATGGAGGGCAGTCGTCCGCGCCGGGCACCGGCGCTGCGAAGGTGCTAGTTGGCCTTCTTGCCGTAGCGCGCCTCGAACCGGGCCACGCGGCCACCGGTGTCGAGGATCTTCTGCTTGCCCGTGTAGAACGGGTGGCAGGCGCTGCAGACGTCGGCGTGGATCTTGCCGCTCGTCACGGTGCTGCGGGTGACGAACGTGCTGCCGCACGTGCACGTCACCTCGGTGACGACGTACTCGGGGTGGATGTCAGACTTCACGAGAGCTCTCCTTGGTGGGATGTCTCCGGGTCCCGGCGCGAGGCGCGCGCGGGTGAACCGCAGACCAGCGAACCATCATGCCAGAACGAGACGCGCGCTCGAAATCTTCCCCGGTGACGTGGACCCACCCGCGGCCGCCGCGTCCGGCGGGCGTGAGCCGTCGGCACCCGGCCCGCCCGCCCTCTCTAGGATGCTCAGGTGCCGTCCCCCCACCGTGAGCGCCTCGTCGTCGGGCTCGTCATCGACGACAACCTCGACCGTCCCGACGGCGTGCAGCAGTACGTCCTGACGCTCGGGGCCGAGCTCACGCGACGCGGGCACGAGGTGCACTACATCGCGTCCACGACCGTGCGCACCGACCTGCCGAACCTGCACGTCATCGGGCGCAACGTCGGGGTGACGTTCAACGGCAACCGGCTCAACACGCCGCTGCCCGCGTCACGCGCCCAGGTCCGCGACCTGCTCGCCCGGGTGCCGTTCGACGTCCTTCATGTGCAGATGCCCTACTCCCCCGTGCTCGCCGGCGCGCTGGTCTCGGCCGCGCCGGCGCGCACCGCGGTCGTCGGGACGTTCCACATCTACCCGCACTCGTGGTGGGTGACGGCCGGCACGCGCGTGCTCGGGCTCGTCGAACGGCGGCGCCTGCGCCGGTTCGGCACCGTGTTCGCGACGTCGGAGGCCGCCTCGGCGTTCGCCCGGGCGACGTTCGGGGTGCCGACGACGGTGCTCGGGAACCCGGTCGACGTCGCGCGGTTCCGGCCATCACCAGACGAGCCATCACCAGACGAGCCATCGCCCGACGGGCCGTCGCCCGACGGGCCGTCGCCCGACCGCCCCGTGCGCATCGTGTTCCTGGGGCGTCTGGTGCCGCGCAAGGGCCCGCGCGAGCTGCTCGCCGCGGCCGTCGCGATGACCCGCGCGGGCACGCAACGGCCCTGGACGCTCACGCTCGCGGGGCGGGGACCGCTGCACGACGAGCTCGCGGCGACGGTCGCGCGCGAAGGGCTGACCAACGTCGACCTGCCCGGCTTCGTCGCCGAGGAGGACAAGGCCGCGCTGCTGGCCGACGCGGACGTCGTCGCGCTGCCGTCCACGGGTGGCGAGAGCTTCGGCATCTCCGTCGTCGAGGCGCTCGCGGCCGCACGCGGCGTGGTCCTCGCCGGCGACAACCCCGGCTACCGCACGACCATGGCGGGCCTCGAGCGCCAGCTGCTCGACCCGGCCGACACCGCGACGTTCGCGCGCACGCTCGGCCGGTGGGTCGACGACCCGCAGGGACGGGCCGAGATCGCCCAGCGCCAGCGATCCGCGGCGGCACGGTTCGACACGCCGCGGATCGCCGACGAGGTCGAGCGGGGCTACCGGGCAGCGCTCGCCGCAGCACGCGCGGCGCTCTGACGGAAGCATCGCCTGCGCGGGCCCCGCACGTGCGGTCAGCGCGGGGTCAGCCGGCGGGCACGGAGGCAGCGTTCAGCGTGCGGGCACGGACGCAGCGGTCCGCGCGCCGATCGCGACCCACCGGCCGAGCACCGCGTCGTCGACGAGCTCGGCCGTGTCGACCACGACCCACCCGCGCAGGTCCGACCCGCGCATCTGCATCGGCCGCACCCCCGCGCTCGCGAGGAGCTCACCCCGGTGCTCGAGCGGGACGCGCACCATGAGCCCGCCCGAGCGCGTGCTCACGACGACCGCCATCCTGCCGTCGAGCAGGAACGCCAGCCCGCCGAACATGCGCTTCTCCGTGACCACGGGCTCGTCGTCCCGCGACCCCGCTCCGGCGGCGCGCGCCCGCAGGTGGTCCGCGAGCGCAGCCCGCACGCGTGCCCCCAGTGCCTCGTCGACCATCGGTCCCCCTCGTCCCGTCGCGTCCGGACCATGGTGCCCTCGGGGGCGCCGACGCGGAAGACGCCCGGCTGGGCGACGTGACGCTGCGCTCTCGGTGTGCGGGACCGCGGGCGTGTCAGTGGCCACCCCCAGGATGCGGAGGTCGGTGCGAGGGCCCAGATTGGGAGTACTCCCGCCGCAGGACCGGAGGAACGATGACGACCACCGAGCGCGCCGCGGGCACGGTCGCCGACGAGCGGGCGGTGCTGCTGCGCTACCTCACGGACGCGCGCGAGTCGCTCGTCTGGAAGCTCGACGGCCTGTCCGAGCGCGACGCGCGCTGGCCGACGACGCCGACGGGCACCAACCTGCTCGGCCTGGTCAAGCACGCCACGAGCGTGAAGATCGGCTACTTCGGCCCGACGTTCGGGCGCGCGTGGACCGGGCCGGACTTCGAGTGGATGCACGACGACGCGCCCGTGAACGCCGACATGTGGGCGACCGCGCAGGAGTCCGTGCCGTCCCTGGTCGAGCTGTACCGGTCGGTGTGGGCGTTCGCGGACGAGCTGCTGGCGAGCGCCCCGCTGGAGCTGGTCGGCCGGGTGCCGTGGTGGCCCGCCGCGCGGGCACAGGTCACGCTGCGCGAGGTCGTGGTGCACGTCACGAGCGACCTGACCCGGCACGCCGGGCACGCCGACATCGTCCGCGAGCTCCTCGACGGCGCGGTCGGCCTGCGCCCGCAGGCGCTGAACGTCCCTGAGCAGTCCGCTCAGGACTGGGCCGACTACGTGCGCGACCTGCGCGCGCTCGCCGACTCGTTCGCCACCACACCCAGGGGTACGCCATGACCTACCGGATCGGCTACTTCGTCGGCAGCCTGTCGAGCACCTCGATCAACCGCGTGCTGTCTCGCGCACTGATCGGGCTGGCTCCCCCGTCGCTCGAGTTCAGCGAGATCGCCATCCGCGACCTGCCGCTGTACAGCGCCGACCACGACCAGGACTACCCGCCCGTGGCTCGAGCGCTCAAGGAGGCGATCGAGTCCTCCGACGGCATCCTGTTCGTCAGCCCCGAGTACAACCGCTCCATCCCCGGCGCGCTCAAGAACGCGATCGACTGGGGCTCACGCCCGTGGGGCACCAACTCGTTCGCGCGCAAGCCCACGGGGATCGTCGGGGCGTCGATCGGTGCGATCGGCACCGCGGTCATGCAGTCGTCGATGCGCAGCGTGCTGAGCTTCCTCAACGCCCCCCAGCTCAACGCGCCCGAGGTCTACCTGACGTTCCGGCCCGAGCACTACGGCGACGACGGGACCGTGCACGACGAGTCGACCGCGGACTTCCTGCGCCACTACATGGAGGAGTACGCCGCGTTCGTCGAGCGCGTCCTGTCGGTCACGGCGCCGGGTCACATCGGCGACCGCGACTGACGGGCTCCTCCCCGCCCCAGGTCGCGCCGCCGGTCACGCCAGGGCGGGTGCGGGCCGCGTCGCCGTCAGGCGGGGATGCCGGCCTCCTCGCGCACGGAGTCGTGCCACGCGACCAGAGCCTCACCCGCGTCGCCCACGCAGCGGCGGAACGCGCGCGGGCGCAGCGTGCGCGGCGTCAGGTCGAGCCACCCCGCGACGAGCATGCCCGGCAGCCCCGCCGGCGCGCGCACGTGGTCCCGACGACCGCTCTTGTCCTGGGAGGTGAACCGCGCGACGACGACGTGGCGGCCGGAGCGGCGCAGCACCAGGACGGGGCGGTCCTTGGCGCCCGTGCCGTCGTCGAACGGCACCAGGGCGTACCAGACCTCCCCGGGGCGCGGGGCGCGGCGGCCCCGGCGGGATCCACCGCGCCGCTTCCGGCGCACGAGCGCGCGCAGGATGAGCAGCACGAGCACGAGCACGGCCACGCCGGCCGATCGTTGCGGGGTCGTGAGGTCGGCGAACCACTGCTGCAGCGTCTCGACCACCGCCGCGACGAGCCCGTCGTCGGGCTCGGTCACGGTCGGCGAGCTCCAGGGCATCGTGCGCATGCGACTGCATCGACGACCCCGCCGTCAGCCTTGAGCCCCGCACGCCCCGAGATGGGACGGGCACGACGAAGGCCGCGACCCGGGGTGGGCGCGGCCTTCGTCGTCGGTGAGCGGAGGTCAGACCGTGCGGCCCGCGTTCTCCTGGCCCCAGCTGCCCGGGGTGGTCTTCTGGACCTGCAGGAGGAACTCCACGTTGGACTTCGTCTCCTTGATCTTGCCCGTGAGCAGCTCGATCGCCTGCTGCTGGTCGAGCGCACCGAGCACCCTGCGCAGCTTGTAGACGATCTGCAGCTCGTCGCGCGACATGAGGAGCTCCTCGCGGCGCGTGCCCGACGCGTTGACGTCGACCGCCGGGAAGATGCGCTTGTCCGCGAGCGAGCGGGACAGGCGCAGCTCCATGTTCCCGGTGCCCTTGAACTCCTCGAAGATGACCTCGTCCATCTTGGAGCCGGTCTCGACGAGCGCGGACCCGAGGATCGTCAGCGAGCCACCGTTCTCGATGTTGCGCGCGGCGCCGAAGAACTTCTTCGGCGGGTAGAGCGCGGAGGCGTCGACACCACCCGACAGGATGCGGCCCGATGCCGGCGCGGCCAGGTTGTAGGCGCGCGACAGACGCGTGATCGAGTCGAGCAGCACCACGACGTCCTGGCCGAGCTCCACGAGACGCTTGGCGCGCTCGATCGCGAGCTCGGCGACGATCGTGTGGTCCGAGGCGGGGCGGTCGAACGTCGAGGCGATGACCTCGCCCTTGACCGTCCGCTCCATGTCCGTGACCTCCTCAGGGCGCTCGTCGACGAGCACGACCATGAGGTGGACCTCGGGGTTGTTCGTGGTGATCGCGTTCGCGATCTGCTGCATGATGATCGTCTTGCCGGCCTTGGGCGGCGCGACGATGAGGCCGCGCTGACCCTTGCCGATCGGGGCGACGATGTCGATCACGCGCGGCGTCAGACGGCCCGGGTCGGGCGTCTCGAGGCGCAGCCGCTCCTGCGGGTACAGCGGCGTGAGCTTGGTGAACTCAGGCCGCTCGCGGGCCTCGTCGGGCGACAGGCCGTTGACCGAGTCCAGGCGCACGAGCGCGTTGAACTTGTTCGGCCGGTTGCCCTGCGCGGGCTGCTCGCCCTCGCGGGGCTGGCGCACCGCACCCGTGATCGCGTCGCCGCGGCGCAGGCCGCTCTTCTTGACCTGGCCGAGCGAGACGTACACGTCGTTCGGGCCGGGCAGGTAGCCCGTGGTCCGCACGAACGCGTAGCTGTCGAGGATGTCGAGGATGCCCGCGACCGGCAGCAGCACGTCGTCGTCGGCGAGCTCGATCTCGTCGAGGCCCGACAGGTCCGGCTGACCGGTGCGACCGCCGGTACGACCGCGCTTGCGGTCCCGGTCGCGGTAGCGGTCACGCGAGCGGCGACGACGACCGCCGCGCTCCTCGTCGTCGTCCTGCCCGCCCTGGCCGTTCGGGGCGCCGGCACCCTGGGCGCCCGGCGCGTTCTGCTGGCCGGCCTGACGCGGCTGCTCGCCCTGCCCGCGCTGCTGGTTGCGCTGGCCCTGACGCTCGCCGTCGCCCTGCGTGTCGGGAGCACCCGACCCGCGGCCCGCACGACGCGACCGACGCTCGCCCTGCTCGCCCACGGCTTCGACGGCCTCCGCCGCACGCTGCGCGCGGTCGTCGCCGCGGCTCGCGCGCTCCGGGGCCTCGGCCGAGGCGACCTTGGCGTCGAGCGCGGCCTCGAGACCGGCGAGTGCGTCGGTGGCCGGTCCCTGCTCACGGCGTGCGCCGCGCGACCGCTGCGGGCGACGCTCGGCACCCTCGCCGCGCTGCTCGCCGGTCTCGGCGGGCGGTGCGGCCGGGGCCTCGGTCATCTGCTCCTTGACGGGGGCGACGGCCTGCTCACGTCGCGCGTCGAGGGCGCGGGAGCGCGATCCGCCGCGGGCGGCGTTGATCGCCTCGACCAGGTCGCCCTTGCGCATCTTCGAGGTGCCCTTGACGCCCAGCCCCGAGGCCATGGCCTGGAGCTCGGGCAGCCGGAGCGCCGCGATCGACCCGCCGGTCTGGTTGGTGTCTGTCACGAAGGACCCTTCCCCCTCGTCGGAGGCCTCGCCCGGTTCTCGGGCGACGGCCGGCGTCTCGTCGTCGGATGCGGTTCACCCGTCAGCGAGGCGGTGCTGGAAGCCACACGCGCGACTCACGACAATGTCGGCGACACGTTCAGGCTGGGGTGTTCCCGGATGGTCGACTCGCCTGAGGCACGGCCGCGGACCTGGAGAGGAGCTGACCTGTTCAGGAGCGGCGCGCGACCCGGAGGATGTGGTCCGGGGAACGCGACGATGCTACCACTGTCGACCTCACCGACCGCCCGGATGACCTCCGGCCACGGCCGTCACCCGATCGGGTGCTCGCCCACCACGAGCCGCGCCCCGGACGGGTCGACCGCGAGCGGACGGATGATCCAGCCGCCCAGGACGCCACCGAACGCCTCGGCGATCGCCGCGTCCGCGTCGGTGCCCCGGGCCCGCTCGTCGTCGGCTCCGGCGGCGGCTCCCGCGCCCGGCGCCGAGGCGTCCTCGAGGCGGCGCGCGAGCGCGAGCACGGTCGGCCCGGCGCCCGAGACGACCGCCGCGACCCCCCGCGCACGCAGCGCGTCGACGAGCGCGAGCGAGTCCGGCATGACCGCGCGCCGGTACTCCTGATGGAGCTTGTCGACCGTCGCGTCGAGCAGCAGGTCCGGCCGACGACCGAGCGCCTGGACGAGCAGCGCGGAACGGCCGGCCTGGAACGCGGCGTCGGCGTGCGGGACGTGTGCGGGCAGCACGTCGCGCGCGGCCTTCGTCGACAGGTGCGTCGGCGGGATCATGACGACGGGTGCGATGTCGAGGTGCACCTCGACCTGCGTCGCCCCGACCCCGCCGGTGGCGTTGGTCCACGCGACGGTCGCACCGCCGAGGATCGCCGGTGCGGCGTTGTCCGGGTGCCCCTCCATCTGCGTCGCGAGCGCGAGCACGGTCGCGTCGTCGAGCGCCTCGGGCTCGGAGATCAGGCCGCGTGCCGCGACGATGCCCGCGACGACGGCCGCCGCCGACGAGCCGAGGCCGCGTCCGTGCGGGATGGCGTTGCGGCAGGTCAGCGCGAGGCCCGCCTGAGGAGCGCCCACGTGGTCGAGCGCGACGCGGATCGCGCGCACGACGAGGTGGCGCTCGTCGTCAGGCACCGTGCCGGCACCCTCGCCCTCGACCACGACCTCCACGCCCGCGGACGCGACGGCGCGCACCTCGAGCTCGTCGTGCAGGGCCAGGGCGACGCCCATCGCGTCGTAGCCCGGCCCGAGGTTCGCCGAGGTCGCCGGGACGCGCACCCGGACACGGTCGGCCCGCAGTCGCACGACCGTCGCCTCAGCCCAGGCCGAGCGCGTCGGCGATGGACACGACGTCCGCGCTCACGCGCACGAGGTCCACGTCGCCGCCGTCCGGGCGACGCAGCGCCCACTGCGGGTCCTTCAGGCCGTGGCCCGTCACCGTGATCGTGATGCGCGCACCGGCGGGCACGCGGCCCTCGTCGGAGAGGCGCAGCAGACCCGCGACACCCGCGGCGGACGCGGGCTCGACGAACACGCCGACCTCGGCCGACAGCACGCGGTGGGCGCGCAGGATCTCCTCGTCGGTCACCGACTCGATGAGGCCGCCCGAGACGTCGCGCGCCTCCTCGGCCTGCTTCCACGACGCGGGGTTGCCGATGCGGATCGCGGTCGCGATCGTCTCGGGCTCGTCGACGGGGTGACCGAGCACGATCGGCGCGGCACCCGCGGCCTGGAAGCCCCACATGACCGGCGTGCGGGTCGCGACCGCGCCGTGAGCCGCGCCGTCGTCGAGGCCCGCGTACTCGCGGAAGCCCTTCCAGTAGGCGGTGATGTTGCCCGCGTTGCCGACCGGCAGGACGTGGATGTCGGGTGCGTCGCCGAGCGCGTCGACGATCTCGAACGCGCCGGTCTTCTGGCCCTGGATGCGGTCGGGGTTCACCGAGTTCACGAGCTCGACCGGGTAGGACTCGGCGAGCTTGCGGGCCGCGATCAGGCAGTCGTCGAAGTTGCCGTCGACCTGCAGCAGGCGCGCCCCGTGCGCGACGGCCTGGCTGAGCTTGCCCATCGCGATCTTGCCGTCCGGCACGAGCACCGCGCACACCATGCCCGCGCGCGTCGCGTACGCCGCCGCCGAGGCCGACGTGTTGCCCGTCGACGCGCACACGACCGCCTTCGCGCCGCGCGCGGCCGCCGCCGAGATCGCGGTCGTCATGCCGCGGTCCTTGAACGAGCCCGTCGGGTTCATGCCCTCGAACTTCACGTACACGTCTGCACCGGTGCGCACGCTGAGGGCGGGCGCGGCGATCAGGGGCGTGCCGCCCTCGTACAGCGTGACCGGGTGGGTCGTGAGGTGCGCGGGCAGGCGGTCGGCGTACTCGGCGATGACGCCGCGCCACTGGTGGGCCATCAGGCTCCTTCGACTCGCAGGACGGACACGACGTCACGCACGACGTCGAGGTCGGTGAGCGCGGCCACCGTGGCCGCGAGCGCGCGCTCGGGCGCGGCGTGGGTGGTGATGAGCAGGCGCGCGAGGTCCGTGCCGTCGCCGCTGCCGTCGGCCCGGCCGTCCGCGCTCTGCCGGACCGCCTCGATCGACACGTCGTGCTCGGCGAGGGCCGCCGCGACCTGTGCGAGCACGCCCGGGCGGTCGTCGACGTCCAGGCGCACCTGGAAGCGCGTGCGCGCGGCGTCGGCCGGCAGCACGGGCAGCGCCGCGTACGACGACTCGACCGGTCCGCGCCCGCCGAGCACGCGGTGCCGCGCGACGGAGACGAGGTCTCCCAGGACGGCCGACGCGGTGGGCGCGCCGCCCGCGCCGCGCCCGTAGAACATGAGCTCGCCGGCGGCCTCGGCCTCGACGAACACCGCGTTGAACGCGCCGCGCACACCGGCGAGCGGGTGCTCGTCAGGCACGAGTGCGGGGTGCACGCGCACCTGGATGCCCGCGACGTCGTCGGACGTGTTGCGCTCGGCGATCGCGAGCAGCTTGATCGTGTGGCCCGTGCGCTTCGCCCACGCGACGTCGGCGGCGGTCACGGACGTGATGCCCTCGCGTGCGACGTCGTCGATCGAGACGCGGGTGTGGAACGCGAGCGACGCGAGGATCGCGGCCTTGGCCGCCGCGTCGAACCCCTCGACGTCCGCGGTCGGGTCCGCCTCCGCGTAGCCGAGCGCCTGCGCCTCCTTGACGGCCTGCTCGAGCTCGAGGCCCTCGGTCGCCATGCGGTCGAGCACGTAGTTGGTGGTCCCGTTGACGATGCCCAGCACGCGCTGCACCTGGTCGCCCGCGAGCGACTCGCGCACCGGGCGGACGATCGGGATCGCACCGGCCACCGCGGCCTCGAAGTACAGGTCGACACCCGCCGCGTCCGCGGCCTTGTAGAGCGTCGGGCCGTCCTGCGCGAGCAGCGCCTTGTTGGCGGTGACCACGCTCGCGCCGTGCTCGATCGCGCGCAGGATCAGCGAGCGGGCCGGCTCGATGCCGCCCATCACCTCGACCACGACGTCCGCGCCGTCGACGAGCGACTCGGCGTCGTCGGTCAGCAGGTCGGCGAGCGGCGTCCCGGTCACGCCCTCACGCGGTGCGGCAGCGTCGCGGACCGCGATCCCGACGAGCTCGAGCGACGTGCCGACGCGCGGCGCGAGCTCCTCGGCGTGCTCGAGCAGACGCCGGGCGACCTGCGTGCCGACGACCCCGCAACCGAGCAGGGCGACCTTCAGGGGGGCGGGCACACGACCTCCGGTGCTCTCGTCGGGAACTGCGCACAGGATAGGGCGCGCGCGCGACCGCCCGTGCGGACGTCCGGTCGGCAGGACGCGGCGTCGTCGCCCCGCACGTGGGGTCCACGCGCGCGGCGCCGGGACGCCGCAGGGGCGGTCGGGAGACCCCGACCGCCCCTGCGTCCTGCGGGAGTCCGCTCAGACGACCTTGAGCGAGACCGTCCTGCTCGACGCCTTGACGTTCGACGAGCCCGCGTAGGTCACCTTCACCGTGTACGTGCCCTTGGTCGTGAGCTTCGGCAGCGTGACCGTGCGGGTGCCGCCCTGCAGCGTGACCGTCTTCGTGGCGTAGGACCTGCCGTTGCGCGTGACCTGGACCGTCGCCTTGCCCGTCGGCACCGTGCCGGTCGCCTTCACGGTCACGACGACCGTGCCGCGCACCGTGGTCGTGACCGTCGCGGCCTTGGCGGTGACCGCGCTGGTCGCCTTGGCCACCGTGCGCTTCGAGCTCACCTTGGCTGCGTCGAGCTGGCTGCTGCCGCCGTAGGAGACGGTCAGCGTGCGGGAGCCCGCCGCGAGGGTCTTCGGCACCGTGAGCGAGGCCTTGCCGCCCGAGAGCGTGCCGGTCGCCAGGACCTTGGTGCCGTGCAGGAGCGTGACCTTGCCCGTCGCGGCCACCGGTCCGGTGACGGTCACCGCCACCTTCGCCGACCTGCCGTGCGTGAGCGACGGCCAGGTCGCGGCGACCTTGGCGGCGCCCTTGGCGACCGTCACGACGGCGCTCGTCGTCGCCGGGGCGTAGTCGATGTCGCCGAGGAACGCGACGGTCATCGTGTGGGTGCCGGCCGCCAGCGGCTTGTCGAGCGCCACCGTCACGGCACCGTCCGCGACGACGCCCCGGCCGCGCACGACGCCCTTGGCGTCCCGCACCTCGACGTCCCCGACGGGCGCCGAGGCGTCGACCGCGGAGACCGTGGCCCGTACGACCGGCAGCGCACCGACGACGGAGCGGGAGCTGCTCGCGACGACCTCGGTGCCGAGCTTCGAGAACTCGACGGGCGTGAAGGTCTCGAACGCGGGCGTGGCCGCGCTGCCGCCCGGGTAGGTGTAGATGCCGAACCGGCCCGCGCTGACCTTGCCGGCCGCGGCGGCGAGCGCCGCGGCGCGGTCGACCGTGAGGGTCGCGGTGAACGTGCCGTCGGGGCGCAGCTCGACGCCGCCGCTCGCCGCGCCGCCGATCGTCGGGACGTCCGCGGCCAGGACGGCCCACGCCGTGGCGGCGGCGGGACGGCTCGCCGACGTGGCGCCCTGCGACGGACGCCACGTCGTGGCGAAGTACCCGAACGCCACGTAGGCACCGCCAGGCTTGCCTGCGAGCGGGGGTCGGGCCGCGAGCGACGCCTGCGGGACGAAGCCCGAGCCCTCGACCGTCACGGTCGCCGATCCGTCGCGCTCGAAGCTCGTCCGCGAGACCGCGACCGTGGGCGTCGCGGTCTCGAGCGAGCCCGAGATGTCGTCGAGGACCTCACCCACGGGGTAGAGCGGCACGGCGGCGCGGCCCGCCGCGGTCAACGTGAGCTGCGTGCCGGTGAACGTCGCGCCGGTGGCGCTCGTCGTCACCGCGAGGTGGCCGATGTTCGCGATCGCGACGTCGTCCGCCTGGTACTCGCCGGCCTCGAACTCGCCGAAGTCCGACGTGACGACGGTGCGCGCGTCGGCCGTCACGACGGCCTGGGTGCCGACCGTCCCGATGCGCACGTCGCTCAGCGAGATCGTGAAGTAGTGCGAGGGGAAGCTGTAGGTGACCCCGCCGTCGGAGTCGAGCGTCAGCGCCGCGGGGTCGAACGACCCGGCGTTCACCGGGAACACGTACGGGCGGGCCTCCCCGACGCCGGGCTCGGCGAACGTCGCGGGCGCGGTCAGCACCACGCGCTCACCGACCGGCTCGGTGTTCAGCCCACTCGCGACGTACGTGCGGAAGCTCTGCTTGAAGCCCCACGTGAGGCTCCCCGAGGACACCACGCGGGGCGCGTCCGCGGCGCTCGCCGGGACGGCCGCAGCGGCGACCAGGGCGGTGGCTCCGAGGGCGGTGGCCGTGGCGGCGGCCACGAGGCGCCGAGTCCAGGCCTGACCGCGGGTGGCGGTACGTGTGAACATCCGAGTCCCTTCGTCGTGCGCCGCAGGACTGGTCAGGGCGCGCTGGTAGGAGGCTAGCCGAAGTTAGGTAATCCTTGCCTTACTCGACGCTGTGCGGCACGTCACGCCGCCGCCGCAGCACGACGACCGCCCCGGCCGCCACGGCGGCGAACGCGCCGACCACGAGCGCGCCGACCACGAGCCCCCACGGACCCGCGTCGGACGCGCCCGGTGCCTCGACCGTGAGCACCACTCGCAGGGCGAGGCGGCGTTCGACGGCCAGGCCGCCCTGCTCGTCGGGCGCGGTCGTCACGACAGCCGCGACGTACGTGCCGGGGGCCGCGTCGGGTGGCACGACGACGTGCACGGGGACGCCGACGTCCTCGCCGGCCGCGAGCGTCACCGGCTCGACGGGCACCGAGACCCACGCCGCCGGTCCGGTCCGGGTGTCCGCGACCTCGAGCGCGCCGTCGGCGTCCGCGCGCGTGTCGGAGGCCGACACCGCGAGCTCGAGCGTCCGGCCGCCCTCGTTCCGCACGACGACCGCGTCGTCGACCTCGTCGCCCGCGCGCAGCACGTGCTCGATCACCGCCGAGCCGTCGCGCGGCCGGACCGACCAGCTCGCCTCGTCGGACGCCCCCGCCGAGACCGCCGGGAGCAGGACCCCGAGGGCGACGGAGATGACCGCGAGCACGGGGACGACGAGCCCGCGCGGCCGCACCGCTGACGTCATCCGAGCGCCGTGATCGTCAGGACCGTCTCGTACCGGCCGGGCGCCGCGCCGTCGGGGACCCGCAGCGTGAGGCCTGCGGTCACGCGGACCGTGCGCTCGCCGCGCGTCGCGCCGCCGACGACCAGCGTGCGTGGCGAGGCCAGCCCGCCACCGGTGACCGTGGACGGCGTGATCGCGCGGCCTGCGCGCACCCCGGCCACGGGCTCCAGCAGCGAGGGCTGCCAGCCGAGGTGCTGCGCACCGAGGACGTGCGCGCCGTCGTGCGTGGTGAACGGGCGGGCCTGGCCCGAGAGCGTGAAGCCGGGGCTGCCCGCGCGGGTGTCGGTGATCGTCACGGCCGGCAACGTGCCGGTGGCCGTGAACGCGCCGTCGGCCGTCGTCGCCGTGCCGAGGCTCGCCGTGGCGTCGGCGAACGACCACGTGAGGGCGCCGGGCTCGGCCGGTGCCGTCGGCGTCGGGCCGGGCGTCGGGCCCGCGGTCGTCGTCGGGGCCGGGGTCGGCGTGGTCGACGGGTCGGGGTCCGGCCCGTCGAGCGTGAAGCCCACGTCGACCGGCAGCGCCGGCTTGGAGTCCTGCGTGCCCTGGCAGCCGGTCGAGTAGAAGTGCGTCTGCAGGCTCGCAGGCATCGCGGCGACGAAGTCCGCGGGCCACGAGCCCCACCAGCCGGTCGCGGCGCCCGACGTCGAGCACGACCGCACCTGCGCGCCACCCGCCGCGTCGACGGTGACGCCCTGGTAGTCCGGCGTGAGGCGGAACGAGTCGTCGTCGAGGCCGCTGCGCGCGCCCGACGAGAACGTCAGCACGGTCACGCGACCCACCCGGACCGGGGCCGACGGCTGGCCGTCGAGATCGACGCCCGACCCGACCGCCACGTCGAACGACAGCGTGCCCGCTCCGCTACGGGCGACCGAGAGCACCGGGTCGGAGTAGACCTCGTCGGGGGCGTTCAGCGACGCCGGGTAGGCGTTGACCGTGTACGACCCGGTCCAGCTGAGCTCGGCGGCGCCCGTCTGCGGGTCGACCGTCCCCGTGCCGCCGGTGAACCGCACGGCGTTGGGGGTCTTCTGCGGGGTCGAGCGCGGCATCGACGTCGCGGGGACAGGCGCGACGGCGTAGACGTCCTGCGAGCCGCCGGAGACCGAGCCCCGGAGGATCTCGGCCCCGCCGCGCGCCCCCGACAGGGTCCACGGCCCGAAGATGCCGACCTGCGCGTAGCCGCTGATGCCCCACGTGAGGGTCGCGTCGTCGAGCACCGGAGCGTCGCCGGGCTCGTCCGCGAACGCTGGCGCGGCGGCCAGCGTCGCGACGAGCGAGCACAGCGCCGTCAGCGCGACGGCCTTCCTGCTCAGCGCACCCACGGGAGCACCACCCATCCCTGTCGCAGTCCCAGCGCACCGGCGGCGGCCGCCACGACGCTCGCGCCCAACGCGCCGAGCGCGAGCGGGTCGTCGAGCAGCCCGTCGAGCAGGCCGCCCTCGTCGGGCCCGGGGGTCGTCACGGGCTGCGCCGAGAGCGCCTGCGCGCCCGAGCTCGCCGGGACCTGCGGAGCCACCGCGGTCAGTCCGCCGTCGGCGTGGGCGCCGAGCGCCGGGCGGGCGACGCCGCCTGCCGGGCGGTTCCGCACCTGGTTCTCCGGCACGCGCGGTCCCGCGGTCGGCGCGGGCCCGCCGCCCTGGTCGTCGTCGTCCGCGGCGGGCGGGGTGACCGGGCGGCTCGCGTCGAAGCTCACGACGAGCGCGGCCGCGGGCTTGGCGCGGTCGCGCGCTCCCCCGGTCGAGTACCAGTACGGTGCCTGGCCGACCTCGCCCTGGAAGTCCACGAAGTCCTGCGGGAACGCGCCCCAGTACGCGGCGCTCGCCGCGTCGCGCGCGCTCTGCGGAGCCGCACCCGCGGGCGCGGTCACCGAGACCCCGACGTACTCGGGCACGACGACGAGCCCTGCCTCCGTGACCTCGACGTCCTCGAGGACCGCCAGCGCGGCCGTGCGCGGCGTCAGGGCGGTCCACGTTCCCGGCTGGGTGCGGTCGGCGCCGAAGCCGGAGAGCGTCGCGGTGAGCGTGCCGGTGCCGTCGGCGACCTCGAGCACCGGGTCGGTCGCGCTCCAGTACGTCAGGCCGCCGTAGAACACCACCGTGAACGAGCCGGTCCAGCGCACCGACGCGGTGCCGCTCGCGGCGTCGACCGTGCCGACACCGCCCTCGATGACGACCTCGTTGCCGGTCGTGCTCTCCGGTGACGCCACCGCGACCGGCGCGCCGGACGCGTCGAGGCAGCGGGTCGCCCACGACGCCTCGACGTGCCCGCCGCCGGGGGCGTCCTTCTCGATGCGGACGTCGTCCGCGCGTGACGCGTACAGGCCGTCCTGCTCGGTCCACGCGCGCGAGCCCCCGGCCGAGCCCGCCTTGCCGGCCGACAGGAAGTTGCAGCCGCCGAAGAACGCGCCGCCGCCCGTCTCGTCGTTCAGGGCCCAGCGCAGCTGGGCGTCGCTCACCGTGAGCGCGTCGGGCTCCGGGATGGTGACGTCGACGACGACGTCGTCCGCGGCGGCGGACAGCGCCGCGGGCACCGTCAGCACGCCGAGGGCGAGCGCCGCGACGGCGAGCAGCCGCCCGGCGCGGGTCCGGCGCTCACGGTGGGTCCGCGCGCGAGTCGTCGGGTCGGTCAGGGGCTGAGGCGTCGGCGGGGTCATCGGGTGGCCCCCGCGAGCTCCGGCGCGGCCTCGCGCTCGTCGTCGCTCTCGCCGGGCGCAGCCGGGGTACCTCGCTCGGCCGCGCGGCGACGGCGCCGTGCGGCCAGGGCGCCGAGCACGACGAGCGCGACGAGCAGCGCGGCGACGCCGACGAGCACCCAGGTCGCGGCGGACGGGCCCGCGCCCGGCTGCTCGCCCGCGTTCGCGAGCGCGGCCGCGACGACCGGGTCCTCGATCACGGTCACGTCGAGCGTCGCGACCTGGCCCGAGGCGGCGCCGGTCAGCGTGAGGGTCGCGGTGCCGGGCGTGAGCGCCGCGGGGACCGCGAGCACACCCGCGACCTCCCCGTAGGGCCCGGCCGTGAGCGGGCCGACCCCTGCCTGTCCGCCCGTCAGGGAGCCGACGACCTGCTCGCCGGCCGCGAACCCGCGCGCGGTGAAGCTCAGCACACGGCCCCGCACGACCGTCGACTGGTCGCTCGTCGCCTCGGCGGGGCCGTCGACCTGCGGCGACGCGGCGCCACCGGTCGCCGGCGTGGCCACCGCTGTCGCCTCCGCGCCGGGCTGCGCCGCCTCGTCGTCGTCGCCGGCCGCCGCCCCCTGCGCGTCTGCGAGGTCCACGAACTGCACGGGCGTGAACGTCTCGTTGGTCGCGTTGCTGACGCCGTGCGCGCCGAACGTGATGACACCGCACGTCACCGTGAGGCAGTCGATGCTCGTCACCGCACCCGAGCGACCCACGACCTCGACCTTCGGTCCCGGGATCGTCAGCGTCGTCGACCACGTCCCGTCCGCGGCGATCGTGCCGCCGTTCGCCGACGAGGCGGTGTCCGACCCCGGGTAGGACACGAACCGCTGGAAGCCCGCGTTGTCCTTCGACTCGCTGTCGGGCACGTAGAGCAGGTCCTGCCCGCTGACTCCGCCCTTGCTCGGCCGCCACGACCCGCCCGCGGGGTCGTCGACCCACCCGAACACGACGTAGATGCCGCCGAACCCGCCGGGCACGGACTGGAACCCGGACCCGCTGACCCTCACCGGCGTGGAGTAGGTCGCGTCGGCCTGCGCCTTGCCGTTCTCCGCCGCGACCGTGACGCGCGCGGCCGCCGACGCGGGCGCCGCGGCGAGCCCCAGCACTCCGAGGCCGAGCGTCGCGGCGAGCAGGCTCGCGACGAGCGGGGCGCGCCGCCGCGTGCGGACGGTCGTCGACGTGGTCGGGTGCGTCATCGGATCTCCTCCAGGGCGGCGACACGCACCGGCAGCACGACGATCTCGTCGCTGCCCGGGCGGTGCACCACCTCGATGGGGTGGCGGTAGACGTCGGTGAGGAGCTCGCCCGTCAGCACGTCGTGCGGCCGCCCCTCGCCGCGCACGCGCCCCTCGGCGAGCAGCACGACGCGGTCCGCGTACGCCGCGGCGAGCGTGAGGTCGTGCAGCACGACGACCACGGCGGCGCCGTCTCGCGCCCAACGCAGGGCCTCGGCGAGCAGCGACTCCTGGTGGCGGATGTCGAGCGCGGCGGTCGGCTCGTCGAGCAGCAGCACGACCGGCTCCTGCGCGAGCGTCCGGGCGAACGACGCCCGGGCCTTCTCGCCGCCGGACAGCGTGGGGTACCGGCGCGCGGCCAGGTGCGTCACGTCCGCCGTGCGCATGACGTTCTCGATGACGCGCTCGTCGTCGTCCTCGCGGTCCGTCCCGCGCCACGGCGCGCGGCCCATGCGGACCACGTCGGCGACGTCGAACGGGAACGACAGCCGGTTCTCCTGCAGCAGCACCGCGCGACGGCGCGCGAGGTCGGCGAGCCGCAGCGTGCGGACATCGACGCCGTCGAGCTCGACCACTCCCTCGTCGGGCGTGACGTCCCCGGCCAGGACACCGAGCAGCGTCGACTTGCCCGCGCCGTTCGGGCCGAGCAGCGCGAGCACCTCACCGGCGACCACGTCGAGATCGACGCCGTCGACCACGGCCGTCGACCCGTACCGCACGCGCACGCCCCGGGCGCGCAGCGCGGTCACGCCCAGCCTCCCGCGCTGCGGCGCGTGCGGCGGATGAGCCAGAAGAAGAACGGGCCGCCGCACAGCGCGGTGAGCATGCCGATCGGCAGGTCGGCGTACGGCACCGCGGTGCGCGCGACGAGGTCGGCGCACATCAGCAGGACCGCGCCGCCCAGCGCGCTCGCGGGCACGAGCACGCGGTGGCCGGGCCCGACCGCCATGCGCACGAGGTGAGGCACGACGAGCCCGACGAACGCGATGATCCCGCAGAACGCGACCGCGGCGGCAGTGAGCAGCGCGACGAGCACGATGCTCACGATGCGCAGGCGCTCGACGTCGACCCCCAGGTGCCGGGCCGGGCGCTCGCCGAGCGCGAGCAGGTCGAGCCTCCTCGCGAGCAGGCCCGCACCGAGGATCCCGAGCAGGACGAGCGGCGCGACGACCGCGACGTAGGGCCAGCGCGTGCCGTTGAGGCTGCCGAGCTGCCAGAACACGATCTGCTCACGCGCCTGCGTGTCGCCCAGGAACGTGAGGAACGCGAGCGCGGCGCCCGCGACGGCGTTGACCGCGACACCCGTCAGGACGAGGGTCACCACCTGCGTGCGCCCGCCGTCGCGCGCGGTCGCGTACACCAGGAGCGTCGTGAGCAGGCCCGCGACGAACGCGGCGACCGCGGCCGTCCACGAGCCGAGGAACGTCCAGCCGAACACGATCACCGTGCACGCGCCCACGGCGGCGCCCGAGCTCACGCCGACCACGCCCGGGTCGGCCAGCGGGTTGCCGAACACGCCCTGCATGAGCGCGCCGCCCGTCGCGAGCGCGGCCCCGACCAGCAGGGCCATGACGATCCGCGGGAACCGGATGGTCCACAGCGCGGCGTCGGTGTTGACGTGCGTCGCTGCCGCGCCACCGTCGATGCCGAACCTGCGCAGGACGGCGCCGAGCACCTCGGGGGGCGGGATGTGCAGCTGGCCGACGCCCGCGGCGAGCACCGCGACGACCACGAGCGCGACCGCGAGCCCGCTGAGCAGCGCGATCGTGCGCGCCCGTCGGCCCGCGGCCTGCGGTGCGAGCACCAGCTCGGCGGCGCGTGGCGCGGCACCGCGCAGCGCGCTGCGCACGGTCGTCGGCGCGGCGGCCGCGGGGCCGGCCGCCTCGTGCGCGGTGACCGCGGGCGTTGCTGCCTCGCGGGCGGCGGTCTCGTGCGCCTCCGCGGCTGCCGGGTGGGTCTGCGTCACGGTCACGACTGCGCGGGTGCGTAGAGCGCGACGGCGAGCGCGTCGAGGACGTCCGCGGTGCGCGGCCCGAACGAGAGCACCGCGGAGTCGGCCATGTCGATGATGCGCCGGCTCTGGCCCGCGGGCGTGCTCGCGACGGCGGGCAGCGTCTCGAGCAGGCCGTCGACGCCGCCCACCGACGCCAGCCCGTCGGACATCACGAGCACGACGTCAGGCTCGGCCTTGACGACGCCCTCGTCGGTCACGGGCTTCATGCCCTGCCAGCCGATCTCCCCGGCGACGTCGACCGCACCGAGCGCGTCGATGAGCGAGTCCGTCCCCGAGCCCTCGCCGAACAGGTAGTAGACGCCGGCCTGGCCGCGCACGTAGAGGAACACGATCCGCAGCCGCTCGGACTCCTGCTCGGGTGCGATCGCGGCGATCTCGGCGATCTTCGCCGTCACGGCGTCGTCGGTGCGCTGCGCGAGAGCCGCACCGGCCTCGGGTACGCCGAGCGCGTCCGCGACCTGCGTGATGAGGTCACCGACGCCGTCGACCGACCGGTGCGAGTCGACCACGACGACCGGGATGCCCGCGTCGCGCATCTGGAGCACCACGTCCCACGGGCCCAGGCTCGTGTCGGTGAGGATCACGGTCGGTGCGAGCTCGAGGATCGCCTCGGCGGACAGCTCGTGCCCGTTCGCCGTGACCAGCGGCTTGTCCTTGATCTCCGCGAACGCGGAGGAGGTGTCGCGTCCGACGACGCGGTCCCCAAGGCCGAGCTCGTAGACGATGCGGGAGACAGTTCCGTACACGTCGAGCGCGAGGATGCGGCTCGCGTCGCTCACGGTGACCGCTGTGCCTTGCACGTCGGTGACGGTGACGGGCAGCGCGGGCTCGGGGTCGTCCGCGACGGGCCGGACCGCGGAGTCCGCGACGACCGCGGTCGCGGGGCCCGTGAGCGTCTTGGGTGCCGCCGCCGGCTCCACGTCGGCGAGGCGCGTGCCGCCGCCGGCCGTGACGTCGTGGTCGTCGGCCGCCGTCGCACCGCCGCATCCGGCGAGCGCCAGGACCAGCACGAGCGTCGCGACGAGGGCGCGGGCCGGGCGCGCGACAGGCATGGCTGGTCGACCTCCGTGCTGAGGGACGGGGTGAGACCCGTGGACCCCGCCATCCTAGCCGCGCAAAGGTTAGGCTCACCTACCTTCCGCAAGCGGCCTTGGTCACACGTCCAGCGGCGCGCGACGTGCTACGGCAGGTCAGCCCTGGTCGAGGGCGAGCAGGTCGTCGACGGTCTCGCGCCGCAGCAAGGTGCGCACCTCGCCGCCGCGCACCGCCACGACCGGCGGCCGCGTCAGGAGGTTGTAGTTCGACGCCATCGACCGCCCGTAGGCGCCCGTCGCCGCGACGGCCAGCAGGTCGCCCGCGCGCACGTCGCCCGGCAGCTGCACCTCGTGCACGACGACGTCGCCCGACTCGCAGTGCTTGCCGACCACGCGGGCCAGCACCGACGGCGCCGACGAGAGCCGCCCGACGACCTCGGCGTGGTACCGCGCGCCGTACAGCGCCGGCCGGATGTTGTCGCTCATCCCGCCGTCCACGGACACGTACAGGCGCTCGGTCTCGTCGTCCACGCGCACGGGCTTGACGGTCCCGACGGTGTACAGCGTGAGCCCGGCCGGCCCGACGATCGCGCGCCCGGGCTCGATCGAGAACCGCGGCAGCGGCGTCCCGAGCTCGGCGGCGGCCGCCGCGACCGACGCGGCGACGTCCTTCGCGATCCGGTCGGGGTCGAGCGCGACGTCGCCCGGCAGGTAGGCGATGCCGTACCCGCCACCCAGGTCGACCTCGTCGACGAGCACGCCGGTGCGCTCGGCCAGCGCCGCGCGCAGCGCGAGCACCACGCGCGCGGCGACCTCGAACCCCGACGGGTCGAGGATCTGCGAGCCGATGTGCGAGTGGATGCCCAGCAGGTGCAGCTCCGGGTGGGACAGCACGGCGAGCAGCGCGGTCATCGCGGGCGAGTCGCCGTCGCCGTGCGCCGCGACCGACAGGCCGAACTTCTGGTCCTCGTGCGCGGTCGAGATGTACTCGTGGCCTCCCGCGTGCACGCCGGTCGTCACGCGCACCATCACGGGCGCGGGCGCTCCCCCACGGGCCCGGACGAGCGCCGCGAGCCGCTCGATCTCCACGAGCGAGTCGACGATGATCCGTCCCACGCCGTGCTCGAGGGCGAGGGCGAGCTCGTCGTCGGACTTGTTGTTGCCGTGCAGGCCGAGGTCCGCACCCGGCACGCCCGCGCGCAGCGCGACCGCGAGCTCGCCGCCGGACGCGGTGTCCACCCGCAGACCCTCGTCGTGCACCCACCGCGCGACCGCGACCGACAGGAACGCCTTGCCCGCGTAGTACACGTCGACACCCGCGCCGACCTCGGCGAACGCCGCGGCGAACGCGCGGCGGTAGCCCGCGGCACGCGCGCGCAGGTCCGCCTCGTCGAGCACGTAGGCGGGCGTGCCGACCTCCGCGGCGAGCCGCGCGGCCGGGACCCCGGCCACGACGAGCGCGCCCTCGTCGTCCCGTGCGACGCCCGTCGACCAGGGCTCACCCGGAATGCTCGTGCTCACATCCGCTCCGGCGCGCTCACGCCGAGCAGGCCGAGACCGTTGGCGATCACCTGACGCGTCGCGTCGTTGAGCCACAGCCGCGTGCGGTGCACGTCGCCGACCTCCTCGTCGCCGAACGGCGTGACCCGGCGGCGCCCGTACCAGGTGTGGTACGCGCCGGCGAGCTCCTCGAGGTAGCGCGCGACGCGGTGCGGCTCCCGCAGGTTCGCGGCCTGCGCGACGACCCGCGGGAACTGCGCGAGCTCGCCCAGCAGCACCGACTCGGACTCGTCGTCCAGCAGGCTCGCGTCGAAGCCGTCCTCGCGGCGGACCCCCGCGTCGGCCGCGTTGCGGCCCACGTTCACGGTCCGGGCGTGCGCGTACTGGACGTAGTAGACGGGGTTCTCGTTCTTGGCGCTGGCCAGCAGGTCGAGGTCCAGGTCGATCGCGCTGTCGGCCGACGAGCGCGCGAGCGAGTAGCGCGCGGCGTCCACGCCGACCGCGTCGACGAGGTCGTCGATCGTCACGACCGTCCCCGCACGCTTCGACATGCGCACCGGCTGCCCGTCGCGCACCAGGTTGACGAGCTGGCCGATGAGGATCTCCAGGTTGACGTCCGGGTCGTCGCCGAACGCCGCCGCGACCGCGCGCATGCGACCCACGTACCCGTGGTGGTCCGCGCCGAGCATCATCACGACGCGGTCGAACCCGCGCTCGCGCTTGTCGAGGTAGTAGGCGATGTCGCCCGCGATGTACGCGGCCTCGCCGTCGGACTTGATGACGACGCGGTCCTTGTCGTCGCCGAAGTCCGTGGTGCGCAGCCACGTCGCGCCGTCGGCGTCGAACACGTGGCCCAGCTCGCGCAGGCGCGCGACGGCCCGCTCGACCGCACCGGACTCGTGCAGCGAGTCCTCGTGGAAGTACACGTCGAAGTCCACGCCGAACTCGTGCAGCGACTTCTTGATCTCGGTGAACATCAGCTCGACGCCACGCGCGCGGAACGCCTCGAGGGCCTCGTCGTCGCCGAGCGTGGTCGGGTCCGGCTCGCCTGCCGCGAGCGCGTCCGCGACCACCTGGTCGGCGATCTCGGAGATGTACTGGCCGCCGTAGCCGTCCTCGGGGGCCTCCTCGCCCCGGGCCCGCGCGACGAGCGAGCGCGCGAACCGGTCGATCTGCGCACCGTGGTCGTTGAAGTAGTACTCCCGCGTGACCTGCGCACCCGCGGCCTGCAGGACGCGCGCGAGCGAGTCCCCGACCGCCGCCCAGCGCACGCCGCCGATGTGCAGCGGACCCGTCGGGTTCGCCGAGACGAACTCGAGGTTGACGGTGTGCCCCGCCTCGGCCTCGTTGCGGCCGTAGGCCGGGCCCGCCTCGACGACCGTGCGCGCGAGCTCGCCCGCGGCGGCGGTGTCGAGCCGGATGTTGAGGAAGCCGGGGCCTGCGATCTCGACGGCCGCGATGCCGGCCGTGGCGCCCAGGCGCCGCGCGAGCTCCTCGGCGAACGCACGCGGGTTCATGCCCGCCTTCTTCGCGAGCTGCAGCGCGACGTTCGTCGCCCAGTCCCCGTGCTCGCGCTGGCGGGGTCGCTCGATGTGCACGTGCGCCGGGAGATCGGCGGGGGCGAGAGCGAACGTACCGTCGGCGACGGCCGCCGCGAGGGCGTCCGCGAGGGCCTGGGAGAGCTGGTCGGGAGTCACCGGTCAAGCGTAGGGGAACGCCCGGCCCTCTCCGCCGCGGCGTCCGGCTCCCCGAGGACCTCGGGCCGGCACGCGCGACGCGCCGCGACGAGCAGCACGACGAGCAGGGCCAGCAGCACCAGCAGCGCGGCGTCCCAGCTGCCCGTCGCGTCGTACAGCAGCCCGATGCCGATCGGCCCGAGCGCCGCGAGCGCGTACCCGACGCCCTGCACCATGCCCGAGAGCACGACCGCGAGCGCGGGGGTCGCGGTGCGCAGCCCGATCAGCGCGAGCAGGATCGGGAACGTGCTGGGGCCGAGGCCGAGCAGCACCATCCACACCACGGTGCCGTGCGCGGGGGCGAGCAGCAGACCGAGGTACCCGACGGCCCAGCACGCCACGAAGGCGACGACGAGCGGGAACGGCGAGCGCATGCGCCCGGCCAGCACCGGTGCGACGAGCGACGCGGGCAGGCCGAGGATCGCGAACAGCGCGAGCCACCGGCCGCCGACCTCCGTGCCCAGGCCCGCGTCGGCGAGGATCTCCGGGAGCCACGCGAACACCGTGTACGTGCCGAGCGAGTTCATGCCGAACGTGACCGCCATCGCCCAGGCGAGCGACGAGCGCCAGACCAGGCGCGTCGCACCGTCGCCCGCGCGGGCTGTCAGCGCACTCGCGGCCGGACCCGGCGATCGTCGGACGAGCTCGCGCAGGTGCGCACGCGCCGCGACGGACCGCACGATCACCACGACCCACGGCACCGCCGCCGCGACGCCGACCGCCGCCCACACCCCGACCGACCACCGCCACCCCGCGGCCTGCGCGAGCGGCAGCGCGACCAGCGGCGGCACCGCGGTGCTCACCGAGAGCGCGACCGAGTACGCCGCGGTCACCACCCCGATGCGGTCGGGGAAGTAGCGCTTGACGAGCGGCGGGAGCAGCACGTTGCCCATGCCCATGCCCGCGAGCGCGAGCATCGACCACGCGAGGAACGCGGGCGCGGTCGTCGCGTTCGCCCGCAGCACCTCGCCGGTCGCCGACAGCAGCAGCGCCGCGACCATCGTCGGCTCGAGCCCGAGGTGCCGTGCCACGGGCGTGGCCAGCGAGCCGAAGAGGGCGAAGGACAGGACCGGGATGGTCCCCAGCAGGCCGATCTGCGCCGACGTCAGCGCCACGTCCTCGCGCATGACGTCGATCAGCGGCGAGACGGCGGCGACCGCGATCCGCAGGTTCAGACCCACCAGGACGATGCCGGCCAGGACGACGAGGCGGCCGCGCCAGGGCGCGGGCTCGGCAGGACGGGACGGCACAGCACTCCGCGGGGTGAAGGAAGGACGAGGGCGACGGGCAGGTCTGGCGGGCGGACGGCTCGCTCGTGTTGACTGCACGGCATGCCCGCACACGGAGGCCCTTCGGCGATCACGCGTCGGACCGGTCTGATCGATTCGACCGTACAGGAGCTGCACGCGCGGATCGCGAGCGGTGAGTGGGCCGTGGGCGCCCGCATCCCGCCCGAGCCACAGCTCGTCGAGCTGCTCGGCGTCGGGCGCAACACGGTGCGCGAGGCCGTGCAGTCCCTGGTCCACGCCGGCCTGCTCGAGCGACGCCAGGGCTCGGGCACGTACGTGCTGTCGTCGTCCGAGCTCGCCGCGTCGATGGGCCGCCAGATCGCCGACGCCCGCCAGCGCGACGTCGTCGAGGTGCGCCGCGCGCTCGAGATCGAGGCCGCGCGCCTGGCCGCACGCCGCCGCACCGCGCTCGACGCGAGCACGCTCCTCGAGCGCCGCGACGAGCGCGCGGTGGCCTACGTCTCGGGCGACCTCGACGCGATGGTCGAGACCGACCTCGCGCTGCACCGCACGATCGTGCGGGCAGCGGGCAACCCGGTGCTGCTCTCGCTGTACGAGAACCTCATCGACGCGATCGGCGAGAACATCCGGTTCAACTTCGTCACCGACTACCACGGGCAGACCGCGCACGACACGCTCATCGAGGCGATCGTCGCGGGAGACGCGGCCAAGGCGGTCCTGGAGACCACGGCCTACCTCTCGGCCCTCCTGGGCGAGTCCCCCTGACGCGCTGGGTCGCTGTCTCTCCTCCTCGACGAACCAGGGGCTGCTCAGGCCATCGCCGGTCCTCGCCGGAGCAGACGCTGGGTCGCTGCCTCTCTCCTCGGCGAACCAGGGGCTGCTCAGGCCAACGCGCGCGCGGGACTGAGCAGGCGCTGGGTCGGCGAGGTGGGTGGGGTGGAGAGGGGCGGGGTGGAGAGGGGCGGGGTGGAGAGGGGTCGGGTTCGGGCTGGTAGGCTCGCTGGCCGATGCATCCGTGCATCTCGGCGCCCGTAGCTCAGTGGATAGAGCGTCTGCCTCCGGAGCAGAAGGTCGAAGGTTCGAATCCTTTCGGGCGCACCACGCGAGGCCGTGCTGCAGCAGCAGCGCGGCCTTCGTCGTCTCCACGGCCCCGTCAGCACGGCGGTTCACGGCTGTCTCAGCGAGAGTGGAGCACAGCTCGCCGACCTGCTGCCGACCGGCGTCGAGGTGGTCGAACGCCGCGGCGTCGCCGCACCCGCGCGTGCGCCTCCCCTGCCGACGGGGCCCCGCCGCGGGTACCGTGACCGCACGGTCCGTGCACGGCCCGGTCCGTACGGCAGGGTTCGACGACGACGGAGGTCAGGTGCACCACGTCGCGGTGTTCGCGCTCGCAGTCGGCGCCGTCCTGGTCGCGGCGGTGTGCCGGCGCCGCGGCTGGCCGGCTCCGCTGGTCGTCGTGGCGGTCGCGCTGCTCGTCTCGCTCATCCCCGGCGTCCCGCGGTACGAGGTCGAGCCGGAGCTGCTGCTCGAGTTCGTCCTGCCGCCGCTGCTCTACTCCGCCGCGCTGTCCTCGTCGTACCGCGACTTCCGCGCGTCGCTGAACTCGATCACCCGGCTCGGCGTCGGGCTCGTGATCGTCACGGCACTCGCGGTCGCGCTCACGTTCTCGCTGCTCGACGACGTGTCGGTCGCCGCCGCGCTCGTGCTCGGCGCGGTCGTCGCCCCGCCGGACGCCGTCGCCGCGGCCGCCGTCGGCCGGCGCCTCGGCCTCCCCCGGCGCGTGATGACGCTGCTGTCCGGCGAGAGCCTCATCAACGACGCGACCTCGCTCACGCTCTACAAGGTGGCGCTGGCGGGCGTCGCGAGCGGCGCGTGGGCGCTCGGTGCCGGGCTGGCGACGTTCGCGATGGCGGTGGTCGCGGGCGTGGGCACGGGGCTCGTCCTCGCCTTCGTCGTGCACCAGGTCCGCATGCGGCTCGACGACCCGGTCGTCGCCTCCGCGGTCGGCCTCATGACCCCGTTCGCCGCGTACTGGGGTGCCGAGGCCCTCGCCGGGTCGGGCGTGCTCGCCGTCGTCGCCGCGGGCCTGTACCTCGGCCACACGTCGCCGCGCGCGGGTTACGCGACCCGACTGTTCGAGGAGCCCATCTGGTCGACGCTCGACCTGGTGCTCGAGTCGTTCACGTTCGCGCTGATCGGCATGCAGCTGCCCTGGGTCGTCCGCGACGTCGTCGACTCCGACCAGGGGTTCGCGCACGGGCTGACCGTCTCGCTCGTCGTCCTCGTCGTCGCGCTGCTCGTGCGGCCCGTCTACATCTTCGCGACCACGTGGTTCGACGACATCCGCCTGCCCGGCTCCCACCGACCGGAACGCGACTCGCTGAGCGCACGCGAGTCGGCCGTGGTCTCGTGGGCCGGCATGCGCGGCGTGGTGACGCTCGCCGCCGCCGCAGCCATCCCCGCGACCATGGACGGAGCGCCGTTCGAGCACCGCGCGACCATCCAGCTGGCCGCCTACACCGTCGCGCTCGGCACGCTCCTGCTGCAGGGCCTCACGCTGCCGTGGGTGATCACGCGGCTCGGGGTCGGCTCCGCGCAGGAAGAGGCCGCGGACGCCAAGCAGGAGGCCGCGATGCGCGTCGCGACCGCCGAGGCCGTGCAGCGCTACTTCGAGGAGCAGCGCCCCCAGCTCGCGGCGACCATGGGCGACGAGCGCGCGCAGCAGGTCGTGGAGCGGCTCTCGGCGGGCTGGCGTGCGCGGGCGGCGGCCGCCGCCGTGATGCTCGACCCGGACAGCGCCGACGACCTGGGGCTCGACCCGGAGGCTGTACGGGGCCCCGCCCGCGGGCTCGACGTGCTCGCGGCCCGTGGCAAGTCGTCGGCCGACGCCGGTCGCCGCATGCAGTCCGTCCGCCGTTCCGTGATCGCGGCGCAGCGCGAGGTGCTCATGCACCACCGCGACGCGGGCGACCTGGACGAGGTCGTGATGCGGCGCATGATGCGCGAGCTGGACCTCGAGGAGGAGTCGCTCGCGTCGTCGTGGGTCTCACGCCTGCGCGACTGAGGTCCCGGGCTTCCCCGGCGGCTGAGGGCCCCGTCAGGCAGGACCCAGGTCCCTGCTGAGGGCCGCGCGTGGCCAGGTGATTCGTCCTGCACGACCCGGAAGGACTTTCATCCCACCACTTGTCGGGGACGCGTCCCTAGCGTCGAGGTGTCGGTTCGGACGGAGCTCCAGCACCCCGCCCGGTCCACCGATTCCACCCGACCTGGGAGCTTCCGTGACCACCACCAGCACGCCCCGCCCCTCCAAGAACCGCAAGGCCGACGCCCCGGCGCCGGCGCTCGCGGTGCAGTCCGACGAGCAGGTCCACGCCGCGATCGACGAGCTCGTCGCGAACGCGACCAAGGCGCTCGCGCAGTTCGAGTCGATGACGCAGGAAGACGTCGACCGCTTCGTGAAGAAGGGCGCGGTCGCTGCGCTCGACCAGCACGGCCACCTCGCGAAGCTCGCGGTCGACGAGACCGGGCGCGGCGTGTTCGAGGACAAGGCCGTGAAGAACATCTTCGCGTGCGAGCACGTCACGAACTCGATGGCGAACCTCAAGACGGTCGGCGTCATCAACGTCGACGACCTGAACGGGATCACCGAGATCGCCGAGCCCGTCGGTGTCATCGCCGGCATCACCCCGGTGACGAACCCGACGTCGACCGCGATCTTCAAGTCGCTGATCTCGCTCAAGACGCGCAACCCGATCATCTTCGCGTTCCACCCGAACGCGCAGCAGTCCTCGATCGCCGCGGCCCGGACCGTGCGCGACGCCGCGGTCGCCGCCGGCGCCCCCGAGCACTGCATCCAGTGGGTCGAGGCCCCGTCGCTGACCGCGACGAGCGTGCTGATGAACCACTCCGGTGTCGCGACGATCCTGGCGACCGGCGGCAACGCCATGGTCAAGGCCGCCTACTCGTGCGGCAAGCCGGCCCTCGGCGTCGGCGCGGGCAACGTCCCCGCGTACGTCGAGAAGAGCGCGAAGCTCGCGCGGGCGATCAACGACATCGTCCTGAGCAAGGCGTTCGACAACGGCGTGATCTGCGCGTCGGAGCAGGCCGCGATCATCGACGACGAGATCTACGACACCGCGATGGCCGAGTTCGCCAAGCTGCACGCCTACCGCACCACGCCCGAGGAGAAGGCCAAGCTCGAGCGCTTCATCTTCGGCGTCGAGGCCGGTGGCGAGAACTGCGCCGGTGCCAAGCTCAACCCGACCGTCGTCGGCAAGTCGCCGGTCTGGATCGCGGAGCAGGCGGGCTTCACCGTCCCCGCGGACACCTCGATCATCCTCGCCGAGGTCTCCGGCGTCGGCCCGCACGAGCCGCTGACGCGCGAGAAGCTGTGCCCCGTCCTGGCCGTGCTGCACGCCGCCTCCACGGAGGAGGGCTTCGCCCTCGCCGAGAAGATGGTCGAGTTCGACGGCCTCGGTCACTCGGCCGCGATCCACACGCGGGACGACGCGCTGACGGTCGAGTTCGGCAAGCGGGTCAAGGCCATCCGCGTCATCTGCAACGCGCCCTCGTCGCTCGGCGGCATCGGCGACATCTACAACGCCTTCATCCCCTCGCTGACCCTCGGTTGCGGCTCCTACGGCCACAACTCGGTCTCGAACAACGTCTCGGCGGTGAACCTCATCAACGTCAAGCGCGTCGGTCGTCGCAACAACAACCTGCAGTGGTTCAAGGTTCCGGCGAAGACCTACTTCGAGCCCAACGCGATCCGGTACCTCGCCGACATGGCGGACGTCGAGCGCGTCACCATCGTCACCGACACGACGATGACGACCCTCGGCTTCGTCGACAAGGTCCTCGACGTCCTGCACCGCCGTGGCAACAACGTGGCCGTCCAGATCATCGACGAGGTCGAGCCCGAGCCGTCCGTGCGCACCGTGCAGAAGGGCGCCGCGAACATGCGGCACTTCCAGCCGGACACGATCATCGCGCTCGGTGGCGGCTCGCCCATGGACGCCGCGAAGGTCATGTGGCTGCTGTACGAGCACCCGGAGATCAACTTCTCCGACCTCAAGCAGAAGTTCTTCGACGTCCGCAAGCGCGCGTTCAAGTTCCCCGTCCTGGGTGACCTGGCCAAGCTCGTCTGCATCCCGACCACGTCGGGCACCGGCGCCGAGGTCACGCCGTTCGCCGTCATCTCCGACCCCGATGCGGGCAAGAAGTACCCGCTCGCGGACTACGCGCTGACGCCGACGGTCGCGATCATCGACCCGGTCCTGACCTCGAAGATGCCGCGCTCGCTCGCCGCCGACTCGGGCTTCGACGCCCTGACGCACGCCACCGAGGCGTACGTGTCGGTCTACGCGAACGACTTCACCGACGGCATGGCGCTGCAGGCGATCCGCCTCATCTTCGAGAACCTCGCGCAGTCCGTGAACGGCGACCCGGCCGACCCGGCCACGCAGGACGCGCGGGAGAAGATGCACAACGCGGGCACGATCGCCGGCATGGCGTTCGGCAACGCGTTCCTGGGCATCGTGCACGCGATGGCGCACGTCGTCGGCTCGACCTACCACCTGGTCCACGGCCGCACGAACGCCACGCTGCTCCCCCACGTCATCCGCTACAACGGCACCGTCCCGACGAAGCTCACGAGCTGGCCCAAGTACGAGAGCTACGTCGCGCCGGAGCGGTTCCAGGCGATCGCGCAGATGCTCGGCCTGCCGGCCTCCACGCCGGCCCAGGGTGTCGAGTCCTACGCGATGGCGGTGGAGTCCCTGCGGTCGAAGGTCGGCATCCCGGCCTCGTTCCAGGCCCAGGGCGTCGACGAGCAGGAGTTCCTCTCGCGGCTCGACGAGGTCGCCATGGGTGCCTACGAGGACCAGTGCGCCCCCGCCAACCCGCGGATGCCGATGATCGACGACATGAAGGACATCATGACCGCGGCCTATTACGGCACGTCGCTGGAGGACGTCCGAGGCCGCAAGAGCGGGCAGGAGGGCTGACCACCTCCGGCGGGCTCCCACGGCTCTGAGCCACTGGTAGAGCCCCGCCCGCTCGCGACGCCCCGTCCGGCTCATCCCTCGCCGGACGGGGCGTCGACCTTTTCCCCCGCACCCCGGGCGCGCTCCTTGCGCCCGGGGTGCGGGTCGCGGCGGCCCGGCCCGGCTGCGCAGCGCGGCTCGGACGTTCGTCCACAGCCTCGTGGAACCCGCCCCGGCGGGCCGTCCGATTTGGGTAAGTTCGCGGCCGTGCACATGACGCCGACGAACGTGACCCTCGCCGAGCACCCGGTTCGCCGCAGACCCGGGCAGTCTCGCCGCCGCGCGCTCTGGACCGGCACGACCGCGCTCGCTCTGGTCGCGGTGCTGGCCGCCTGCACGGGCGACACCCCTGCCCCTCCATCCGCGTCCGCCACGGCCACGGCCACGAGCGCCCCGACCGCGAGCGCCGCACCCACGCCGTCGGCGACATCCACGCCCACCTCGCTCCCGAGCGCGTCGGACGACTTCTCCTCGATCGACCTCACCGTGCCCCCGCCGCGCCCGGACGCCCTCGACGCACCCCCGAGCAAGGAAGCCGCCGCGGACGTCGCCACGTACTTCGCCTTGCTCTTCTCGTACAGCGCGGTCACGCACGACCTCCGCGCGTTCGACGACCTGTCCCACCCGGAGTGCGGGTTCTGCAGCGACTTCATCGACGAGATCCGGGGGTACGAGGCTCAGGGGGTGACCACCGAGGGAGGCGCGATCGTCGTCCAGCGCGCTGACGCCCGGATGCAGTCCGACGACTACTTCATCGTCACCACGACCATGTCGCAGGACTCGTCTCGCGAGCTCGACGCGGATGGTGAAGTGACGGGCAAGAACGCCGGCTTCGCAGCCAAGACCTTCGAGATCGATGTGACGTGGTACGACGGCTCGTGGCTCGTCGCCTCAGTGGTCCCCACATGACAGCAGGACGACGAACTGCAGCCACGGTCACCGGCGCCCTCCTGTCGCTCGCGCTGCTGCTACTCACCGCCTCGGGCGCCGCGAGCGTCGGATGGACTCCGCGCGTCGACGACGACAGTCTCCTGATCCGCGCCCGCGACGCCAGCCGGGGCGCCGCCGAGTACGAGGCGAACCCTGACGCGGGTGCTTACGTGTGGAAGCGGGACCTTCCGTGCTGGAGCCGGTACCCCGAGATCGACCGGGACTCGAACGAGGCGTGCTGGGGCGGTTCGGCGATCCAGCACGACCCGCCCGTGTGCGAGGACGGCACGCCCCTGCTGCCGATCTGGCGCCGGCTGCGCACGGAGGAGACGTGGTACCTCCAGGTCGGGTGGCACTGCCCGGAGGACCTGATCCCGCGCATGACGCAGGAGGACTTCAGGCGGATGACGATCCCCGCCGCGCCCGCGCGCATGCAGCCCGACAGCGGTCCGGTGCTGGTGAACAAGAAGACGATCGTCTACACCGAGACCGGGGTGCAGACGCTCCGCACCGATCTGCTGGGCTACGGCGTCGACATCGAGGCGACTCCCGTGTCGTACGCGTGGGACTTCGCCGACGGGCAGCCACCCGTGGTCACGACGTCACAGGGGCACCCCTTCCCCGACCACGACGTGTTCAGCACGTACTTCCGTCCCGGCACGGCCCGGATCACCCTGACGACGACGTGGACCGGTCGCTACCGGGTGGACATCGACCCGCTGCACAAGTGGCGCGAGATCGACGGCCACGCGTTCACCACGTCCGCCACACCCGACTTCGAGATCGTCGAGCTGCGCGGGCGCCTCGTCGGATGACCCGTACCGGACGACCGCCCAGCCAGGTCGTCGACCTGTCCATGGAGGAGTGGTGGCCGAGGTTGCGTCGGCGGCCCAGGTCGGGGACGGTTTGCCGATGACCTCGACGCACCCTGACCGTCGCCCCCGCGCGCTCGTCGCCGCCGTCAGCGCCGCCGTGGGCGTCGCCCTGGCCGTGTCGGGGTGCGACGCGGCGGACGACGCACGCCAGGGGTTGGACGACGCGAAGTCGCAGGCCCAGACACAGCTCGACAAGGCCCGCGCGGCGATCGACGACCTGCAGGGGTCGGTCGCGGACGCGCGCGAGAAGGCCGACGACGTCCGCCAGCAGATCGCCGAGCTCGCGCCGGAGAAGAAGAAGGACGCCCAGGCCGCCGTCGACGAGGCCAGCGCCGCGCTCGAGGACGCGAAGGCAGCGGTCGCGAAGAGCGGCGACGACGCGTCCGCGGAGGCGAAGAAGGCGCTCGAGGACGCCCGCGCGCGCGTCGACGACGCCAAGAAGGCTCTCGACGACGCGGCCGCGAACGCCGGAGGGTCGGCCGCCGACGGGCTGAGCAGCCTGGCCGACGAGCTCCAGGGCGTCGCCGAGGACCTGCGAGCGGCATCGGGTTCCTGACGGCCGTCGCCCGGGGATGGCGCCCGAACGGGTGATTTCGCAGCCGCTCGGTGCGGGATGTTGTACCTGCGCCTCTCGGTGCCGATCTTGATGGACATGGCAGTCCGTCGAGCGATCCGTCGCCACCACGTCGAGTGGTGGGTCGTTGCCGCGTGGTCGTCGCTCGCGCTCGTCGTCGTCGCGGGCCTCGCCGCCGCCGCCGGCACGTTCTGACCCGAGCTCCGAGTCCGGGCGCCGCCACGGGCCGCGGAGGCAGACACCCGGACGCACGTCGCAGGACCGCCCCCTACTCTCGGGTCCCATGCACGGATCTCGATGGGTCGACGTCGCCCGCGCCGCCAACCTGCTCGGCGCGGACGGCCAACCACGCGCGACGATCTTCGCGGAGATGTCCGCCCTGGCGCAGGCCACGGGTGCGGTGAACCTCGGGCAGGGGTTCCCTGACGTCGACGGGCCGGAGTCGGTGGCTCGCGTCGCCGCCGACGCGATCGCCGCGGGCGTCGACCAGTACCCGCCGGGCTCCGGCATCCCGGAGCTGCGCCAGGCGATCGTCGCGCACCAGGCGCGGCGGTACGGCATCGGGCTGGACCCCGACACCGAGGTGCTCGTCACGGCGGGAGCCACCGAGGCGCTCGCGGCCACGGTCCTCGCGCTCGCGGGGCCGGGCGACGAGGTGCTGACGCTCGAACCGTTCTACGACGCGTACGCGGCGGTCGTCGCGCTCGCGGGCGCCACGCACACGACCGCTCCCCTGCGCGCGACTCCCGACGGCTTCCGGCTCGACGAGCAGGCGCTCGTCGCCGCGTTCACGCCGCGCACGCGCCTCGTCGTCGTCAACACGCCGCACAACCCGACGGGTGCCGTGCTCACACGGGCCGAGCTCGAGCTCGTCGCGCGGCTCGCACGCGAGCACGACGCGCTCGTCGTGACCGACGAGGTGTACGAGCACCTCACGCTCGCCGGGCCGGACGGGACGCGTCCGGCGCACGTGCCGGTCGCGACTCTGCCGGGCATGGCGGAGCGGACGCTGACGATCTCGTCGGCCGGCAAGACGTTCTCGTTCACCGGCTGGAAGATCGGCTGGATCAGCGGCCCCGCGGCGCTCGTGGCGGCGGTGCGCACCGTCAAGCAGTTCCTGACGTACGTCAACGGCGCGCCGTTCCAGCCGGCGGTCGCGTTCGCCCTGTCCGACGAGGGCGTGGCCGCGTGGGTCGACGAGCTGGCGGCCTCGCTCGCGCGGCGCCGCGACCTGCTGTCCGACGGGCTGCGCACCGCCGGGTTCACGGTCGCAGCGGCGCACGGCACGTACTTCGTCCTGGCGGACGCCGCGCCGCTCGGCTACGACGACGGCGCGACGCTGTGCCGGGACCTGCCGCGGCTCTGCGGCGTGGTGGGCGTGCCCGTGAGCGCGTTCACGCGCCCTGGCTCGTCGGCCGACGAGGCGCTGCGCTCGTGGGTGCGCTTCACGTTCGTCAAGCGCGACGAGGTGCTGGCCGAGGCGGTCGACCGTCTGGCGCGACTGGGCAGCTGAGCCCGCTCGTCGAGCCGGCGCCGCCACCCTCGTCGGACGAGGACGCGCCGTGCGGGCTCAGCCCGTCCAGCCGCCGCCGCGGCGGTAGGCGGGGGTGGCCAGGGCCAGGACGAGCAGCGCGGCCGCCGCGGCGCCGACCATGACCGCGGCCATCGCGACCGCGTCGCCGCCCAGCAGCCCCGACAAGGGCGAGACGACACCGGAGATCGTGGCCTGCGTCGCGCCGATGACGGCCGCGGCGGTCCCGGCGATCTCGCCGTGCCGGCTGAGCGCGAGCGCGGACGCGTTGGGCGGCGCGAAGTTCACCATCGCCAGGACGAGCCACAGCATGACGAGGAGCACGGGCAGGCCGCCGACGCCGGTGATCGCGATGCCCAGCAGGCCGAGCGTGAGCGCCAGCGAGACGGGCAGCACCACGCGGATGATCCGGATGGGTGCGACCCGCCGCACGAGCGCGGCGTTGACCTGCGCACCCGCGACGAGCCCGATCCCGTTGAGCGCGAACAGCAACGAGAACTGGTGCGACGTGAGGCCGAACCCCTCCTGCAGGACGAACGGCGAGCCGACGACGTAGCTCATCAGCACGGCGTTGCCGAGCCCGGGCATGATCGCGAGCGCGACGAAGTGCCGGTCGCGCAGCAGCGTGCCGTAGCCCCGCAGGGCGGCGCGCAGACCGCCGTCGCGACGACGCTCCGCGGGGAGCGTCTCCGGCAGCCGCCGCCAGCACACGACCCACAGCGCCGCGCCGAACAGCCCGAGCGCGACGAACACCGCGCGCCACCCGAACTCCCCGGCGATCAGCCCGCCGACCGACGGTGCGAACAGCGGCGCGATCCCGATGACGAGCATGAGCCGCGAGATCAGCCGCGACGCGTCGGCGCCGACGAACCGGTCGCGGATGACCGCCATCGCCACGACCGTGGCGGACGCGTTGAAGAAGCCCTGCAGCACGCGCAGCGCGATGAGCATCTCGACGCCCGTGACGACCGCGCACAGCAGCGACGTGACGATGTGCAGCGCGACACCGACCAGCACGGGCAGCCGACGGCCGAACCTGTCCGAGAGCGGACCGATGACGAGCTGGCCGACCGCACCGCCCAGCATCATCGCGCTCATGGTGAGCTGGGCCGCGGTCGCGGACGTGCCCAGGTCGCGGGCGACCTCGGGCAGTGACGGCAGGTAGATGTCGTTGGAGATCGCGGGCAGCGCGCACATCATGCCCAGCAGCAGCACGTACCGGGCGTCGGGGCGGTAGGTGCGCGCGGGTGCGGCGTCGGTGGGCACGCTCGGGGGCTGGGTGCGCTGGGCGGTGTCGGTCACGTGGCGTCTCGGTGTCGGGGTCGGAGGGCCGCCGGAGCATCCCGTCGACCGTCGCCGGCGGTCCGTCGTCGGCTGTCGCCCGCCCATGGTGACATCGCCGACCGCGCCCGCGCGAATCGATTCGACCTCGTGACCCGAACGCGTGTCGCCCATGACCACGGCTTGACCACGACGCGCGCGTTCCCGGGCCCTGCGGGCCTCGCGAGCCCGTGTCGGAGCCACCTGGCAGGGTGGGACGCATGTGTGGTCGCTACGCCTCCTTCCGGGAGGACCAGGCCCTGGCCGACGAGTTCGCGGTCGCCGTCGTCGCCGACGACGTGCGGCTGCTGCCGCCGTCGTGGAACGTCGCCCCGACCGACGGGGTGCGCATGGTCGTCGAGCGCGCCGACCGCGAGACCGGCGAGATCACCCGCCAGCTGCGCCTCGCGCGGTGGGGCCTGGTGCCGTCGTGGGCCAAGGACCCGTCGGTCGGCAACCGGATGATCAACGCGCGCGTCGAGAGCGTCGCGGACAAGCCCGCGTTCGCACGCCCGTTCGCGCAGCGCCGCGCCCTCATCCCCGCCGACGGCTACTACGAGTGGCGCAAGCCCAGCCCGGACGCCGCCGCGGGCCGCAAGCAGCCGTACTACATCCACCCGTCCGACGGCTCACTCGTCGCGCTGGCCGGGCTCTACGAGTTCTGGCGGGACCCGAGCAAGGCCGACGACGACCCGGACCGCTGGCTCGTCTCGACCACGATCCTCACGCGGCCCGCGAGCGAGCCCCTCGCATTCATCCACGACCGTCAGCCGGTGATGCTCCCGCACGCCGCGTGGGACGTGTGGCTGGACCCCGCCGTCGACGCGGCGGGCGCGCGTGACCTGCTCGTCGCCGACCCTCCCGCGCTCGAACCCACGCCAGTGCGCCCCCTGGTCAACGCGGTCCGCAACAATGGCCCCGACCTGCTCGTCCCCGACCCGTCGCCGGACGTCGAGAGCACCTGAGGTCGACGCGTGCCCTGCGCACGGCCGGTCGGGTGTCTCCGATCAGCGATAGACGTCAGGCGGGGTGGCGAGGAGCTGGACCGGGGTCACGGAGCCCAGGCCCTGCAGCTCGCGTGGCGGCTGCTCGACGAGCGAGAACCGCGGGTCGCCGCGCAGCGCCGCGGCCGTCGCGACGTCGGTCAGCACGCTCGACGGGTCCGCGATGTCGGTCAGGCGCGCCGCGAGGTTCACCGACGGCCCGAACACGTCCCCGAACCGTGACAGCACACGGCCCCACACGAGCCCGACGCGCACGGGCGTCACGCCGCGTGCGCCCTCGGCCAGGCCGCCGGTGCCCTGCGCGGACGTCACGTCGAGCTCGCGACCGAGCCGCTCGGCGAGCCCGAGGGCCACCAGCGCACCCGACTGCGGGGTGTCGGCGACGAACAGCACCGCGTCGCCGATCGTCTTGACGACCCGGCCACCGCCGGCGGTCACGACGTCACGCGCGGCGGCCTCGAAGCGCTGCACGAAGTGCGACAGGTCGGTCGACCCGAGCCCGGCGGTGCGCCGCGTGAACGAGACCATGTCGGCGAACCCCACGGCACGCGCGAGCGGCAGCGCACCGGGTTCCTCACCGGTCCGGCCGATCTCGCCGAACTCGGCCGCGTAGCGGCCGGCGATCGCGGCGAGCTGACGACGGTAGGAGTGCACCAGCTGGGCCTCGAGCACGGGGGCGAGATCCGCGAGCCGGTCCAGGACGAGCAGGCGCGCGGTCGCGTCGTCGAGCTCGTAGCGCGAGGCCATGTCCTCGACGAGCGCCTCGACCTGCCACAGCGCGAGGCGGTCCGACGTGTGCCCCAGGGCGCGGGTCAGGGTGATCACGGTGGTGAGGTCGAGCCCGTGGTCCCGCACGAGCGACGCGGCGCGCTCGACAGCGTCGGCGTCGTTCTCGGAGAAGTACTGGTCGTCGGGGTCCGCGTGCGGCAGGCCGAGCGTCGTCCAGAACATGGTGACGAAGTCGAGCCCGATCCCGGCGCGCTCGGCGAGCTCGCGCGCGCTGTGCGTGCGGCCACCGCCGAGCAGGGTGGAGTCGATCTCCTCGACCGTGGTCTCGAGCACGGGGTGCCGCGCGGTCGCGTCGTCGCCCGGCACGTCGTCGCCGGACGCGTCGCCGCCGGATTCGTCGTCGAGAGGGACGTCGTCGAGGGGGTCGGGCACGGGTCGAGGGTAGTTCACGGGGTGGTGCGCAGGTGACGCACGTCACCGGCGAGCACCCGAACGGGGTCGCCCGCGGCGGGCCGCACGACGAGCGCGCCGTCGTCGTCCAGGCGTTCGGCGACCCCGGTGAGGACCGTGCCGCCCGGCAGGTCGACGGCGACCTGCGTCCCGAGCGTCGAGGTCACCGCGGCGACCTCGTCGGCCAGGCCGGACTCCCGTGCGGACCCGCCCGCCTGGTCCCAGCGCGTCTCGATCGCCTCGAGCGCCTCCACGAGCCCGACGAGCAGCCCGAGCCGGTCCACGTGCCGCGCCCCCGCGAGCTCGAGCGAGCCCGCCGACGGCACGGGGAGCTCGTCGACGGTCTGCAGCACGTTGAGACCGATCCCGACGACGGCGGCGGTGCTCCCGTCAGCGAGCGTCACGAGCTCGGTGAGGATCCCGCCGACCTTGCGGTACGGCCCCCAGCCGTCGACGGGGGTCGTCGCGGGGACGAGCACGTCGTTGGGCCACTTGAGCGTGGCCGCCACGCCCGCGGTCGCGCGCACGGCGGTCACGGCGCCGAGCCCGGCGAGCAGCGGCAGCCAGCCGTAGAGCTCGGGGGGCATGCGCAGCCGGACGACGAACGAGCAGGTCACCGCGGTCCCGGGCGGTGTCTCCCAGACCCGGTCCCGTCGGCCGCGCCCCGAGGCCTGGTGGTCGGCCACCAGCAGGCTGCGGTCCGGCCACGACGTCGCGTCGGCACGCAGGTCGCACGTGACGTCGAGGTTGGTCGACCCGGTCCGCGGCACGACCTCGACGCGCGTGAGCGGCCCCGCGGGCCGTTGCAGCAGCCCGCGCACCTCGTCGGGGTCGAGCGTGGGTCGCGCGTCGGTCGTCATGGCGCCATCCTCCCGCCATCCTCGCGCGGCCACCCGTCCGGGCGGTCGGTTGTGGGATGACGACGACGCGGCGCGCGCAAACCCGTCCGCGCCACGCACGCGCCTGGAGCCTTTCGACAACTAGCCTCGGTCGGGTGACGCAGACCGAAGCCGCCCAGGACGCGACCCGGGAGCCCCCCCGCACCACCGCCGGCAAGCTCGCCGACCTCGCCGACCGCCACGCCGCGCAGCGTGCCGCCGAGTCGACCGCCGTCGACAAGCAGCACGCACGGGGCAAGAAGACGGCCCGCGAGCGCATCGACCAGCTCCTCGACCCGGGCTCGTTCACCGAGATCGACGCGTTCGTGCGTCACCGGTCGACGAACTTCGGCCTCGACAAGAAGCGCCTGCCCGGGGACGGCGTCGTCGTCGGGCACGGCACGGTCGACGGCCGCCCGGTCGCGGTGTACTCGCAGGACTTCACGGTCTTCGGCGGGAGCCTCGGCGAGGTGCACGGCCAGAAGATCACCAAGGTCATGGACCTCGCGCTGCGCACGGGCGTCCCACTGATCGGGATCAGCGACGGCGGTGGCGCGCGCATCCAGGAGGGTGTCGCGGGCCTCACGCAGTTCGCGGAGATCTTTCGCCGGAACGTGGCCGCGAGCGGGGTCATCCCGCAGATCAGCCTGATCCTGGGCCCGTCGGCGGGCGGCGCGGTGTACTCGCCCGCGCTGACCGACTTCATCATCATGGCCGACGGCACGTCGAACATGTTCATCACCGGCCCGGACGTCATCCGCACGGTCACGGGTGAGGACGTGGGCTTCGAGGAGCTCGGCGGCGCGACCACGCACAACACGCGCTCGGGCGTCGCGCACTACCTGGCGTCCGACGAGGACGACGCGATCGACTACGTGCGCTCGCTGCTGTCGTACCTGCCGCAGAACAACCTCACGGACCCGCCGCTCTACCCGCACGAGACGGACCTGGCGCCGGGCGAGCACGACCTCGCGCTCGACACCCTCGTCCCGGACTCGGACAACCAGCCGTACGACATGCGCACGGTCGTCGAGGCGGTGCTCGACGACGGCGTACTTCTCGAAGTGCAGCCGTTGTACGCGGGCAACGTCCTCATCGGGTTCGGGCACGTCGAGGGTCATCCCGTCGGCATCGTCGCGAACCAGCCGCAGCAGATGGCCGGCACGCTCGACATCAACGCGGCCGAGAAGGCCGCACGGTTCGTGCGCACGTGCGACGCGTTCAACCTCCCGGTGCTCACGTTCGTCGACGTCCCCGGCTTCCTGCCCGGGACCGACCAGGAGTGGAACGGCATCATCCGCCGCGGCGCGAAGCTGATCTTCGCGTACGCCGAGGCGACCGTCCCGCTCGTCACCGTCATCACCCGCAAGGCGTACGGCGGCGCGTACATCGTCATGGGCTCCAAGCAGCTGGGCGCCGACGTGAACCTCGCGTGGCCGACCGCGCAGATCGCGGTCATGGGCGCGAGCGGTGCGGTCAACATCCTGCAGCGCGGCGCGCTGAAGAAGGTCGCCGACGAGGGAGGCGACGTCGAAGCCGAGCGCAAGCGGCTCACGAGCGAGTACGAGGACGCGATCGTCAACCCGTGGGACGCTGCGGACCGGGGGTACGTCGACGCCGTGATCGAGCCGTCGGCGACCCGCGCCGAGATCACCAAGGCTCTGCGGCTGCTGCGCACCAAGCGTGCGAGCCTGCCGCCCAAGAAGCACGGCAACATCCCGCTCTAGGACAGGACCCACGATGACGCACGAGCACGACGACCAGCACGAGCACGACGACCACGGGCACGACTCGGCGTCGCACGGGTCGGCGCCGCTCACCGCCGTCGACCCCGCCGGCCTGCACGCCGCGGTCGACGCGCTCGCCGCGACCCTGCACGCGTACGTCGACACGGCGATCGGGGTGCGCGCCGAGTTCGGCTCGTCCGAGGCCGACGAGGACCCCCGCATCCTGGCGCTCGAGGCGCGCGTGGGCACCCTCAACGCCGGCCTGTACGACGCCATCCACGACCGGCTCGGCATGCACAGCGACCTCACGGGCATGACCTGGCAGGACGACGACGAGGACGACGAGGACACCCTCGGCGACGACGAGGAGAGCGACGCGTTCCACGTCGGACTCGTCGTGGTGCGCACCCCGGCCGCGGGCGACCGCACGCTCGACTCCGCGCTCGACGTGGTCGAGGCAGGCGCCGCGGACATCACCCAGACGCTCGTCGAGGCGGGCTTCTCGGTGGTCGAGTGGGGTGTCGCGCGCGGCGCGCACGTCGTCCTGGGCGACGAGGACGACGACGAGGACGACGAGTGAGCGACGACACCCAGCTCCAGGTGGTGCGCGGCGCGCCCGACGACGTCGAGCTCGCCGCGCTCGTCGCGGGACTGATGGCCGCCGCGACCGCGGCACCGGCCGACCACCAGACGCACTCGTCGGCGTGGTCGGACCGGCGCCGCCAGCTCCGCCCGGAGCCGGGCCCCCCTCCGGGACCGGACTCCTGGCGCTGGAGCCTGCGGGGTTGACGCGTGCGGCGCCCCCTGCGCGCCGCACGCGCGCGACCTGTCATCTCCTAGACGTCCGAGCGGCCCGTTTGGTTGGGTCCGCCGCGCAAGTTTCTCCGTGGTTGCGGCGGGCTACTGAGCAGTAGGGTCGAGCGCATGCGTGAAACCACAGCCGTCGACGCCGTCGCCGAGAAGTACGTCGCCACCCTCGCCGCTCTCGATCCGCTCGCCGCGACCGAGATGGGCCTGCCCGGCCACGACCACGAGATGACCGACCTGTCCCCCGCCGGCCACGACGAGCGGGACGCCCACACGCGCGCGACGCTGCGCGCGCTCGACGCGCTCGAGCCCGCGGACGACGTCGACCGCATCACGCTCGCCGCGATGCGCGAGCGCCTGGGCCTGTACGTCGAGCTGCACGACGCGGGCGAGCACCTGCGCGACCTGAACAACATCGCGTCGCCGGTGCAGGGACTGCGCGACGTGTTCGACATCATGCCGACGGGCGACATCGAGGCGTGGGAGAACATCGCGTCGCGCCTGACTGCCCTGCCCGCGACGATCGACGGCTACGTCGAGTCGCTGCGCGCGGGCGCCGCGCGCGGCCTGGTCCCCGCCGCGCGTCAGGTCGCCGAGGGCGCCGACCAGGCGGCCGAGCTCGCGGCCGCCGACTCGTTCTTCACCTCGTTCGTGCACGGCGAGGCCGCCGCCGCGGCGCTCGACGACTCGTCGTCGTGCGCTCTCGTCCGCGCCGAGCTCGAGCGCGGCGCCGCCGGGGCCCGCGAGGCCTACGGGCGCCTGGCCGAGTTCCTGCGCGACGAGCTGGCGCCGCAGGCGCCCCGCGAGGACGCCGCGGGACGCGACCGCTACTCGCTGTACTCGCGCGCGTTCTTGGGCGCGACGATCGACCTCGACGAGACCTACCAGTGGGGCCTCGAGGAGCTCGCGCGCGTCGTCGCCGAGCAGGAGGCCGTCGCCGCGCAGATCGCCGGCCCCGGCGCGACCGTCGAGCAGGCCGTCGCGGCGCTCGACGCCGACCCGGCCCGGACGCTGACCGGCACCGACGACCTGCGTCGCTGGATGCAGGAGACGTCGGACGCCGCGATCGCCGCGCTCGACGGCACGCACTTCGACATCCCGACGCCGCTGCACACGCTCGAGTGCCGCATCGCCCCGACGCAGAGCGGCGGCATCTACTACACCGGCCCGTCGGACGACTTCACGCGTCCCGGCCGCATGTGGTGGTCCGTGCCTGCCGACGTCTCGACGTTCAACACCTGGCGCGAGAAGACGACCGTCTACCACGAGGGCGTCCCCGGGCACCACCTGCAGGTCGGCGCCGCGGTCCACAACCGCGCCGAGCTCAACACGTGGCGCCGTCTGGCGTGCTGGACGTCGGGCCACGGCGAGGGCTGGGCGCTGTACGCCGAGCGCCTCATGGCCGACCTCGGCTTCCTCGACGACCCGGGCGACCGCCTCGGCATGCTCGACGGCCAGCGCATGCGTGCCGCGCGCGTCGTGTTCGACCTGGGCGTGCACCTGGGCCTGCCGGCGCCCGAGCAGTGGGGCGGCGGCCGCTGGGACGCGGACAAGGCGCTCGCGTTCCTGCTCGCCAACGTGAACATGCCCGAGTCGTTCGTGAAGTTCGAGTGGATGCGCTACCTGGGCTGGCCCGGGCAGGCGCCGTCCTACAAGGTCGGCCAGCGTCTGTGGGAGCAGACGCGTGACGCGGCCCGCGCCGCCCAGGGCGACGCGTTCGACCTGCGCGCGTTCCACGCCAAGGCCCTCAACCTGGGCTCGCTCCCCCTGGACGTGCTCAAGCTCGCGTTCTGACCCGCCTACGACGAAGGCCCGGTCCCCCACGGGGCCGGGCCTTCGTCGTGAGTGGGCTCAGAACAGCGTGTAGCCGTACTTGACCATCACCAGGCCGGCGAGCACGACGAGGAGCGCGATCGTCACGAACCAGTCGTTGCCACCCTGGACGAACCGGCGCCCCCACGGGCCCGCGCGGCCCGGCAGCGAGACGTTGCGTTCACGGACGTTGATCCGGGTCAGGCCCACCCAGACGAGCGTCGTCGTCACGGTGATGAGCAGGCACCAGGGGCACAGCGCGCCGATCACGAAGTACGCCATGCCGAACAGCCACCACGCGAAGACCAGGCCGAGCGTGTAGATGACCTGCGCGACCTGCATGAACCAGCGCGGGAACACGACGCCGCCGACCAGCGCGACCGCGACGGTCAGGACGACCGACTCCGCGGCGATCCCGAGGTACGCGTTGGGGAACCCGAACAGGCTCGCGGCCCAGTGCTTCGCGACCGTGCTGCAGCTGATCACCTCGTTGAGGTCACAGCTGGCCGACGCGTTCTTGTCGGCCGCGAGCGTGAGCGCCTCGATCGACAGGACGAACGACGCGAACAGGCCCAGGAGCCCGGAGATCACCATCTCGATCGCGGTGCGGCGACGCCAGGCCGGGTCGGGCGGGCCGAGCAGGTCGGGGTCCTCGTCGAGGACGACGTCGTCCAGGTCGAGGTCGTCGTCCAGCTCGGCGACCGGGTGCTGCTTGCTCACGTGCCCTCCTTGAGGCGTCCGCCACGACTCGACCGCCATGCGCCCTGCCCGCATGCGCCCTGCCCGCGCCGCAGCGCCACGCCATTGTGGCTCACGATCCTGTGCCTCCGATACGACGATCGTCCTCCTCGTCCCGCTTGCGCACCCGGTGCCGGCCCGTCGACGGAGCGCCCGCCGTTACGCTCGCGGGCGTGACCCGGTTGCTGCTCGCCTCTGCCTCGCCCGCTCGTCGGGCCACCCTGCGCGCGGCGGGGATCGAGCCGCTCGTCGCGACGTCGTCGGTCGACGAGGACGCGGCGCTCGCCGCCGCGCGCGAGCGGTTCGCGGGGCCGCAGGGCGTGCTCGACCCCGTGGACGCGGTGCTGGTGCTCGCACAGGCCAAGGCGCACGACGTGGCCGCGCACCTGCCCGACGAGCTCGCCGAGGCCGACGACCTCGTCGTGCTGGGCTGCGACTCGATGCTCGAGCTCGACGGCGAGATCCTGGGCAAGCCGCGCGACGAGGCCGACGCGACCGACCGCTGGCGGGCCATGCGCGGACGCGCGGGCACGCTGCACACGGGCCACTGGCTCGTCGACCTGCGCCAGCCCGACGAGAGCGCACCCGCGCCCCGGCCCGGGATGCTGGGCGCCGGCCGCGGCGCCGTGCTGGGCGACACGTCGTCGACCGTCGTGCACTTCGCGGACCTGAGCGACGACGAGATCGCGGCCTATGTGGCGACCCGCGAGCCGCTCGCGGTCGCCGGGGCGTTCACGATCGACGGTCTCGGCGGGCCGTTCGTCGAGCGCATCGAGGGCGACCACCACGGCGTCGTCGGCCTCTCGCTCCCGCTGCTGCGCACCCTCCTGGCCCAGATCGACCTCCCCCTCCACACCCTCTGGAACGCCTGACCCTCCACCAACCCAGCACCTGCTCCGGGCTCACCCGCGATCGGCCGGAGCAGACCCTGGGTCGCGGACGACCCCCACGGCCACCCAGCGATCACTCCGGCCTCAGCCGCGGAGAGCCGGAGCAGGCGCTGGGTCGCGGGGGTCGGGGTTGGCGGGCTGCGGCTGGGCGGGGGTGGCGGTGGGGCCACAGAGCTGGTGTGGTTGTGGGGATCGTGCAGCGAGCGTGCGGGTGGGACCGGAGTGGGCGCGCTGCCTCGTCGGGTTCCTACAAACGGGGGGCCGTCGCGGTGGGGCGGTTCGCCAATCTTGTCCCGCGTGCGGCGACGACGAGGTCCGGGTCGCGGTCGGGGCGTTACGGTGAGCCGTGCCCTCCAGCCTGCCTCCCTCCGGCCTGCGCAAGGTCCTCGTCGCCAACCGCGGCGAGATCGCCGTCCGCATCGTCCGTGCGTGCCGCGACGCCGGTGTCGCGTCGGTCGCCGTGTACGCCGACCAGGACCGCACCGCGCTGCACGTCACGCTCGCCGACGAGGCGTACGCGCTCGACGGGGCCCGCGCGGCGGACACCTACCTCTCGATCGACAAGCTGCTCGACGTCGCGGCCCGCTCCGGCGCCGACTCGGTGCACCCCGGCTACGGCTTCCTCGCGGAGAACGCCGACTTCGCGCGTGCGGTGATCGGCGCGGGGCTCACGTGGATCGGCCCGTCGCCGGACGCGATCGAGGCGCTCGGCGACAAGGTCAGCGCGCGGCACATCGCGCAGCGTGCGGGCGCGCCCCTCGTCGCGGGTACGCCCGACCCGGTCTCGGGCGCCGACGAGATCCACGCGTTCGTCGCGGAGCACGGCCTGCCGATCGCGATCAAGGCTGCGTTCGGTGGCGGCGGGCGCGGGTTGAAGGTGGCGCGCACGTCCGACGAGATCGACGAGATGTACGAGTCCGCGGTGCGCGAGGCCGTCGCGGCGTTCGGCCGCGGCGAGTGCTTCGTCGAGCGGTACCTGGACAAGCCCCGCCACGTCGAGACCCAGTGCCTCGCGGACGCGTACGGCACGGTCGTCGTCGTCAGCACGCGTGACTGCTCGCTGCAGCGCCGCCACCAGAAGCTCGTCGAGGAGGCGCCCGCGCCGTTCCTCACCGAGGCGCAGCGCACGCAGCTCGTCGAGTCGAGCAAGGCGATCCTGCGCGAGGCCCACTACCAGGGCGCCGGGACGTGCGAGTTCCTGGTCGGCGCCGACGGCACGGTCTCGTTCCTCGAGGTCAACACGCGGCTGCAGGTCGAGCACCCGGTCACGGAGGAGATCTCCGGGATCGACCTCGTGCGCGAGCAGCTGCGGATCGCGGCGGGTGAGCCGCTCGGGTACGACGAGGTCGTCACGCGCGGGCACTCGCTCGAGTTCCGCATCAACGGCGAGGACCCCGCCGCGAACTTCCTGCCCGCCCCCGGGCGCATCTCCACGCTGCGCTTCCCGTCCGGCCCCGGCGTGCGGGTCGACTCGGGCGTCGTGGAGGGCGACACCGTCTCGGGCGCGTTCGACTCGATGATCGCGAAGCTCGTCGTGACGGGGGCGGACCGGCAGCAGGCGATCGCGCGCGCCAAGCGCGCACTCGCCGAGCTGGAGGTCGTGGGCATCCCCACGGTCGTGCCGTTCCACCGCGCGGTGCTCGAAGACGAGGCGTTCGCGCCGGCCGATCCCGAGACGCCGTTCACGGTCCACACGCGCTGGATCGAGACGCAGTTCGCGGACACCCTCGCCACGCTCGGCAAGGCCCCCGCCGCGGCATCGGTCGAGGAGGCCGACGAGGCACCCGTCCTGGAGCGCGTCGTCGTCGAGGTCGGCGGCAAGCGGCTCGAGGTCGTCCTGCCCGCGGCGCTCGCGCTCGGCCGGGCCGCCGGCGCCCGGTCGGCCGGTGCGCCCCGCCGCCCCGCGCGACGCACCAGCGCGCCCAAGGCGTCGGCCAACGGCACCACGCTCACCTCGCCGATGCAGGGCACGATCGTCAAGGTCGCCGTGGCCGACGGCGCGACGGTCGCCGAGGGTGACCTCGTCGTCGTGCTCGAGGCCATGAAGATGGAGCAGCCGCTGGTCGCCCACCGCGCGGGGACCGTGACTGGCCTGGCCGCCGGCGTGGGGGCGAGCGTGAGCGCCGGGACCGCGATCTGCGAGATCGTCGACTGACCGACGGAGCCACCGACTCATGACCGAGCCGCACGCGCCCGAGCCGCACGGTGACTGAACCGCCTCGTCACGCGCCCGCGCCGGGCGACGGCTGGGTGCAGTGCGCGTGCGGCTCACGGCACTGGGGGCTGCACGGCGCCGCAGGGCTGCTGGTCGCGCGACGCACGCCGGGCGGCGCCGCCACGCACGTCCTGCTGCAGCACCGCGCGCCGTGGAGCCACCACGGCGGGACGTGGGGCATCCCTGGTGGAGCCCGGCACCCGGACGAGGACGCGACCGCCGCCGCGCTGCGTGAGGCCGGCGAGGAGGCCGGGGTCCCGGCCGACGCCGTCCGCCCGTTCGCGACGCGCGTCCTGACCCACCCGAACTGGTCGTACACGACGGTCCTGGCCGACGAGGTCCACGCGTTCGACGCGCGCGCGACGGACGCCGAGTCCCTCGAGATCGCCTGGGTCCCGGTCGCGGACGTCGCGGCGCTCGACCTCCTGCCGGCGTTCGCGGAGGCGTGGCCCGCGCTGCGCGCCGCGCTCGACGACCGACCTGCCACGAGCGACGTCCCTGGTCCCGGCGCCGCCACCGTCCGAGGTGATGCGCGACACACGACGCAGGGTGGTCACCCACTCCCGCACGGGCGATCCGAGGAGTAGCGTCGCCCGACGTGTGAGGGAAGCCTTGCCTCACCCCCGTACCGGGCACCCGGCACGGACGTCGCTCCTGAACGGTCCCCCATGGTCGCCAACTTCCTCATCGGTCTGCGCGAGGGCCTCGAGGCCGCGCTCGTCGTGAGCATCCTCGTCGCCTACCTCGTCCGGACCGGTAGGCGCGACCTGCTCCCGGCCCTGTGGTCCGGGGTCGCGGTCGCCGTCGGCGCGTCGCTGCTGTTCGGGGCGCTGCTGACGTTCGGGCCCCAGGGGCTCTCGTTCGAGGCGCAGGAGGCGATCGGCGGGTCGCTGTCGATCGTCGCGGTCGGGCTCATCACCTGGATGATCTTCTGGATGGCCAAGACGGCCCGCCACCTCAAGGCGGACCTGCAGCACCGGCTCGACGACGCGATCGCGGCCGGCAAGGGCGCGGTCGTCGTCATGGCGCTGCTCGCGGTGGGCCGCGAGGGCCTCGAGACCGCGCTGTTCCTGTGGGCCGGCGCGCAGGCGACGTCCTCGGGCAGCGCGGCCCCCCTCGTCGGCGCCGCGCTCGGCATCGCGGTCGCGGTCGCGATCGCGTGGCTGATGTACCGCGGCGCGGTCCGGCTCGACCTGCGCCGGTTCTTCGCGTGGACGGGCCTGTTCCTCATCCTCGTCGCGGCGGGCGTGCTGTCCTATGGCGTGCACGACCTGCAGGAGGCCGCGATCCTGCCGGGCCTCGACCGGCTCGCGTTCGACGTCTCCGCGACCGTCCCGCCCTCGTCCTGGTACGGGACGCTGCTCAAGGGCGTCTTCAACTTCACGCCCGCGACCACGTGGCTGCAGCTCGTCGCCTGGACCAGCTACGTCGCGGTCGTCCTCACGCTGTTCATCCGCACCACGTGGGGCCACCGCCCCGCAGCCGCTGCTCGTCCCACCGCTGCGTCCACGACGGCCCGCGTCGCGGCCTGACGCGCCGCGACCCGCCGCACCTGAGGAGATCCATGTCCCGCACCACCGTCGGCGCGCTCGCGCTCGCCGCCCTGGTCCTTCCGCTCGCCGCCTGCGTCGACAACGACCCCGCCGCGGGTGCGTCCACCGCAGCGCTCACGGTGAGCAGCACGGCCGACGCGTGCACGGTCTCGTCGGCCACGGCCGAGTCCGGGACGCTGACGTTCCAGGTCACCAACGACGGGTCGGACGTCACCGAGTTCTACCTGCTCGGTGAGGACGGCCTGCGCGTGGTGTCCGAGGTCGAGAACATCGGCCCGGGCATCACGCGCGACCTCGTCGTGCAGGTGCGGCCCGGCACGTACTTCACGGCGTGCAAGCCCGGCATGGTCGGCGACGGCATCCGCGCGCAGTTCACCGTGACGGACTCGGGCGACGACGTGGGCCCGTCGGGCGACGTCGCCGAGCAGCTGACGACCGCCGAGGCGCAGTACGTCGCGTACGTGAAGGACCAGGTGGGCGCGCTGATCGCGGGCACGCAGGAGTTCGCCGCCGCGTACAAGGCCGGCGACGACGAGCAGGCGCGCGCGCTGTACGCCGCGACACGCGTGCACTGGGAGCGGGTCGAGCCCGTCGCGGAGTCGTTCGGCGACCTCGACCCGCTGACCGACGCGCGTGAGGCCGACCTCGAGGACGGCCAGACCTGGAGCGGGTGGCACTACCTCGAGAAGGACCTGTGGCCCCCGCTCGCGGCCGACAACGGCGGCCAGGAGTACGTCCCGCTCACCGACGCCGAGCGCACCAAGGCCGCCGACGACCTCGTCGGCTGGACGCAGGACCTCGTCGACCAGGTCAACGACCCGGACTTCACGTTCGAGGCGTTCCAGATCTCCAACGGCGCCAAGGAGCTGCTCGACGAGGTCGCGACGGGCAAGGTCACGGGCGAGGAGGAGATCTGGTCGCACACCGACCTGTGGGACTTCCAGGCCAACGTCGACGGCGCGCGCGTCGCGTACGAGGTCCTCGCCGACGTGGTCGAGGCGCAGGACCCCGACCTCGCGGCCACGCTCCTCGAGCGGTTCGCCGCGCTCGACGCGCTGCTCGCCGAGCAGGGCTCGGTCGAGGCCGGCTTCACGCCGTACGACGAGCTCACCGAGCAGGAGGTCAAGGCGCTCTCGACCGCCGTCGACGCGCTCTCGGAGCCGCTCTCCGAGCTCACCGCGGTCGTCACGGGCGCCTGACGTGACCGAGGAGACCTCCGCGGCCGAGCCGCGCGGCATCTCGCGCCGCGCGCTGCTCGGCGGCGGGCTGCTCGGCGCCGCGGCCGTCGGCGCCGCGGGCTTCGGGCTGGGCCGCGCGACCACCGGCGAGGCCTCAGCGGGGGCCGCCACACCCGGCACGTTCGCGTTCACCGGCGAGCACCAGGCCGGCATCGTCACGCCCGCGCAGGACCGGCTCTACCTCGCGGCGTTCGACGTCACGACGAACGACCGCGACGACCTCGTCGCGCTGCTGCAGCGCTGGACGACGATCGCCGCGCGGCTCACGCAGGGCCTCGCGGCGGGCTCGTACGGCCCGTCGTCGGGGCCCTACGACGCGCCGCCGGACGACACGGGCGAGGTCGCCGACCTGCCCCCCGCGGGACTGACGATCACGTTCGGCTTCGGCCGGTCCCTGTTCGTCACGCCCGACGGCACCGACCGGTTCGGGCTCGCCGACCGGCTACCCGACGCGCTCGTCGAGCTCCCCCACTTCCCCGCCGACAACCTGGACCCGGCGCGGTGCGACGGCGACCTCGTGGTCCAGGCGTGCGCGGACGACCCGCAGGTCGCGGTGCACGCGATCCGCAACCTGTCGCGCGCGGCGTTCGGCGCCGCGACGATCCGCTGGACGCAGCTCGGCTACGGGCGCACGTCGTCGACGTCGACCGCGCAGCGCACGCCGCGCAACCTGTTCGGCTTCAAGGACGGCACCGCCAACCTCAAGGCCGAGGACCCCGCGCACGTGGCCGAGCACGTCTGGGTCCCGGCTGCGGCGGCCGCCGCGGACAGCCGCGACTCGGCGTGGCTCACGGGCGGGTCGTACCTCGTCGCACGGCGCATCCGCATGACGATCGAGACGTGGGACCGCACGTCGCTGCGCGAGCAGGAGGCGCTCGTCGGGCGGACCAAGGGTGAGGGCGCGCCGTTGTCGGGCGGGACCGAGTTCACCGAGCCGGACTTCGCGGTGACCGGACGCGACGACCAGCCGCTCGTCGCCATGAACAGCCACGTGCGGCTCGCTCACCCGACGCACAACGGCGGCGTGCGGATGCTGCGCCGCGGCTACAACTTCACCGACGGGAACGACGCGCTCGGCCGGCTCGACGCGGGCCTGTTCTTCCTCGCGTTCGTCACCGACCCGCGCACGCACTACATCCCGATGCAGAACACGCTCTCGCGCGACGACGGCCTCATGGAGTACCTGCAGCACACGGGCTCGGGCCTGTTCGCGGTTCCGCCCGGGCTGCCCGACGGCTCGCTCGTCGTCGGCGAGGACGGCACGCCGATCACGACGAGCGCGAGCCCGTTCGTCGGCCAGGCGCTGTTCGCCTGACCGTCACGGCGGTCACGGCACTCACGACGCGAGCAGCGCCGCCACGTCCTGCGGGTACGGGAACGAGCCGGGCTCGTAGGCGCACAGCGGGTCCGCGGCGAACGCGTCGCCCGTCGCGGCGTACGCCCGCGAGCGCGAGCCGCCGCACACGCGCGCGAACTCGCACGTGCCGCACCGCCCCGTCAGGCGCGACGAGTCGCGCAGCCCGGTGAACAGCGGCGACGACCGGTAGATGTCGGGCAGGGTCTGCTCGCGCACGTCCCCGGCGGCGACCGGGAGGAAGCCCGACGGGTGCACGGTCCCGACGTGCGAGACGAACACGAACCCGTACCCCGCGTTGACGTTGAGCGGCGGCCGACGGGTGCGCTCACCGTCACCCCACCCGAACGCCGCGGTGCGCTCCGTCAGCTCGGCGTACAGGTCGCCGAGACCGAGGGCGGCCACGTGGTCGACACCGCGGTCCGCGAGCACCGCGCGCTGCAGCGCGACGCGGCGGAAGTGGTGGCCCTCGGTCGTCTTGACCGGGACGTGCGGGCCCAGGTCGTACAGGTAGTTCATGACGTCCTCGGCCTGCTGCGCGCTGAGCGCGCCGAGGTCCACGCCGCGGCCCATCGGGACCAGCATGAACGCGCTCCACGTCATCGCGCCCTGCGCCCGCACCAGGGCGGCGAGGTCCGGCAGCTCGTGCACGGTCCGGCTCGACATGGTCGAGTTGACCTGCACCTTCATCCCGAGCTCGCGCGCCACCGCCCACGCCTCGACCGTCCGGTCGAACGTACCCGGGACGCGACGGAAGCCGTCGTGCACCGCGGCGGTCGCGCCGTCGAGCGAGAGCGACATCGCGGTCACCCCGGCGTCCTGCAGCGCGACGAGTGCCGCACGGTCGAGCTTGTCGGTGCCGGACGGCGAGACCGCGACCGCGAGCCCCAGCGCGCGACCGCGGCGGACCAGCTCAGTCAGGTCCTCGCGCTCGAAGCAGTCGCCCCCGGTGATGACGAAGATCGGCGCGGGCCGGCCGAACGACGCGACCTGGCGCATGAGCTCGGTCGCCTCGTCGGTGTCGAGCTCGCGCGGGTCGCGCCGGGGTGCGGCCTCGGCGCGGCAGTGCACGCACGACAGCGCGCACGCGCGCGTCGCCTCCCAGATCACGAGCAGCGGCCGGTCGGCCGGGTCGTGGCGGACGGTGCGGACGACGGGTCCGTGCGGGCGCATGGTGGGCATGCTGCACCCCGCGGGGCGCCGCGGCCCGGGACGTGCGTCCCTGGCCGCCCCGGCGCGTAGCCTTCGGCCGTGACGATCAGCACCGACGACCGCGCCCCCGCCACGACGAGGCCGCCCGACGACGGGACCCCGACGCGCGTCTGGCTGCTCGCGGCACTCGCCACCGCGACGCTCGAGCTCGTGCGCGCGAGCGGCCCGCTGCTCGACCACGCGTTCGCGTCGGGCGTGGTGACCGCGGGCGTCTCCGCGCTCGTGACCTACGGCGCGACGGGTGTCGTCGTCGCGGTGCTGCTGCTCGCGACCGGGGCGCGCGGCGGCGTGCCGTCGGGCCGCACGGTCGTCGTGGGCGCGGCCGTCCTCGCGGTGCTCCGGCTCGTCCTGCAGGGCCTCGACGGGGACGCGCGCTACTGGCTCGGCCTGGCCACCGTCGCGTGGGCGTGCGGCGTCCTGGTGCTCGCGGTCGCGTTCGTCGCCGGGCGGGTCCAGGGGCCGCGTCAGGCCGCGCTCGGGCTCGTGCTGGGTGCCGGGCTGTCGGTGGGTGTGCAGGTGCTCCTGGGCTCGTGGGACGCGCTGTGGCGCTCGTCGTGGGTGGGCTGGGCGGTCGCGCTGCTCGTGGCGCTCGCACCGCTCGCCGCGTTCCGCGTGGCCCGTCCCGGCACCGGGGCCGGCGAGCCCGCGACGGTCCGCCCGCGACGCCTGTGGGCGCTCGGGCTGTACGTGGGGCTCGCCGCGATGATCGGGGCGAACCCCGCGTTCCTGGCCTCGCAGTCGGGCGTCGCGCTCGGCTGGGCCGGGGTCGCGATCGTCGTCGCGACGGGGGCCGGCGGGTGGCTGCTGCTGCGTCCGGACCGGTGGTCGGGGTCCGTGCGCGTGGGTGCCGCGGTGCTGCTGGTCGGGGCCGTCGCGGCGGCGATGCTCACGACCGGGTGGGCGGCGCTCGCCGCGGTGGTCGTGCTCGACGTCGTCGTCGGGATCGTGCTGGTCGGGACGCTGTCGATCCGCCGGCCCGCGCCGCTCGGCACGTGGCGCGCCGCGGGAGCCGCGACGCTCGCGGGCCTGGGCGTGATCCTGCCCGTGCTCGTCTACATGATCGACTACGACGTCCCGCTGCCGGTCGACAACGCGATCGTGCCGATCCTCGCCGCGGTCGTCGTCGCGTCCACGGGGCTGCGCCACCGGGCACCCGGCGAGCCGGCGGAGCGGACGCCCGACGAGCGCCAGCCCGCGCGCGTGCGCTCGGTGCGGCTGCTGCTCGTCCCCGCCGCGGCCCTCGCGCTCGTCGGCCTGGCGCCGTCCACGACGAGCACGCACGGCTCGGACGTCCCGGACCGTGCCGCGGGTGACGAGCTCACCGTGGTCGGCTGGAACCTGCACTACGGGGTCTCGCCGCTCGGTGGCGTCGACCTCGAGGTCGTCGCCGCGACGATCGAGGCGGCCGACCCGGACGTCGTCCTGCTGCAGGAGGTCGAGCGTGGCTGGGTGTTCGGCGGCGGCGCGGACATGGCGACGTGGCTCGGGCACCGGCTCGGCATGACGGTCGAGTTCGCGCCCGCGGCCGACCACCAGTTCGGCAACGCGATCCTGGCCCGGTCGGCGCTGACCGACGTCGCGATGCACCCGCTGCCGTACGGCGCGGGGCCGCAGGGGCGGTCGGCGCTGTCCGCGACCGTCACGACCGCCGCCGGCGAGCCCGTGCGCGTGACGAGCGTGCACCTGCAGCACCGCGCGGAGAACACGCCCACGCGCCTCGACCAGCTCGACGCGCTGCTGGCCGCCGAGCCCGTGACGGGACCGTCGGTGCTGGCCGGCGACCTCAACGCCGAGCCGGGCTGGCCCGAGATCACCCTGCTCGAGGACGCGGGCTGGGTCAGCGCGGTCGACGCCGTGGGCGACCCGGACGCCCTGACGTCGCCGTCGGTGGACCCCGAGCAGCGCATCGACTGGGTGTTCGGTCAGCAGGTGACGTTCACCCAGGCGACGGTCGTGACGGGCGTGACCGCGTCCGACCACCTTCCGGTGGTCGCGCACCTGACGCTCCCCTGACCGCAGGCACCCGCGGGTCCGTCGTGGTCGGCCCCGCGGGCCGGTCAGTCGGCCGCGGGGTGGTGCAGGGTCCGGGCGACCTCGGCGAGCGAGCCGGACATCGACGGGTAGACCGTGATGACCTCGGCGATCTGGTCGACCGAGAGCCGGTGCGTGATCGCGAGCGCGAGCGGGAACACCGACTCCGACGCGCGCGGCCCGACGAGCACCGCGCCCAGGACCGTGCCCGCGCCGGGGCTCGCGAAGATCTTGACGAACCCCTCCCGCACGCCGAGCATCTTGGCGCGCGGGTTACGCGTGATCGGCAGCGTGCTGACCTCGTAGGGCAGACCCTCGTCGGCCAGGCGCTTCTCGGAGAAGCCGACCGTCGCGATCTCGGGTGCGGTGAAGATGTTCGCCGCGACCGCGCGCAGCGACAGCGGCGTGACCGCGTCCCCGAGCGCGTGGGACATCGCGATGCGGCCCTGCGTCGCGGCGACCGACGCGAGCGGCAGGACGCCCGTGACGTCGCCGGCCGCGTACACGCCGCGCGCGCTGGTCCGCGAGACCTTGTCGACCTCGATGTGCCCCGACGGCGACAGGCGCACGCCGGCCTCCTCGAGCCCGAGCCCGCTCGTCGTCGGGATGGACCCGACGGCGAACAGCACGTGCGAGCCCTCGACCTCACGACCGTCGGCCAGCGTCACGACGACCCCGTCGGCGGTACGCCGCGCGCCGGCCGCGCGCGAGCGAGACAGCACCGTCATGCCGCGGCGCTTGAACACGTCCTCGATGAGCTCGGCGGCGTCGACGTCCTCGCCCGGCAGCACGCGGTCACGCGACGAGACCAGCGTGACGTCGGCGCCGAGCGAGGTGTACGCGCCCGCGAACTCGGCGCCGGTCACGCCCGACCCCACGACGATGAGCTTGTCGGGCAGCGCCGGCAGGTCGTAGAGCTGCGTCCACGTGAGGATGCGCTCGCCGTCCGGCCGCGCCTCGGGCAGCTCGCGCGGGCGCGCACCGGTCGCGACGAGCACCACGTCGGCCTCGAGGGTGCGCTCGGGGGCGCCGTCGGTCGAGGTCACCACCACGCGCTGCGGGCCGTCGAGCCGGCCGTGCCCGAGCACGACGTGCACGCCCTCCTTCTCGAGCCGCGCCCGGATGTCCGCGGACTGCGCGGCGGCGAGCGCCTTGACGCGCGTGTTCACGGCGGCGAGGTCGATGTGGTGGCGGTGGTCCGCGCCGAACCCGCTGCGGATGCCGAGCTCGGGCGCACGGTCGGCGATCGTCATCCACTCGGCGGTGGCGATGAGCGTCTTGGAGGGCACGACGTCCGTGAGCACCGCGGCGCCGCCGAGCCCCTGGGTCTCCACGACGGTCACGTCGGCGCCGAGCCGCCGCGCGACCAGCGCAGCCTCGTACCCGCCGGGCCCGCCCCCGACGACGACGACACGGGTCTCGGGCAGGGCGGGGGTGCCGGGAGGTGTGCTCACGACCTGCATTCTGCCGTCTGGCGGACTGCTGCTCCCGTCGGGCCCGGCTAACCTGCGAGTCATGAGCGACGACCTCGACCTCGACGACCCGACGACCGATCCGTTCGAGGTGGCCCGTGCGGCCGCCGCGTACCTGGCGCAGGCCACGGGGGTGACGCAGCACGACGTGGCGCTCGTCCTCGGCTCAGGCTGGGGCGGCGCGGCGGACCTCCTGGGCGAGACCGTCGCCGAGGTCGCGAGCACCGACGTCCCCGGCTTCTCGGCGGCGGCCGTGCACGGCCACGTCGGGACCATCCGCTCGGTCCGCATCGGGGAGACCGGCAAGCACGCGATGGTCCTCGGCTCGCGCACCCACCTCTACGAGGGCAAGGGCGTGCGTCGTGTCGTGCACGGCATGCGGACCGCGGCCGCGGCCGGTGCCTCGGTCGTCGTCCTGACGAACGGCTGCGGCGGGCTGAACCCCGCGTGGGGCCCGGGCACGCCCGTGCTCATCAGCGACCACATCAACCTCACCGCGACCTCGCCGCTCGAGGGCGCGACGTTCGTCGACCTCACGGACCTGTACTCCGCGCGCCTGCGGACGCTCGCTCGTGAGGTCGACGCGACCCTCGACGAGGGCGTGTACGTCCAGTTCCGCGGGCCGCACTACGAGACCCCCGCGGAGGTGCGGATGGCCGGGCGCATCGGCGGTGACCTGGTCGGCATGTCGACGACGCTCGAGGCGATCGCCGCGCGCCAGGCCGGCATGGAGGTCCTCGGCATCTCCCTGGTCACCAACCTGGCGGCGGGCATCAGCCCGGTGCCGCTGTCGCACGCGGAGGTGCTCGAGGCCGGGCAGGCCGCCGGACCGCGCATCAGTGCCCTGCTCGCGGACATCATCCGGCGCGTGTGACCCGCCGCTGAGCCGCTCGTAACCTGCGGGGCGGCGCACGGGCCGGGACGTTCGGTTCGTGCGTCGCCCTACCGGTCAGTACCTTGGGGCCATGAGCCGCGACGAGCCGTGGGAGGACCTGCGAGCGCAGGTCGAGGCGTGGATCGACGACGACCCGGACCCGCAGACGGCCGACGAGCTCCGCGAGCTCGTGCGGGTCGCGGACGAACGGCCGCCCGGCCTCGTCAGCGGTGTCGCGCCCGACCCCGAGCAGGACGCCGTGCTGCGCGCGGCGGCGATCGCGCGCGCCGAGCTCGCCGATCGCTTCCAGGGTCTGCTGCAGTTCGGTACCGCGGGCCTGCGCGGTGCGATCGCGGGCGGCCCGCACCGCATGAACCGTGCCGTGGTGATCCGTGCGGCCGCGGGCCTGGCCGACTACCTGCTGGGCGAGCTCGACGGGCTCACGCCGCGCCCGCGCGTCGTCGTCGGCTACGACGCTCGGCACAACTCGCACGCGTTCGCGCTCGACACCGCGGCCGTGCTGACGGCCGTCGGGATCGAGGTGCTGCTGCTCCCCCGCCCGCTGCCCACACCGCTGCTCGCGTTCAGCGTGCTGCGCTTCGAGGCGGACGCGGGCGTCATGGTCACCGCGTCGCACAACCCCCCGCAGGACAACGGCTACAAGGTCTACCTCGGCGGGCGCGTCGTGACCGACGGCGGCCAGGGCGCGCAGATCGTGCCGCCCGCCGACGCGGCCATCGCGGCGGAGATCGCGCGCGTGCCCTCGGTCGCGTCCGTGCCGCGCGCGGACCACGGCTGGACCGTGCTGGGCGAGGACGTCGTGGACGCGTACGTCGAGGCGACGCTCGCGCTCGCCGACCCGACCGCCCGGTTCGCCGCCGCCGACCTCTCGATCGTCCTGACGCCGCTGCACGGCGTGGGCGGCGCGGTCGCGGAGCGCGTGCTGCGCGCCGCGGGCTTCACCGACCTGCTCGTCGTCCCCGAGCAGGAGGCGCCCGACCCCGACTTCCCCTCGGTCGCGTTCCCGAACCCCGAGGAGCCCGGCGCGATCGACCTCGCCCTGGGTCTCGCGTCCGACCGCGGCGCGGACCTCGTCATCGCGCTCGACCCGGACGCGGACCGGTGCGCGGTCGCCGTCCGCGACCCGCGTGCCCGCGCCTACCGCGGCCCGGACACCGCCGGCGCCGAGGGCTGGCGCATGCTGCACGGCGACGAGACCGGCGCGCTGCTCGGCCAGGTCGCCGCCGAGCGGATCCGCGACGACCTCGGTCCCGTCGACCCGGAGGCCACGTTCGCGAGCTCGATCGTCTCCTCGCGCCAGCTCGCGGAGATCGCGGCGGCAGCGGGGGTGCGGCACGTGCAGACGCTCACCGGCTTCAAGTGGCTCTCACGCGTGGACGGTCTGGTCTACGCCTACGAGGAGGCGCTCGGCTACTGCGTGGCGCCGGGCAACGTGCGCGACAAGGACGGCATCTCCGCCGCGCTCCTGGTCGCAGGCCTCGCGGCGCGCCTCAAGGCCGGCGGCAGCACGCTGATCGACGCGCTCGACGACCTCGCGCGCACGCACGGCCTCTACCTCACGGGCCAGGTCTCGGCGCGGTACGACGACCTCGCGCAGATCCCCGCGACCGTCGGGCGGCTGCGCGAGCACCCGCCGACCACGCTCGCGGGCGCGTCCGTGACGCGCGTCGTCGACCTCGCGCGGGGCACCGAGGAGGAGCGCGGCGGCCTGCCGCCCACCGAAGGGCTGCGGCTCGACGCCGCCGACGGCACGCGCGTCATCGTGCGCCCCTCGGGCACCGAGCCGAAGGTCAAGTGCTACCTCGAGGTCGTCGAGCCGGTCCTGCCCGACGCCGACGACGAGGCCGTGGGCGTCGCGCGGCGCCAGGCCCGCGCCCGGCTGGACGCGGTCGCCGCCGACATGCGCGCGGCGCTCGGCATCGTCTGAGGGCCGGACGCGCGAGGGCCACGACGACACCGTTCGTCGTCGCGGCCCTCGCGGTCGCTCAGCAGGGCTCAGCAGCGGGGCTCAGTAGCCCGCGTCGGCCTCCAGGCCCCCGACGACCTTCGCCGTGCCCGACAGCCCGAGCCGCGTGGCCCCGGCCTCGACCATCGCGAGCGCGTCGGCCGCCGTCCGGACACCGCCCGAGGCCTTGACCCCGAGGCGACCACCCACGGTCTGCGCCATGAGCCGCACCGCGTGCACGGTCGCTCCGCCCGTGGGGTGGAAGCCGGTCGAGGTCTTGACGAAGTCGGCGCCCGCCGCCTCGGCGGCCTGGCAGGCCCGCACGATCTCGTCGTCGGTCAGCGCCGCGGACTCGATGATGACCTTGAGCACCGTGGGGGCGGGCACGGCGGCGCGCACGGCGGCGATGTCGGCCTGCACGTCGTCGAACCGGCCCTCCTTGGCCGCACCCACGTCGATCACCATGTCGACCTCGTCGGCGCCGTCCGCGACCGACCGGGCCGCCTCGGCCGCCTTGATCTCGCTGTGGTGCTTGCCCGAGGGGAACCCGCACACGGTCGCGACCTTGAGGCCCGGCACCGACGAGACGTCCACCGGCAGGAACGAGGGCGAGATGCAGATCGAGTAGACGCCCAGCGTGCCGGCCTCCGCGACGAGCGCGTCGATGTCGGCGCGGGTCGCCTCGGGCTTGAGCAGCGTGTGGTCGACGAGCTGCGCGAGCGCGGCGGCGTCCAACGGTTCGTGGGTCATGCGCGGTGCCTTCCTCCCCGGGCCGCGGCGTACGCAGGCCGGATCACGGTGTCGATCAGGGCGGCGCGCTCGTCGTCGTGGACGAACGCGTGAGCGGCCGCGGTGACGGCCACGTCTTCGAGGTCGTGCAACGTCCAGCCCGCCTGCTCGACGAGGAGCGCGAGCTCGCGTCCGAGCGACGTGCCGGACTGCAGCCGGTTGTCGGTGTTGACGGTCACCGCGAAGCCGAGCTCGTGCAGGCGCGTCACGGGGTGCTCCGCGATCGACGGCGCTCCGCCGGTCTGCACGTTCGACGACGGGCAGACCTCGAGCGCGAGCCGACGGTCGCGGACCCAGTGCGCGAGCAGGCCCAGCCGGTCGCCGAGCTCGTCGACGCCCACGTCGTCCGCCAGGCGCACGCCGTGCCCCAGGCGCAGCGCGCCCTGCGCGACCGCGTCCGCGACCGAGTCGGTGCCTGCGGCCTCACCCGCGTGCAACGTGCACGGGAAGTGCGCGTGGCGCAGCGCGTCGAACACCTCGGGGTGCGCCGACGGCGGGTACCCGTCCTCCGGCCCCGCGAGGTCGAACGCGACGACGCCTGCGTCACGGTTGGCGACCGCCAGCTCGGCGACCTCCTGCCACCGGTCCAGGTGGCGCATCGCGCACAGGATGGCCAGGACGCGGATCGGGTGACCGTCGGCGCGCGCCCGCGCGACGCCCTCGTCGAACCCCGCGCGCACCGCGTCGACGACCTCCTGCAGCGTCAGCCCTTGCTCGACGTGCTGCTCGGGCGCGAACCGGATCTCGGCGTAGACCACGCCGTCGGCTGCCAGGTCGAGCACGGCCTCGCGCGCGACCCGCTGCAGCGCGGGCGCCGTCTGCAGCACCGTGACCGTGTGGACGAAGGTCTCGAGGTAGCGCTCGAGCGAGCCCGTCGACGCGGCCTCGACGAACCAGCGGCCGAGCTCGTCGGCGTCGGTCGTGGGCAGCTCGTGCCCGATCTCGGCCGCGAGCTCGACGATGGTCGCGGGCCGCAGGCCGCCGTCGAGGTGGTCGTGCAGCAGCACCTTGGGCAGCGACGGGATCAGCGCGACGAGCGCCTCGACCGACCCGGTGTCGTCGGGTTCCTGGGCGTCGGAGGTCTGCTCGTCGGCGACACTCTCGGCGACCTCGTCGGTGCCGACGGGCTCGGTGCTCGCCGGGCTGCTCTCGTCGTTCGTGCTCACGCGTCGTCCTCGTCGTCCGCCGGAACCTCGGTGTCCTGCTCCACGACGTCCGCCTCGTCGGCGGTGCCGTCACGGTCGGGTCGTGCGAACCCCGGCGTGTACTCCTCGGGGTCGGACGCGGGTGCGTCGTCGTCGGTCAGGCGTGCCGGGACGTCGGGGTCGACGGGTTCGATCCCCGCGTCGCGCCACGCGTCCGGTCCGGGCAGCGTGCTCATCGCGTCCTCCTCATCGACGGTCGTCCACCCATCCTTCTCCCCGCGACCGACCCGCGCCATCGGGCCGTCGTCGCAGGTCAGCCCGCGGTCGGACCGGTCCGGCGACCCGCGGCCCCGACGAGGCCGCGGGCGACTGCCGCCGAGCTCAGGCCGTGATCCGGTCGAGCACGAGCGGACCAGCGCCGGGTGCAGCGGCCGCATCGACGACGATCCCACCGGCGAGGGCCTCACGCGCCCTCCCGAACCGTTCCGGGGTGTCGGTGTGCAGCGTGAGGACGGGCTGACCCGCGGTGACCCGCTCGCCGGGGCGCACGTGGATCTGGACGCCCGCCCCGGCCTGCACCGGGTCCTCCTTGCGCGCACGGCCCGCGCCGAGACGCCACGCCGCGACGCCCACCGCGTACGCGTCGAGCGTGGTCAGGACGCCGTCGGACTCCGCGAGCACCTGCTCGGTCTCGCGCGCGTACGGCAGCGGGGCGTCGGGGTCGCCGTCCTGCGCGCGGATCATGGCGCGCCACGCGTCCATCGCGCGACCGTCGGCGAGAGCCGCCGCGGGGTCCGCGTCGGGGCGTCCGGCGGCGTCGAGCATCTCGCGCGCGAGCGCGATCGTGAGCTCGACGACGTCCGCCGGGCCACCGCCCGCGAGCACCTCGACCGACTCCCGGACCTCGAGCGCGTTACCGGCGGTCAGGCCGAGCGGGGTCGACATGTCGGTGAGCAGCGCGACGGTCGTGACGCCCGCGTCGGTCCCCAGCTCGACCATGGTCCGCGCGAGCTCGCGCGCCCGGTCGAGGTCCTTCATGAACGCCCCCGAGCCGACCTTGACGTCGAGCACGAGCGAGTCGGTGCCCTCCGCGATCTTCTTGCTCATGATCGAGCTCGCGATCAGCGGGATGGCCTCGACCGTGCCGGTGACGTCACGCAGCGCGTACAGCTTGCGGTCGGCGGGCGCCAGGCCCGATCCCGCCTGGCAGATGACCGCGCCCACGTCGGCGAGCTGGCGCATCATCTCGTCGTTGCTGAGGGCGGCGCGCCAGCCGGGGATCGACTCGAGCTTGTCGAGCGTGCCCCCGGTGTGGCCCAGCCCGCGGCCCGAGAGCTGCGGCACGGCGACGCCGAACACCGCCACGAGCGGCGCGAGCGGCAGCGTGATCTTGTCGCCGACACCGCCCGTCGAGTGCTTGTCGGCGGTCGGGCGGCCGAGGTCGGCGAACGACATGCGCTCGCCGGACGCGATCATCGCCGCGGTCCAGCGCGCGATCTCGGCGCGGTCCATGCCGTTGAGCAGGATCGCCATGTTGAGCGCGGACATCTGCTCGTCGGCGACGACACCGCGCGTGTACGCGTCGATCACCCAGTCGATCTGGGCGTCGCTCAGCCGCCGCCCGTCGCGCTTGGCGACGATGACGTCGACGGCGTCGAAGGACTCGCTCATGATGCTCCTGCTGCTCGTTCGGTGAGGTCGTCCGGGCCGAAGGCGTCGGGCAGGACCTCCGTCATCGGCCGGATGCCGCTGACGGTCTCCAGCACGAGGCCCGCGCCGCCGTGCTCCCACAGGAGCTGCCGGCACCGGCCGCACGGCATGAGCACGTTGCCGTGCCCGTCCACGCACGTGAACGCCACGAGGCGCCCACCGCCCGACATCACCAGCGCCGAGACGAGCGAGCACTCGGCGCACAACGTGACGCCGTAGCTCGCGTTCTCGACGTTGCAGCCCGACACCACGCGACCGTCGTCGACGATCGCGGCGGCCCCCACGGGGAACGTCGAGTACGGCACGTACGCCTTGGCCATCGCTTCCGTGGCGACCGCGCGCAGCGCGTCCCAGTCCACCTGCACCCGACTCACTCCTTGATGTACGGCACGCCGTCGGCGGCCGGGGCCCGCGACCGTCCGACGAGCCCGGCGACCGCCAGGATCGTCACGACGTACGGGAGCATGAGCATGAACTGGCTGGGCACGGGCGCACCGACGATCGACAGCGCACCCTCGAGGTTCGAGGCGAACCCGAACAGCAGCGCCGCGAGCGCGGCGCGGATCGGGTCCCACTTGCCGAAGATGACGGCGGCCAGGGCGATGAAGCCCGCACCCGCGGTCATCTCCTTGCCGAAGCTCGAGACCGAGACGACCGTGTAGAACGCCCCGCCGACGCCCGCGATCGCACCCGCGATCACGAGGGCGCGGTACCGCGTGCGCTCGACCTTGATGCCGACGGTGTCGGCCGCGCTCGGGTGCTCGCCCACGGCCCGGACCCGCAGTCCCCAGCGGGTGCGCATGAGCGCGAACCACACGGCGGGGACCGTCAGGTACATGACGTAGACGACGATCGTCTGGTTGAACAGCGCCGGGCCGATGACCGGGATCTTCGACAGGAGCGGGATCGCGATGCGGGAGAACCGCTCGGTGTCGTTGAACCGCTCGGCGTTCGGCACGAGCACCTGCGAGTACAGGAAGCTCGTCATGCCGATCACGAGCACGTTGAGCACGACACCGACGATGACCTGGTTGACCTTGTAGGTGATCGCGAAGACGCCGAGCACGAGCGCGACGAGCACGCCCGAGACGATCGCGGCGACCAGTCCGGCCCACGGGCTGCCCGTGACCGAGCCGACGAAGGCGCCCGTGAACGCGCCCGCGAGCAGCTGGCCCTCGATCGCGATGTTGACGACGCCCGCGCGCTCACCGATCACGCCGCCGAGCGCACCGAACACGATCGGCACGGACAGCAGCACCGAGCCGCCGATCAGGCGGACGGCGGGGATGTCGCTCGGGCTGCCCGCCGCCGCCCAGGCAAGGAACCCGACCAGGAAGACGAAGGCGAACACCAGGGAGATCCACCCCGGGACCCGGCGGCGCCGGGCGACCAGGACGAACGCGGCGACCGTCGCGAGGCCCATGATGACGACCGCGGTCCACGCGGTCGCCATCCCGGGCACGGTCGCGTTCGGGATGGTGAACAGGTCACCGACCGTCGCGAACCGGAACGTCGCGTCACCCTCACGAGGGACCGCGAGCAGGAGGATCGCGAACAGCCCCGTGACGATCGCGAACGCGATCGGGGCCTTGCGGCTGATCACCTGGACGCGGCGGTGCTCGCCGGCGTCCGGGACGGCCGCGGGTGCGGGTGCCAGGGCGGTCATCGAGCTGCTCCGTCCGCCGTCGGGGTGGTGGGTGCGGCCATCGCCGCGGCCGCCTTGGGCTCACGCGGCTTCTTCTTGCCCGTGCGGTGCTTCTCCGGCTGGGGCAGCCGGAAGATCGCGCGGACCAGCGGCGGGGCCGCGATGAACAGCACGATGAGGGACTGGACGACGAGCACGATCTCGATCGGGATGCCCTCGCCCGCCTGCATGGCCGAGCCGCCCGCCTTGAACGCGCCGAACAGCAGGCTCGCGAAGAACACGCCGACGGGCTGCGAGCTGCCGAGCAGCGCCACGGTGATCGCGTCGAAGCCGACGCCCGCGTCGATGTCGGAGCCGAAGCCGTTGGTGATGAGCCCGAGCACCTGCGTCGAACCGGCCGCGCCGATGAGCGCGCCACCCACGAGCATCGACCCGATGATCGTGCGCGAGACGTTCACGCCCGCCACCCGGCCGGCGAACTGGTTCTCGCCGATCATCCGGAACCGGAAGCCGAGGCTCGAGCGGTTGAGCAGGAACCAGACGAGCACCACGGCGACGAGCGCGAGCAGGAAGCCCAGGTGCAGCGGGTACTGCGGCCCGAAGATGCGCGGCAGGATCGCCGTGCTCGCCATGGGCGGCGTCTTCGGGTTCGCGGAGCCCGGCGCCTGCAGCAGGCCGGGCGTGGCCAACAGGTAGGACAACAGGTAGAACGCGATGTAGTTGAGCATGATCGTGACGATCACCTCGTGCGCGCCCGTGGTCGCCTTGAGCACCCCGGCGATGCCCGCCCACAAGGCTCCGGCCACGACACCCGCGGCGACGGCGACGACGATGTGCAGCCCGGCCGGCAGGTCGAACGAGAAGCCGACCCAGCCCGCCGCGGCGGCCGACATGAGCATCTGCCCCTGGCCACCGATGTTGAACATGCCCGAGCGGAAGCCGATGGCGACACCCAGCCCGGCGAGGATCAGCGGCGTCGCATACGTCAGCGACTGCGTGAGCGGCCGGATCGACTTGGCGAACGTGTCCGCGTTGTAGTTGTAGACCGCGCCGCGGAACAGCGCCGAGTACGCGCCACCGACCGCGTCGCCCACGGCCTTGAGCAGGTCGGCGGGCCGGGAGAAGAAGTAGCTCGCCGCGTCCTGCACCTCGGGGTCGGTGACCGCGATCATGATCGAGCCGGCCAGCACGGCGAGCAGCACGGCGCCGACGGCGACGGCCCAGCCGCCCGACGTCGCGCGCGCGATCGCCTCCTGCCACCGGCGGTCGGGACCGCCGTCCCCGCCGCCCGACTCCGGGCTCGTGGGTGCGACCGCCCGAGCGGCGGCGTCGCCGCTCGGTGCGCTCTGCTCTGCGCTCATGCCGCCGCTCCTGCGTCGTCGGGCGCGATGCCGGCCATCATCAGGCCGATCACGTCGCGCGGGGTCGTCGCCGGCACGATGCCGACCACACGACCGCGGTACATCACGAGGATCCGGTCGCCCAGGGCGACCGCCTCGTCGAGCTCGGTCGCGAGGACCACGACCGGGATGCCCGCGTCGCGCGTCTCGACGATCCGCTTGTGGATGAACTCGATCGAGCCCACGTCGACGCCGCGCGTCGGCTGGGCCGCGACCAGCAGGCGCAGCTTGCGCGACAGCTCACGCGCGAGGACGACCTTCTGCTGGTTGCCGCCCGAGAGCCGCCCGGCCGGGACGTCGATCCCCTGCGTGCGGATGTCGAACTCGTCGACCTTGTCGTGCGCGAACTGGTCGCGGGCCTTGAGCTGGAGCAGCCCGTAGCGCGCGAACGGCGCCTCGTCGGCACGGTTCAGCATGAGGTTCTCGGCGACCGTGAACGAGCCCACGAGCCCGTCCACGCCGCGGTCCTCGGGGACGAACCCGAGCCCGGCGTCGATGATCTGGCGCACGCTGCGCCCGACGAGCTCCACGCCGTCCAGCGTGATGCTCCCGCTGACGGAGGACTGCAGACCCGCGAGCGCCTCGGCGAGCTCGGTCTGCCCGTTGCCCTGCACGCCGGCGACGACCAGCACCTCGCCGCCGCGGACCGTGAACGACACGTCGTCGACGAGCACGGTGCCCCGCGCGTCACTGACGTCGAGGTGGCTGACGACGAGCTCCGAGGTCCCGTACTGCGGGGCCTCCTTGTGCACCGTCAGCTCGACGGCACGGCCGACCATGAGCGCGGCGAGCTCGGCGTCGCTCGCGCCCGGCGAGGCCTCGCCGACGATCGCCCCGCGGCGCACGACGGTGATGCGGTCCGCGACCTCGCGGACCTCACGCAGCTTGTGGGTGATGAAGACGATCGCGACGCCCTCGGACTTGAGCTGGCGCATGATCGCCATGAGCTCGTCGGTCTCCTGCGGCGTCAGCACCGCGGTCGGCTCGTCGAAGACGAGGACCTTGGCGTCGCGCGAGAGGGCCTTGATGATCTCGACGCGCTGCTGCACGCCGACGGGCAGCTCCTCGACGAGCGCGTCGGGGTCGACGTGGAACCCGAACCGGTCGGCGATCTCGCGCACCTTCGCGCGGCCCGCCTCGAGGTCGAGCCTGCCGCCGCCGCGCGTCTGCTCGTGGCCGAGCATGACGTTCTCGGCGACGGTGAAGACGGGGATGAGCATGAAGTGCTGGTGGACCATGCCGATGCCGGCGGCCATCGCGTCGCCCGGGCCCGAGAAGTGCTGGACCTCGTCGTCCAGGAGGATCTCGCCCTCGTCGGCGGTGTACAGGCCGTACAGCACGTTCATCAGCGTCGACTTGCCGGCGCCGTTCTCCCCGAGGAGACAGTGGATCTCGCCCGGTTCGACGACGAGATCGATGTGGTCGTTCGCGACGAGCGACCCGAACCGCTTGGTGATGCCTCGAAGCTCAAGCCTCATGTCCTGATCCTGGTGACTGGCGGCACGCGCCGCACGACGACACGCGGCGGGGAGGCCACGCAGGGCCTCCCCGCCGCGTCGGGTTTCACAGCGTCGTGATCACTGGTTCAGGTACGAGGTGACCGTGACCTTGCCGTCGATGATGTCCTGCTGCAGCTGCTCGACCTCGGCCCACAGCGCCGGGTCGACCTTGCTCTCGAAGTTGTGCAGCGGGGCCAGGCCGACGCCACCGTTCTCGAGCGTGCCGACGTACGCCTCGGGGTCCCAGTTGCCGCTGCCGGAGGCCACGACGGCCTCCTTGGTGGAGACGTCCATCTTCTTGAGGATCGAGGTCAGGACGAGGTCCTGCGTGCTCGGGTCCGTCACGAAGAAGTCGGCGTCCACGCCGATCAGCGCGATGTCACGACCGGAGTCGGCGATCGCGTCCATGGCCGACTGGTAGATCGGGCCACCGACCGGGAGGATCACGTCGACGCCCTGGTCGATGATCCCGGCCGCGACCTCCTTGGCGCTGTCGTTCGCCTCGAAGCCACCGGTGAAGGAGCCCTTGTCGCCACCCTCGAAGCCGACGACCTGGACGGTCGTGCCCTTCGTCTTGTTGTAGTACTCGACGCCCTGCTTGAAGCCGTCCATGAAGATCGTGACGGTCGGGTAGGGCTGGCCACCGAAGGTGCCGACCTTGCCGGCCTCGGAGAAGCCGGCCGACAGGTAGCCCGCGAGGAACGCGGCCTGCGCCGTGTCGTACAGCAGCGGCTTGATGTTCTCCGCGTCCTTGGTGCCGTTGAAGTCGTTGTCCGCGGCGTCGTCCACGAGGATGTAGTGGATGTCCGGGTTCTCGAGCGCGGAGGTCACCGTGTCGGCCGAGAGCGCGAAGCCGACCGAGACGATGCTGTTGCAGCCCTCGGAGACGAGGCTCTGCAGGTTGCCCGGGAAGTCGGCAGCCGAGTCGGACTGGACCTGGGCGAACTGGGCGCCGAGCTCGTCCGCGGCCGCCTTGGCGCCCTCGAAGCTCAGCTGGTTGAAGCTGCGGTCGTCGAACCCGCCGGCGTCGGAGACGATGCAGGCCTTGAAGTCGATGGCCTCGCCGGTCGGCTCGGACGAGGCCTCCGTCGTGGTCCCTGCCCCGGGCGTCGAGGTCGTGTCGTCGGGGGCGTCGCCACACGCGGCGAGCGCGAGGGCGACCGCGCCGCTGAGCGCGGCCACCTGGATGAGCTTCTTCACGCGTCACTCCTGAGTTCTCGTCAGAACGCCTGACCCGGCCCTCGGGAACGCGCAGGTGTGCGGTCCCGACCTTCGACACGGATCGGCATCGATGAGTCGGACTCTAGTGAGCGCGGGATGACGCGCATGTTACCGGCGGGTATCGCCGCAGGTTCCGTTACGGAGTTGGAATGTCGGCCCAGGTGGCGGACCTGCGGTACCGCGATGCGAGACGGGCACGGCGGACGTTCGGGACACCTCAGGCAGGCGTCCCGGCGCGCACCGCGGCGCGTGCGAGCAGCAGCGCACCCGCCTCGACCGCCCGTTCGTCGACGACGAGGTCGCCCTGGTGGATGTCGTACGTGCGCCCGCCCGGCGTCCGCGTCCCCAGGCGCGCCATCGCACCCGGGACGCGCGTGAGGTACCACGCGAAGTCCTCGCCGCCGAGCGACTGCTCGGTCAGGTTCACGGCGTGCTCGCCGAGCACGTCGCGCGCGGCGGCCTCCAGCACGGTCGTCGCGCGCTCGTCGTTCTCGACCGGCGGCACGCCGCGCTGGTGCCGGATCTCGACCTCGACGTCGTACGGCGCGACGACCTGCTCGACCGCGTCGTGGAACACCTGCGACGCGGTCTCCCATGCACGCACGTCGAGGCAGCGCAGGGTCCCGCGCACCGAGCCCGCGCCGGGGATGACGTTGTGCGCCGTGCCCGCCTGGATCGCGCCCCACGTGAGGTTCACGCCCGAGCGCGGGTCGAGGCGCCGACCGAGGATCGCGGGCACCTGCGTGACGACCTGCGCCATCGCGTAGACGAGGTCGCCCGTCAGGTGCGGCCGCGACGTGTGGCCCCCGGCGCCCGCGAACGTCACGGTCACCTCGTCGCTCGCGGACGTGATGGGCCCGATGCGCGTGCCCACCTGGCCGACGTCGACCTTGGGGTCGCAGTGCACCGCGAAGATCTGCGCGACGCCGTCGAGGCCGCCCGCGGCGATCACGTCGAGCGAGCCGCCCGGCTGCACCTCCTCGGCAGGCTGGAAGATCAGGCGCACGCCGGTCTCGAGCTCGCCCGCGGCCGCGAGCTCCGCGAGCGCGAGCCCCGCGCCCAGCACTGCCGTGGTGTGCACGTCGTGCCCGCACGCGTGCGCGACGCCGCGGTGCGTCGACGTCCACGGCAGGCCGCAGTCGTCCGCGACGGGCAGGGCGTCGAGGTCGGCGCGCAGGCCGATGCGCCCGCGCCCGGTCTGGGCGTGCGAAGGGCCGATGTCGCACACGAGCCCGCTGCCGGGCAGGAGCCGGGGCTCGAGACCGGCCACCCGCAGCCGGTCGGCGACGACGCGCGTGGTGCGCTCCTCGGTGCGCGCGAGCTCGGGGTGCGCGTGCAGGTCACGCCGGATCTCGACGAGCTCGTCGCGCAGCGAGTCGACGAGGCGCGCGAGCCGCAGCACCGCGGCGGTGGTCGGCGCCGGGCGCAGCGAGTCGAGCGAGGGCACGGTGGAAGGCAGGACGGGCACCTGGCGAGGTTATCGCCGCACGTCGTCGCGGGTCGCGGCGTCCCACCGCCACGACGCGGCCGCCGACGTCGGGCACTGCCTCAGCACGGCGCTGCCGGAGCAGGGCCCCTACAGCAGGTCGTCGCGCCCTGCGGCCCGCCAGCCGTCGACCGCCGCCTTGACCTGCTGCGCGTGCGCCCGGGTCGTGACCAGCAGCGCGTCGGGGGTGTCGACGACGACCGCGTCCGGGATGCCGACGACCGACACGGTCCGCCCCGCGGCGGGCACGACGAACGCGTCGGGCGCCTCCACGCGCAGCACGGCCGCGTCGTCGCCCAGCGTCGTGGTGGGCAGCAGGCCGGCGAGCGAGTCGAAGTCGCCGACGTCGTCCCAGCCGAAGTCGCCTGGCACCACGGCCACGCCCCCCGCGGCGGCCACGGGCTCGGCGATCGCGTGGTCGATCGCGATCTTCGTCAGCCCCGGCCACACACGCGCCAGCACCTCGTCGCGCGCGTCGGTGTCCCACGCTCGGCCGATCTCCCGCAGGCCCGAGGCCAGGCCCGGGATCTGCTGGGCGAGGTGGTCGAGCAGCACCGCGGCGCGCACGACGAACATGCCCGCGTTCCAGCGGTACTCCCCCGTCGCGAGGTAGGCGACCGCCGTCTGCTCGTCGGGCTTCTCGACGAACCCGGCGACGTGCCGCGCGCTGGGCGCGTCCGCGACCCCGAGCGGCGCGGCGGAGCGGATGTAGCCGAACGCGGTCGACGGACCGGTCGCGGTGATCCCGATCGTCACGACGAACCCCTCGCGCGCGGCCGCGACGGCCTCACGGACGGCGCGCTCGAACTCGGGCGCGCCGTGGATCACGTGGTCCGCGGCGAACGAGCCGAGCACGACGTCGTCGCCGTGCCGCTCGACGAGGATCGCCGCGGCCAGGCCGATCGCCGCCATCGAGTCACGCGGCGAGGGCTCGACGACCAGGCGGCCGCGCTCCTCGTCGGCCCCGAGCCCCGGCACCTGCTGCGCGACCGCGGCCGCGTGCCGGACGCCGGTCACGACGACCACGCCGTCGGCGCCGGTCAACGGCGTCAGCCGGTCGACCGTCGCCTGCAGCAGCGTGCGTCCGGACCCGGTGAGGTCGAGCAGGAACTTCGGGTGCCCGGCGCGCGACAGCGGCCACAGCCGGGTGCCGGCCCCGCCCGCGGGGACCACGGCGTGGAAGCCCGGGATGCGCGCGGTCGAGGCGGCAGGCGCGTCGTCGTAGGACATGCGCGTCAGGCTAGTTGGTCGGCCCCGCCACCGGGCCGGCGACGATCACGCGGAACGACCACGCACACACCGCCCGACTGCGCGTCCACGGTCTCACGGTGTGGACTTGGTCACACGCGGGGCCTCGGACCTAGGGCGGTGCTCACCCACCCTGGTGGGTCTATACAGTGAGGTACGCCCATGGGACGAGGCCGTCCCACCCCTGACTCGCCAGGAGGCACCGCCCGTGTCCGCAGCGCCCACCGCGCCCTCCTCGCCACCGGCGAAGACCAAGGCGCCCCTCGGCACTCTCTATCGAGGGCGTGAGGGGATGTGGTCCTGGGTCGCGCACCGCGTCACCGGCGTCGCGATCTTCTTCTTCCTGCTCGTGCACGTGCTCGACACGTCGCTCGTGCGCGTCTCCCCGGAGGCGTACAACGAGGTCATCGGGACGTACAAGAACCCGGTCATGGGGCTGGGCGAAGCGGGCCTCGTCGCCGCGATCGTGTTCCACGCCTTCAACGGCGTCCGCATCATGCTCGTCGACTTCTGGGCCAAGGGCCCGAAGTACCAGCGCGTGATGCTGTGGATCGTCATCGGCCTGTTCGTCGTGACCATGGCGGGCTTCCTGCCGCGGCACCTCATGCACGTCTTCGGGGGTGAGTGACCGATGACCACCATCGCCGACCCCAAGGCGCCGCGCCCGCCGCGCGCCCGCCCGTCGCGGCTGACGACGCGTGGCAACACCGAGCTCTACGGCTGGGTCTTCATGCGCGCGTCGGGCGCCCTGCTGATCGTGCTGATCTTCGGGCACCTGTTCATGAACCTCGTCGCGGGTGACGGCATCTCCGCGATCGACTTCGGCTTCGTCGCCGGCAAGTGGGCCTCGCCGCTGTGGCAGATCTGGGACCTGCTCATGCTCTGGCTCGCGATGATCCACGGCACGAACGGCATGCGCACGATCGTCAACGACTACGCGAGCAAGGACGGCACGCGCCTGGTCCTCAAGGGCCTGCTGTACCTCGCGTTCACCGTGACCGTGGTCCTGGGGACGCTCGTGATCTTCACGTTCGACCCGTGCCCCACCGATGCGCCGCTGAACCTGCTGCCGTCGTTCTGCACCGCCTGACGCCCGAAGGAACCCCAGACACATGCAGACCCACCAGTACGACGTCGTCATCGTCGGCGCGGGCGGTGCCGGGATGCGCGCGGCGCTCGAGTCGTCGACGCGCGTGCGGACCGCCGTCATCAGCAAGCTCTACCCCACGCGCTCCCACACCGGCGCGGCGCAGGGCGGCATGTGCGCCGCCCTGGCCAACGTCGAGGAGGACAACTGGGAGTGGCACACGTTCGACACCGTCAAGGGCGGTGACTACCTGGTCGACCAGGACGCCGCCGAGATCATGGCCAAGGAGGCCATCGACGCGGTGCTCGACCTCGAGAAGATGGGTCTGCCGTTCAACCGCACGCCCGAGGGCCGGATCGACCAGCGTCGGTTCGGCGGGCACACGCGCAACCACGGCGAGGCCGCCGTGCGCCGCGCGTGCTACGCCGCGGACCGCACGGGCCACATGATCCTGCAGACGCTCTACCAGCAGTGCGTGAAGAACGACGTCGAGTTCTTCAACGAGTTCTACGTGCTCGACCTGCTCGTCGACCACGACCTCGCCGCGGGCCACGTGGCCGAGGGCGAGGAGGTCAACGTCTCGGGCGTCGTCGCGTACGAGCTCGCCACGGGTGAGATCCACGTCTTCCAGGCCAAGGCCGTCGTGTTCGCCACGGGCGGCGCGGGCAAGATATTCAAGACGACCTCGAACGCGCACACGCTCACGGGCGACGGCATGGCGCTGGCGTACCGCCGCGGCATCCCGCTCGAGGACATGGAGTTCTTCCAGTTCCACCCGACCGGCCTCGCGGGCCTGGGCATCCTGCTGTCCGAGGCCGCGCGCGGCGAGGGCGGCATCCTGCGCAACTCCGACGGCGAGCGCTTCATGGAGCGCTACGCCCCGACGATCAAGGACCTGGCCCCGCGCGACATCGTCGCCCGGTCCATGGCCAACGAGGTCCGCGAGGGCCGCGGCGCGGGTCCGAACAAGGACTACGTGCTGCTCGACCTGACGCACCTCGAGCCCGCGCACATCGACGCCAAGCTCCCCGACATCACCGAGTTCGCGCGCACGTACCTCGGCATCGAGCCGTACACCGAGCCCGTCCCGGTGTACCCGACCGCGCACTACGCGATGGGCGGCATCCCGACGAACGTCGAGGGTGAGGTGCTGCGCAACGACACCGACGTCATCAAGGGCCTCTACGCGGCCGGCGAGGTCGCGTGCGTCTCGGTGCACGGCTCCAACCGCCTGGGCACCAACTCGCTGCTCGACATCAACGTGTTCGGCAAGCGCGCGGGTCGCTCCGCGGCGGCGTACGCCGCGCAGGCCGCGTTCGTCGAGATCCCGGACAGCCCGGCCGCCACGGTCGAGTCCGAGCTCGAGACGATCCGCACCCGCCCGGACGGGGAGCGTGTCGCGGACATCCGCAAGGCGTTGCAGGAGACCATGGACGCGAACGCGCAGGTGTTCCGCACCGCGGAGTCCCTGACCCAGGCGCTGTCCGACGTCAAGGCGCTGCAGAAGCGGTTCCAGGCGGTGTCCGTGCAGGACAAGTCCCGCACGTTCAACACCGACCTGCTCGAGGCCGTCGAGCTGGGCTTCCTGCTGGACATCGCCGAGACGGTCGTCGTCGGTGCGCTCAACCGCAAGGAGTCGCGCGGCGGTCACTTCCGCGAGGACTTCCCCGACCGGGACGACGCGGGCTACATGCGGCACACCATGGCGTACCGTCGCCCGGTGCCGACCGAGGGGCGGCAGTGGTCCGCGGGCGGCGACGGCGACTCCGAGGGGTCGTTCCACCACGTCGAGACGTTCGACGACTACCAGCTGGTGCTCGGCTCCAAGCCCGTCACCATGACCCGCTACCAGCCGATGGAGCGCAAGTACTGATGAGTGCCACGATCGAGGACGCCCCCAAGGTCGGGTCCGTGCCGACGTTCACGGTCACCCTGCGCGTCGCGCGTCACCTGCCCGCCGACGACGGCACCGCCGACACGCGCTGGGACGAGTTCCAGCTCCAGGTGCACGGCACCGACCGCGTGCTGGACGCGCTGCACATGGTCAAGTGGGACCAGGACGGCTCGCTGACGTTCCGCCGCTCGTGCGCGCACGGCATCTGCGGCTCCGACGCGATGCGGATCAACGGCCGCAACCGGCTCGCGTGCAAGACGCTGCTGAAGGACCTCGACCCGTCCAAGCCGATCACGGTCGAGCCCATCAAGGGCCTGCCGGTGATCAAGGACCTCGTGGTCGACATGGAGCCGTTCTTCGCCTCCTACCGCGAGATCATGCCGTTCCTCATCACCACGGGGAACGAGCCGACCAAGGAGCGCCTGCAGTCCGCCGAGCAGCGCGCACGGTTCGACGACACGACCAAGTGCATCCTGTGCGCGTCGTGCACGTCGTCGTGCCCGGTGTTCTGGACCGACGGGCAGTACTTCGGCCCCGCTGCGATCGTCAACGCGCACCGGTTCATCTTCGACAGCCGCGACGAGGGCGGAGCCCAGCGCCTCGAGATCCTCAACGACAAGGAGGGCGTGTGGCGCTGTCGCACGACCTTCAACTGCACCGAGGCGTGCCCGCGCGGCATCGAGGTCACGAAGGCGATCCAAGAGGTCAAGCGCGCGATGATCACGCGCGCGTTCTGAGGGCCGTGGAGCGCTCCGGCGCGTCGGGTGAGGAGACCGAGGTCGTCCTGCCCGGCGGCAACGTCGGCGGCGCGGTCCGTGTCGGGGCGACGGTGCGCCGCCCGACGGGACCGTGGACGCCGGCCGTCCACGAGCTGCTGACGTTCCTGACGGACGCGGGCCTGCGCTGCGTGCCGCGCGTGCACGGGTTCGACGAGCGGGGCCGGGAGGTCCTCGACTTCCTGCCGGGCGACGTCGTGCCCGTCGGCGTCACCGAGCTCTCCGACGCGCAGCTGGCCTCGGCCGCGCGGTGGCTGCGCGACTTCCACACCGTCGTCGCCGGATTCCCGCGCGGGTCGCGGCGCTGGCGCTTCACCGAGCGCGCGCTGGGGCCGGGCGAGATCGTCTGCCACCACGACTCCGCGATGTACAACCTCGCGTTCGACGGCGACGAGCTCGTCGGGGTCTTCGACTGGGACGTCGCGGGGCCGGGCGTGCCGCTCGACGACCTGGCGATGCTCGCCTGGGCGTCGCCGCTGCTCGTCCCCGACGGCGACTCAGCCCGGATGGCCCACGGCCTGCGCGTGCTCGCCGACGCGTACGGCGACGTCGACCCGGTGGCCCTGCTGCTGCACGTCGAGCAACGCATGACGGCCTCGTGCGATCGCATCGCGGCAGGTCAGCGTGCGGGCGACGAGGGCATGCGCCGCCTCGGCGAACGCGGTGAGCCCGCCGCCACACGGGCCCGGCTCGCGCGGCTCGTCGCCCGCACCGACGAGCTCACCGACGCGCTCGCACGCGCCTGAGGCGTCACGCCTCCTGCGGCACCGGCGAGGGCTGGGGCGGCGGGTTCGCGGTCCACGCCGCGGCGAGCAGCACGATGCGCGCGATGAGGTTGACCCACACGAGCAGGGTCACGACGACCGCGAACGACGCCAGCACGGGGTTCTTCGTCGCGCTCCCGGCGACCACCGATGTCCCGAGGATGCGCACGACCCCGATGCCCGCGGCAGCGATCGCCGCACCGCGCAGCAGGTCGCGCCGGGGCGGGTGCTCGTCCGCCAGGACCCGCACGACCAGCACGAACACGGCCGCGTCGACGACGAACGCCACGAGCGCACCCGCGACGCCCACGGCCACGGTCGACGCGCCGCCCCAGCCGAGCTCGCGCAGCACCCACTGCACGGCACCGGCGACCGCGGTCGTGAGCAGCGCCGAGGCGAGCACCGCGAGCGCGAAGCCCGCGAGCCCGCCGAGCTCGCGCAGCTTGCCGAGCACCAGGTTGCCGCCCCCGCCCTCGTCGGAGAACATCGCGCGCACGCCGGTGCGCAGCGCGGCGGTGGCCGCCAGGGCGGACAGCAGCAGCACGACGAACGCGACCACGCCCGCCGCCGTCAGGCCCGCGCTCAGGTGCAGCGTGGCGGGGTCGACGAGGCCCTCGTCGCCCGGGCTCGTCTTCACCAGGCCGGGAACCGCGCTGTCGATCGACTCGAGCACCTGGGAGCGCAGCTCCTCGTTCCCGCCGAGCACGGCCATGAAGATCGTCCAGCCGATCGTGAGCGCCGCGAACACCGAGAACAGCGCGGCGTACGCGATGCCGCCCGTCAGGACTCCCCCTCCGCGGGCGCCGAACCGCGCGTTCGCGCGGGCGGGGCGCGTCGCCTGCCACCAGGCGAGCAGCGCGCGCACGCGGGCGACGAGGCGCGCGGGGAGGGACGCGCGCGCCGGGAGGACGTCCTCGCCGACGTCCTGCGCGGCGTGCAGGTGCGCCGCCCCCGAGCCTGCCGCGGGCTCCACCTCGTCGTCTCGTCGTTCCACGGCACGAGGCTAGGTGAGGGTCTCCAGGGCGGCACCCCGGCCGCACGGTCGGCTCAGGCAGCCGGTCCCGGCTCCGAGCTCGGGCGCCACTGCGCACGGCCCGTCAGCCGGTACTCGGTGTGCGGACGCCAGACCTCGTCGTCGGACCGCAGGTAGCAGTGGAAGCGCGTCACGACGAACGAGGCGTCGAAGTCCGCGAGCTCGTCCATCGCGTGGTCGAGCTGCTCGTCGGACAGCTCGTGCGCGACCGTGACGTGCGGGTGGTAGTGGAACCGGAGCTCCTGCGCGAGCGGGCCCTGCCGGACCGCGGCCTCGAGCTGCTCGCAGCCCGCGATGCCGTCCGCCACCTGCACGAACGCGACCGGCGAGACCGGTCGGAACGTCGCCGTGCCGCGCAGCCGCACCACGAACGGCGCGTGCGAGGCGGCCACGCCGCGCAGGTGCTCCTCGACGCGCGACACGTCGGCCGGGTCCATCGCGGTGGGGCCGAGCAGCGTGATGTGCGGCGGGATGAACGCCGCCCACGGGTCACCGAGCCGCGCGCGCGCCTCTTGGAGCTGGGCCCCGTAGGGCTCGGGGACGGTGATCGCGACACCCGCGATCACCTGGTCCCCCGCCAGCTCGGGGAGCTTCACGCGCGTGCTCGCCGACCGAGCAGGCCCGAGCGCTCGTAGACGCGGTCGAGCGTCACCGCCGCGATCGAGCGGGCCTTCTCGGCACCCGCGGCCAGGACCGCGTCGAGCTCCGCCGGGTCGTCCAGGTACTCGTGGACGCGCGCCTGGAACGGCGTGACCCACTCGACGACGAGGTCCGCGAGCGCGACCTTGAGGTCGCCGTACCCCTTGCCCTCGAACTCGGTCTCGAGCTCGGCGACGGACCGTCCGGACAGCGCCGAGAAGATCGTCAGGAGGTTCGAGACGCCGGCCTTGTGCTCGGGGTCGAAGCGGATCTCACGGTCGGCGTCGGTCACCGCCGAGCGGATCCGCTTCGCGATCGTCTTCGGGTTGTCGAGGAGCTCGATCAGGCCGTTGGGCGAGCCCGCGGACTTGCTCATCTTCGCCGTCGGGTCCTGCAGGTCGTAGATCTTGGCGGTCTCCTTGACGATGTACGCCTCGGGCACGACGAACGCGCCCGGACCGAACCGCGAGTTGAGCCGCTGCGCGAGGTCCCGCGTGAGCTCGAGGTGCTGGCGCTGGTCCTCGCCGACCGGGACCTGGTGGGTGTCGTAGAGCAGGATGTCCGCCGCCATGAGCACCGGGTAGGTGAACAGGCCGACCGTCGTGCCCTCGGCGCCGTGCTTGGACGACTTGTCCTTGAACTGCGTCATCCGCTGCGCCTCGCCGTACCCGGTGTGGCACGACAGGATCCACGCGAGCTCGGCGTGCTCGGCCACGTGCGACTGCACGAACAGCGTCGAGCGCTGCGGGTCGACGCCCGCCGCGAGGTACTGCGCGGCGGTGCGGCGGGTGCGGTCGCGCAGGACGCTCGGGTCCGGGCCGACGGTCAGCGCGTGCAGGTCGACCACGCAGTAGATCGCCTCGTTGCCCTCCTGCAGGGCCACCCACTGCGTCAGCGCACCCAGGTAGTTGCCGAGGTGGAGCGAGTCCGAGGTGGGCTGCATGGCGGAGAAGATGCGAGCGGGCTGTGGCACTGCGGGACCAATCTGTGAGCGGCTCGCCGGGCGGACGAGCGTGGACGGGTGCGGGACGTGCAGCGGTCAGGTGGCCTCGTCGTCGTACGGCGCGGGGCCGACCAACGGGGCGGAGGCAGCGGGTGGGATGCCGACGACGGCGCTCGCCGCGGCCCGGCGTGCCGTCGACGGCTCGTCGAGCAGCGCGTCGCGGACGATCCGTCGCGGGTCGTACTTGCGCGGGTCGAGCGCCTCCCAGTCGACACCGAGGTCGCCGGTCTCCTCGTCGAGCCTCGTGCGCGCCTGGGAGATCCACTCCCTGCCGCGCCGCACGAGCACCGCGAGCTGCTCGGCGTAGGCCGGTAGCCGCTGCGGCCCGATCACCAGGGCCGCGACGACGAAGAGCACGATGAGCTCTCCGCCGTTGATGTCGAACACCGGCTCAGGCTACCCCGCTCACGCCGTGCGACCGACGCGGTTTCCCGGGGCCGCGTGCCGTACGACGCGCGCCTACTGCGACTCGTCGAGCTCCACGTCGACCGTGTGCTCGCGCGTGCCGGACCGGACCGTCAGCTCGATCACGTCGCCCGGCTCGTGCGCGCGGATCGCGACGATGAGCTCGTCGGGGTCGGTCACGGGTCGCCCGTCGATCGCGACGATCACGTCGCCCGGCTCGATGCCCGCGAGCTGCGCCGGGCCGCCCTGCGTGACGGGCTCCTGCCCCTCCTGGGCCTCGCTCGAGACACGGACGCCCTCGCCGCCGTACTGCCGGTCGAGCAGCACGCCGATGATCGGGTAGGTCGCGTGCCCGGTCTCGATGAGCTGCGTCGCGGTCCGCCGCGCCTGGTTGGACCCGATCGCGAACCCGAGCCCGATGCTCCCGCCCGCGGCCGACTGGCCCGGGGGCTGGGCGATCGCCGAGTTGATGCCGATGACCTCGCCGCGCGCGTCCACGAGCGGCCCCCCGGAGTTGCCCGGGTTGATCGCCGCGTCCGTCTGGATGGCGTTGATGAACGCGGTGTCGGTCTCGTCGCCCGCCGACACGGGCCGGTTGAGCGCCGAGACGATGCCCGTGGTGACGGTCCCGGTGAGCCCGAGCGGCGCACCGATCGCGACGACCGGGTCACCGACGCGCACCGAGTCCGAGTCGCCCAGCGCGAGCGGGACGAGCCCGTCGACGTCGACCTTGATGACCGCCAGGTCGTACTCCGCGGTCCGGCCGACGATCGTCGCGGTCGCCTCCCGGCCGTCGGAGAACGTCACGACGAGCGCGCCGCCGTCGGCGTCCGCACCGGCGACCACGTGGTTGTTGGTGAGCAGGTAGCCGTCCTGGCGCAGCACGAAGCCCGAGCCCGTCGCCGCACCCGCGGCCGACGACGCCTCGATCGACACGACGCTCGGGAGCACGGCCGCGGCGATCGACGCCACCGACGCGTCGCCCATGGTCTCCGCGGCCCCGCTCGGGCGGGTGACGGTCGCCGGAAGGCCCGCGTCGGCCAGGTGGTCGTCCTGGAGCAGACGCGAGCCGGCCATCCCGCCGAGGAGGCCCGCGGCGAGCGCGAGCGCGGCGATGCCCGCGACCCAGCCGCCCGAGAGCCCGCGGCCCCGGCGCCGCCCCGACGACGCCTGGTCCGACCATGCGCTCGGCGCCCAAGGAGTCGCATAGGGCGCGTGCGACCCGGCCGAGCCCTGCCGCCCGTCCGCGGGCGACCACGCGTAGCCGGGCGGCCCGGACGCGTGGGGGACGGGCTGCGGACGCTGGGCGTACCAGCCGCCGGTCGGCTCCTGCGGGATCGGGGCCGTGGGCGCGTGGCTCGGATGCGCGGGATCATCCGTGAACCGCTGCGGACCGGTGCGCGGCGTGGGGCCGGGCTGCGCGAACAGCGGCCGCTCGTGCTCGTCGTGGGGCGTCATGTCGTTCGTCGTCATCGCCCGTCGAGCGCCCCGGCCACGGTCGACCAGCCGCGCGAGATGCGCGCCGGCACGCCGCCGTCGAACGCGGCCACGGGGAAGGCCTCGACGAACGAGGACGCGTCACCACCCGCGACCACCTGGACCACGGTCGAGCCGCACTGCCACACCACGTGCCACGGCGCGTACGACAGCACGTACGTCTCGTGCCCGCCGATGCTCACGCGGTCCGCGCGGGCCAGCACGGACGTGTCCAGGCGACCCTCCTGCTCGGTCACGACGAGCGTCCCCTCCGCGCTCGCGAGGTCGACCTCGAGCACACGCTCGTCGGCGACCCACCGCACCGCGGAGACGGACCAACCCTCGGGCAGGGTGTCGGGGAAGCTCCAGCCCCGCGCGCGCAGCGACGCGACGATGCCCTGCGTCTCGTCGACGGCGGACCCGGCCACGGCGTTGACCGCCGAGCCCGACGAGGAGGCACCGGACGCGAGCGTGCCGGACGACCCGGACGTGCCCATGGACGCGCTGCCGAGCAGGTCGAGGTCGGCGCCGGGGTGCCCGACGGGCGCGACCACGGGACGGTCCCCGAGGACGAACAGCATCGCGGCGATCGCGCCGACGCCCGCGAGCGAGCCCGCGGCGATCCGCGGCAGCCTGCGCTCGGCGACCTCGCCGCGCAGCGCACGCGCGCGCCGGCCGTGCACCGCGGGGACCCCGAGGGGCTGGGCGAACGGGTCGCGGGCCGCGGCGGTGCCGCACGCGGCGGGCACCGGCGCGGCGGGTGCGAGCGACATCAGTCGCGCCGTGAGGTCGGGGGCCTGGGGCACGTCGTCGCACGCGGCGGCCGCGAGCGCGCGGCGGGCCAGGCGGGCGGCGGCGAGCTCGTCGGCGCACTGCGCGCACGCGGCGACGTGCACGAGCACGCGGTCGGTCGCGATCGGTGACAGCCTGCCGTCGACCAGCTCGCTCAGCTGCGACCCGAGGTGGTGCGTCATGACGCCGCCTCCGCGGACGCGAACGACGGCTCGTCGGGGGACGTCGCCCCGGCGCCGTCGCCCGCGGGCTCGTCGGCGACGCGCGTACGGTGCACGGGAGCGCGGTGCTCGAGCGACTCACGCAGCCGGGCCCGGGCGCGGTGGATGCGGGAACGCACCGTGCCGATCTTCACGCCGAGCGTGACCGCGATCTCCTCGTACGAGAGCCCTTCGATGTCGCACAGGACCACCGCGGCGCGGTACTCGGGCGGAAGCGCGTCGAGCGCGTGCTGCACGTCGTGGTCGAGGTTGCCGTGCTCGAACGCGCGCTCGGGGGCAGCGAGCCCGTCGGTGCTCTCGTAGCGCTCGTCGTCGTCGCCCATCGCGTCCATGCGGATGCGCTGACGGCGGCGCGCCTGGTCGAGGAACAGGTTCGTCGTGATGCGGTGGAGCCAGCCCTCGAAGGTGCCGGGCGTGTACGTGTGCAGCGACCGGAACACGCGCACGAACGTCTCCTGCGTGAGGTCCTCGGCGTCGTGCTGGTTGCCGGTCAGCCGGTACGCGAGGCGGTAGACGCGCGCCGAGTGCTCGCGCACGATCTCCTCCCACGTCGGGGGCTGCCACCCCGCGGGTGCCTCGCTGCTGCGCACGCGCTCCCTCTTCGCTCGTCGGCCACGTCCGTCGCCTGGCACGGTCCCGGTCCCGGGACGTCCGACGCGGCGCGTCCGTCGTCGAGCCACGGACGCCTCGCGCCATTGTCCCAGGGCCACGACCTCGCCCGCGACCGCGGACCGCCGTGCGGGATCGACCGGACTGCTCGATCGACCGCACTGCTCGGTCCACGATGCCAGGCACAACGCGCTGCGTGCGCCGTTCGTTCCGCCGACCTGTGACGATCGTGTGCACGTGCGCCTCGCGCGGCCCGTACGCGCGCCCGTCGGGCGGGACGAGGCTGCGGGACTACGCTGGGGCGAGCCCGTGACCGCGGGCGTCCGTCCGCGCACGACGCGCGCCGCCGCCCCGGAGGCCATCATCTCCGCCGACAAGGCCAGCAGCTGGGTCTACGCCGAGGAGTTCCTCGCCGAGGACGACGCGGTGCTCGCCGCGCGTGAGCGTGCCGCGCAGCTCGGCGCCGGCGCGGTCCCCCCGGGCACCGGTGCCGCCCTGTCCGTCCTCGCGGCGGCGTCGAGCGCACGCTCGGTCGTCGAGATCGGGACCGGCACGGGCGTCGCGTCGCTGTACCTGCTGCGCGGCATGCCCGCCGACGGCGTGCTGACGACGATCGACGCCGAGGTCGAGCACCACCGCGCCGCGAAGGAGGCGTTCGCCGAGGCCGGGATCCGCTCCACGCGGACGCGCACGATCTCGGGCCGCCCGCTCGACGTCCTGCCGCGGCTCACGGATGCCGCCTACGACCTGGTCCTGCTCGGCCTGACGAGCACCGGCGGGGTCTTGGACGCGGCCCCCGAGTACCTCGCGCAGGCGATCCGCCTGCTACGCCCGAACGGCGTGCTCGTCGTCGACCACGCGCTCTGGCACGACCGCGTCGCCGACCCGGCGCGCCGGGACGAGGCGACGACCGCGGTCCGCGAGCTCGGCCGCTCGGTGCGCGGCGACGACCGGCTCCTGCCGGCGCTCCTGCCCGTCGGCGACGGCCTCCTGGTCGCGGTGCGACGCTGACCGATGCCCGGCCCGGGCACGGGCCGGACCAGCGACGGGACGGCCTTGCTCGGCCGATCAGCTGACCGGCCGAGCAGGCTCAGCTGAGCTCGGTCAGGTAGCGCAGCAGCAGGCGTGCGCCGTACCCCGTCGCGCCCTCGGTGACCTCGTGCTTGTCGGCCGTGGCGCGCGCGGGACCCGCGATGTCGAGGTGCGCCCACGCGCGGTCTCCCACGAACCGGCGCAGGAACAGCGCCGCGGTGACGGACCCGGCGCCGATGTGCGTGTCCTGCGGGACGTGCCGCAGGTCGGCGACCGAGCTGTGCACGGCCTCGTCGTACTCGGGCACGAGCGGCATGCGCCACGCGAGCTCGCCCGAGTCCGTCCCCGCCCGCTCGAGCGCGGCGACGAGCGCCTCGTCGGTGCCGTACAGCGCGCTGTACTGCTTGCCGAGCCCGACGGTCGCGGCACCCGTGAGGGTCGCGACGTCGACCAGCACGTCGGGGTCGAGGGTCGCGTCGGCCCACGCGAGCGCATCGGCGAGCACGAGCCGACCCTCGGCGTCGGTGTTGGCGATCTCGACCGTCGTGCCGCCGTACATCGACAGGACGTCGCCCGGCCGGTACGACGCACCGCCGAAGTGGTTCTCGGCCAGCGGCAGCACCGCGGTGACCTTGTGCAGGACCCCGGCGTGCGCCGCGCCGAGCACGGTGGCGAGCGCCACGGCGGCACCGGTCATGTCCGTCTTCATCGGGACCATGGCCTCGCGCGGCTTGATCGACAGGCCGCCCGTGTCGTAGGTGATGCCCTTGCCGACGATGACGACGTGCCGCCCGGAGCCCGACCGGCCGCCGTACGTCGGCGGCGTCCAGGTCACGGTCACGAGCCGCGGCGGGGAGGCCGAGCCTGCACCGACCGCGAGGATGCCGCCGAAGCCGTCGGCCTCGAGCTCACGCGGGCCGCGCACGGTCACCGCGAAGCCCGGTCCCGTGGCGAGGCGGCGCGCCTGGTCGGCGATCCACTCGGGGTTCTTGGTGCTCGCGGGGGTCGAGGCGAGATCCCGCACGAGCCAGGTCGCGGTCGCCGCGGAGCGCGCGGCGTCCACCGCGGCGCCCACGCGCGTGCCGTCGCGCCCGAGCAGCACCAGGTCCGCCGCGGGCTTGGCGGGGGGCTTGCGCGCGGCGCTCGGCGGCACGTAGGCGGCGAGCAGGTAGCCCTCGACGAGGGCGCGCGCGGCACGAGCGGCCTGCGAGGCGCTGTGGCCCGCGTCGTCGCCGATCGTCGTGACCACGCGACGCAGTCCGCGCGAGGCACGCGCGAGCGCCGCACCGGCCCGGCGCAGGTCGGTGTCCGTGCTCGCGCCGATGCCGACGAGCACGATGCGCGGGGGAAGGCCCGCCCACGGCAGGCTCACGCCCGAGCCCGCAGGGCGCGGGAGCTGCACGACGAACGACTCGCCCGCCGCGCCGGTCAGGCCGGCCCGCTCCGCGAGCTCGGCGAGGTCGATGCCGTACCGTGCCGCCGTCGAGGCGGCGCCGCGCCGCGGCTGCGGACCCTCGTCCTCGTCGCCCGCGACCGCGGGCGCGACGGGCACGGCGACGGCGTCGACGTCCGACTCCCCCAGCAGGGGGCTGTCGGCGACGACGCCGCCGATGAGTGTCACGGCCGGAGGGGTCCGGCCGATCGTCGGGGGACGACCGCCGGGCACGTCAGCCTGCGACGGAGGTCAGTGCCTCGCCGAGCTCAGCCGCCTCGGTCGCGTTCAGCTCGACCACGAGCCGTCCACCGCCCTCGAGCGGGACACGCATCACGATGCCGCGCCCTTCCTTCGTCACCTCGAGCGGTCCGTCTCCGGTCCTCGGCTTCATCGCGGCCATGCGTGGCCTCTCCTTCGCCTCGTGCGTCCCGACCGGGTGGCGCCGTGGCGCGGTCAGCCGCAGCGCCTTCGCGCCGCTCGTGCCGCTCCACCTGCGCACCCGTGGTGCCGGATGTCCGTGGACCATCCTAGTTCACAGGTCGGACGTCACGGCGGCCACCCGCTCGTCAGACGCCAGAACCGCCACACCCAGATCACCTGGAGGGCGAGCATGAGCACGACGACCGCGACGAACCACGCGCGCCGGGCGACCGGCGGCCGGCGCACCACGCTCGCGGTGATCGCACCCATCGGGAACGCGAGCACCAGGAACCGCGCGAGGCTGCTGCCGGGTTCGATCGCGGCCGCCAGGTAGAGCACGTACGCCGCGGGCCACGCGTGCAGCTCGGGACCGAGCCGCCACGCGGCGGGCACGACGAGGAGCGCGACGACGAACGCGACCGCCGCCGCCAGCACCCACAGCCCGTCGTCACCGAACCAGTACTGCAGCACGTAGTCCCAGCCGCCGAACGGCGTGACCTCCCGCACCCCGCGCCACGCCTCCTGCGTGCGCAGGTACGCCTGCGGCACACCCGTGACCCACCCGCAGATCGCGGGCCACAGGAAGCCCGAGACGACCGCGACGACACCGAGCCCGCCGACCGCGACGACGTCCCGTGCCGGCAGCGGCTCGTCACCGCGCCGCCACGCGCGCCACCGGGCGAGCGCGTGCATGCCGACGACGAGCGCCATCGGCAGGGCGACCGCGCGGGTCAGGCCCAGCAGCACCAGGACGCCCGCGGTCGCTACGTAGTGCCGGCGGACGAGCAGCAGCAGCGCGGCCGCGACCAGGAGCAGCGCGAGCGACTCGGTGTACGCGACCTGCAGCACGGGCGACGTCGGGAACACGCTCACGAGCACGACGGTCGCGAGCGGCAGCCCCGGCCACGCCGTGACGGCCCGGGGAGCGCCCGAGGCGACCGCGCGGTGGATCAGGAGCACCGCAGCCGCACCCAGCAGGAGGGACGTCGTCGGCGCGACGACCTCCCAGCTCAGCGTCGTGATGCCCATGAGGCCGCGCACGAGCATCGGGTACAGCGGGAAGAACGCCCACGCGCTCTGCTGGACGTAGCCGTTCGCGTCGACCGGGAGCTCGCTCGGGTACCCCTCCTCCGCGATGCGGTGATACCAGCCCGCATCCCAGAACAAGCCTGTCATCTGCGCGTACGACGGGTGCTCACCCGCCCACGGCGTCGCGCCCTGGTGCGCGGCCGAGTACAGGAGCATCAGCGCCGTGGCGCCGCGCGCGAGCGCGTACACCGCGAGCACCTGCACCCACCACGACCAGCCGCGCGGGTCCCACCACGGCCGTCGAGGACGGACGGCCGCCGGCTCGGGCGCCGGGTGGTCGGCCGCCGTGATCGGGGGCGTACCCGAGGTCGCGGCGGCCTCGTCGGGGCTCGACGTCCCGCTCATGCCAGACCTCGGACCACGCGCTCGGGGAGCCGCTCCGCGCGGATCGTCGCGACCATGTCGAGCGTGCGGCGCGTGGCGGCGACGTCGTGCGCGCGGAACACGCGCGCACCGAGCCAGGCGGCCACCGCGGTCGCCGCGAGCGTGCCCTCGAGGCGCTCCTCGGGCGGCAGGCCGAGGCTCTCACCGACGAAGTCCTTGCGGGAGAACGCCATGAGCACGGGGTACCCGAGTGCCACCAGCGCGGGCGTACGGCGCACGAGGTGCAGCGAGTGCCACGTGTTCTTGCCGAAGTCGTGCGTCGGGTCGACGAGCACGCTCGCGGGGTCGATGCCGAGGTCGACCGCGCGACGGGCGGCCGCGGCCAGCGTCGCGACGACGTCGTCGACGACCCCGTCGAGCGGGTCCTGCTCGTCGTCGGGACGCTCGTCGTCCGGATGCTCCCGGGGTGCGCGCTCGGCGGGCGACGACGGGTAGGTGACGCGGAAGGGGTCGGTGCGCGGGCGCGCACCCCCGGTGTGCGAGCAGACGACGCCGAGCCCGTGCTCGGCCGCGACCGCGACGAGCTCCGGGTCGTGCCCCGCCCACGTGTCGTTGACGAGGTCCGCACCCGCGAGCGCGGCGGCACGCGCGACCGACGAGCGCCAGGTGTCGACGCTGACCAGCAGGTCCGGGTGCCGGCGCCGCACGCGCTCGATCAGCGGCACGACCCGCGCGATCTCCTCGTCGGGCTCGACCCGCGGCCCCCGGCCGGCGCGCACGCCGCCGAGGTCGACGATGTCGGCGCCCTCCTCCTCGGCGCGCGCCACGGCCGCGTCGGCGCCGGCCTCGTCGTACCGCGCGGGCGCGTAGAAGGAGTCGGGGGTGCGGTTGACGACGGCCATCACGACCGGTCGGTCCAGCCCGAGCTCACGGTCGCGCAGGCGCACGACCGCCCCCGCGGCGGGCACGCCCGGCAGGTTCACGACGCGTCGCTGGAGGCCTGCGCCTCCTGCTGCGCCTGCGCGGCCTCGGCGACAGCCGCCTCCTCCTGCCGGCGCAGCTCCGCACCGCGCGTGACGACGATCTCGACCGCTTCCTCGGCGGTGTCGACCACCTGGAGGAGGTCCCGGTCGACCGGCGAGATCAGCCCGGCGGCGACGACCGGGCCTGAGATCCAGTCGAGCAACCCCTGCCAGTAGTCACGCCCGACGAGCACGATCGGGAACTCGATCACCTTGTGCGTCTGGACGAGCGTGAGGGCCTCGAACAGCTCGTCGAACGTGCCGAAGCCGCCCGGCAGCACGATGAAGCCCTCGGAGTACTTGACGAACATGGTCTTGCGCGCGAAGAAGTAGCGGAAGTTGACGCCCAGGTCGACCCAGTCGTTCATGCCCTGCTCGAACGGCAGCTCGATGCCGAGACCGATCGAGACGCCGCCCGCCTCCTTGGCGCCGCGGTTCGCGGCCTCCATGATCCCGGGGCCGCCGCCGGTGATGACCGCGTACCCCGCCTCGACGAGCAGCCGCGCGACGTCGACCCCCAGCGCGTACGCGGGCTCGTGGGCCCGGGTGCGCGCCGAGCCGAACACGCTCACCGCGGGCCCGACCTCGGCCAGCGCGCCGAACCCCTCCACGAACTCCGACTGGATGCGCATGACGCGCCACGGGTCGTCGTGCAGCCAGCTCGCACCGCCCACGGGGCGGCTCAGCAGCCGCTGGTCGGAGGTGCTCGTGGGGATCTGCTGCCCGCGCAGCAGCACGGGGCCCTTGCGGTAGCCGCGGCCCGGCTCCGGCTGTCCGTCGTCGCTCATGGGGCGAGCCTAGGAGGTCAACCAGAGGCGCAGGGCGTCGAACGACGCCTGGAGCTGGTCGACGGGGCACCGCTCGTCGTCCTTGTGGGCGAGCAACGGGTCGCCGGGCCCGAAGTTCACGGCCGGGATGCCGAGCTCGGCGAACCGGGCGACGTCCGTCCAGCCGTACTTGGGCGCGGGTGCACCCCCGGTGACCGCGAGCACGGCGCGCGCGAACTCCTGGGCGGCGGGCGCGTCGAGGCCGGGCCGGGCGCCCGCGGCCACGTCGGTCACGACCACCTCGTAGCCCGCGAACACCTCGCGCACGTGCGCCTCGGCCTGATCGGGCGTGAGCGACGGCGCGAAGCGGTAGTTGACGGTGACGACGCACGAGGCCGGGATGACGTTCGTCGCCGAGCCGCCGCTGATGAGCACCGCGTTGAAGCTCTCGCGGTACACGAGCCCCTCGACCTCGACGGACCGCGGCTCGTACGCCTCGAGCCGGCGCAGCACCTCACCCGCGGCGTGCACCGCGTTGACGCCCACCCACGCGCGCGCCGAGTGCGCGGCCACACCGCTGAGCCGGACCTCCGCGCGCAGCGTCCCGTTGCAGCCGCCCTCGAGGCCGCCGTCGGACGGCTCGCCCAGGACCGCGAAGTCGCACTCGAGCCAGTCGGGGTGGTGGCGGACCAGACGCCCCAGGCCGTTGAGCTCGGACGCGACCTCCTCGTGGTCGTAGAACACCCACGTGACGTCGCGCGTGGGCTCGGGGACCTGCACCGCGAGCGCGAGCGCGACCGCGACCCCGCCCTTCATGTCGACGGTCCCGCGCCCCCACAGGTAGCCGTCCTGGAGGCGCGTGGGCAGGTTGTCCGCGACCGGCACCGTGTCGAGATGCCCTGCGACGACGACGCGCGAGGCGCGGCCCAGGTGCGTCCGGGCGACGACCGCGTCGCCGTCGCGCAGGACCTCGAGGTGCGGCGCGGTCCGCAGCGCCTCCTCGACGAGGTCGGCGAGCGCACGCTCGTCGCCGGAGACCGAGGGGACGTCGCAGATGGCCCGCGTGAGGGCGACGAGGTCGCCGTGCGGGTCGAGGAGGGGATGCGTCACGCCCCCGAGCCTAGGCTGCGCCACGAGGGCTACCCACGGGTAACCGTCCAGGTCACCGTAGGCTGGTCCGCATGACTTCTCGCCCCGCCTGGGGGTTCGGTCTCGCGACCACCACTCTCGACGGCATCACCCTCGACACCTGGTACCCCGCTCCCGTCCTCGGTCAGCCCGACGAGGGCGCGTCCGCACCGGCGGAGCTGCAGGAGAGCCACGACGACGCGCGCGGCGTGCGGGTGCGCCTGGTCCGGACCGTGATCGACCTGGACGCCCCGCCCGCCGACACCTGCGACGCGTACCTGCGGCTGCACCTGCTGTCGCACCGGCTCGTCGCACCGCACGGGGTGAACCTCGAGGGGATCTTCGCGGCGCTGCCGAACGTCGTCTGGACGGACCGTGGTCCGTGCGCCGTCGAGGGCTTCGAGACGACGCGTGCGCGCCTGCGAGCGGTCACGGGCGTCGCGCCGACCGTCTTCGGCGTCGACAAGTTCCCGCGCATGGTCGACTACGTGCTCCCGTCCGGCGTCCGCATCGCCGACGCCGACCGGGTCCGCCTCGGGGCGCACCTCGCGCCCGGGACGACCGTGATGCACGAGGGCTTCGTCAACTTCAACGCCGGGACGCTGGGCACGTCGATGGTCGAGGGCCGCATCTCGGCGGGCGTCGTCGTCGGCGACGGCTCGGACATCGGCGGCGGCGCGTCCATCATGGGCACGCTGTCGGGCGGCGGGCGCGAGGTCGTCTCGATCGGCCGGCGCACGCTGCTGGGCGCGAACGCCGGCCTGGGCATCGCGCTCGGTGACGACTGCGTGGTCGAGGCCGGGTTGTACGTGACCGCGGGCACCAAGGTGACGCTCGTCGGGTTCGGCGAGGGCTCGGGCCGCGTCATCAAGGCACGCGAGCTGTCCGGCGCGAACGGGGTGCTGTTCCGTCGCAACTCGCTCACCGGGGGCGTCGAGGCGGTCGCGCGCGCGGGCACGGGCGTCGAGCTCAACGCGGCGCTGCACGCGAACTGACCGTGGCTCGCCGACGACGCCGCTCGACAGCCGCACGCGTGCTGCTCGGGCTCATGGCGTTCGTCGTCACGCTCGGGGTCGCCGCCGCGGTCGTCGTCGCTGCGCTCGACCGGCTCCAGCCGGACGCGCCGCTCGTCGCGCGCTGCGCCGTCACGGTCGACGACACCGACTGGAGCCTGAGCCCCGACCAGGCGCAGAACGCCGCGTTGTTCGCCGCGATGGCGCAGCGGCGCGGGCTACCGGCGCGGGCCGTCACGATCGCGATCGCGACGGGCCTGCAGGAGTCGCGGCTCGAGAACATCGACTACGGCGACCGCGACTCCATCGGTCTGTTCCAGCAACGCCCCTCGCAGGGCTGGGGCACGATCGAGGAGATCATGGACCCCGTCTACTCGACGGGGAAGTTCTACGACGGGCTCGTCAAGGTCGACGGCTACGAGGACCTCGAGGTCACCGTCGCCGCGCAGGCCGTGCAGCGCTCGGGCTTCCCGGACGCGTACGCGCAGCACGAGACCCGGTCCCGGGCCTGGGCGTCGGCGCTGACCGGCCACTCCCCCGCGGCTCTCACGTGCACGCTGCCCGACCCCGAGGCCGCGGGCACGCCCGAGGCCGCCGCCGAGCGGCTCGTGCGCGACTTCGGTGACCTCGCGCACGAGCGAGTCCCCGCGACCGAGGACAAGCCCGCGACCCTCGTCGTGCACGCGGGGGCCCTGGGTGACGCCCCCGAGCGCCAGGCCTGGGCCGTCGCCGCGTGGGCGGTCGCCACCGCGCAGACCCTCGGGACGACGAGCGTCGACGTCGCCGACCAGAGCTGGGCCCGCACCTCGACGGCCTGGGCCACGACGGATGCGCCCCTCCCCACGGGCGACGTCCGCCTCACCTTCGCCCCCTGACCCACCCGTCCGCACCCGGTCGCTGCAGGGATGAAAGCAGCGCAGGTGCACGTGGCCGCCACCAACCCTGCATCCATCGCTGCATCGAGGGGTCCGGGTGGCAGGTGGCCGGAGTCAGGCGGGGCGGGAGTCAGGGGGTGGGGTGGGGGCGTTGCCTCGGGAGAGGCCGAACGCGACCGCGGCGACGAACGCGAGGATCGCTCCCCACCAGCCGAGGCCGACGAGGGCCGCGAGCAGCGCGACCGCGACGAACGGCGCGAGCTGGGTCAGGTAGCGCAGCGGCCAGCGCAGGCGCGACGGTGAGCGAGGCGCGTTCCAGCGTGCCCAGACGATCACGACCGCGGACACGACGAGCACGGCGACGACCGCCGCGAGCGCCCTGCGCCCGGGCACGTCCGCGAGCATCCCGAGGCGCCAACCCGTGACCCCCGCGAGCACGAGCAGACCGACCTCGCAGCCGAACGCGACGACGGACAGCGGGCCGCGGACGCCCGGCGGCAGCGCGCCACCCCCACCGGCCGGGGCCGGTCCGGGGGTGCGCGTGCCGCTCACGTCAGCGCGGGATGGACGTCAGCGCTGGTCGGCAGGGACGTAGTCGCGCTCGACGGCGCCCGTGTAGACCTGGCGCGGGCGGCCGATCTTGGTGGCCGGGTCGGTCATCATCTCGCGCCACTGGGCGATCCAGCCGGGCATCCGGCCGAGCGCGAACAGCGGCGTGAACATCGACGGGTCGAAGCCCATGGCCTTGTAGATCAGCCCCGTGTAGAAGTCGACGTTCGGGTAGAGCTTGCGCGAGATGAAGTAGTCGTCGCTCAGCGCGATGTCCTCGAGCTTCATGGCGATGTCGAGCAGCTCGTCGGCCGCACCCAGCGCGGTGAGGACCGCGTGCGCGCTCTCCTTGACGATCGCGGCGCGCGGGTCGTAGTTCTTGTAGACCCGGTGCCCGAAGCCCATGAGCCGGACGCCCTGCTCCTTGTTCTTCACGCGCGTCATGAAGTCGGTCGCGTCGCCGCCGTTCGCCTGGATCTCGGCGAGCATCGTGAGGACAGCCTCGTTCGCGCCGCCGTGCAGCGGCCCCGACAGCGCGTTGATGCCCGCGGCCACGCTCGCGTAGAGGTTCGCGTGCGACGAGCCGACGATCCGCACCGTCGAGGTCGAGCAGTTCTGCTCGTGGTCGGCGTGCAGGATGAGCAGCTTGTCGAGCGCCTCGACGACGACCGGGTCGGGCTCGTACTGCTGGTACGGGACCGCGAACGTCATGCGCAGGAAGTCCTCGACGTACCCGCGGCTGTAGTCCGGGTAGAGCAGCGGCTCGCCCTTGGACGTGCGGTGCACGTACGACGTGATGGTCCGCGTCTTGGCCAGGATGAGCACCGTCGCGAGCTCGACGGTCTCCGGGTCGAACGGGTCGAGCGACTCCGGGTAGAACGTCGACAGCGCGTTGATCGCCGACGACATCACGGCCATCGGGTGCGCGCCGCGCGGGAACGTGCCCATGAACGTGCGGAAGTCCTCGTGCACGAGCGTGTGCCGGTTGACCCGCTCCTCGAACGCGTCGAGCTCGGCCGGTGTGGGCAGCTCGCCGTGGATGAGCAGGTAGGCGACCTCGAGGAAGCTCGCCTTCTCGGCGAGCTGGTCGATCGGGTACCCGCGGTAGCGCAGGATGCCCGCGTCGCCGTCGATGTAGGTGATCTTCGACTCGCAGGACGCGGTGTTCATGAAGCCGGGGTCCACGGTCACCAGGCCGGTGTCCCGCAGCAGGGTGGAGACCACCACGCCGTCGTTGCCCTCGGTAGCGGCGACGACCGGCAGGTCCTTCGCCTGGCCGTGCACCACCAGCTGGACCGGTGCGGTGAGGGTCTCGGACATGGCGTTCCTTCCTGCGACGGACCTGCGCGCGGTTGCGCGCGAGTCGTCACCGACGTCGGCTCGACAGCCGGGAGAGGCCTCCGTTGGCCTCGTCGACCGTACCTGCGGCCGACACCAGGTGACGAATCCTGGGACGATCCGATCCGGTGTGAATCAAGTCACACCCCATCCTGTCAGGCGCCGCGCAGGCGAGCAGCGGCCTCCGCGATCAGCTCGTCGGAGCCCGTCAGCGCGACGCGCACGTGCCCGGCGCCGGCGGGCCCGTAGAAGGAGCCCGGCGCGACGAGGATGCCGAGCCCGGCCAGGTCGGCCACGGTCTGCCAGCAGTCCTGCCCGCCCTCGGGCCGCACCCACAGGTACAGCCCCGCGGCCGACTCGTCGACGACGTAGCCCGCGTCCTGCAGCGCCGCGCGGAGCAGCACGCGTCGCGCGCGGTAGCGCTCACGCTGCTGCGCGACGTGCTCGTCGTCGTCGAGCGCGACTGTCATCGCGGCCTGGACGGGACCGGGCACGATCATCCCGATGTGCTTGCGCGTCTCGAGCAGGCGGCCGACGAGCGCCGGGTCGCCCGCGACGAACGCCGCGCGGTACCCCGCGAGGTTCGACTGCTTCGACAGCGAGTACACCGCGAGCAGGTCGCTCACGTCGCCGCCCGTGACGCGCGGGTCGAGGATGCTCGGCACGCCCTCGCGGACCCACGGCTCGTCCCAGGCGAGCTCGGCGTAGCACTCGTCGGACGCGACGACGACCGGCCGACCGTCCCGCCGCGCTGCCTCGCGCGCCGCCGCGACGACCGCCGCGAGCTCGTCGACGCCGAGCACCGCGCCGTGCGGGTTCGCCGGCGAGTTGAGCCACACCAGGCGGACGTCGCCGGAGCCCTCCGCGAGCCGGGCGGCGGGGTCCGCGCACGGCTGCGGGCTCGCGCCGGCGAGGCGCGCACCCACGTCGTACGTCGGGTACGCGACCGCGGGGTGCAGCACGACGTCACCAGCGCCCAGGCCGAGCAGGGAGGGCAGCAGCCCGACGAGCTCCTTCGAGCCGACCGTCGGCAGGACCCCGGCCGGGTCGAGACCTGCGACGCCGCGGCGGCGCGCGAACCAGCGCACGACCGCCTCCCGCAGCGCGGGCGTGCCGTGCGTCTGCGGGTAGCCCGGCGAGTCAGCCGCCGCGACGAGGGCCTCGCGCACCACCGCGGGCGTCGGGTCCACCGGGGTGCCGACCGAGAAGTCGACGATCCCGCGTTCGTGAGCCCGCGCGACCTGCGCGAACGGCGTCAGCGTGTCCCAGGGGAAGTCCGGCAGCGCCCCGGTCAGCAAGCCCATGCGGGCTCAGTCACCGTGGACGCGCAGCGGCAGCGTCGCGATGATCGGGTGGTCCTTGTCGATCTCACCCATCTTCGCGGCACCGCCGGGCGAGCCCAGGTCGTCGAAGAACTCGACGTTGGCCTTGTAGTACTCGCTCCACTGCTCGGGGACGTCGTCCTCGTAGTAGATCGCCTCGACCGGGCAGACCGGCTCGCACGCCCCGCAGTCCACGCACTCGTCCGGGTGGATGTACAGCGACCGCTTGCCCTCGTAGATGCAGTCCACGGGACATTCCTCGATGCACGCCTTGTCCTTGACGTCCACGCAAGGCTCAGCGATCACATACGTCACGGCAGGTCCTCCACTTGACGGGTCGTCCCTAGTATTCCCCACATGCGCGCGCACACGACCTGGTGTCCACCCTGCGACGGGCTGGACGAGCCGTGACCTCGACCACTCCGCGGTCCTGGCGGGACGCGGCGGCCGGGACGCGCGTCGTCGTCCGTCGGCGCCTGCAGGACCCGGCGCCGGACGGGCCGCACCTCACCGACGTCCTCGGCGTCGTCCTCCACGTGGACGACGACGGCCTGACGCTCGACACGTCGCACGGGCCGGCCCGGATCTCCGGGGGCGACGTGGTGCTGTGGAAGCCCATCCCGCCGCCGCCGGAGCGGCGAGCACGACGTCACTGACGCCGGGCGTCAGTCCTTCTCCTCGTCGTCCTTCTTCGGCGGCTCGCCGCACACCACGCGGTTCTGCGGCTTGTACCGCCACGAGTTCGACGTGGTCTCCTCGAGCTTGCCGTCGAGGAAGAGCTTGCGCGTGACCGTCACCGAGAACCCGGGGTTGCCCGCGGACTGCGGCGAGCAGGTCTTGGAGTCGGAGTAGACGGTCGACGGCTGCACGACGCCCGAGCGCCCGCTCGTCGTCGACTCGACCGTGTAGTACTTGGTGCCCCAGATCCGCACGTACGCGCGACCGCCCGAGACCCAGCCCTGCACGAGCGCACCGTACGGCGTGGTGTTCTTCCACTTCATGTCGATGCTGCCCGTGAAGATGGTCGCCTCACGACCCTCGGGGTACCGCGAGAACCACTCGCTGTGCGGCGTGTGGTCGACGTCTTCCATGCCCGCGAGGTACGCGGCGTTGAACGTCGTCGTCGACACCTGCGACAGCCCGCCGCCCCACGCGTCGGAGTGCTCGCCGTTGACGATCGCACCGGCCTGCACGAACCCGTGCGCGCCGTCGATCGGGCCCAGCGAGTCCGTCAGGCTGAACGTCTCACCCGGGCGGACGAGCACGCCCGAGATGTTCGCCAGGCCCTGCGCGATGTTCTTGGTGCGGCGCGGCTCGCTCGTCAGCGGCGTCGAGAACTCGGAGACGATCTCCTTGATCCCGAGCTTCTCCATCGCCTCCGTCGTCTCCGACGGGTCGGTCTGCGACAGCTCCACGGCCGCCGTGCGGTCCTGCGCGTCCGCGACCGCGGCGACCGCGCTCGCGACGTCGTCGGCCGCGACGGTCGTGCCGGGCTCGCCCGGGACCAGCACCGGCTTGTCGTCCTGGAACTCGAAGTGCGCGTCCGAGGCCGACGTCAGCACGCCCTCGGGCAGCTGCGCGACGACCTCCTGAGCGAGTGCCTCGCCGTCCAGCTGCAGGACGAGCCGGCCGTCCTCCGGCTGCATCGAGGCCGCGGCCGCGAGCGTCGCGGGCTGCAGCACCGCGAGCTTGTCCGCGACCGTCACCGAGATCGGCGCCGAGACGAGCGGCTCCGCGACCTCGTCGAGCGCGGCCTGGGCCGCGGCCTGCGTGATCGCCGGCTCGACGACCTGCGTCGGCAGCACGATCGGCTGCGCCGCGACCAGCCAGTCCCGCGCGACGACGTCGGCCGCCGCGTCCTCGTCGAGCGCCCAGCCCTCGGCCGCGTCGGTGAGCACCGCACCGCCGTCGACGAACAGCACCGCGCCGTCGACCGGGGCGAGCGAGAGCGACGTCCCGAGCGCCTCGAGCGCACCCGTCAGCTTCGCCTCGTCGACCTGCGTCACCGGGTCGCTCTCGCCCAGGCCCGCGACCTGGTGCCACAGGCGCAGCGGGTCGGCAAGGTCGACTCCCGTGAGCCCGTCGACGGTCGCCTGCGCGTCGAACGACAGGCCCGCCGTCTGCGGCTCGAGGGTGGCCTGCACGTCGTTCGCCTGGACCGCGACGGTCGTCCCCGTCGACGACGACAGCTCGTCGTCCAGCCGGGCCACCGCCTCGTCAGACGAGAGCCCGCCGATGTCGACGCCCGCGACCGACGCACCGCGCGGCACGCGGTCGGCAGTCGCGTAGCTCGCGCCCACGTACGCGCCACCGAGCACGACGAGCACGCCCGCGCCGATCAGCAGGCGGCGCGGCCAGCGGCGCTCGCGCTCCTCGGGCTCGAACGCGTCGAACGGCGAGGGCTCGCGCGGCGCCTGCGGCACCGTGCCCGCCGTGACTCGCGCCGGACCCACAGGGGGCAGCGGCTGCGTCGGGTCGGCCGGTGCGGGAGCGGGGGTCGGAGCGGGGCTCGCGGCCGTGGCGGCCGGCAGCACGCTCGTGCGGTCCGCACGACCGGGCAGCACCGACGACCGCTCGGGCACCGCACCGGGAGCGACCCCGCCCGTGGGCTGCTGCACCGTGGGCTGACGCACCGTGGGCTGCTGCACCGCGGGCTGCTGCACCACGGGCTGCTGCACCGCGGGGGCTTGGGCTGCGGGAGCGGGGGTGACCGGCGCGGGGGCGGCGGCCGCCGCAGGTCCGGCAGGAGCGGTCCGAGCCTGGGGCGTGGTCACGACCGTCTCGTCGACGGTCGGTGCCATGACCACCGTCTCGTCAGTCGCCGGCGCCATCACCACCGTCTCGGCTGCGCGCGGAGTCGTCGCGGCGGGCTCGTCGGTGACCGCTGCGGGAGCCTCGGATCCGGCCTCGTCGGCCGAGACGGACGTCTCAGCGGCGGCCACGGACTCCGCGGCGGGGGTCGTATCAGCGGCGAGCGCCTGGGCGGACGGCGCGGTCGTGCTCTCGTCCGTGCCGGCGACAGGCTCGGCGGCCTCGGGGGCGGCGGACTCGGTCGGCTCGACCGGTTCGACGACGGACGGCTCGGCGCGCTGATCATCGGACTGCGGTGCGACCTGCTCCGGTCCCTCAGGCGCCACGTCCTCGCTCGGGGCCGAGGAAGCGCCGCTCACGGCCTCGCCGGTGACCCCAGGCGCGGGCTCGTCGGCGATCTCCACGGAGGCGGGCTCGGGCTCAGCCTCCGCGGACGCAGGCTCGTCGGTGACCTCGTCGGACGCCGAAGTATCGGACGCCACCGTGTCGGACGCCACCGTGTCGGACGCCACCGTGTCGGACGCCACCGTGTCGGCCGCCTCATCGGACGCGGTCTCGTGGGCGGATGCCTCGTCGACCGAAGCCGCGTCCCGCGCGACCTCGTCCGCGTTCGTCTCGACAACGGCAGGCTCGTCGGACGGGTGCTCGTCGGCTGCGGGCTCCGCGTGCTCGGGCTCGTCGGACGGCGCCTCGTCGGCGACCTCGTCCGCGTTCGTCTCGACAACGGCAGGCTCGTCGGGCTCGTCCGCGGCAGGCTCGTCGGCGGTCGTCTCGTCGACGGAAGGCTCGTCGACGGGAGGCTCCTCAGCGGTCGTCTCGTCGGCGGTCGTCTCGTCGACGGCAGGCTCGTCAGCGGCGACGGGCTCGTCGGGAGCCCGCTCGTCCGACGGCTCGGTGGGCTCCGTGGGCTCGTCGGCGGGCGGCGCCTCGGTGACGACCGGGATCTGCCGGGTCTCGTCGTGCAGCGCCGCGCGGCGCTCCCCCGCGCCCCAGACCGGCCAGACGACCTCGTCGCCGGACGCTGGCTTCGACGGCTCGTCGTGGTCCGGGCTGTCGACGTCGGTACGGTCGGTCATCGCTTCCCCTGCTCGGTCGTGTTGCGCCCGGCAATTCTACGGTGCGCAGCGCCGAGCCACGCGCACGCGCGCGCCCGTGGCGCCGCAGGTGAGAGGTCTGCCCGACCCCTGCACGTGCGCTCCACGCCGCGTCCACGACCCAGTCGCGTCGCGTGACGGGCGAGCCTCAGCGTACGTCGCGCAGTCGCCCGTCCAGGTGCACCAACCCGCCCGCGTCGGCGGCGCCGCGCTCCGCCACGAGCACCTCGCCGACGACGACGTCGTGGTCGCCCGCGCCGTGCAGCGCGAGCGTGCGGCACTCGAACCACGCAGCCGCCCCGTCGAGACGCACGCCCGACGCGACGGACGCCGCGTGGTGCGGGACGCGGGCCAGCTGGTCGACGGCCGGGCGGCCGGGCGAGGCGAGCCAGTCGGCGACGGGGCCCTGGCCCGCGCCGAGCACGCTCACGGTCCACGTGTCGACCTCGTCGAGGGCGTCGCGCAGACGCGCGTCGGAGTGCACGCAGAACAGCAGGAGCGGGGGCTCGAGCGACGCCGAGGACGCCGAGCTCACGGTCATCGCCCAGACCGTCCGGCGCCACGTCGTCGTGACGACGGCGACGCCCCCGGGCAGCGCGGCGACGGCCCCGCGGAACTCGTCCTTGGTCGCGGTCACGCCGCGCCGTCGGTGCTCTCGGACGCGCGCGGTGGGCGCGGTGGGCGCGGGGTGTCGTCGAACCACCTCCGCGGCGCGAGCGCACCCAGGACGAGCACGAGGATCGACCCCCCGATCCAGGCCCCGCCCAGCCAGGGCGAGTTCACGTTGTCGCCCGCCGGGATCAGCACGTCGCCCCCGGGCCCCGTCTGCGTGAGCACCTGGACGGCGAGGAACACGCCGCCCGCGATCCCGACGTAGGCGGCCCAGCCACCCCACGCGCGCACCATGACGGTCGCGGCGAGGACCAGGGCGAGCGCGGCGAGCAGTCCCCAGGGGGGCAGGCCGCGATGCACGACGGTCCCGAGCGCGCCGATCACGACACCGAGGAGGAAGGCGAGGAAGGCCCGCACGAAGGTCTGCGGGGTCAGCGGCTGCACGGCGTCAGGCTACCGGCCGGACCCCTGCGGGCCAGCCCAGGTCCGGCAGGGGCTCACGCGCGCCGCGCAGCCAGTCCGGGACCGCCACGCGGTACTGCTCCACGGGCAGCACCGGCTCGGCGAGTCCCAGGCTGAGCGCGTACCGCCCGACGAGCGCGGCGTCGCCCTCGACCGGCTCGACGCCCTGCACCTGCGTCGCGTGCGCGCGCAGGGCGGCGAGGACCGCGTCCCGCACGGGCGCGACGTCCACCTCGAGCGCGATCTCGTCGTCGGGCACGACGACGGACGCGAACACGTCGTCGTCCGCCGGGGCGGTCAGTCCGCCGAGGTCGGCTCCCACGGCCCGCAGCGCCCGGCGCGCGGCCTGCGCGCGCGTGCGGCCCTGCGCGGCCCACAGCACGACGAGGACCTCGTACGGCTCGCCGGCCAGTGCCGCGAGCTCGACGGCCCGGTGCGCGACCTCGTGCGCCCGCACGTGGTCGGGGTGGCCGTACCCGCCGCCGGGCTCGTACGTCACGACGACGTCGGGCCGACGGTCGAGGAGGAGCGCCGCGAGCGGCGCAGCGAGCTCGTCGACCGGGCGCACCGAGAACGCCGTGCCGGCAGCGACAGCGTCGGGGGCGGCGACTGCGCGGCGTCCCTCGTCGGCCCAGGCCATGCCGGAGTCCTCGAGGCGGCCCCCGGTCCAGCCGGGCAGGGTGTCGAGGAGGTGGTGGTCGGTGACGCCCAGCGCGGCCGTCGCGGCCGCCAGCTCGGTCTCGCGGTGCGCCGCGAGCGCCGGTCCGTCACCCTCCAGGTGCGCGAGCGCGGCACCGATGACCTCGCCCCGCTCGCCGCGCGTGCAGGTCACCAGGGTCACGGGCCGACCCGCGGCGGCCCAGGTCGCGAGCAGCGACCCGGTGGCGAGCGTCTCGTCGTCGGGGTGGGCGTGGACGGCCAGCAGGCCACCGGACCGCTGCCCCGACGACGAGCTCACGTCAGCCCTTCTTGGTGCGCGACCAGATCCGCGCGCGCTCCGTCTGGTCGAGCACGACCTTGCGGATCCGCACGACCTCCGGCGTCACCTCGACGCACTCGTCCTCGCGCGCGAACTCGAGCGACTCCTCGAGCGTCAGCTTGCGCGGCGGGACGACGTTCTCGAACGACTCCGCCGTCGACGAGCGGATGTTGTTGAGCTTCTTCTCCTTGGCGATGTTGACGTCCATGTCCTCGTTGCGCGCGTTCTCGCCGACGACCATGCCCTCGTACACCTCGGACGTCGGCTCGACGAAGAACGTGCCGCGGTCCTGCAGGTTGAGCATGGCGAACGGTGTCGCGACGCCCGCGCGGTCGGCGACGAGCGAGCCGTTGAGGCGCGTCTCGATGGGGCCGGCCCACGGCTCGTAGCCCTCGGCGATCGAGGACGCGATGCCGGTGCCGCGCGTGTCGGTGAGGAACCGCGTGCGGAAGCCGATCAGGCCGCGCGCCGGGACGACGAACTCCATGCGGACCCAGCCGGTGCCGTGGTTGCTCATGGTCTCCATGCGGCCCTTGCGCTGCGCGAGGAGCTGCGTGACCGCGCCGAGGTACTCCTCGGGGACGTCGATCGTCATGCGCTCCATGGGCTCGTGGACCTTGCCGTCGATCGTGCGCGTGACGACCTGCGGCTTGCCGACCGTCAGCTCGAAGCCCTCACGGCGCATCTGCTCGACGAGGATCGCCAGGGCGAGCTCGCCACGGCCCTGCACCTCCCACGCGTCGGGACGCTCGGTGGGGACGACGCGCAGCGAGACGTTGCCGACGAGCTCCTTGTCGAGGCGGTCCTTGACCTGGCGCGCGGTGACCTTGTGCCCCTTGCCGCCCTTGCCCGCGAGCGGGCTCGTGTTGATGCCGATGGTCATCGAGATCGCCGGGTCGTCGACCGTGATCAGCGGCAGCGGGCGCGGGTCGTCCGGGTCGGTCAGCGTCTCGCCGATCGTGATGTCCTCGATGCCCGCGACGGCGACGATGTCACCGGGGCCCGCCGAGTCGGTGGGCACGCGGTCGAGCGCCTTGGTCTCGAGCAGCTCGGTGATCCGGACGTTCTGCAGGCTGCCGTCGTGCCGGGCCCACGCGACGGTCTGCCCCTTGCGCAGCGTCCCGTTGAAGACGCGCAGGAGCGCGAGGCGGCCGAGGAACGGCGACGCGTCGAGGTTCGTGACGTGCGCCTGCAGGGGCGCACCCTCCTCGTACGTCGGCGCGGGGATCTTCTCGAGGATGGTCGCGAACAGGGGCTCGAGGTCCTCGCTGTCCGGCAGGGCGCCGTCGGCCGGCTGGGTCAGCGACGCGCGGCCGGCCTTCGCCGAGGCGTAGACGACCGGCACGTCGAGGATCGAGTCGAGGTCCAGGTCGGGGACCTCCTCGTGCAGGTCCGAGGCGAGGCCGAGGAGCAGGTCGGTCGCCTCGTGGACGACCTCGTCGATCCGCGCGTCGGGGCGGTCGACCTTGTTCACGACGAGGATCACCGGCAGCTGCGCGGTGAGCGCCTTGCGCAGCACGAACCGCGTCTGCGGCAGCGGACCCTCGGAGGAGTCGACCAGCAGGACGACGCCGTCGACCATCGACAGGCCGCGCTCGACCTCGCCGCCGAAGTCGGCGTGACCGGGGGTGTCGATCACGTTGATGGTCACGCCGTCGGTCTGGCCCGCCGCGATCGCCGCCGGACCCCGGTAGAGCACCGCGGTGTTCTTCGCGAGGATCGTGATGCCCTTCTCGCGCTCGAGGTCACCGGAGTCCATCGCGCGCTCGTCGACGTGGTCGTGCGCGCCGAACGCGCCCGACTGCCAGAGCATGGCGTCGACGAGCGTGGTCTTGCCGTGGTCGACGTGCGCGACGATCGCGACGTTGCGCAGGTCGGCGCGGACTGCCGTACCGGAGACGGACGAGGGCATGCGGGCTCTTCTCGAATCAGGGTGTGGGGGTGCGCGCCGACGGCGGCGCCGATCGATCTTACTCGCTCACCCCGCATCGCGGGGTGTGACGTACGCGTCAGCTACGCGCTCGCCCAGGCCCACCAGTCGGTGAGGTCGGCGCGCGCGAGCTGGAGCAGCGGCACCGCGCCGACATCGGGACGGCCCGCGAGCGCCTCGACGCGCGTCGCCGTCAGGGCCGGTGCGCGCACGAGCGACGTCAGCGCACCTGCCTCGACGAGACGCGCGGCGAGCGCGGCCTCGCCGTCCGGCAGCGCGGCAGGGTCCAGCTGTGCGGCGAGCGCGGCGACCGCCTCGTCCGTCGCGGCGTCCGACCAGCCGGTCACGTTGCTCGCGCCGTCGGTCCCCCACCGCTCGACGAGCGAGGCGACCGGCAGCTCGTCCTGCACGGTCGGCACGAGCGCGACGTCCCAGGTGCCGGGCTCCGCCCACAGCGCGGTGGCCGGGTCGGACGTCGCGGCGACGACCTCGAACCCCGCCTCGTGCGCCTGCGCGGTCACGAGGTCGACGACGTGCGCACGCAGCGGGTCGACCGTGTTGGCGAGCAGCCGCACCGCGACAGGCGTCGTGACCTGCGCCCCGTCGAGCGCGTCGCGCGCGCCGGCGACGTCCGCCGTCCGCGTGTCGACCGCTCCCCCGGCGCCCGCCCCGACCGTCGCGAGCACCGACTGCTCGACCTCCGCCTGCGGCCACAGCGGTGCGACCACCTCGTCGACCACCTGCTCGCGCGGCACGGAGCCCCACAGCGCACGCCGCACCTGCGCCGCGCGCGCCACGTCGTCCGCAGTCACGTGGTCGGGGTCGGTGCCCTGCGCGGCCAGCACTCCCCCGGGAGCGACCTGCGCGACGAGCTGCCACACCGCGTCGCCACCGGCGACGACCCGCGCACCCGCGTCGTCGAGCGCCTCCCGCACGTCCGTCGTCGCGACCGGCGCGACCACGTCGACCTCACCGTCCCGCAGCGCCGTCACCTGGTCGAGGGGGTGCACGTCGGACCGCACGACGAGCGAGTCGAACCGGGCGGGGCGCGAGCCGGTGTACTGCTCGTTGCGCACGAGCTCGACCCGCTGGTCCGGCAGCACCTTCGACACCGCGTACGGCCCGGTGGTGACGGCGACGCCGGCCGCCGCCGCGAGGGCGTCGTCGTCGTAGGCGGTGCGCCACGCGCGGGACAGCGCGCTCAGGTCGTCGTGGTGGTCGGCGGGCGCGGCGAGCGCGGCGACGACGGCCTGTGCCGCCTGCACGTCGTCCTCGACACCGAGCGCCTCCCTGCCGAGCACGTGCGCGGGGAGGTTGACGTCGAGCGCGACCTGCCAGTCCGGCACGGGCCGCGCGTAGACGACCGTCACGCGACCCTCGTCGTCGACCGTCGGGACGGTCTGGGCGTGCACGAGCGCGCGCGAGGTCGCGGCGAATGCGACGCCCGAGTCGAGTGCGTCGCCGTTGACCACCTCGCCGTCGTCGCCCAGCTCGGGCACCACGTCGTCGAGCGAACCCGAGCGCGCCGCCCACTCGAGCAGCAGATCGGCCGCGGTCACCGGTACGCCGTCGGACCAGGTCGCGGTGCGCGCGAGCGTGTAGCGGACCGTGAGCGGGTCGTCCGCGAGCTTCTCGACCGAGCCGAACCCCTCGTCGGGCACGGCCCGCCCCCCGGCGTCGAGCGAGACGAAGCCGTCCTGCACGAGCGAGCGCACGAGGACCGAGCCGGGGGCCCGGCCACGGGGAGTCGCGGCGTTGAGCGAGGCGAACGGCACGTCGACCGCCACGACCACGCCGCCCGTCAGCGAGGGCAGCGGCGCGGGGTCGCCGGTGCAGCCGACGAGCGCGGCGAAGCCCACGGCGACGGCCGCGGCGAGGGCAACACGCTGCGTGACCGGTCGTCGTGCCACGCTCACCCCCCGCCCGCGCCGGGCACCGTCGGGACCGTCAGAAGCCGCGCCCCGCCTCGCGCTCGTTGTCGACCTCGGAGATCTCGTGGATCTCGCGACGCGTCGCCTCGTGCGCCTGGTGCGCCTCGTCACGCGCGAGCTCGAGACGCTGGGCCTCGAGGAGCGCGTCGCGCGCCTCGCGGCGCTCCTGCTGCGCCTCGGGGTCCGGCACCGGCACCGCCGCGAGCAGACGCTGCGTGTACGGGTCGACGGGGTGGTTGACGACCTGCGCGGTCTCGCCCACCTCGACGAGCTTGCCGTTGTGCATCACCGCGATGCGGTCCGAGAGCATCTCGACGACCGCGAGGTCGTGGCTGATGAACAGGCACGCGAACCCGTGCTCGCGCTGGAGCTCCTGGAACAGCTCGAGGACCGTCGCCTGCACCGAGACGTCGAGCGCGGACGTCGGCTCGTCGGCGACCAGGAGCTGCGGCTCGAGCGCGAGGCTGCGGGCGATGCCGACACGCTGGCGCTGCCCGCCCGAGAGCTCGTGCGGGTAGCGGTTGCGCATGGCGCGCGGCAGCTGGACCTGGTCGAGCAGCCGCTCGACGGCGCGCTGCATCTCCTGGCCCTTGACGCCTCGGTGCAGCAGCAGGGGCTCGGCGATCGACTCGCCGATCGGCAGCCGCGGGTTGAGCGAGCTGCCCGGGTCCTGGAAGACGATGCCGACCTTGGTGCGCAGCGGCTTGAGGTCGCGCATCGACGCGCCGACCATGTCCTGGCCGACGATGCTGAGCTTGCCGCTCGTGACGGGCAGCAGGCCGACGATCGCGCGGCCCACGGTGGTCTTGCCCGAGCCCGACTCGCCGACGAGACCGACGACCTCACCCTTGCGGATCTGGAGGCTCACGCCGTCCACCGCCCGGAACGCGGGCGTGCGCCGGCGCCCGGGGTACTCGATCACGACGTCCTGCGCGTCCAGGACCAGCGGACGGTCTTCGTCCGACGCCGTCGAGGTCGCCGGCGCCGTGCCCGCCCGCTCGGCCGCCGCCGCCTCGGCGCTGCGGCCCAGGTGCGGGACGGCGTCCAGAAGCTTGATCGTGTACGGGTGCTGCGGGCGGGCGAACAGCTCGCGCGCCTCACCCTGCTCGACGACCTGGCCGTCCTTCATCACGAGGATCTTGTCGGCCATGTCCGCCACCACGCCCATGTCGTGCGTGATGAGGACGATGCCCGAGTCGATGCGCTCGCGCAGGTCGCGCATGAGCTTGAGGATCTCGGCCTGGACGGTCACGTCGAGCGCCGTGGTCGGCTCGTCGGCCAGCAGGAGCTTCGGGTCGCACGCGAGCGCCTGCGCGATCATCGCGCGCTGACGCTGACCACCCGAGAGCTGGTGGGGGTAGGAGTCGATCCGGACCTCGGGGTCGGGGATCTCGACGAGCGTGAGCAGCTCGAGCGCGCGCGCACGCGCCTCGGCCGGACCCATCTCGAAGTGCGTGCGCAGCGTCTCGACGATCTGGAACCCGATGGTGAAGACCGGGTTCAGGGCCGTCATCGGCTCCTGGAAGATCATCGCGACCTCGCGGCCGCGGATGCGTCGCAGCTTCGAGGCCGACATGCCGATGAGCTCACGGTCGCCGAGCTTCGCCGAGCCGCGGGCGCGACCGTTCGGCGGCAGCAGGCCCATGAGCGCCATGGACGACTGCGTCTTGCCCGAGCCGGACTCGCCGACGATCGCGAGCACCTCGCCGGGCCGCACGTCGTAGGAGACGCCCTGGGCCGCGGGGTACCACGTGCCGTCCACGTAGAAGTCGACGCCGAGGTCGCGGACCTCGAGCACGGGAGCGCTCGTGTCGGCGGGAGTCGGCGCGTCGGTGGTGTCGATGGCCACGGTCAGGATCCTTCCGGGGTCAGGTGGCGGCGCCCGGTCAGGGCCGCGCTCACCTGCTGGTCTGGGAGCATGGCGGGGTGGGTCCCACGCTGAGGTTCTCGTCGAGGTACGGACGGTGGCTGACCGTCGCGGCCGGTGCGGCCGGTGTCGTCGCTGTGGCGTCGATCGCCGCGACCGACGGTCTGGCGGCCGCGCTGCGCGCGCTGCCGGTCACCGGTCTGCTGGTGCTGCTGCTCTGGGCGGCGTACTGGCGCCCCGAGGTCGAGGTGTCCGACGGGGGCATCACCGTGCGCAACGTCTGGCGCACGGCTGTGATCCCCTGGCCGACGTACCGTGACGCCGAGGTGCGGTTCAGCCTGCGGATCGAGACGACCGACGGTGCGGTCGAGGCGTGGGCCCCGGCTCGCAGCAGCGGTTCCGCGCGCTGGCTGAGCCGCCGCGGACCGGCGGCGCCCGCACTGCCGGCCGACGACGAGCGTGTCGACGGCACGGCCGAGGACGCACTGCGCGCGATCGTGGACCGGCACGCCGCGCTCGCTCGCGCGGGACACCTCGATCGCGCCGAGTCCGCCGTGGCGACCGGCGCCGTGCACGTCGCACGGGCCTGGCACGCGCGCCTGCTCGGCGCGACGCTCGTCCTGCTGGCCGCGAGCGTTCTCGTGCTCGCGGCCTGAGCGCGCGGCGGTGACCCCGGCCGGGGCCGGGGTCACGCGCACGGTGCTGGTCGTCATGGCGGTCAGGCCGCGCCCGGGCCCATGCCCACGTTGCGGCCGTCGATGTGCGGCGGCATGGTCGTGGTCCGCGCCTCGGCCGCGGCGAGAGCCTTGGCCATCTTGCGCTCGGACGGGATGCGCTTCTGGCGCGGGTCGAACGCGTCACGCAGGCCGTCGCCGATGAAGTTGACGGTCAGCGCGATGACCACGATGAACAGACCCGGCCACCAGAACAGCCAGGGCCGCGTCGAGAACGCCTCCTGGTACTGCTGGATGAGCTGGCCGAGCGAGATCGTCGGCGGCTGGATGCCGAAGCCCAGGTAGGACAGCGCGGTCTCGAGCAGGATCGCCGAGCTCATGAGCAGCGTGGTGCTCACGATGATCGTGCCGATCGCGTTGGGCAGGATGTGCTTGAAGATGATCCGCCGGCTGCTCGCGCCCGCCACGCGCGCGGCGTCGACGAACTCCCGCTCACGCAGCGCGAGGAACTCGCCACGCACGAGGCGCGCGAGGCTCGTCCACAGGACCAGGCCGAGCGAGACCGCGAACAGCACCCCGGACACCTGGCCGGCGAGCTTGCCGATCACGGCGCCGATCACGATCGTCGGGACCGTGATGAACAGGTCCGTCGTGCGCATGAGGAGCGTGTCGAGGCGGCCGCGGAAGAAGCCCGCGAGCGAGCCGACGAGCACGCCGATGCCGCACGCGACCAGGCCGATGATCACCATGACCATGAGCGAGGTCTGCACGCCGTGCATGACGCGCGCGAACAGGTCGCGCCCGAGCTCGTCCTGGCCGAACGGGTGCGCACCGATCGCGAAACCCTCGCCGCCGAGCCAGCTCGGCAGCGTGAAGGTGGGCGCGCCACCGGGGTTCACGACGTCGAGGTTGGTCTCGTAGCCGGTGTACTTCCACCACCCGGGAACCGGACCGAAGCCCACCGACGTGAAGGCGAGCAGGACGACCGCGATGAGCAGGCCGAGGCCGGCCATCGCGCCCTTGTGCCGGAAGAACCGGCGACGGACGATCTCGCCCTGGGACAGTCCGACGACGTCCTTGAGCTCGATCTCGTTCTCGGTCCGCTCGTTGCGGTCGGCGGGCAGCTGGGGGTCAGGAGAGGTGCTCATGCGTCCAACCGGATTCTCGGGTCGATCACCGCGTAGATGATGTCAGCGACGATGTTGGCGATGATGGCGAGCGAGGCCGTGATCAGCAGGTAGGCCATCACTGTGTCCTGCTCGGCCTCGCCGAGCGCGTGCACGAACAACTGACCCATGCCGGGTCGCGCGAACACGGCCTCGGTGATGACCGCACCGCCGATGAGCGTGATGACGTCGATCGGCACGATGGTCGCGAGCGGGATCAGCGTGTTGCGGAACCCGTGCCGCACGACGACGACCCGCTCCGGCAGGCCCTTGGCGCGCGCGGTACGGATGTAGTCCTGGTTCATCACCTCGAGCATGCTCGACCGCGAGTACCGCGTGTACGCGGCGAACGCGATGAGCACGAGTGTCGCGGTCGGCAGGATCAAGTGGGTGAAGGCGTCAAGCACCTGCACCCAGTAGTTGCCGCCGAGGCCGGGCGTCTGGTCGCCGAACGTGGGGATCGGCCGTCCGCCGAGCGCCTTCGAGTACGGCGGCCACACCTGCATGACCTTGTCGACGAAGATCAGGGCGCCCATCACGAGCGCGACCGCGACGCCGGACTTCGCCGACACGCCCCAGTCCGGCCCGCCGTACAGGCGACCGACGACCCAGCCGATGACGCCGGTGACGACCGCGAGCCCGACGAGGATCCAGAACGCGCCCTCGCCGTCGACGCCGAACGCGTCGCCCTTGAACACGGTCTGCATCGGGAAGTACAGGACGAACCCGATCACGACGACCGTCAGCGCCGTCCACAGCGCCCGGCGGTTCTGCAGGCCCGCGAACACGCCGACGATCGCGAACGCCACGGCACCGCCGATGACGAGCAGCAGGATCGGGCCGATCTTGGGCTCGAGCCACCAGTTCGACAGCTGCAGGTAGGCGAGCATGCCGATCGTCGCGGCGGCACCGATCAGGAACACCTGGCTGCGACGGCGCACCGAGCCACCGATCGCGAGCATCCACAGCACGCGCATGCCGATCCCGACGACGGCGATCGTCGCCCACGCCAGGTTCGGGTCGCGCAGGAAGTCGTTGAACCCGATCGCGCCCCACTGCTTGAGCATCACCGCGACCCAGAACGAGGGCAGCGAGTACAGCAGGAACGACAGGAAGATGATCAGGTAGTCGAACGTCGCGTACTGCCGCAGCGCGCTGACGATCCCGACGGTGATGCCGAGCAGCAGCGACAGGAACGTCGCCGCGGTCACGAGCTGCAGCGTGGAGATGATCGCGTGGCCGATCAGTGAGCTCACCGACTCGCCGGTGCGCCACGAGACACCCAGGTCGCCCTGGAGCACGTCCCCGACCCACTGGAAGAAGCGGATGACGGGACTGGTGTCGAGACTGAGCAGCTCGGTGCGCGCAGCCATCTGCTGTTCCTTGTTGACAGCGGTGCTCTCACGCAGGTCCTTCAAGGGGTCGATCGCCGCGGCGACCAACAGGTACATCAGAAATAGGGCCACGAACAGCGTGGCTAGGCCGGCTAGAAGCCGGCGGATGAGGAATCTCAGCACGGGTGGGCTACCTCTTGGTCGGTGCACCGCGGTCCTGGGGATAGTAGCCCCGCTGGCGCGGTCCGGTTGTATCCGGTCGTGCACGCGCTCAGGGCGCTGGGATGGTGCTCCCAGCGCCCTGAGCAGGAGTCACAGGCCGGCGACACCCGCCTTCCCGGCATCTCGTCGGGAAGGCGGGTGTCACGTGTGTCACTCCGAGGCAGCCTCTCCGGCCGTCCAGTTCCAGAAGCCGTAGAAGATCGTCGGAGCGATCGTCAGCTTCGAGACGTTGCCGATCTTCGCGGGGTTCCAGGCGGTGACGCCGGGGAACTGGAAGATCGTGACACCGAACGCGTCCTTGACGAGCTCGGCCTCGACCGCGGTCAGGATCTTCTCCTGCTCGGCCGGGTCGGTCTCGACCTGGAGCTTGTCGAACTCGGCGTCGACCGTCGCGTTCGAGTAGCCGTAGAAGTTGTTCGTGGCGCCGGTGCGGTAGTTCGCGTCCGACTCGGTCACGGCCGTCGAGGTCGACTGCCAGCCGAACAGGGCCGCGTCGTAGAAGTCGGTCGCGTTCGACAGGTCCGTGCCCCAGTCGGTCTGGACCTCGTAGGGAACCGCGTTGAAGCCGGCCTCGGCGGCGGACGCCTTGATCAGCTCGAACTGGTTGGTGCGGCGCGTGTTGTTCGGGTCGAACAGCACGCGGACCGTCGGGTTGGCGGCGCCGGCCTCGGCGAGCAGCGCCTTGGCGCCGTCGATGTCGACCTCGCCGTACGCCTCGGCCTGACCGTTGCCAGCGACGATGCCGTCGTACATCGGCGAGCCGGGGACCACCGTGTACGAGTCACGCGTCGTGGTCATCGTGGGGTCGAGCGGCGTGATGAGCTTGTCGACGATGTCCTGACGCGGGATCGTCTTGAGGAACGCGTCGCGGACCTTGTGCGCCTTGTCGGCGTCGCCGCCGTAGGTGGCCGGGTCGAACGGGCCGCCGTTGGCGAACTGCAGGTCGACGTGCTCGTAGGTGCCCTCGGCGCCGGTCGCGACCTCGACACCGTCGAGCTTCTGGACCGCCGTCAGGAGGTCGGCCGTGGCCTGCGGGTTGATGAGGTCGACCTCACCGTTCTGCAGCGCCTGGACCTGACCCATCGGGTCGCCGTTGTAGCGGACCGTGACCTTGTTGATCGCGGCCTTGTGGTCACCCTTGTAGTCGGGGTTCGCCGTCAGGGTGATGAACTGGTCCTTCACGAACTCCGTGATGGTGTACGCACCGGAGGTCACGAGGAGGTTCTTGTCGGCGTCGGCCGGCATCTGCGCGAAGTTGAAGTCGGTGCTCCAGACCTTCGCGATCTTCGACAGCGACGCGCTGTCGTTGTCCTGGATCGCCTTGATGACGGCGTCCTGGGCCTCGACGCCGTCCTCGATCGCGAGGGCGCGCTGACCGACCACGTGGGCCGGCAGGTTCATCGAGATGGCCGTCTCCCAGTCGGCGAACGGCTTGTCGTAGGTCAGCGTGATCGACTTGCCGTCGACCTCGGGGACCTGCGTGACGAGCGCCATGGCCGGGCTCGCGGCGTCGAAGTAGACGCCCGCGTCCAGCTCGGCCTGGTTGGTGATCTCACCCGTCTCGGGGTCGGTCACGGCCTCGACGTTGGTGTACTTGCCGCTCTGGGCGGCCCACTCGAGGAGGAGGTCGGCCGGACCGGCCGGCGTGCCGTCGGACCACTGCGCGGTGTCGGCGAAGGTGTACTTGATCTGCAGCGGGTCGTCCGAGAGCTTCTCGTACGAGCCGAACGACGTGTCCTGGACCAGGTTCAGGTCCTCGTCGTAGTAGTTGAAGCCTGCGTTGAGCATGTACAGGATGACGTTGTTCGCCGTCGCGTTGCCGGTCATGCTCGTGCCGTTGGCCGAGTAGAACGGCTGGTTCCACGCGATGTTGACCGAGCTGTCCTGGCTGATCCCGGCGTTGTCGTCCTTGGTCGCGTCGTCGTCGGCGGTGCCGTCGCTCGAGCACGCGGCGAGCGACAGGGCGCTCACGGCGGCGACCGCAGCCAGTGCGGCCTTACGGGTGATCCTCAATTGATCCTCCTGAATGAAGGTGGCGGGTCCCGCCGAGCACTCCGGATGACGAGCACCGGGCGCGACCGGGCGGCGGACCCACCAAGGTTGCGTGCAACGTTAGTCAAGCCAAATCGGGCAAAGTGGGTCCGTCGGCTCGCAGGGGCCGATCGTTACCCGATTGATACTGACCAGTAAGTCTCACCATGTGAGACCGCGACGGAAGTTCGTCCAGAAATATGCCCTTCCTCCAGCGGGAACCCTGTCCAGACCGCGTCAAATCGGCGGCCGCGGCCCGCGAGATGTGTTAAGGGCCCGTAACACGCCCGCTACACGCCCGATACATGCCGGCCACGCCGCCCGCACCTGTCGCGGTCATCCTCGTCTCCGACAGGCTCCCGCGCGCGGTGAACGGCCAGTTCTCCCGCGCGCAGGAGGCGGGCTCGCGCGCGCGGGAGCCGGGGACTCGCCGTGCGGCGCACGACGACCTCTCGCACGGTGAGCGCAGAGTCGGGGCGCACCGGCACAATGCGTCGCGTGAACCCGACCGACCTCGCGCGCCGCGCCGCGCGCACTCGCTGGTTCGCGGCCCTCGGCCGCGCGACGTCGCGGCTCGACCGGCGCCTGCAGCGCGCGACCGACGGCCGATGGACGGTGCTGGGCCGCGCCCACCTGCCGCAGCTCGTCCTCACCACGACCGGTCGCCGCTCGGGCGAGCCCCGCGAGGTCGTCCTGCTGCACGCCGTCGACGGGGGCTCGTGGGTGGTGCTCGCGTCCAACTGGGGCCAGGCGCACCACCCCGCGTGGGCGCTCAACCTGCTCGCGGCCCCGCACGCGCAGGTCACCGTGCGGGGCGCGACGACGCCCGTCGTCGCGCGGGTCGCCGGGCCGGACGAGGTCGACCGTCTGCTGCCGCGCATGCGCGCGATCTGGCCGGGGTACGAGGCCTACGCGCAGCGCGCCGGCCGAGAGCTGTACCTCTTCGTCCTCGACCCCGTCTCCGACGGCACCGCGGCGCCCGCGGGGCCCGGCACGGCCGACAGCGCCGACGGGAGCGACGAGACCGACGAGACCGACGACCAGCCCGGCGGCTGACGGTGCCACCGGCACGGCGCCGACGGCGTCACCACCCTGCGCCGCGTCCGGACGCCGACCACGCGGCTGCCGCTCCGCACGACCAGACACCTACCGTGCGGTAAGTGATTCTGGGCTAGGCTCGCCCCGGGTGTGGAACCGCTCCCGCACGCGCTGCGAAGCCGCCTCCGCGTGCTCCGGACCGGACGCCCGCCCACGCCACCGTCGCCGTGATCGTCGTCGTAAGGACTCCGTCGTGACTGCACCCCACGAGACCGCAGCAGTGCCCGCCGAGCAGACGGCCGGGCCCGCGTACCTCGACCCGACGCTGCCCGTCGCCACGCGCGTCGCCGACCTCGTCGGCCGCATGACGCTGGCGGAGAAGGTCGGCCAGATGATGCAGCTCGACTCGCGCGACGGCGTGCGTCAGCTCATCGAGGACGTCCACGTCGGCTCGATCCTGCACACCTCTCCCGCGCTCGTGCGCGAGGCGCACGAGGTCACGGCCCGGACACGCCTGCGGATCCCGCTGCTCGTCGCCGAGGACTGCATCCACGGCCACTCCTTCTACGAGGGCGCGACCATCTTCCCCACCCAGCTCGGCATGGCCGCGTCCTGGGACCCCGAGCTCGTCGAGCGGGCCGCGCGGATCACCGCGGTCGAGGTCGCCGCCACCGGCATCCACTGGACGTTCTCGCCCGTGCTCTGCATCGCGCGCGACCTGCGCTGGGGTCGCGTGTCCGAGACGTTCGGCGAGGACCCGTTCCTCATCGGCGAGCTCGCGTCCGCGATGGTCCGCGGCTACCAGGGTGACGGCCTGACCGACCCCACCGCGATCCTCGCGACCGCCAAGCACTTCGCGGGCTACTCCGAGACGCAGGGCGGGCGCGACGCCACCGAGGCCGACATCTCCCGGCGCAAGCTGCGCGCGTGGTTCCTTCCGCCGTTCGAGCGCGTCGCGCGCGAGGGCTGCGCGACGTTCATGCTCGGCTACCAGTCGATGGACGGCACGCCGATCACCGTCAACGACTGGCTCCTGACCGACGTCCTGCGCGGCGAGTGGGGCTACACCGGCACGCTCGTGACCGACTGGGACAACGTCGGTCGCATGGTCTGGGAGCAGCAGATCCAGCCCGACTACGCGCACGCGGCCGCCGCCGCCGTCAAGGCCGGCAACGACGTCGTCATGACGACCCCGCAGTTCTTCGCGGGCGCGCAGCAGGCGGTCGCGGACGGCCTGCTCGACGAGGCCGCGATCGACGCGGCGGTCGCGCGCATCCTGACCCTGAAGTTCGAGCTGGGGCTGTTCGAGGAGCCTCGTCGGCCCGACGCCGTCCGCATCGCCGAGGTCATGGGCGTCGCGCCGCACGAAGAGGTCAACCTCGAGCTCACGCGTCGATCGGTCGTCCTGCTGCGCAACGAGGGCGTCCTGCCGCTCGCCGGCGGGTGCACGGCCGGTCCCGACGAGCGTGCGGTCGCGCCCGCGGGCGCCGAGCGCCGGCGCGTGCTCGTCGTCGGCCCCAACGCCGACGACACCGACGCGCAGCTCGGCGACTGGGCCGGTCGCTCGGGCCAGGTCGACTGGCTGCCGGACGGCCACCCGCGCCACATGATCGAGACCGTTCTCGACGGGCTGCGCACGCGCGCCCCGGAGGGCTGGGACGTCACCCACGCGCGCGGCGCGGACATCCTCACGCTCGCGCCCGACCCCGAGGGCGAGTTCTTCCCCGACGGTCAGCCCCGCCCGCAGGTCGTCGTGCCGTGCGAGCCCGACGAGGCGCTCATCGCCGAGGCCGTGGCCGCCGCGCGCGAGTCCGACTACGTCGTCGCCGTGGTGGGCGACCGCATCGAGCTCGTCGGTGAGGGCCGCTCGACCGCGACGCTCGAGCTCATCGGCGGCCAGGTCGCCCTGCTCGACGCGCTCGCCGCGACCGGCACGCCGATGGTCGTCGTCGTCGTGGCGTCCAAGCCGCACGTGCTGCCCGAGTCCGCGCTGCAGGCGGACGCGATCGTGTGGGCCGCGAACCCCGGGATGCGCGGCGGGCAGGCGATCGCCGAGATCCTGCTCGGCCTCGTCGAGCCGTCCGGCCGCCTGCCGATCACGTTCGCGCGGCACGTGGGCCAGCAGCCGACGTTCTACAACCAGCTCCGTGGTCAGCACGGCACGCGCTACGCCGACCTCACGCAGCGCCCGGCGTTCGCGTTCGGCGAGGGCCTGAGCTACACGACCGTCGAGTACGGCGACCTCGAGGTGCTCACCCCTCGCCTCGGCGTGTCCGACGACGTGCAGGCGCGCGTGACGCTGCGCAACACCGGCTCGCGCCCCGCCCTCGAGACCGTGCAGGTCTACGTGAGCGACCTCGTGACCACCACGATGTGGGCCGAGTCCGAGCTCAAGGCGTACCGGCAGGTCGTCGTCGAGCCCGGCCAGACGGTCGTCGTGGACCTGGAGCTGCCGGTCGCGGCGTGCTCGATCGTCGACGCGGACGCGCGGCGCGTCGTGGAGCCCGGCGAGTTCGAGCTCCGGGTCGGGCCGTCGTCGGTGCGGGAGTCCCAGCTCACCGCGCGCTTCGTCGTCGCGGGCTGAACGGCGCAGGTCACGTCTCGACGCCTGCCGGGTCACGGCCTGACAACGACCTGGGTCGATGCGGGTCCCACGGACCCGACAGCGGCTACGGTTGCCGCCATGCAGGTTGAGGTCATCGGCGACCACCGCGTCCTGGTGCTGCCCGGATCCGGTCCGTCTCTCGGCGTGGCGCAGGCGACCGACCTCATCGGGGATGCCTGGGGCTACGACGCGAGCGTCGTCGCGGTCCCGATCGAGCGTCTCGATCCCGCATTCTTCCAGCTCCGCTCGGGCGTGGCGGGAGAGATCGCGCAGAAGCTCGTCAACTACCACCTGCACCTCGTCGTCGTAGGCGACGTCAGCGAGCAGGTGGCCGCGAGCGAGTCGCTGCGCGCGTACGTCACCGAGTCCAACCGGGGACGGCACGTGTGGTTCGTCGCGAACGACGACGAGCTCACCCGGCGGCTCGCGGGCTGAGCCGGCCCACGCTCCTCCGGGCCCCGACGCCCGGATGCCGATGCGGCCCGCGGGCCTACGCGCGGTCCTGCCAGGTGCACAGGCAGATGCGGTTCCCCTGCGCGTCCGCCAGGACCCAGAAGCTCGGTGCGGCGCCGTCGTCGACCAGGCGTCCGCCGGCGGCCACGGCCGCGTCGATGCGCGGCTGCACCTCGCTCGGGTCCACCCACACGTCGAGGTGCCAGCGTTGCCGGGGCTCCTCGCTCCCGGACTGCTGGAACCAGACGGGCGGGAGCGCCTCGGCGGGGTCGCGCACCTCGTCGTCCTGGGCCCGGTAGCCGAGCGTCGCGGCGTAGAAGTCGATCACCTCGTGGTGGTCCGGGCTGTCGAGCGCGAGCTCGACGACAGCGCGCGACGTGCCCTGCAGCGCGTGCCCGGCCTCGGCGGCGAACGCGCTGATGTCGCGCGCGAGCCGCACGTCGCGCTCGGTCACGCCGCCGGCGTCATGGCTC
>NZ_BJLQ01000005.1 GCF_006538725.1 Cellulomonas gelida
GGCGAGCCGCTCGACGACGAACAGCAGCTCGCGCCGGTGCGGCTCGTTCGGCGACTCGGCCGACACGCGCGTCGCGATCGGCTCCGAGAGCGACCGCTGGCGCTGCCACAGGGCGTTCAGCTCGGACGACGCGGGGGTCCCGGCGCCGTCGAGGGTCAGACCGGCCGCGGTGCGACGAGCCGACTTCTCGAGCTCGATGAGCACCTGCTCGGACGCCAGCTGCGCGGCCGAGCGCGTGACCTCGGCGGTGACGTTGGGGTTGCCGTCGCGGTCGCCACCGATCCACGAGCCGAGCCGGGCGAAGGGCCGGACCACGGGCTGGGTGGTCCCGGCCTCACCGTCGAGGAGCCAGTCGTCGAGCCGGCGGTAGACCGCGGGCAGGACGTCGGCGAGCGTCGACTCGAAGACGCCGAGCACGGTGCGGACCTCGTCCAGCACGCTCGGCTTGGCCTGGCGCAGCGGCGCGGTGCGCCACAGGGTGTCGATCTCGGCGAGGAGGCGACGGTCGTTCTCCGCGAGCGAGACGCCACCCGAGCTGCGCACGTCACGCTCGGCGACGAGCTCGGCGATGCGGCGGATCGAGCGCGAGACCGCGCGGCGGCGCGCCTCGGTGGGGTGGGCGGTGAGCACGGGACGGAACTCGACCTCGCGCAGCCGGCGCCGCGCCTCGTCGTCGCCGACCTCCTCGGCGAGCTTCACCACGGCCGCCGGGAGCGAGTCGTCCGGGGTCAGCGCGTGCGGGTCGGCGTTCGCCTCGCGCTCGCGCAGCACGCGCACGCGGTGGTACTCCTCCGCGGTGTTCGCGAGGTGGAAGTAGCACGTGAACGCGCGTGCCACCTGCTCCGCGCGGTCGAGCGAGAAGCCCGCGACGAGTTCCTCGGCGAGCGCCAGGGCGTCGCCCTCGGGCTCGTCGTGCGCGCGGATCGACAGCTCGCGCAGCCGCTCCACGTCGTTCAGGAGCTCCTCGCCACCGGCCTCACGCAGCACGCGGCCGAGGAACTCCCCGAGTACCCGGACGTCGTTGCGGAGCGGTTCGGGGACCTCGTGGCGGGCCGAGCCGCGCCGGTTCTCGTGCGGAGCCAGGGGTGCTGTCACGCGCACAACATAAGGCACGGGTCTTTCGTCCCGGTGTCCCGGTCCACGGCCTGAGCAGGCGGGACCGCCCGCGGGCCGGCCGGGACACGCCTCGGGCCCGGCGTCAGGAGACGACGCCGGGCCCGAGGGGTGAGACAGGAGAGGTCAGCTCACCGCGAGCGACGCCGCCGAGGCGGACGAGGTCTTGACGATCTGGACGGACGACGACTTGCTCGAGACCAGGAAGTCCGACTTCTCGGTCTTGACGTACGTGTAGCCGAGACCGAGCTTCGTCGTCTTGAGCGAGAAGGAGCCCGACGAGGAGATCGTCGTCTTCCCGATGAGCTTGTAGGTCTTGGTGCCCTTCTTCTTGAAGTAGACCTTGACCGTCTTGCCCTTGGTGTCCACGCTCGGGTCCGCGTAGCCGCTGAGCGTGGCCGAGCCGCCGATGGTGCCGTACACGTTGCTGATCTTCAGCGCGGGCTTCACCCGGATGACGGACGAGACCGTGGCGGACGAGGCAACCGTGGAGCCCCCGGACTTGAGGACGACCTTGGCCTTCCAGGTGCCCGCCTTGTGGAGCGAGGAGCAGACGAAGGACTTGACCTTGTTGGTCCCGTTCTTCACCTGGCTCTCGACCGTGTAGCTGCTGATCGAGTCGGTCGAGCGCTTCAGCGACGCGTCGGCGTAGTACGTCTGGCTGCTGCTCAGGCCGGACGCGGTGAACGTCCAGTAGATGTACTTGCACGAGGTCGCCGACTTGCGCTGGTCGAACGACTTGACCGACACCGTGACGGCGGCCGGCTGGGCGTCGGAGGCGACGGCCGGCGCTGCGACGGCGGTCGAGGCGGCGAGCGCCACGCCCGCCAGGACGGCGATCAGTCGAGCGCGCTTGGTGCCCCCGGCGGCGTTCTGGCTGTTCACGGTCATGCTGTGTCTCCCCACGTTCGTGTGGGCACCCGGAGGGTGGGTGCCGCGTGGAGAGTAACCGAGTCAAACCGGGCAATGGTGACCATTCCAGTCCTGTCACCCGTCTGCTGTCCAAGGCAAGCAGTTTGCCCGCGGTACGTCATCCTCCGGGGTGATCCCGCCGGTCCGGGCGCACCCACCAGCGGCTGTCCAGCACCCATGAGCCGGCCCCCAGCCCGGTGAGCACGCCGAGGGAGATCGCGACCATCGTCGTGCCCGCCGTCACGACCGCGGTCAGCCCCTGGTCCGTCGACTCCCCGAGCACCGACGTGACCCCGACGAGCCCGAGCGCACCCGGCACGAGCAGCCAGAACGCGGGCAGGAAGCTGACCATCGCTGGCGGCCCACCCGCGTACCGCGCGACGACGAGCGCGACGGGCGTCATCGCGAGCGCGCCGACGAACGCCGACACCTGGGTCCCGAGCACCGCCCCGCCGACGAGCTGCCCCGCGTAGGCGACGACGAGGACGACGAGGATCCCCGGCACCGCGCGCCGCTGGGCGCTGTGCCGGATCGTCACGCCGACCCCGAAGATGCCGACCCCCACCCAGGCGCCGACCCAGCCGAGCGCCTGGCTGCCCCCCGCGTGCAGGGAGGACGCGGGGATCCCGACGAGGTTCGCGCCCGCGACGATCCCGAGGGCGAGCAGCACGAGCATCATGACGCCCGCGGACAGTCGCGCCGCGCCCGCGATCATCTGCCGCGTGGCGAGGTCGATCACCCCCGTCGTGAGCAGCGCGCCGGGCAGGAACGTGATGAGCGGCGCCACGAGCGCGGGCAGCAGCGACACGTCCAGCCCCGTGCGGGCCAGCGAGAAGACCGCCGTCGAGACGGCGAACGCGCAGACCAGCACGACGATCGCCTGGTACGGCTCCGCCCACCGGGCCGTGAGCGTCGCGAACCCGACGACCGCGGCCCCGAGCGCGGCAGCGAGCGCGACGTCGGTGAGCGAACCGCCGAGCACCAGGGCGAGTCCAGCCGCCGACAGGACATATCCGAGCGCCTGCTGCCACGCCGAGTACGGCGACGAACGTTCGAGCGCGTCGCCGATCCGGCGCATGCCCTCGGTCGGCCCGATCGAGCCCGCGCGCGCGAGGTCCGCGACCTCGAGCACCTCCTGCACCTGGTCGAGCCGCATCGACCGGGACCCGGCCGTGACCGCCACCGTGCGCGCCGTCTGCGCACGCGGCGTGGACAGCACGAGCGCGGTCGGCAGCGCGACGACCTCGACGTCGGGGATCCCGTTCGCACGCGCGACGTGCTCGAGCGCATCCTGCACCTGCACGACCGGCGCGGTCGTGTCGATCATCGCCTCGCCGAGCTGCAGGCAGAACCGGATCGTGTCGTCCGGCGAGGCGGGCGCCTCGCGCGGCCCTTCGTCGCCACCGGCCTCCTCGGCCGGCCCCGCGAGCACCTCCGCCACGGCCAGGCCAGCCGTGGTGTCCTCCACCACCGTCCACGGCTGCCCGGTGAGCCCGCCCGACGCGGGAACGGTGGCCCCGCCGGCCGCGACCCCCGGCGCATCGCCCACCTCGACCGCCGGCCGTCGCTCGCGTGCCCGGCGCACGACCAGCATCAGGGCCGCCGCGGCCGTGAGCAGGACGAGCAGCGCGAGGACGATCATCGCGACCGGGACCTCGCTCGTGGTGACCGTCGGCGGCGTGCTCCACACGGGCGCGGTCGACGTCGAGGTGGGCGACGGCTCGGGCGAGCGCGTCACGGTCGGTGAGGGCGTCGGCGAGGGTGTCGCCGACGGCGCCGCGGTGGTCGTCTCAGGCGACGGCTGCGGCGTGGGGCTCGGCGACGCGTCGGGCGTCGGCGTCGGCCCCGCCGACTGCGTGTCCTGCGGCATCGGCTCGGCCGTGACGGTGGGTTCCGCGCTCACCGCGGGCCGCTGCTCGGCGGGCGTGGTCGTGACGAGGGGGTCGTCGACCGCGGACCCGGCGCCCGTCATGTGCTCAGCGCGCCCGCTCGTCCAGCAGCCTGACCAGCACGGTCAGGTGGCTCAGCTCGACCTCGCGGGTCGCCGTGAGCAGGGTCGTGGGCTCGAGCCCGACGAGCGCGGCGAGCCGTGCGAACCCGTCCGCGCCGGGTTCCTGGTTCAGCTCGGCCTCGTACCGGCGCGCGAACTCGTCGTACTCCTCCGGGCGGTGCCCGTACCACCGGCGCAGCTCCGTGCTCGGCGCGACCTCCGGGAGCCACTCGTCGATCCGCGGGTCGTCCTTGCGGAACCCGCGCGGCCACAGCCGGTCGACGAGCACGCGCCGACTCCCGTCACCGACCTCGTCATAGACCCGCCCGACCCCCACCATGGGCCCCATCATGCTCCGACGAGCCCGCGCCGACCCGGCGAGCGCCCGACCGACCGCAGCGCACGCCCCGGGTGCGGCCCTCCGCACTCGAACGCACACTCGGACGATGACTGCCGCGCCTGCCACGACAGAACGCCCGACCCGCCTCGCCCGGACGGTCACCGCGCCGCTGCTCTTCCTGTTCATCCTGGGCGACGTCCTGGGTGCGGGCGTGTACGCGCTCGTCGGCGAGCTGTCCGCCGAGGCCGGGGGCATGATCTGGCTCCCGCTGCTCGTCGCTCTCGGTATGGCGCTGCTCACCGCGGCGTCCTACGCCGAGCTCGTCACCAAGTACCCGCAGGCGGGCGGCTCCGCCGTCTACGCGCAGCGAGCGTTCGGACGACCGCTGGTGTCGTTCCTCGTCGGGTTCTGCATGCTCGCGGCGGGGGTCACCTCCGCGGCAGGGCTCTCGCTCGCGTTCGCGGGCGACTACCTCGGCACGTTCCTCGACGTGCCGACCATCCCGACCGCGCTCGTCTTCCTCGCGCTCGTGGCAGCGCTCAACCTGCGCGGGATCAAGGAGTCGCTGCGCGCCAACGTCGTGATGACCGCCGTCGAGCTCAGCGGCCTCGTGCTCGTCGTCGTGCTCGGAGCGCTCGTGCTCGGCCGGGGCGAGGGTGAGGTGTCCCGGCTCGCCGACCTGCCGTCGGGCACGGGTGTCGCCGCAGCGACGCTCGGCGGCGCGCTCATCGCCTTCTACTCGTTCGTCGGCTTCGAGACCTCAGCCAACATCGCGGAAGAGGTGCGTGACGTGCGGCGCGTCTACCCGCGCGCCCTGTTCGGCGCGATCGCGACCGCCGGCGTCGTCTACCTGCTCGTCGCTCTGGTGGCTCCCGCGGTCGTCGCCCCGGACGACCTGCAGGCGTCCAGCGGGCCGCTGCTCGAGGTCGTCAAGGTCGCCGGGGGCGTGCCGCTCGAGGTCTTCTCGGTCGTAGCGCTCGTCGCCGTCGCCAACGGCGCGCTCCTCACCATGGTCATGGCCAGCCGCCTCACCTACGGCATGGCGGAGGAAGGGCTGCTCCCGTCGGTGTTCGGGCGGGTGCTGCCCGAGCGTCGGACGCCCGTCGTGGCCATCCTGGCGACCACGGCGGTCGCCATGGTCCTGACCCTGACGGGGTCGCTCGCCGACCTGGCCTCGACCGTGGTCCTGCTGCTCCTGTTCGTCTTCCTGAGCACCAACGTCGCCGTCCTGGTGCTGCGCCGCGACCACGTCGAGCACGCGCACTTCCGTGCCTGGACGCCGCTGCCGGTGCTCGCCGTCGGGACGTGCCTGGTGCTGCTCACGCGCCAGGAAGCCAAGCACTGGCTGCTGGCCGCGATCCTGATCGCGCTCGGCGCGGTGCTCTACGCCGTCACGCGCCACCGCGGCCGCGAGCACGAAGGGTCAGCCGATCTCGGACGCTGAGCCGATCCCGTCGTCGGCGCGCCAGACGCCTGCCGCTCGCCCCGAACCGTCCGCGGCCCCCCGGCGTGGAGCCACCGGGTGTCGACGGTCACTCCGTCCACGGGCCGAGGGCCGTCGGAACCTCTGCCGCCTCGGGTCGGGGCTCCTTGAGCTCCACGAAGATCACCTGCGTGTCCGTCGCGCCCGTGTTCCGCCCGGTATGTGTCTGGGCACCCAGCCACCATCCGCGACGAGATCCGCACGCTCACCCTCACCCTGCTCGACGAGCTCGGAGTCTCCCCGTGCACGCCTGACGCACGAGTGCCCGCGGGAGGACGCTCGCACTGTCAGGCCGCCGGGTCCAGCACGACCTTGATGCAGCCGTCGGCCTTGCGCTGGAACATCTCGTACGCGCCCGGAGCGTCCTCGAGCGGCAGCCGGTGCGTGCGCAGCCCCAGCACGTCGAGAGGGTCGGTCGGGTCCGCCACGAGCGGGAGCAGGTCGTCGACCCATCGGCGCACGTTTGCCTGCCCGAACCTCAGCGTGAGCTGCCGGTCGAACACGTCCAGCAGGTTGATCGGGTCGGCCGCGCCGCCGTACACGCCCACCACGGAGACGGTCCCGCCGCGCCGAGCGGTCGCGATCGCGGTCCGCAGACCCGCGAGGCGGTCGATGCCGACCGTCTCCATCGCCTTGCGCCCCAGCGCGTCCGGGAGCACCGCCGTGACCCGGTGCGCGGCGTGCGCGAACGGTGCGCCGTGCGCCTCCATCCCGACGGCGTCGATCGTCGCGTCCGCGCCGCGGCCGCCGGTGAGCTCACGGACCGCCTCCAGGACGCCGTCCCCGGAGTCCACCGTGTCCACCCCGTGCCGCGCCGCCATGGCGAGGCGCTCCGGCACCGAGTCGATCCCGATGACCCGTGACGCCCCACGGTGCAGCGCGACACGCGCCGCCATCTGCCCGATCGGCCCGAGCCCCACGACCACGACGGTCCCGGAGTCCGGCACCGACGCGTACTCGACGGCCTGCCACGCGGTCGGCAGCACGTCGGACAGGTACAGGTAGCGCTCGTCGGGCGTGCCGTCGTCGGGGACGACCACCGGACCGTAGTGCGCCTGGGGCACCCGCAGGTACTGCGCCTGCCCACCCGGCACCGACCCGTACAGCGCCGTGTAGCCGAACAGCGCGGCACCGGAACCGTGCTCGCGCACCTGCGTGGTCTCGCACTGCGACTGCAGACCGAGCAGGCACATCGAGCAGCTGCCGCACGCGATGCCGAACGGGACGACGACCCGGTCCCCCACCCGCAGGTCCCCCGCGTCCGGTCCGACCTCCTCGACGATGCCCATCGCCTCATGGCCGAGCACGTCGCCGCGCGCCAGGTACGGTCCGAGCACCGAGTACAGGTGCAGGTCCGAGCCGCAGATCGCAGTGGACGTGACCCGGATGATCGCGTCGTGGCTCTCCTGGATCGTCGGGTCGGGGACGTCCTCGACGGCGACGTCCTGGGTTCCTTGCCAGGTCAGTGCACGCACGGCGACTCCTCACGGCTGGGCAGTCGCAGGCACCTCGCCGACCCGTCGCTGCCCGTCCACCCTCGCATCCTCACCGCGGGTCGGCACCTGGGCGGCGCGCCTCGACCACTCGACGCCGGTCGGGTGTGGGGACCGCAGAAACGACGACGCGGGACATCGATCGACGATGTCCCGCGTCATCACACGGTGGAGCTGAGGGGACTCGAACCCCTGACCCCCTGCATGCCATGCAGGTGCGCTACCAGCTGCGCCACAGCCCCGTGTGAAGTTGTCGCCCCCGTGGGGACGCTCGGAGAGTCTAGGACGAGGACGGCCCCGGACGCCAATCCGCTCCGAGCGACGCGCGTCACGTCCCGCACGTGCGGGCCGGCGCGCGCCGCGGGAGGTCAGTCGGGGTCGCGCGTCGAGCCTGCCTGCTCGTCGTCGGCGCGGTCCGGACCGGCGTTCCAGTCCGTCGAGGCGTCCGTCGGCCCCAGGTTGTAGGCGACGAGACGCCACGCCGGGAGCACGTCGCCTGACGACGGCACGACCTCGGCCCAGTGCGCGTTGTGCATCCCGGCCATCCCCCGCCAGGCGGCCGGCATGCCGAGGAGCTCACCGACGGCGGAGCTGATCGCCGCACCGTGCGAGACGACGACGAGCGTCTCGTCGCGCGACATGGCCCGCGACAGCTCCGTGATCGCCTCGGCGGTGCGCCGTGCGACCACCTGGCGCGTCTCGGCGCCCACGCGCGTCGGCTCGCCGCCCGCGCGCCACAGCGCGTAGTCCTCGGGCCAGCGCTCGGCGATCTCGGCGCCGCTCAGGCCCTCCCACTCGCCGAACCCGCGTTCGCGCACGCGCGCGTCGACCTCGACCACGACGCCCGCCATGCGGCCCAGCGCCTGCGCCGTCTCACGCGCACGATCGAGGTCGGAACTCACGATGCGTGTCGGCGTGTGCCGGGCGAGCATCGCGGCCGCGGCCGTGCGCGCCTGCCAGCGACCGACGTCGTCGAGCGGGATGTCGACCTGGCCCTGCAGCCGGGCCGTGGCGTTGTACTCCGTGCGCCCGTGGCGCCAGAGCAGCAGACGACCGACGCTCACTCGTCGTCCGCGGTGCCGTCACCGCCGCGCGCGTCCTCGGGGAGCTCGATCAGCGGGCAGTCCTTCCACAGTCGCTCGAGCGCGTAGTAGACGCGGTCCTCGGCGTGCTGCACGTGGACGACGATGTCGCCGAAGTCGATCAGCACCCACCGCCCGCTGGCCTTGCCCTCGCGACGCACCGGCTTGGAACCGAGCTTGTACAGCGCCTCCTCGACGGCGTCGACGATCGCGCCGACCTGCCGCTCGTTCGTCCCGGACGCGATGAGGAACACGTCCGTCAGGACGAGCTGCTCGCTCACGTCGAGCGCGATGATCTCCTGCGCCTTGAGGTCGGACGCTGCACGGGCAGCGGCGATGGCGAGCTCGACGGCACGTTCGGTGGCGGTCACGGATCTCCTTGTGTCGGGGGCGGGCTCAGGCGCTCGGCCCGGCCCTCGGTGCGGTCGTGACGATGCTGAGCGCGCTCGAGGCGGCGCTCGCCCCGTCGTTGGCCTTGGTATAGAGCAGGACGAGCAGGAAGCCGAGCACGAACGCCACGAGGGCCAGCACGATCAGGTGCAGCCAGGTGTACGGGTGGCGCGGACGGGACTCGACCTCGTCGTCCTCGTCGTCGTCGTGCTCAGCGCCCGGGACAGGGGCGAAGGGTCGCTCCGACTCGGTGGCCGCGCTCACGGGCGTCGCACCCCACGCCGGCACGGCGGGCTGGTCCGGCTCGGGCGCGGCCGGCGCCGCGGGAGTCGGGGTCCACCCCGCGCCGGCGCCCGGGGCCCAGGTCCCGGCCGGTGCTGCGGCGGGAGCCGCCTGCGCGGCAGCTGCAGCGGCCGCCGACGTCGGCGCGAACGAGGCCGGTGCCTCGGCGGGCGCGGAGCCGGTGGGCGGCACGGGACTCGAGGTCTGCGGCGGTGCCGCCGCGGCAGGGTCGGGACGCCACGCGGGCGACGACCAGGACGGTGCCGTGCCCGCAGCCGGCGCGGCCGCGGGCGCCGTCGGGGCGGCCGCCGGCCGCGAGGTCGACGTGCGCGGCGGGACGCCACCCTGACGAGGCAGCTGCGGCCCGTCGGCGCCGGACTGTGCCGGGCCGGCGGGCGTGCGGCCCGGCACGGGCGTCGCTGGGGCCGGAGCGGTCGCCGCGCCCGGCCATGCGGACGTCCGCGCCGCGGGCACCACGGGGCTCGGCGCAGCGGGCGCCGCGGCAGGTGCGGCGCCCGCTGAGGGCGCGGCGGGCTGTCGCGGAGCGCTCGACGGGGCGGGGACCGACCGTGAGCTCGTCGGGTCGAGCATCGTGTCGCGTGCGGACCGGCGCTGCCGCTCGGCCTGCGGCGTGGGAGCAGGCGCGGACGGGCCGGCCCCGGGAGCCCCGGGAGCGGCCGGCCTGGGCGCGCCCGCCGGCTGGGCCGGGGCCCACGCAGGCGCAGCGGCGGGGCGGACGGCGGACGGGCCGGCAGGCGCGGGACGCTGACGACCGTCGGCGGCAGGGCGCGGGGCGGACGGGCCACCCTGTCCACCCGACCAACCCGTCGGCGGGGCGGCGGTCGGCGAGACCCGCTGCGGCGCAGGCTGCTGAGCGACCGGCGGAGGCGTGTAGGAGTGCGGCGCCTGCTGGGGCGACGGGCTCGGCGTGGCGCCGCTCTGCTCGCGGCGTGCGCGACGCGAGCCCGGCACGGGGCCGTCTGCGTGCGGCGTCGCCGCGCCGGCACCGGGCGCTCGCTCGGGGCTGACGGGGTTCGTCCCCGTCACTCCCTCGTCGCTGCGGTGCAGGTCACGGCGCCGCGGCCGTGCTCCTGGTTCCGTCATGACAAACCTCGATACAGCTGGTGCTTCGCGATGTACTGAACGACCCCGTCAGGGACGAGGTACCAGACCGGCTGGCCGGCCCGTGCCCGGGCCCGCACGTCGGTCGAGGAGATCGCCAGTGCCGGGATCTCGACCACGTGCACCCGATCCTCCGGCAATCCCTCGATCGAGAGCGCATGCCCGGGACGGGTGACCGCCACGAACTGCGCCATCGAGAACAGCTCCTGGGCATCCTTCCACGTCAGGATCTGTGCGATCGCGTCGGCACCGGTGATGAAGAAGATCTCGGCACCCGGACGCTGCGCCTTGAGGTCCCGGAGCGTGTCCACGGTGAACGTCACACCGCCACGGTCGATGTCCACGCGGCTGACCGTGAACCGCGGGTTGGACGCCGTCGCGATCACGGTCATCAGGTAGCGGTGCTCAGCGGGGGTGACGTCCTGGTCCTGCTTGAACGACGGGACGCCCGTCGGCACGAACACGACCTCGTCGAGCCCGAACCGCGCCGCGACCTCGCTCGCCGCCACCAGGTGGCCGTGGTGGACGGGATCGAACGTCCCGCCCATCACGCCCAGTCGCGTCACCTGCCGACCGAGCACGCCGGTCAGTGACGGGTGCCGACGAGGCGGAACGCGTACGTGAACAGCAGCATCGCAACCAGTCCGACGAACGCCCCGATCCCGAAGACGATCGGAGGGAACGGCAGCTCGTGCGCCTTCTCGGCGGCTTCCTCGGCGGCGACGATCAAGGCGGCGTGCACGGCGGTCCTCCGGGTGCTCGAGTAAGTGCTGACTGGTGCGGCGCGACTCTCGCAGTACGTGAGCCGAGCGGTATCGATTGTCGCACGCCGCACCACGACCGCGGGGCCGGGTGGGCACGCGTGTGCAGGTGGACGCCCGTCGTGACCCTGCACACGGTCCGTCGGGCGGTGGGACGTGCGACGAGTCGCAGGGCGCCGCTCAGGCCTGCCGACGCCGTACGAGCACGAGGTCGTCGCGGTGCACGAGCTCGCGGTCGTAGCCGGCGCCCAGCTCGCGCCGCAGGTCGTGCGTCGACCGTCCGAGCAGGCTCGGCACCTCGTCGGCGCCGAACGCCACGAGGCCTCGCGCCACGACGCGACCGTCCGGCGCGACGATCTCGACCGGGTCGCCCGCCTCGAACGTCCCCTCGACGGCGGTGACGCCCGCGGGCAGCAGCGAGGTCCGCCGCTCGACGACCGCACGCACGGCACCCTCGTCCAGCACGAGTCGACCCCGCATCCGGGCGGCGTGCGCGAGCCACAGGAGCCGGATGGGCTTGCGGCGGCCCGTCGCGGCGAACCAGGTACCCACGTCGTCGCCCTCGAGCGCCTGGGCGGCCTGTGCGGCGGACGTGAGCACCACCGGGATGCCCGACCCGGTCGCGATGGCGACGGACTCCAGCTTGGTCACCATGCCCCCGGTGCCGACGGCGGAGCCGCGCCGCGAGACGTCGACGCCCTCGAGGTCCCGAGGGCCGTCCACCCGCGCGATCCGCCGCGAGCCGGGCTGCGACGGCGCGGCCGTGTACAGCGCGTCGACGTCGGTGAGCAGGACGAGCGCGTCGGCGTGCACGAGGTGCGAGACGAGCGCCGCCAGGCGGTCGTTGTCCCCGAACCGGATCTCGTCGGTCGCGACCGCGTCGTTCTCGTTGATGATCGGCACGACGCCGAGGTCGAGCAGCCGGGTCAGGGCGCGGTGCGCGTTGCGGTAGTGCCCGCGACGCACGGTGTCGTCCGCAGTCAGCAGCACCTGCCCGACGCGCAGCCCGTGGTCCGCGAACGCCTTGGTGTAGTGCGCGACGAGCAGCCCCTGCCCCACCGACGCGGCGGCCTGCTGGGTCGCCAGGTCCCGCGGCCGCGCCGCGAGGCCGAGCGGGCCGATCGCCGCGGCGATCGCACCCGACGAGACGAGGACGACCTGCCCGCCGGCCGCGCGCCGCGCCGCGAGCACGTCGACGAGCGCACGCAGGCGGTCCGGGTCCAGCCGCCCGTCCGGGCTCGTGAGCGACGACGACCCGACCTTGACGACGACCCGGCCGGCCGAGCCGAGCTCGGAGCGTGCGATCAAGGCAGCAGCGGTCACGTGCGCATTCTGCCTCTCCGTGCAGCCTCACCGTCCCCGCGCCCGAGTCGCGGACCGATCCGCGATCCGGCGCCGGGTTCGTCCTGCTCAGTCCTTGTCCGGGTCCGTCCAGACGCCGTGCTGCCGCTCGGTCCACAGCTCGGCGCGCGCCGCCGCCTTGGCGTCCATGCGCTCCTTGAACTCGGTGCGCTTCTCGCCGCGGGTCGGCCGCGAGTGGTCGTCGAGGCGGGCGTCGGTACCGCGGCGGCCGAGCAGCTCGGCGCCCGTGATGAGCGTCGGCTCCCAGTCGAACACCACGGAGTTGGAGTCGGGACCGATCCGTACCTCGTCACCCGCGACGGCACCCGCTGCGTACAGACGCTCCTCGACCCCCAGCCGGGCGAGGCGGTCGGCCAGGTAGCCCACGGCCTCGTCGTTGTTGAAGTCCGTCTGGCGCACCCAGCGCTCGGGCTTCTCGCCGCGGACGTGGAACCACACCGAGCCGCCCTCCTCGCGACGCTTCACGGTGAACCCCGCGTCGTCGACCGCGCGCGGCCGCAGGACGACGCGCGTCGCCTCGGGCGCGGGCGCGTCCCGACGAGCCTTCGCGACCATCTCGGCGAGCGCGAACGTCAGCGGCCGGAGGCCCTCGTGGCTCGCGGTCGAGACCTCGAACACGCGCAGCCCACGCGCCTCGAGCTCGGGGCGGACGAGCTCGGCGAGCTCGCGTGCCTCGGGCACGTCGATCTTGTTGAGGACGACGACGCGCGGGCGCTCAGTCAGCGGAACGCGGCCACCCTCGATCGACAGGTCCCCCGCGTACGCCGCAAGCTCCGCCTCGATCACGTCGAGGTCGGAGATCGGGTCACGGCCAGGCTCGAGCGTCGCGCAGTCGAGCACGTGCACGAGCACCGCGCACCGCTCGACGTGGCGCAGGAACTCCAGGCCGAGCCCGCGCCCCTCGGAGGCGCCCGGGATGAGACCCGGCACGTCGGCGACGGTGTAGCGCGCGTCGCCCGCCTGCACCACGCCCAGGTTGGGCACCAGCGTGGTGAACGGGTAGTCGGCGATCTTGGGCCGCGCCGCGGAGATCGCGGCGACCAGGCTGGACTTGCCCGCGCTGGGGTAGCCCACCAGTGCGACGTCGGCGATCGTCTTGAGCTCGAGGACGACGTCCGCGCTCGAACCCGGCTCGCCGAGCAGCGCGAAGCCGGGCGCCTTGCGACGCGGCGAGGCCAACGCGGCGTTCCCGAGCCCACCGCGGCCGCCCGCCGCCACCACGTACTGCGCGCCGACGCCGACGAGGTCGGCGAGGACCTCGCCGTCGGGCGACTTCACGACCGTGCCGTCCGGCACGCCGAGGACCAGGTCCTCGCCCGTGGAGCCCGCGCGGTGGTCGCCCATCCCCTGCGTGCCCGAGGGCGCGTGGCGGTGCGGCAGGTGGTGGAACTCGAGCAGCGTGGTGATCTGCGGGTCGACCGCGAGGATCACCGACCCGCCGTTGCCGCCGTTGCCCCCGTCGGGGCCGGCGAGCGGCTTGAACTTCTCGCGGTGGATGGACGCGCAGCCGTGCCCACCGTCACCACCGGTCGCGTGCAGCACCACGCGGTCGACGAACGTCGCCATGGTGGACCTCCTGGGGTGTCGGGAGCAGTGGACTACTCGTGTCGATCATGCGCCCGCGGCGGGCCGCGACGACCGACAACATGACGAAGGGGCGCACCGAGTGCGGTGCGCCCCTTCGCGTCGCTGAACGCGTCAGCGAAAGACTCAGACCTCGGCGGCCACGATGTCGATGACCTTGCGGCCACGGCGCGTGCCGAACTGGACCGCACCGGCGGCCAGCGCGAACAGCGTGTCGTCGCCACCGCGACCGACGTTGTTGCCGGGGTGGAAGTGCGTGCCGCGCTGGCGGACGAGGATCTCGCCGGCCTTGACGACCTGGCCACCGAAGCGCTTCACGCCCAGGCGCTGGGCGTTCGAGTCGCGACCGTTGCGCGAGGAGCTCGCGCCCTTCTTGTGTGCCATGACGAACCTGCTCTCGGGTTGCTCAGACTTTGTCGCTGCAGCCGCGGCGTGCCGCGGCGCGAGATCACTTGATGCCGGTGACCTTGAGGCGGGTCAGCGCCTGGCGGTGACCCTGACGCTTGCGGTAGCCGGTCTTGTTCTTGTACTTGAGGATGTCGATCTTCGGGCCCTTCTCGTCCCGGACGACCTCCGCCGTGACCTTGACCTTGGCGAGCGCACCCGCGTCGGTCGTCACCTTCTCGCCGTCCACGAGCAGCAGCGCCGGCAGCTCGACGGTCGAACCCGCCTGGGCGGCGAGACGGTCGACGACGACGATGTCGCCCACGGCGACCTTCTCCTGGCGGCCGCCGGCCTTCACGATCGCGTACACCACGTTGCTGCTCATCTCTGCTCGTCGAACTGCTCGGTCCAAAGTTCGCCGGTGCCCGCCTGCGCCCGCGCACGTCCCTCTACGTCCGGTGAGGACCGGTGCCGTGGGGGTGTCGCGTCGGCGCCTTGATGGCGGCACACATGACTAGCGCGCGTAGACGCGCCGGTGTTCTAGGGTACGGACCCCACGCCGCACGGTCAAACCTGACCGACGTGAGGTACGCCCCTCCCTGCCGTCAGTCCTCGGCGTCCTGCTCCGACTCGTCGGAGTCGAACGTCACGAACACCGACGGGTCCACAGGCGTGAGCTCGAGGTGCTCCTCCTGCGCGCCCGTGCCACGCAGCGTCGCGAGCTCAGCGAGCACGTCGAGCGTCGGCTGCGTGTGCCCGGCGCCCGCCGCTCCCGTGTCGACCGGCTGGGCGCCTGCGGGTTCCGCGACAGTGTGCTCGTCGTCGGCCGCCTGGACGTCCGTGGCGCCGGCGTCCGGCTCCGGCGTGCCGTGCTCGACAACGGGCCCGTCCTGCGGGCGCACGTCACCGGGCTGCTCGTCCGCCGGGTGCTGGTCGTGCAGCTCGTGAGCGTGCGCGGCCGCGGCCGCGATCGTCGCGAGCGTGGCCGTGACCGCCGCACGCTCCTGCGGCAGCACGGGGACCGGGGCGTGCGCGGCGGGTGCGGGCTCCTTCGCACCGCGCTTGCGACGCGAGCGCTTCGGCTCGTCGGCCGACGGCGCAGGCTGCTGCGGAGCACCGGAGTCCGGGCGCGCGTTCTTCTCGACCGGGTCGCTGTGCACGATGAACCCACGGCCGTGGCAGTGCTCGCACGTCTCCGAGAACGCCTCGACCAGGCCCTGGCCGACGCGCTTGCGCGTCATCTGGACCAGGCCGAGCGAGGTCACCTCGGCGACCTGGTGCTTGGTCCGGTCGCGCCCGAGGCACTCGACCAGACGCCGCAGGACCAGGTCACGGTTCGACTCGAGCACCATGTCGATGAAGTCGATGACGATGATGCCGCCGATGTCGCGCAGCCTCAGCTGGCGCACGATCTCCTCGGCCGCCTCGAGGTTGTTGCGCGTCACGGTCTCCTCGAGCGTGCCGCCCGAACCCGTGAACTTGCCGGTGTTGACGTCGACGACCGTCATCGCCTCGGTGCGGTCGATGACGAGCGAGCCGCCCGACGGCAGCCAGACCTTGCGGTCCATGCCCTTGACGAGCTGCTCGTCGATCCGGTGCGCGGCGAACACGTCGCCCGTGCCGGTGTACTTCGAGACCTTGCGCGCGAGGTCCGGCGCGAGCTCGTCGATGTACGACGAGATCGTCGACCACGCCTCGTCGCCCTGCACCACGAGCGACGAGAAGTCGTCGTTGAAGATGTCACGGACCACACGGATCGCCATGTCGGGCTCACCCTGGAGCAGCGCCGGCGCGGACGCGGTCTTCGACTTGGCCTCGATGGCCTCCCACTGCGACTGCAGGCGGGCGATGTCCGCACGCAGCTCGTCCTCGCTCGCGCCCTCGGCCGCGGTGCGCACGATCACGCCCGCCGAGTCCGGGACGACCTCGCGCAGGATCTTCTTGAGGCGGTTGCGCTCGGTGTCGGGCAGCTTGCGGCTGATCCCGGTCATGCCGCCGCCCGGCACGTACACGAGGTAGCGACCGGCGAGGGTCACCTGCGACGTGAGACGCGCGCCCTTGTGGCCGATCGGGTCCTTGGTGACCTGCACCAGCACGGAGTCGCCCGACTTGAGCGCCTGCTCGATGCGCCGCGGCTGCCCCTCGAGGCCGGCCGCGTCCCAGTTGACCTCGCCCGCGTAGAGGACCGCGTTGCGGCCCTTGCCGACGTCGACGAACGCCGCCTCCATGCTCGGCAGCACGTTCTGCACGCGGCCCAGGTAGACGTTGCCGACCATCGAGGCCTGCTGCTGGTTCGAGACGTAGTGCTCGACGAGCACGCCGTCCTCGAGCACCGCGATCTGCATGCGGTTGTGCAGCTCGCGCACGATCATCGAGCGCTCGACCGACTCCCGGCGAGCCAGGAACTCCGACTCGGTGATGATCTGGCGGCGCCGACCGGCGTCACGCCCCTCGCGACGGCGCTGACGCTTGGCCTCGAGCCGGGTCGAGCCGCGCAGCGCGGTGACCTCGTCGCTGCCCCGACGACGCGACTCGGCGGGCTCCGACGAGGTCTCCCCCGCACGCGAGCCCCGGCGGCGACGACGACGGCGACGGCTCGAGCCACCGTCCTCCTGGTCGTCCTCGGCGTCCTGCTCGTCTGCGGCCTCGGAGGGCTCCTCGGACTCGTCGGTCGCGGGGGCCTCGCCGTCCTCGTCACGCTCGGACGCGTCGGGCCGACGACGGCCACGACCACCCCGGCGGCGACGACGACGCTGCGCCGGCTGGCCGTCGGCCTCGTCCTGCTGGTCGTCGTCCTGGTCGTCCACCAGCTCGTCGGCCTCGGCGGACTCCGGCGACTCGTCGGCCGGCGCGCCCCCGTCGAGAACGGGCTCGACCTCGTCGTCCTTCGGCTCGTCGCCCACGGGCGCCTCGCCGGAGCGCGCCGCGCCACCACGGCCGCGGCGGCCACGCCGGCGGCTCGGCCGCTCCTCGGTCTGCTCCGCGGTCTCGTCCTGGCGCGGCTCGTCGGTCGCCTCGGGCGCGGCAGACGCCTCGTCCTGCGCGCGCTCGGCGTCGAGCAGCGCCTGACGCGCGGCCTGCGAGATCTCCTCGGGCGAACCCGCGCTCGAAGTCACGCGACGGCGGCGGGGCCGGGCCTGCGCGGGGTCGGGCGCCTGGAAGAGCAGTGCGGTCGTGGCGAGGCGCGGGGCGACGCGCTCCTTGGCTGCGGGGGCCGCAGCCTCGACCACGGCGGCCTCGCCCTGAGTCGTCTCGACCCGGATCGTCTCGTCCTGGATCGTCTCGTCCCGGATCGCCGCGTCCTCGGCCGCCTCGTCCTCGGCAGGCTCGTCCGTCGCCTGGTCCTCGACGGTCGTGTCCGCCGCGGGCGCCGGCTCGTCGGCGGGCGCGCTCGCGCGACGGCCGCGCCGGCGAGCGGGCTTCTTCTCCGCGGGCGCCTCCTCAGCCACGGGCGCGTCGGCCACAGGGGCGTCACCGGCCGGTGCCGCCGCGACGGGTGCGTCGCTCGCAGCAGGGAGCTCGATCTCGGGAGCCGCGACCGGGCGAACCGCGGCGCGGCGACGGCGAGCAGGCTTCTCGGGCGCGGCCTCGTCGGCCGCAGGCATGCTCGAACCGGCGACGTCGACCTGCGCCCCGGTGTCCTGCGAGGCAGGCGCAGCGGCGTTCGCGTCGTCGGCCGCCGTGGCCGAACCGGTCGCCCGGGTCGCCCGCTTGCGGCGGGTCGCCCGCGCGGGCGCCTCGGAGACCTGGGCCGACTCGACGGCGCCGGACTCGACGGCGCCGGACTCGACAGCGGCAGGCTCGGCGGCACCGGACTCGGCGAGACCCGGCTCGGCAGCGGCGGCCAGCGTGGATGCCTTCGACTTCGCGGACGTCGACTTCGAGGACGCCCGGCGGGTCCGGGTGGAGGACGACGCCTCGGCGGCCGCCTCGGCCGCGGGTTCGACGGCCGGCGTCTCGACCGCCTGCGTCTCGACGGCGGTGGTCTGGACGGCCGCCTCGGGTGCCGCCGCCGGGCGGGACACGCGTCGGCGGCGCGGGGGTGCGGCGGCCGCACCTGCCCCCTCCTGCGTCGACGCTGCTGCGAGGTCGGGGGTGTTCTGATCGGTCACGCGGAGCGCTCCTGGGTGCCGCGAACCGCCCTCCACACGCGTGGCGGTCCTCGGTCGGTCGGTCGTCACTCACGCGGCGCGTGGCGACGGAAGTCGTCGGGCGCGGCCGCACACCGGGCCGGCGGGCGCCTTCGCCTGCCTCGTCCGTCCGGGCCCGGTTGGGCCTCTCGACGGTGCGGCGGCGGCTGGCGCGCGCAGCGCACTGGGTGCGAGCTCACGGGTTCGCCTCGCGGTGTGGACGCTCGTCGAACCGCGGCCAGTATCGCACAGAGCGCCGGAACCGGCGTGCTCGCGACGCGCGAGGGGATGACGACAAGTCGTCAGCACCCGGGACCTTCGTCCCGGCCTGGCCCGGGTGCCCGCCCTAGCGTTCCCCTCGGGTGGGATCACCGCCTGCAGGACTCCCTGCGCTCTGACGCACGCCCCCACCCATTCGCCGCCCGCACCGCACGGAGAACACGTGGACGCCCTCGATCTGGCCCGCTGGCAGTTCGGCATCACGACCGTCTACCACTTCATCTTCGTCCCGCTCACGATCGGCCTGGCGCCGCTCGTCGCGATCATGCAGACGATCTGGTACCGCACCGGCAACGAGCGCTGGCTGCGCCTGACCAAGTTCTTCGGCAAGCTCCTGCTGATCAACTTCGCGATCGGCGTCGCCACCGGCATCGTGCAGGAGTTCCAGTTCGGCATGGCGTGGAGCGAGTACTCCCGCTTCGTCGGGGACGTCTTCGGGGCGCCGCTCGCCATGGAGGCGCTCGCCGCGTTCTTCATCGAGTCGACGTTCCTCGGGCTGTGGATCTTCGGCTGGGACAAGCTGCCCAAGAAGATCCACCTCGCGTGCATCTGGGCGGTCGCGATCGCGACGAACCTGTCGGCGTTCTTCATCCTCGCGGCCAACTCGTGGATGCAGCACCCCGTGGGCATCACGTACAACTTCGAGACCGGCCGCGCCGAGATGAACGACATCGGCGCCGTGCTCACGAACCCGACCGTGCTCGCCGCATTCCCGCACACGATCACCGCCGCACTCCTGACCGCGGGCACGTTCGTCGCCGGCATCGCCGCGTGGTGGATGGTCAAGAAGGTCCGCGCGGGCGACGCCGCCACGGCGCGCGACGTGTACCGACCGGCCGTGATCCTCGGGCTGGTCGCGATGCTCGTCGGCGGCGCGGGCGTCGCGGTCTCCGGCGACGCGCAGGCCAAGCTCATGTTCGACCAGCAGCCGGCGAAGATGGCGGCGGCCGAGGGCCTGTGCGAGTCGGCCGACGGCGCATCGTTCTCGATCCTGGCGATCGGCGACCTCACCAACGACTGCGCGGGCGTCAAGCACCTCATCGAGATCCCGGGTCTGACCTCGTTCCTCGCGACCGGCGACTTCGACTCCCGTGTCCGGGGCGTCGACGAGCTGCAGGACTACTACGCGCAGTGGATCCGCGACTGGGAGGAGGCCAACGGCGTCGCCCCCACGTTCGACGACGACACGCGCTTCTATCCGAACCTCGCGATCACCTACTGGTCGTTCCGCCTCATGATCGGCTTCGGCGCCGGTGCGGCGGCCCTGTCGCTCGCCGCCCTGTGGCTGCTGCGCAAGAAGGGCTCGGTCACGGACAAGAAGTGGTTCGGCACGCTCGGCATCGCCGCGATCGCCACGCCGTTCCTGGCCTCGTCGTTCGGCTGGATCTTCACCGAGATGGGCCGGCAGCCGTGGGTGGTCGCCCCGAACCCGAACTCCTCGGGCGTCGACGGCGTGTGGCTGCTGACCGCACGGGGCGTCTCGGTCGTCACGAGCCCGACGACGATCTGGATCTCCCTGATCGGCTTCACGCTCCTGTACGGCGTGCTCGCGGTGCTCTGGTACCGCCTCATGCACCGCTACGCGGTCGAGGGCGTCGCCGCCAGCGAGAAGGACCCGAGCCCCGAGGCGCGCGCCGCCGCCGGGCGCGACGGCTCCGACGACGACTCGACCCTGTCCTTCGCCTACTGAGCCGCGAGACGGAGACATCACCATGGAGCTCACGACCGTCTGGTTCGTCCTCATCGCGGTCCTGTGGACCGGCTACCTCGTGCTCGAGGGGTTCGACTTCGGTGTCGGCATGCTGCTCGGCCTCCTGCCCAAGAAGGGCGACAAGGAGCGCGAGCGGCGCGTCATGATCAACACGATCGGCCCCGTCTGGGACGGCAACGAGGTGTGGCTGCTCACCGCGGGCGGCGCGATGTTCGCGGCGTTCCCCGAGTGGTACGCGACCCTGTTCAGCGGGTTCTACCTGCCGCTGTTCCTCATCCTCATCGCGCTCATCGTGCGCGTCGTGGCGTTCGAGTGGCGCGGCAAGATCAACGACGACCGCTGGCGCACCTGGGCCGACCGCGCGCTGATCTTCGGCTCCTGGCTGCCGTCCGTGCTGTGGGGCGTCGCCTTCGCGAACATCGTGCGCGGGGTCGAGCTCGACGCCGACCACCAGTACGTGGGCGGGTTCTTCGCGCTGCTCAACCCGTTCGCGCTGCTCGGCGGCGCGGTCACCACGCTGATCTTCCTCACGCACGGCGCGATCTTCCTGGCGCTGAAGTCCGACGGCGACATCCGCCGTCGCGCGGGAGACTTCGCGGCGCGCTCGTCGGTCGTGACGCTCGTCGTCGCCGGCGCGTGGGCGATCTGGGCGCAGCTCGCCTACTCCGACAACGCGTGGACGTGGGCCGCCGTGGCGGTCGCCGCCGTCGCGCTCGTGCTCGTGGTGCTCGCGACGCGGGCACGACGCGAGGGCCAGGCGTTCGTCGCCTCGGCCGTCGCGATCGTGGGCGCCGTCGTGCTGATCTTCGGCTCGCTGTTCCCCGACGTGATGCCCGCGTTCGACCCGGCGAACTCGCTCACGGTCGACAACGCGTCGTCGACCGACTACACGCTCACGGTCATGACGTGGGTCGCCGTGGTCCTCACGCCGCTCGTGCTGCTCTACCAGGGCTGGACGTACTGGGTGTTCCGCAAGCGACTGACCACCGACCACATCCCGGCGCACACCGGCCTGACGTTCCGCCGCGACGAGCCCGCGGCCGTCGCGGCCGGCTCGTCGGGCGAGGGATCCGGCACGATCGAGGCGTGAAGCCCCTCGACCCGCGCCTGCTGCGCCACGCCCGCGCGGCGCGGTGGTACGTCGCCCTGACCGTCGCGCTCGGCATCGTCACCGCCGCGCTCGTCGTGGCCCAGGCACTCCTGCTGGCGCACGCCCTCGGGCGCGCCGTGAGCGACGGCGTCGCCCTCGGCGCGCGGGCATGGGACGCGGTCGCGCCGCTCGTCGGCTGGTTCGCGCTCGTCGTGGCGGCGCGCGTGCTCGTGACGGTCGTGCAGGAGCGGTACGCCCACCGGGCCGCCGCCCGGGCCGTCGCCGAGCTGCGCGAGCAGGTGGTGGCGCGCGCGACCGCCCTCGGGCCGCGCCGGCTCGGCGACGGGCGCGCCCCCGAGCTGGTCACGCTCGCGACGCGCGGGCTCGACGACCTCGAGCCGTACTTCGTGCGGTACCTGCCCCAGCTCGTCCTCGCCGCGACGGTCACACCCGCGACCCTGCTCGTCGTCCTCGAACTCGAGTGGGTCTCGGCGGTGATCCTCGTGGCGGTCCTGCCCCTCGTGCCGATCTTCATGTGGCTCGTCGGTGTGCTCACGCAGGGCCGCTCGGAACTCGGGCTCGCCGCGATGCAGCGGCTGTCCGCACAGGTGCTCGACCTCATCGCGGGTCTGCCGACGCTGCGCGCGCTCGGTCGCGAACGCGGCCCGGGTGCCCGCGTGCACGCCCTGGGCGACGCGCACCGGCGCGCGACGATGGGCACGCTGCGCATCGCGTTCCTGTCCGGCATGGTGCTGGAGCTGTTGTCGACGCTGTCGGTCGCGCTCGTCGCGGTGGGTATCGGCCTGCGCCTCGTGCACGGCGACCTCGACCTCGTGACGGGCCTCGCGGTGCTGGTGCTCGCCCCCGAGGTGTTCGCCCCGCTGCGCGCGGTGGGTGCGCAGTTCCACGCCTCGACGGACGGCGTCGCCGCCGCCGAGGCCGCGTTCGCGGTGCTCGACGAGCCCGCCCCGGACAGGTCGGGCACCGCGCCGGCACCCGACCTCCCCCGCGTCGGTGTCCGCGTCGAGCACGTGAGCGTGCGCACCGCGCGCGGCGAGACGCCGCGTGACCTGTCGTTCGCGGTCGTCCCGGGCCGCGTGACCGCGCTCGCGGGGCCGCCCGGGTCCGGCAAGTCGACCGCGGTCGAGGTGCTGCTGGGGCTCCTCACGCCCGACGAGGGCGTCGTGCGGGTCGGCGACGACGTCGTGGTCGCCGCGCACGAGCCCGGCGCCGTGGACCTCGAGACGTTCTGGCGGCAGGTCGCCTGGCTCCCCCAGCGGCCGGTCCTCGAGCCCGGCACGCTCGCACAGGTCGTCGGCGGCGACGACGAGCAACGCCGGCGCGCGGCGGAGGTGACCGGGCTGGACGCGGTCGTCGTCGACCTCCCCGACGGCTGGTCGACCCGCATCGGTCGCGGCGGTCACGGGCTGTCCGTCGGCCAGGCGCAGCGCGTCGCGCTGACCCGCGCGCTCGTGGGCTCGGCGCCGCTGGTGGTCCTCGACGAGCCCACCGCCCACCTGGACGACGTCGCCGAGCGCACCGTCCTGCGCACGGTGGCCGCGCTGCGCGACGCGGGACGCGCGGTCCTGCTCGTCGCGCACCGCGCCGCCCTGCTCGCGTGCGCGGACGACGTGGTCACGCTGGACGACGCGCACCTCGCGGCGGTGACGCGATGACGACGACCGCCATGACCGCGAGCCCCGAGACCGCGCGCCCCGACGACGTCGCGGTCCCCCCGCGCGGGACGCTGCGCCGTGCCGTCGCCCTGCTCGAGGTCGACCGCCGACGCTTCGCCCTCGCGGTCGCGCTCGGCACGCTCGCGCTCGGCTGCGCGGTCGCGCTGGCGGCGGTCTCCGCGTGGCTGATCGCACGTGCGTCGCAGATGCCGCCGGTGCTCACGCTGTCCGTCGCCACGGTCGGGGTGCGCGCGTTCGGCATCGGTCGCGGCGTGCTGCGGTACGTCGAGCGGCTGGTCTCCCACGACCTCGCCCTGTCCGGCATGACGCGGCTGCGCACCACGCTGTACGAGAGGCTCGCGGACGGTCGCGCGGGGGCGGTGCTCAGCGTGCGCCGCGGCGACCTGCTCGCACGGGTCGGGGCGGACGTCGACGACGTCGGCGACCTCGTGGTGCGCGGTCTGCTGCCCGCGGCCGTCGCGGCCACGCTCGGCGTCGCGACCAGCGCCGCGATGATCCTCATCTGGCCGCCGGCGGGGCTCGCGCTCGTCGCGTGCCTGCTGCTCGCCGGGGTGGTCGCCCCGTGGCTCGCCGGCCGCGCCGCTCGCAAAACCGAGCGCCTGGGCGCCCAGGCGCGGGCGGACGTGAACGCCGAGGCGCTCGGTCTGCTCGACGACGCCGGTCCGCTCACCGTCGCGGGCCGCGTGCCCGCGCGCCTGGACGCGCTGCGCGACGCGGACCGCCGGGCGCGGGGCGCCGTCGACGCAGGGGCAGGCGCCGCCGCCGTCGCAGCGGGGCTCGGGCTGCTCGCGACGGGCCTTGCCGTGCTCGCCGCCCTGGTCACGGGTGTGCCGGCCGTCGGCGACGGGCGCCTGGACCCCGTGCTGCTCGCGGTCGTGGTGCTCACGCCGCTCGCGGCCTTCGAGGCGACGTCGGTGCTCCCCCAGGCCGCCGTGCAGGTGCACCGCTCACGTGCCGCGGCGGCGCGCATCCTCGCGCTCGTCGACGCCGCGGATGCCGCGGACCCTGCGGACCCTGCAGGCATCGCGGCGCCGCCTGCCGTCGCACCCGGGCCGTCGCCCACCTCTGCGGCTCTCCTCGGCTCCCCCGCGGACGACGGGCCCACCCCGCACCTCGCCGCGCGCGGGCTCGTCGTGGGCTGGCCCGGTGGGCCGCCGCTCGTCTCCGGCCTCGACCTCGACCTGCGCCCCGGCCGGGTCGTCGCCGTCGTCGGCCCGAGCGGCACCGGCAAGACCACTCTCCTGCTCACGCTCGCGGGCCTGCTGCCGCCGCAGGGCGGCTCGTTGACGCTCGACACGGACCCGCGGCTGACGCCCGGCACCGCGGTCGCGCTCACGGCCGAGGACGCGCACGTCTTCGGCACGAGCGTCCTGGAGAACCTGCGTGTCGCACGCGGCGACGTGAGGGACGACGAGGCGCGCGACGCGCTCGAGCTGGCCGGGCTCGGTCCCTGGGTCGCGGGCCTGCCCGACGGTCTGGCGACCGTGCTGGGGCCTGACGGCCGCACGCTGTCGGGCGGCGAGCGGCGCCGCCTGCTGCTCGCCCGCGCGCTCGTCGCTCCCGCGCCGCTGCTCCTGCTCGACGAGCCGACCGAGCACCTCGACGTCACCGGCGCCGACGCGGTGCTGCGCACGCTGCGCGCGCAGGCCGACCGCGGCGTGCTCGTCGTCACGCACCGCCTGACGGGGCTCGAGGTCGTCGACGAGGTCCTGCGGCTCGCCGACGGTCACGTCGCGGCGCGCGGGACCCACGCGGACCTCCTGGCGCGTGACGCCGACTACCGTGAGGCCGTGTGGCACGAGACCGAGGACCGCGCATGAGCGACGACACCAGCGTCACCGACCTGATCGGGTCGGGTGACGACGGGCTGGTACCCGTGGCCGGCACCCCGTTCACCGGCGGTGTGATGTCCGACTCGCACGCGAACCCCGTCCCGCTGACCGGCGACGCGCTCACCGACCTGCTCGATGCGATCCTCGCCGTCGCCAGCGAGCTCGAGCTGCCGGCGGTGCTCAACCGCTTCGTGCAGGTCAGCGCCGAGCTCACGGGAGCGCGGTACGGCGCCATCAACGTGCTCGACGGCAACGGCACGTCGACGACGTTCGTCTACACCGGCATCCCCACCGCGGTCGCCCGCATGATGAAGCACGCCCCCCACGCGCGCGGCGTGCTCGGCCAGATCCCCGCGGTCGGCGCGCTGCGGCTCGACGACCTGCGCGAGCACCCCGCCTTCCAGGGCTGGCCCTCGAACCACCCGCCGATGGGCTCGTTCCTCGGGGCGTCGGTGCGTGTCGGCGAGCACGTGTTCGGCCAGCTCTACCTCTCGGAGAAGCCCGGCGGCTTCACCGAGTCCGACGAGCAGACCGTGATCGCCCTCGCCGCCGCGACCGGCGTCGCGGTCGAGAACGCCCAGCTCTACGCCGAGTCCGCGCGCCGCGAGCACTGGCTGCGCGCCGGTCAGGAGATCACGACGATGCTGCTCGAGGGCGTCGACGAGGAGGACGCGCTCGCGCACATCGCCGCGACCGCACGTGCCGTCGCCGGCGCCGACACCGCCGCGCTCGCGCTGCCCGGCGTGGGCGGGCGGCTGTTCATCGAGCTCGCCGACGGTCACAACGCCGACGAGCTCGTCGGCGTCGCGATGCCCGAGCACGGGCGCGCGTGGACCGTGATGACCGAGGGCCACGGGCTGCTGACGCCGTCGCTGTCCGCGTCGCGCAACGTCAAGGTCGAGCAGATGCGCGCGTTCGGACCGGCGATGTTCGCACCGCTGCAGACCTCGGGCCGCGGCGTCGGCGTGCTCATCCTGCTGCGGCGCGTCGGGAGCCTGCCGTTCGAGGAGAGCGACCTCACCACGGCCGAGTCGTTCGCGGCGCAGGCCGCGCTCGCGTTCGTGCTCGCCGAGGCCCGGCACGCCCAGGACATCGCGGCGCTGCTCGACGAGCGCGAGAGGATCGCGCGCGACCTGCACGACATGGCGATCCAGCAGCTGTTCGCCACGGGCATGCAGCTCGAAACCGTCCGGCGACGCGCCGCACGCGGAGTCGAGGCCAGCGAGCTCACCTCGATCGTCGAGGAGGCCCTCGACAACGTGGACTCCTCGGTCCGGGAGATCCGCACGATCGTGCACGCGCTGCGTGACCCCGACGCCGCGACCGGCCTCGTCGAGCGACTGCGCCGCGAGGCCTCGCTGGCCCGCACCGGGCTGGGCTTCGCCCCGTCGCTCGTCGTGACCCTCGACGGCGCTCCCCTGTCCGACGACGGTCTCGACGAGGACCGGCTCGACGAGCGCGTCGGCCTCGCGCTCACCGACGACGTCGTGGCCGTCGTGCGCGAAGGACTGGCGAACGCCGCGCGGCACGCGCACGCGCAGTCGGTGACCGTGCGCGTCGACGTGCGCGGCCAGGGGCCGCTCGGCTCGGTGCGCGTCGAGGTCGAGGACGACGGCGTCGGGCTGCCCGCCCAGCGGGACCGCCGCTCCGGGACCGGCAACCTCGCCTCACGCGCGCGTCAGCACGGCGGCACGTTCACGATCGGTGCCGCACCCGCCGGCCGCGGCACGCTCCTGAGCTGGCAGGTCGCGCTCGACTGAGCGTCAGTGCCCGGGCTCGGCCCGCCAGCTCGAGTGCTTGCGCGACGCGACCCACGCGGCCACCTGCGTGCGCCGCTGCAGGCCCATCTTCGCCAGCAGCGACGTGATGTGGTTCTTGACGGTCTTCTCCGCCACCCCGAGGCGCTCGGCGATCTCGCGGTTCGACAGGCCCTCGCCGATGAGGTCGAGCACGCGCAGCTCGCTGGGCGTGAGGTTCTCGGTCGGGTCGTCCTGACCCGCCCGACGGCGCGTGACCGTGCGCTCGTCGAGGAGCGTACGGCCCGCGGCGACGCTACGGATCACGTCGGTGATCTCGGCACCGCGCACGGACTTCAGCAGGTATGCGGCGGCGCCGGCCTCGAGCGCGGCGGCCAGTGCGTCGTCGTCGTCGAACGACGTCAGGACGATCGCCCGAGCGGCAGGGTGTGCCTCGCGCACCTGCTTCATGAGGTCGATCCCCGTCCCGTCGGGGAGCTGCAGGTCGACGAGCATCACCTGGGGGTGGACGAGCGTCGCACGACGCACACCGTCGGCCACGGATCCGGCCTCGGCGACGACGGTCATCCCCTCGGTCCGCTCGACGACCTCGGCGATCCCTCGTCGGACGACCTCGTGGTCGTCGACGATCATGACCGTGATAGGTCCCTGCTTCCCGGGGGCGGCATCAAGGTTCGGCACGGTGGCATCGTATCCAGGCATGAGGACGATCCTGTTGCCCACCACGCTCGACGAGCGTGTCGACCTGCCTGCGGGGTGGCGTTCGCTCCCGTACGACCCGGCCCTGCCGCTGCCGACCGAGGGTCAGGACGCCGAGGTCCTCGTCGTGTGGGGCAACCGCCGCGCCGCGCTCGCGGACGCCGCCGAGCGCCTCGGCGACCTGCGCTGGGTCGCGTGCCTCGCGGCCGGCACCGACGCGATCGACGACGCCGGGTTCGACCCCGGCGTGCTGGTGACCTCGGGGCGAGGGCTGCACGACGGCCCCGTGACCGAGCACGCCCTCGCGCTCGTGCTGGCGTGCGCGCGTCGCCTGCCGGACCTCGTGCGCGCCCAGGACGAGCGCCGCTGGGCGGGCGAGCTCGGCGGCGTCCAGCCGGTGCACGACACGCAGGTGCGCACGCTGGCCGGCGCGCACGTCGTCGTGTGGGGCTTCGGCTCGATCGCCGCGCGGCTCGCCCCGCTGCTCGTCGCACTCGGTGCGAGCGTCACCGGCGTCGCGACGAGCGCGGGCGAGCGGCACGGGTTCCCCGTCGTCACGCCCGACGAGCTGGGCACCGTCCTGCCGTCCGCGGACGTGCTGATCGGCATCCTGCCCGCGACCCCGCAGACGCGGCACGCGATCGGTGCGCCCGTGCTGGCTCAGCTCCCGCAGCGGGCGTTCGTCGTGAACGTCGGCCGGGGCAGCACGCTCGACGAGACCGCGCTGCTCGACGCGGTGCGCACGCGACGTCTCGCGGGCGCCGCGCTCGATGTGTTCGAGCGCGAGCCACTGCCTGCGTCCAGCCCGCTGTGGGGCGAACCGCGGATCCTCGTGAGCCCGCACGCCGCCGGCGGGCGGCCGCAGCACGCGGGCACGTTCCTCACGGCCGCCCTGCGCGCGTACGACGCGGGCCAGGATCCGCCCAACGTCGTGCCGCGCACGGGCGCCAGCGCCCCGAGGCGCTGACCGGGCCGGGCCCGGGCCTGGCTCAGCCGCGCTTCGTGCGGCGCTGGGGGTCGCGGGGCGCGCGCGGAGGCGGCTGGCACCGCGGGCAGAACGCCGCGCTGCGGTTCATGAACTCCACCCGCCTGATCGGGGTGCCGCACCGCGGGCACGGGCGGCCCTCCTGCCCGTAGACCGCGAGGCTGCGGTCGAAGTACCCCGACGCGCCGTTGACGTTGACGTACAGCGCGTCGAAGCTCGTCCCGCCCTGGACCAGCGCCTCGCTCATGACCTCGGCCGCCGCGTCCAGCACGCGCGAGACGTCGGCCGGTCGCAGGGCCGCGGTCGGACGTGCGAAGTGCACCTGAGCGCGCCACAGCGCCTCGTCGGCGTAGATGTTCCCGATGCCCGAGACGAGGCCCTGGTCGAGCAGCGCGCGCTTGATGCCCGTGCGCCGGGAGCGGATCGCGCGCACGAGCGCCGGGCGGTCGAGCACCGGGTCGAGCAGGTCGCGCGCGATGTGCGCGACCGGCTCGGGCACGGTCGGCGACGACGAGCCGCGGCCCCCGGGTGCGCCGTCGGCGGTGGGGACCAGGTCCTGCACGCTGACATGGCCGAACGTCCGCTGGTCGACGAAGTCGAGAGCCCCGCCGTCGTCGAGGAGCAGGCGCACGCGCAGGTGCGGGTGCCCCGCCCCGTCCGCCGCGACCGCCTCGGCCGAGCGGACGAGCAGCTGACCGCTCATCCCGAGGTGGACCAGCATCGCGTCGTCGCTCTCGCCCTCGGGCCGCGCGAGCGGGACCCACAGGAATTTGCCCCGGCGCACCGCCGCGGCGAGCGTGCGGCCGTGCAGGCGTCCGGCGAGGTCCGCGGGACCACCCAGGTGCCGTCGCACGCTGTACTCGCGACGCACGTCGACGCCGAGCACACGACGACCCACCACGTGCCGCTCGAGCCCGTCTCGGACGGTCTCGACCTCGGGGAGCTCCGGCACGGCTCAGCCCGCGGAGGTGGCGAGGCCCGCGCCCTCGACGTCGGCGCCCTGGAGGTCGGCTGCGACGCGCTGCAGGGCCAGGTACGCGGCCTCGGCCGCCTGCTGCTCCGCGAGCTTCTTCGCCGGGCCCACGCCGGTGCCCCGCACCTCGCCGCCCACGACCGCGTGGGCGGTGAACGTCCGCGCGTGGTCCGGGCCCTCGCCCTGCACGTCGTAGTGCGGAGCGCCCAGACCCAGGCCCGCCGACAGCTCCTGCAGCGACGTCTTCCAGTCGAGCCCCGCGCCGAGGTGGGCCGCGTTCGCCAGCGTCGGTCCGACGAGGCGCTCGACGACCGCGCGCGCGGTCTCGAGCCCGTGCGAGAGATAGATCGCGCCGAACACGGCCTCGAGCGTGTCGGACAGGATCGAGTCCTTGTCCCGCCCGCCGGTCGCGAGCTCACCCTTGCCGAGCAGCACGTACCGCCCGAGGTCCAGCTCGCGGGCGACGCCCGCGAGGCCGCGCTGCGAGACCGTCGCGGCACGCATCTTCGCGAGCGATCCCTCGCTCTCGTCGGGACGCGACCGGTAGAGCGACTCGGTCACCACGAGGCCCAGGACGGTGTCGCCCAGGAACTCCAGGCGCTCGTTGGTGGGGATGCCACCGGCCTCGTGCGCGAACGACCGATGGGTCAGGGCCAGCACGAGAAGCTCGGGGTCCAGGTGGACCCCGAGCTTCTCGAGAAGTTCAGTGGCCGAGCCGTCCTTGCCGGCGTTCATGCCGAGCTCCTGGACGTCACGACTGCACGCACCCGCGTCAGCGGGCGTCGTGCTCGCTGCGCAGCGCCTCGGCGTACTGCCGGCCGTTGTAGGCACCGCACGACGGGCACGCCGTGTGGGGCTTCTTGTCGGCCTTGCAGGTCGGGCACGCGGTGATCGTCGTGGCAGTGGTCTTCCACTGCGACCGACGCGCACGGGTGTTGCTGCGCGACATCTTGCGCTTCGGAACCGCCACGGCTAGCTCTCTTTCGTCTCGTCGTCCTGGCTCGCCAGTCCGCCCAGGGCGGCCCAGCGAGGGTCAAGCGTCTCATGCGAATGGTCAGGGTCGTCCGCCAGGGGCGCTCCGCACTCGGAGCACAGACCCGGGCAGTCCTCGCGGCACAACGGCTGGAACGGCAGAGCCGGCACCACCGCGTCCCGCAGCGCGGTCTCCAGGTCGATCAGGTCGCCCTGGAGCTCACGCACGTCCTCGTCCTCGTCGCCCGCCTCCGTCGCAGCAGCCTGGCGCTCGGGGTAGACGTAGAGCTCCGCGAGCGTGACGTCGACATCCTCGACGACCTCGCCCAGGCAGCGCACGCACTCCCCGATCGCCCGGCCACGGACGGATCCGGTGACCAGGACCCCCTCCATGACGGCCTCGAGCCGCAGATCCAGCTCGACGTCCGCCCCTTCGGGGATGCCGATCACGTCGGTACCGAGATCAGCAGGAGCGGAGACGGTGCGCTGCACAATCCGCGTCGATCCCGCACGTCGACCGAGCTCGTGGGTGTCGAGCACGAAGGGCGAGCGGGGATCGAGGTGAACTGGGCGGTGCACGGCCGTCCCCTCGTCGTCTTGCTGCTTCTGCAGATCTCGGTCCGCCGACCGGCAGGACCAACGCGCAACTCTACAGGTCGGGGCGAACGCCCCCCAAATCGCGCCGACGTGACCGAGGCCACGTCCGGCCGCTTCCCGCGGTCGACCCGCGCCCCCGAGCACCGCCCGGTCGGCTGGGCCGCCCTCAGGCGTCCGTCGAGAGGCGTCCGGCGAGCTTCGCCCGGCCCGCCTGGACCTGCGCGAGCACCTTGCCGAGGTCGATCTCGAAGTCCGCGAGGCGTCGGTCGCAGTAGTCGTCCGCGTCGCGGCGCAGCTCGTCGGCGGTGCGCTGGGCGTCCGCGACGATCTCGACGGCACGCTCCTGCGCCGCGGTCACGACCGTCTCCCGCGCGACCAGGTCGGCCGCGTCCGTGCGCGCCCGCTCGAGGATCCTGTCGGCGTCCTCCTGCGCCGCGGTCCGCGCGGCGTCCGCGTCCGCGAGGACCTGGTCGGCACGCGTCAGCTGGTCCGGCAGCACCTCGCGCGCCTGCGCGACGAGGTCGAGCAGCTCGGCACGGCTGACCAGGACCGACGACGACATCGGCATGTTCCGCGCCGCGACCACGGCCTCCTCGATCGCGTCGAGCACGCCCGTCAGGCCTTCCGTGCGCTCCTCGGCCTCGCTCACGACTTCCTCCTCCCGACGCCTGGGCGGCCGTCCGCCGCCCGGGTGCGCAACCCCCAGCCTCGCACCCCGGGCCCGTGCGTGCGCCTCACGCGCGCGCCGCCCACGCCGCACGCACCGCGTCCGCCACCCCGGGCGGCACGAGGTCGTCGATCGGTCCGGCGAACCGCGCCACGTCCTTGACCAGGGACGACGCGATGTGCGCGAGCGCGGGGTCACCCACCACGAACACGGTCTCGACGCCGGTCAGGTGACGGTTCATGAGCGCCATGGGCAGCTCGCCGTCGAAGTCCGCTCCCCCGCGCAGACCCTTGACGACGGCCACGGCGCCGACCTCGCGCACGAAGTCCGCCAGCAGTCCGGGCACCACCTCGACCCGCACCCCGGGGTCGGCCGCGAACGCCTCGCGCGCGAGTGCGACCCGGTGCTCGGCCGCGAGCAGCGGGGACTTCGCGGAGTTGCGTGCGATGCCCACGACGACCTCGTCGAACATCGACCGAGCGCGCCGCACGACGTCGACGTGGCCCAGGGTCAACGGGTCGAACGACCCGGGGCAGACAGCGAGGCTCACGTGCGTCAGCCTAGCCAGCGGCCCGCGGGGCCCGGTGCATCACGCGCAGCGTCGCAGCGTCGTCGAGCAGCACGTCGCCCACGCCGACGAACCCGAGTCGCTCGTAGAGCACCACGTTGCGCTGCTCGGCCGTGCACAGCCAGGCGGTGATGCCCCGGCGGTCGGACGCCGCGAGCCCGCGCGTCGCCAGCAGCGTGCCCAGACCGCGGCCCTGCTGATCGGGGCGGACCGCGAGCAGGTGCAGGTACGTCGCGGTCTCGGCGGGCGCGAGCGCCGACGTGCGACCGAGCGTGGCGAACACATGGGCGGCTCGCTCGGGGCCGACGACGGCGGAGACGACGCCGGGCACCGACGGCAGGGTCGCCAGGACCGGGTGGTCGTCCGGGACGTCCGGCGGGCGCCACGCAGCCACTGCCGCGACCGAGCCGTCCACCTCGACCACCTCGACCTGCCCGACCGCGACGTAGCGGTCGACGAGCGCGCCGAACCACGCGCGCACACCTCGTCCCGCGTCGCCTCGTCGGGCAGCGCCCAGCGGACCAGCGCGTCGTCGTGGAACGCCCGGGCCATGACGGTCCGGATCGCCGGGACGTCGTCGGCGCGCGCCGAGCGCGCCGTGGGCTCCTGCGTCATCCGTGCTCCCTCTCCTCGTCCCGTACGGCGTCAGCCTCGTCCGGCTCCGCGAACCACACCGCGGTCTCGCCGTAGGAGCGCGCGTCGAAGCGGCTCAACCCGTCGGGCCAGTCGGGCTCGGGCGCACGGCCCGAGCGTTCGACGACGACCACCGCGCCGTGTCCGAGGGTCCCGACGAGCCCGCGCAGCACCGTCCCGAGGTCGGCCTCGGGCAGGTCGTACGGCGGGTCGATCAGCACGAGGTCCCACGGCGCGAGCGGGGGTCGCTCGACGAAGCGCTCCGCTCTCTCGGCGGCGACGGCGACCCGGTCCCCCACGCCGAGGGTCACGACGTTGCGCCGGCACACGTCCGCAGCCTGGCGGGCGACCTCGACGAGCGTGACCGCGGCGGCGCCCCGGCTCACGGCCTCGAGCCCGAGCGCACCCGAGCCCGCGTAGAGGTCCAGGACGCGCGCCCCGGCGATGACGTCGAGGTGCTCGAGCCGCGAGAAGAGCGCCTCGCGCACGCGCTCGCTCGTCGGACGCGTGCCGGCACGCGGCACCTGCAGCACGCGCCCCCCGACGCTGCCCGCGACGATCCTCGTCACGCCGTCCTCCCGTCCCGGCTCGCACCCGCCGCGCCCGGACGGGCGGGCGGTGTGCGCACAGCCTCACCCACGACCGGCCCGGGCGTCACGTCGCGGTGCCCGCAGCAGGCGGACGTCACCTCAGGCACGGTCAAGGAACTCCTCGCGCTCGCCCGCGAGCAGCACGTCGATCGCGTCCCGCAGCGCGGGGTGCGACTCGAGCTCGGGGTCCTGCTCGACCACCGCACGCGCGTCGGCGCGCGCCTGCTCGATCAGGTCGGCGTCGCGCGTCACGCGCAGCAGCCGCAGCGACGAGGCCACCCCGGACTGCGACGCGCCGAGCACGTCACCCTCGCGCCGTTGCTCGAGGTCGAACGCCGCGAGCGCGAACCCGTCGAGCGTCTCGGCGACGGTCGTGAGCCGCTGGTGCCCGGGGCTGCCCTCCCGGGCGCCCGAGACGAGCAGGCACACGCCCGGCGCGGTGCCGCGGCCGACGCGGCCCCGCAGCTGGTGGAGCTGGGAGACGCCGAACAGGTCGGCGTCGAGGATCACCATCGCGGTCGCCTCGGGGACGTCCACGCCGACCTCGACGACCGTCGTCGAGACGAGCACGGGCACCGCACCCGAGGCGAACTGTGCGAGCGCGCGGTCCTTGTCCTCGGCCGCGAGCCGGCCGTGCAGCACGCCGATCTCGAGCCCCGCGAGCTCGGGCAGCGCGCGCAGCTCCTCGACGACCTCGAGGACCGCGCTCGGGGGCCGCCGCGGCGCCGTCCCCGCCTCGCCGAGCGTCGCGGGCTCGTCGGCGACGAGGTCGGCGCCGTCGGCGTCGTCGCCCGTGATCCGCGGGCACACGACGTACGCACGGCCGCCCTTGTCGACCTCCTCGCGCACGCGGCTCCAGGTCCGCGCGAGCCACGCAGGCCGGTCCGCCGGCACGACGAACGACGTGATCGGCGACCGGCCCGCGGGCAGCTCGCTGAGCACCGAGGTCTCGAGGTCGCCGAACACGGTCATCGCGACCGTGCGCGGGATCGGCGTCGCGGTCATCGCCAGCAGGTGCGGCTGGGCGGAGGCCTTGGCCCGCAGCCGGTCGCGCTGCTCGACGCCGAACCGGTGCTGCTCGTCGACCACGACGAGCCCGAGCTCGGCGAACTGCACGGTCTTCTCGAGCAGCGCGTGGGTCCCGACGACGATGCCGGCGGCGCCCGAGGCCGCGTCCAGCAGCGCCTGGCGTCGCGCGGCACCGGTCACCGAGCCGGTCAGCAGCGCGACGCGCGTGCCCTGGTCCGCGCCGCCGAGCATGCCGCCCTCGGCGAGGTCGCCGAGCAACGCACGCAGCGAGCGGGCGTGCTGCGCCGCGAGCACCTCGGTGGGCGCGAGCAGCGCCGCCTGCCCCCCGGCGTCCACGACCTGCAGCATCGCGCGCAGCGCCACCACGGTCTTGCCCGAGCCGACCTCACCCTGCAGCAGCCGCTGCATCGGCACGGGCTGGGCGATCTCGTCGGCGATCTGCGCGCCGACCTCACGCTGGCCGGTCGTGAGCTCGAACGGGAGCCGCTGGTCGAACGCGTCGAGCAGGCCACCGGCCACTCGGGGCCGGGCGACGGCGGGCTGCGCGGCCGCGCGGGCACGTCGCCGCGCGAGCTCGGCCTGCAGGACGAACGCTTCCTCGTAGCGCTGCCGGCGCTGCGCCTGGACCCAGTCCTGCTCGGTCTCCGGCCGGTGCAGCCGTCGCAGCGCAGGGAGCAGCTCGCCGAGGTCGCGCGCGGCCCGCACCTGAGCGGGTACCGGGTCCGGCACGTCGCCCTCGCGCAGCGGGCCGAGCACCACCTGGACGGTCGCGGCGATCTTCTCGCTGTCGAGCTGGCCGCTCGCCGGGTAGACGGGCAGCGGTCGCTCCGCGTGCTCGACCACGCCGTCCTCGTCGTCGGCGTCGAACCACACGACCGCGGGGTTCGCGAGCTGGGCGCGGCCGTTGAACCAGCCGACCTTCCCCGTGAACAGGCCGCGTCGACCCGGCCGCAGGTCGCGCTCGAACTTCTTGGCCATGCCCTCGCGCTGCGCGAAGAACGCGAGGTGCAGCACCGACCTGCCGTCGGTCACCTGCGCCTCGACGCGCAGCTTGCCCGACGACCGCGAGCGCAGCACGCCGGAGGACGAGCGCACCTCGGCGACGACCGACGCCTTCTCGTCGATCTCGAGCCCGGCGATGTCGGTCAGCCGGCTCGGGTCGGCGTACCGGCGCGGGTAGTAGCGCAGCAGGTCACCAGCCGTGCGCACGCCGAGCGCCTCGAACTTCGGCCCGGTGCGGGCTGCGACCGAGCCGATCGGCCGGTCCAGCGCACTCGAGCGCACGACCCCGTCCGCGTACACCTGTGCCCTCCTCGTGCTCTCAGTCCACCGCGACGAGCACGGCGTCGGCCGTGGCGTCGCTCAGGATCGTCGGCTCCAGCCCGTGCGCCGCGGCCGCGGCCTCGATGTCGGCAGCGAGCGCGTCCTCGAGCGCTCCGGGCACGACGACCGTCAGGCTCTCGGGCCGCGTGCCGGTCGCGCGGTCGTCGGACGGGGGCGCCACGACGAGCCGGGCGACCGTCTCGTCGAGCGCCGCGCCAGCGTCCCGGGGTGCGAGCTCCGCGACCCGGACACGGCCGGTGGCGAGCGCCGCGGCGTGCACCGGGGCGGCACTGTCGCTCGTCACGAACGCGAGGGTCGCGACCGCCGCGCGCGCCTCGTCGTGCGCGCCCAGGACCTCGACGCCGTCCAGCGCCAGCAACGACTCGAGCTCGTGACCCGACACCACCCCTCCCGGCACGACGAGCACGTCCGGGCAGCCCGCGTCCTCGACCGCGCGGCGCACGTGGGCCGCCGTCACCGGCTCCTCGGGGCACCGCACGACGACGACGGCACCGGCGGTCGCGTACCAGGAGGCGAGCGCGGGCGACCCGGTCACGACGACGAGCCCCCACCCCCGTCCGGGTCCTGCCACGACACCGAGGTCGACCACGTCGAGCCGCCGCACGACGACCTGTTCACGCCGGCCCACCGCGCACGCAGCGATCGCCGCGGCCGGGTCGTCGGTGTGCACGTGGGCGTGCCACCAGCCGTCCGCGCCCACGACCGCGACCGAGTCGCCGACCTCGCCGAGCACCGAGCGCAGCCCGTCGGCCAGGTCGGGCGCTGACGACTCCCCACCCCCCTGGTCGAGACCCCGCACGACGAGCATGACCTCGAACGCACCACCCGCCGCCGCGTGCTCCGTGCCGCACTCGCCGGGCTGCGCCTCGTGCGCACTCCCACGCTCGGGGAGCCACTCGGCAGGGCTGCGCGGGGCGCCGCCCGTCACCGCGAGGACGAGCGCGTCGACGACGACGAGCAGCGCGCAGGCGCCCGCGTCCGGCACGTGCGCCCGACGCAGGACGGGGTGCGTCGCACTGATCCGGGCGAGCGACTGGTGCCCGGCGGTCGCGGCCTGCGCGAGCACCGCCGGGGCCGTGGCGCCCGAGTCCGCGCCCAGCACGGCCGCGTCGGCGACCTCGTCGGCGAGGGTCAGCACGGTGCCGTCCTGAGGCTCGGCGAGCGCGTGCCGCGCCGCGCGTGCCGCCGCTCGCAGGGCCTGCGCGAGAACGGCGCCCGCGGGCTCGTCGGCCGCGGCTGCGGTCGTACGCCGGACGAACCCCGCGAGCCACTGGCTGAGGATCACGCCCGAGTTCCCGCGCGCGGCTAGCATCGCGCCGCGCGCGAACACCGCCAGGACCTCGGCGGCCGTGCGCTCGGCCGCGCCGAGGTCGTCGACCGCGCGCGCACCGCCCTCGATCGTCAGCCACGCGTTGGTGCCCGTGTCGGCATCGGCCACGGGGAAGACGTTCACCGCGTCGATGCGTCCGCGCGCGTCGGCGAGCCCGGTGCGCGCGCCGTGGACCCAGGCGAGGACCTGGTCGACCTCCAACGTCACGCGCGCACCTCCCTGTCTCGTCGTCTCGTCGTCGTGCACGTCGGCGCCCGCGGCACAGCGCGGCTGACCCGTGCGGCGCATCTCACCCTGCCGCACGTCGCCCACATTTGGGGCGCCCGTCCGCCATGGGCTAGTCTTGACCGGTTGCCCGACGGGATCGGGCGCGCCCGGAGTGGACCGAATGCTTGCCCTTAGGGGCTCAGGGTCCGTCCACCAGACTTCGCCGCGGTACTCGCGGCTGTTCATGTTCGACCAGAGCAACAGGAGAAGACCGTGGCCGCCACCTGCGACGTCTGCGCCAAGCGCCCGAGCTTCGGGCACAGCGTCTCGCATTCGCACGTCCGCACGAAGCGTCGTTGGAACCCGAACATCCAGCGCGTCCGCGCTGTCGTGGCGGGGACCCCGAAGCGTCTCAACGTGTGCACCTCGTGCCTCAAGGCCGGCAAGGTCCAGCGCGCCGTCTGAGCTCGCGTCGCACCTTTCAGCACATCGACGCAAGGCCCGTGAGGAATTGTCCTCACGGGCCTTGCGTCGTCGTGCCCATGTGGCAGGGTGACTCCATGGCCGAGCAGATCGACGAGCTGACGATCCGCACCGCGGGTCCCGCGGACGCGAACTCGATCGCCGCGGTGCACGTGCGCTCGTGGCAAGAGGCGTACGCGGGGATCGTCTCCGAGCGCTACCTCGCCTCGCTCGACCCCGCCGAGCGCGCGGTGCGCTGGGCCCGGCACCTCGAGCACGGGCCTGCCGACGGCGTGCGGACCTGGATCGCGCAGGACGGCCCGCGGCTGCTGGGGTTCGCCTCGGTCGGCCCGAGCCGCGACGAGGACGCGGCCCGCGGCGAGCTCGAGGTGTACTCGATCTACCTCGAGCCCTCGACCTGGGGCCACGGCGTGGCCCGCGAGCTCATGCGCACCGTCATCGGCGAGTCCGGCGAGAACACACCCATGAGCCTCTGGGTGCTGGCCGCCAACGAGCGCGCACGGCACTTCTACCGCCGCCACGGCTTCCAGCCCGACGGCGTGGAGCGCTACGAGGACGTCGGCGGCGAGGAGCTGCTCGAGGTCCGCTACCGCCGCGGCTGAGCCCTCCTGCGGGCCGCGCTCAGTCCGGCCGTCCCGCGAAGTGGTCCCATCCGGGTCCGACCGCGGGGGCGACGGCATCGACCGTCACCGCGGGGTCGTCGGCGGCCCGGGACTCGACCCGGCCGATCACCCGGAACGACGCCGGCACCACTGCATCGGGACCGAACGTCGCGAGCAGGCCGTGGTCCTCTCCCCCGCCCAGCACCCACGCCCACGGGTCCGCGCCCACGGCCAGTGCTGCGTTCGCCAGCTCCGTCACGTCCGCCGCGAACGCGTCCGCGTGCAGGTCGAGCCGCACACCGCTCGCGCGCGCCATCCGGCCCGCGTCCCGCAGCAGCCCGTCGGAGACGTCGAGCATCGCGGTGGCGCCCGCGCGAGCCGCCTCCGGGCCGGCAGGCAGCGGTGATGTCGGCCGCAGGTAGGCCGTGACGAGACCGTCGTGGGACACGTCGTCGTCGCCCGGCCCGGCGGTCCCCCCGGCCGCCGCGCGGTCGACGAGCGCGAGCCCGGCGGCGGACCGGCCCAGCACCCCGGCGTGCGCGACGACGTCACCGACGCGAGCGCCCGACCTCAGCACGGGCGGGCGGCCCTGCAGGTCACCATGCGCCGCGACGCTCACGACGACGAGCGGGCTGCCCGACAGGTCCCCGCCGACGACCCCCACCCCGAGCGGCCCGCACACGGCGGCCAGACCGCGCGCGAGCCCGACGACCCACGCGACGTCGAGCTCGCCCGGAACGGCGAGCGTCACGACGAGGCTGGTCGGGACGGCCCCCATCGCAGCGACGTCCGCGAGGTTCTGCACGGCGGCGCGTCGGCCCACGTCCTCACCCGAGGACCACGCGCGGCGGAAGTGGCGGTCCTCGACCAGCACGTCGGTGGTCACGACGAAGCGGCCGTCGGGCGCGGCCACGATCGCGGCGTCGTCCCCGGGCCCGAGCAGGGTCGACGACCCGAGGGGCAGCTCCGGGACGATCAGCGCGAGCAGCTGCTCCTCGGTCAGGTCGGCGACATGCACGACGTCACGCTAACGCCGTCCGGGACGTCGTCGACAACTCGTTACGGTGGTGGATGTGCCTGCCCCGCGTCGCCTCGTCGTCCTCGTCCTGCTGCCGGCCGCCCTCGCCGGCTGCTCGTCCGTCGTCGCGACCTCCCCGGGGCCGTTCGCGACCGACCCGGTGTGCGCACAGGTCGTGCTCGCGACGCCCGAGGAGCTCGCGGACGGCCTGACCCGGCAGGACACCAACGCGCAGGCGACCACGGCGTGGAGCGACGGGTCGGCGGCCGTCGTGCTGCGCTGCGGCGTGACGCCGCTCGAGCCCACCACCGACCGCTGCCAGAGCGTCGAGGCCGCCGACGGCACCTCGGTCGACTGGGTGATCGTGGCGTCCGAGCCCGACCACGAGGACAGCAGCGACTGGACGTTCACGACCTACGGACGCGTCCCCGCGGTCGAGGTGCTCGTCCCCGCGGAGATCGCCCGCACGCACCCGACGTCGTTCCTCGACCGGCTCGGCGCCGCCGTGGCGCTCACCGAGCGCGAGCGCGGGTGCCTGTAGCCGCTGCGGACCGCAGCCAGGGCGGACGGCTCAGCGCAGGCCGGTGGGCCGCTCCAGCGCGAGGCGCACGAGGTCGTCGACGAGCTCGGGGTAGCTCACGCCCGACGCCTCCCACATGCGCGGGTACATCGAGAACGGCGTGAAGCCAGGCATGGTGTTGATCTCGTTGACGACGACCTCGTCGTCCGGCGTGACGAACACGTCGACGCGCGCGAGACCCTCGCAGCCGAGCGCCTCGAACGCCTGCACGGCGATCTCCCGGACGCGTGCCGTGACCTCGTCGGGCAGGTCGGCCGGGCAGGCGAGCCGCACCGCGGCCTCGTCGAGGTACTTGGCCTCGAAGTCGTAGAACGCGTGCTTGCCGTGGTCCACGACGATCTCGCCGGGCAGCGACGCGCGCGCCCGCTCACCGTGGTGCCCGCCGAGCACGCCGCACTCGATCTCGCGGCCCTCGATGCCCGCCTCGACGACGACCTTGGGGTCGTGCTCACGTGCGTGCGCGATCGCGGCGGGCAGGTCCGCCAGGTCGTCCACGCGCGAGATGCCCAGGCTCGAGCCCGCACGTGCGGGCTTGACGAACACGGGCAGCCCGAGCGCCGCGATGCGCTCCGTCTGGCCCTGCGGGTCGCGCTCGTAGGCACCGGGCAGCAGCACGACGAACGGGCCCACGGGCAGCCCCTGCCCCGCGAAGACGAGCTTCATCATGTGCTTGTCCATGCCCACCGCCGAGGCGAGCACCCCGTCGCCGACGTACCGCACGTCGGCGAGCTCGAGCATGCCCTGCAACGTGCCGTCCTCGCCGAACGGCCCGTGCAGCAGCGGGAAGACGACGTCGACCTCGCCGACCGCCTGCGCGAGGCTGTCCGCGCCGAGTACGCGCACCGCGCGGTCGGTCGGGTCCTGCGGCAGCAGCACGTGCGCGGCGGCGTCCTCGACCTGCGGCAGGTGGCCGTCCTCGATCGTCCAGCGGTCCGGGTCGTCGTCCGCGAGCACCCAGCGACCCTCGCGCGTGATGCCGACCGCGAGCACGTCGTAGCGGTCGCGGTCCAGCGCCCGCAGCACGCCGCCGGCGGTCGCACAGCTGATCGCGTGCTCCCCGGAGCGTCCACCGAACAGGACCATCACCCGCGGACGACGAGCAGGGTCCCCGACGGCAGGGTCCGCGGCGGTCTGGTCGGCGTCGGGGGTCGCGGTCGGGCCGGTGAGGTCGGCTGAGGCAGGAGTCGGCACGGCGTTCATCGGGGACGACCCTACCCGCCGCGTACGCTGGCGCCGTGACCTCGCCGAACCCGTCCCGGGTGAGCCCACCCACGGTCAGCCCGTCCACGCTCGTCGTCTCCGCGGGGCGACCGGACCGCACCCAGGGCGCGGCGCTCAACCCGACCCTCGTCCTGTCCTCGACCTTCGTGTCGCAGGGCGTGCCGGGGCCCGACGAGCCGATGTACGCGAGGAACGACACCCCGGCCTGGCACGCGTTCGAGGAGGCGCTCGGCGCGCTGGAGCGGTGCCCGCAGCCCGCGCTCGTGCTCGGGTCCGGGATGGCCGCGATCGCCGCGGCGCTCTCCCTCGTGCCGCCGGGCGGTCGGCTCGTCCTGCCCCGCCACTGCTACCAGGTGACGCTCGGCTACGCGGCCGACCTGACGCAGCGCAGCGGCGTGCGCGTGACGCTCGTCGACATCGCGGACACCGACGCCGTGCTCGCGGCCGTGCGCGGCAGCGGTGACGACGGGCCCGCGGACCTGCTGTGGGTCGAGACACCGACCAACCCGATGCTCGAGGTGGCCGACCTGCCGGCGCTCGTCGCGGGTGCGCACGACGCCGGGACGCTCGTCGCCGTCGACAACACGTTCGCCACGCCCCTCGTCCAGCGCCCGTTCGAGCACGGCGCCGACGTGGTGGTGCACTCGGTGACCAAGTACCTCGCCGGGCACAGCGACGTGGTGCTGGGCGCGGCGCTCGCGGCCGACTCCGCGCTGCACGCACGCCTGCACGCCTACCGCACGCTGCACGGCGCGATCGCGGGGCCGTTCGAGGTGTGGCTCGCGCTGCGCGGCCTGCGCACGCTGGCCCTGCGCGTCGAGCGCGCGCAGGCGTCCGCGCTCGAGCTCGCGCGCCGTCTCGAGGCGCACCCGCGGGTCGTCTCGGTCCGCCACCCGGGGCTGCCCGACGACCCCGGGCACACGCGCGCGAGCCGGCTCATGGACGGGTACGGCTCGATCATCGGGCTGCGGCCCGCGGGCGGTGCCGCCGCAGCCGACGCGCTCGTCGAGGCCGTCCGCCTGTGGGTCCCGGCCACGAGCCTGGGGGGTGTCGAGTCGACGCTCGAGCGCCGGCGGCGGTTCGCCACCGAGTCGCCGACGGTGCCCGAGGACCTGCTGCGCCTCAGCGTCGGGATCGAGGACGTCGAGGACCTGTGGCGCGACCTCGCGGACGCGCTCGACGCCCTGTGACGTCCTTCGGGCGCGACGAGCGGAGCTCGCTCAGCCGGTGACGACCTCGGAGCGCCGTGGGCGGGCCAGCAGCATCGGGGCGAGCTGGTCGACCGGCAGGCCCTCGTAGAGCACGCGGACGACGGCCTCCGTGATGGGCATCTCGATGCCCAGCCGGCGCGCGAGCTCAAGCACCGGCCGGCACGTCTTGACGGCCTCGGCCGTGCCGCCGGTCGCCGCGATCGCCTCGTCGAGCGCCATCCCGCGGCCGATGTGCCCGCCGAGGGTGTGGTTGCGGGAGTCGGGCGACGCGCACGTCGCCATGAGGTCGCCCATGCCCGCGAGGCCCGGGAAGGTCTCGGGTTGGGCACCGAGCGCGAGCCCGAGACGGGTGATCTCGACGAGCCCGCGCGTGATGACGGTCGCCATCGTGTTGTAGCCCAGCCCGCGACCCTGCGAGATGCCCACCGCGAGCGCGATGACGTTCTTGACCGCACCGCACAGCTCGACACCGACGACGTCCGGGTTGGTGTACGGGCGGAAGTACGACGATGCCACGGCGCGCGCGACGAGGGCCGCGGTCTGCGGTGACGCGGACGCCACGACCGTCGCGGTCGGCTGGTGGCGGGCGATCTCGCGCGCCAGGTTGGGCCCGGAGACCACCGCGACACGCTCGTCGGGCAGGTCCAGGGTCTGGGCGACGACCTCGCTCATGCGACGGTCGGTGCCCAGCTCGACGCCCTTCATGAGCGAGACGACGACCGCGTCGTCCCGCAGCGCGCCGCGCAGCGGGGCGAGGGTGTCGCGCGCGACCTGCGACGGGACGGCGACCGCGACGATGCGCGCGTCCGCGACCGCGGCACGGGCGTCGGTCGTCGCCGTCACCGACTCGGGCAGGTCGATGCCCGGCAGGTACACGTCGTTGCGGTGCTGGTCGGCGATCTGCCGCACGACCTCGGCCGACCGGCCCCAGACGGTGACCTCGCAGCCCGCGTCCGCGAGCACGGCGGCGAAGGTCGTCCCCCAGCTGCCGGTCCCCAGGACCGCGGTGCGCAGCGGCAGACCCTGCTCGTCGACGCCCGTCACGGCAGCTCGGGCCGCGTCGCGTGGTCGCCGCCGACCCGCCCGGTGTCGGGCTTGCGCATGTCGTACCGCACGGCGGGCGCGGCCTCGCCGCGGATCTCGACGAGCAGCGCGGTGATCGCGTCCATGACGCGCTCGGTCGCCTCGCGCAGCGTCGCGGTGTCCTGCGGCCGGTCGTACAGGTCGTCGAGGTCCACCGGCGGGCCGGCGACGATCGTGACCTTCTTGCGCGGGATCGGCTTGAGCAGCTTCTTGTAGCGGCCGAGCAGGTTCTGCGGACCCCACTGAGCGACCGGGATGAGGGGCGCGCGGGTGGTCAGCGCGAGGCGCGCGACACCCGTCTTGCCGACCATCGGCCACAGGTCAGGGTCCCGGGTCAGCGTGCCCTCCGGGAACACCGCCACGACCTCGCCGTCGGCGATGGCCTGCACGGCCGCCTGGAGCGACTCCCCCGCGGCTGCGGTGTTCCGGTAGACGGGGATCTGCCCGGTCGCGTGCAGCACCGACCGGACGACGGGCACCTTGAACAGGGACGCCTTCGCCAGGACCCGCGGGGCCACGCCGTTGTCCCACAAGAAGTGCGCGAACGTCAGCGGGTCGACGTTCGTCATGTGGTTGGCCGCGACGATGAAACCGCGGTCGGTCGGGAAGTTCTCGGCACCGTGCCAGTCGCGCGTCGTCGTCGCCTTGAGCAGCGGACGGACGATCCTGGCGACGTTGCGGTAGGCACGGTTGGAACGAGCAGGGGAACGCACGACGAGCAGGCTACCCGGTACCGGCGTGCGCGGATCAGTCGCGGCTGAACTCGGCACCGAGTGCCGTCAGCTTGTCCATGAAGTGCTCGTAGCCGCGGTCGATCAGGCTGATGCCGCGCACCTGCGAGGTGCCCTTCGCGGTGAGCGCCGCGATGAGGTGGCTGAACCCGCCGCGCAGGTCCGGCACCTCGATGTCGGCCGCCGACAGCGGCGTCGGACCGCTGATGACCGCCGAGTGGTAGAAGTTGCGCTGACCGAACCGGCACGGCCGGCCGCCCAGGCACTCCTTGTAGACCTGGATCGTCGCGCCCATCCCGACGAGGGCGTCGACGAACCCGAAGCGGTTCTCGTACACGGTCTCGTGCACGATCGACAGACCCTTGGCCTGCGTGAGGGCGACGACGAGCGGCTGCTGCCAGTCCGTCATGAAGCCCGGGTGCACGTCGGTCTCGAGCTGGATCGAGCGCAGGTCCCCGCCCGGGTGATAGAAGCGGATGCCCTCGTCGTCGACCACGAACTCGCCACCGACCTTGCGGAACGTGTTGAGGAACGTCGTCATCTCGGGCTGCGTGGCGCCGCGGACGTAGATGTCGCCGCCGGTCGCGAGCGCCGCAGAGGCCCACGAGGCCGCCTCGATGCGGTCGGAGAGGGCGGTGTGCTGGTAGCCCTCGAGCCGGTCCACGCCCTCGATGCGGATCACCCGGTCCGTGTCGACCGAGATGATCGCGCCCATCTTCTGCAGGACGTTGATGAGATCCATGATCTCGGGCTCGATCGCCGCGCCTGCGAGCTCGGTGATGCCGTCGGCCCGCACGGCCGTCAGCAGGAGCTGCTCGGTGGCACCCACGCTCGGGTACGGGAGGGCGATCTTCGTGCCCTGCAGGCGCTTGGGGGCGCTCAGGTAGATGCCCTGGGGGCGCTTCTCGACCACCGCGCCGAACTGCCGCAGGATGTCGAGGTGGTAGTTGATCGGCCGGTCGCCGATCCGGCAGCCGCCCAGGTCGGGGATGAACGCCTCACCGAGGCGGTGCAGCAGCGGGCCGCAGAACAGGATCGGGATCCGGCTCGAGCCCGCGTGCGCGTCGATGTCCGCGACGTGCGCGATCTCGACGTCGCTCGGGTCCAGGTGCAGCGTTCCCGCCGCGTCGTCCGCGTCGACCCGGACGCCGTGCAGCTCGAGCAGACCGCGCACGACCGCGACGTCGCGGATCTGAGGGACGTTGCGCAGGACGCTCGGCGTCTCGCCGAGGAGCGCGGCGACCATGGCCTTCGAGACGAAGTTCTTGGCGCCCCTGACCGTGATGTCCCCGCGCAGCGGGTTACCACCGTTGACGTACAGCAGATCGTTCACGCGCCCATCCTCGCCTACCCGCGGCGCAGGGCCCGCTTCTCGGGCACCCCGCGACCGTCCTCGCACCACACCTTCACAGACCCCCGACCGCTCCGCGATCGGACCTGACGCACCCGGCGACGGCCATGACCGCGCCGTGACGTCTCGCTTGCTCGCGCCTGACCCGTGCACGGCGTTCGCCCGTGGTCCACGCGCCCCGGGGCGCGCTCGTACCGCCTTCGCAACCTGCGGCGGCCGCGCGTTCTTCCCGGCGGGCCACCCGCTCACGGTAGCGCGCGGGCCGCGCACGCGCGTGAGCCCGGCGCACCCTGGGCGCGCCGGGCTCACATCACGTCACGTTCAGGCGGGCCGACGACCGATCGACACCTCGACCGGACGCGCCGCCTTGATCTCGACGGGCGGCAGGTGCTTGGCCGGCAGCGTCGCGGGACGCCACGGCTCACGACGCGCCTCGAACTCGGCGATCTCGTCGACGTGCTGCAGCGTCAGGCCGATGTCGTCCAGGCCCTCCATGAGCCGCCAGCGCGTGTACGCGTCGACCTGGAACGGCACGACGACGTCGTCGCACACCACGGTGCGCGCGTCGAGGTCGACCGTGATCTCGGTGCCGGGCCTGGTCTCGAGGATCTTCCAGATCAGCTCGATGTCCTCCTGGGCGACCTGAGCGGCCAGGAGCCCCTGCTTGCCCGAGTTCCCGCGGAAGATGTCCGCGAACCGCGACGCGATCACGACCTTGAAGCCGTAGTCCTTGAGCGCCCACACGGCGTGCTCACGCGACGAGCCCGTACCGAAGTCCGGTCCGGCGACGAGCACCGAGCCCGAGCGGTACGCGTCCTGGTTGAGGACGAACGCCGGGTCGCCGCGCCAGGCGGCGAACAGCGCGTCCTCGAAGCCCGTCCGGGTCACGCGCTTGAGGTACACGGCGGGGATGATCTGGTCGGTGTCGACGTTGCTGCGACGCAGCGGCACGCCGACGCCCGTGTGCTGGGTGAACTTCTCCATGGTCTGCCTTCTCTCGTCTCTCGTCGTCCGGTCAGACCGTCTGGAGCCCGGCCACGTCGGCCAGCGGGGAGCCGTCCGGCACCGGCTCGCCGGTGGCGAGGTCGCCGTACGACGAGAGCGTGCCCCGGATCGCGGTCGCGGCGGCGACGAGCGGGGACACGAGGTGGGTGCGACCGCCCTTGCCCTGGCGGCCCTCGAAGTTGCGGTTCGACGTCGAGGCCGACCGCTCCCCCGACGCGAGCTGGTCGGGGTTCATGCCCAGGCACATCGAGCAGCCCGCGTTGCGCCACTCGGCGCCGAAGTCGAGGAAGATCTGGTCGAGCCCCTCGGCCTCGGCCTGCAGACGCACGCGCGCCGAGGCGGGCACGACGAGGACGCGCACGTCGTCGGCCTTCTTCTTGCCCCGCACGACCTTGGCGACCGAGCGCAGGTCCTCGATCCGGCCGTTGGTGCACGAGCCGATGAAGACCGTGTCGACCTTGATCTCGCGCAGCGGCTGGCCCGGCGTCAGACCCATGTACTCGATCGCGCGCTCGGCCGCGACGCGCTCGTTGGCGTCGGCGATCGCCTCGGGCACGGGCACGCTGCCCGACAGCGGCAGGCCCTGGCCGGGGTTCGTGCCCCACGTGACGAAGGGCTCGAGGTCGCTCGCGGCGAGCACGATCTCCTCGTCGAACACCGCGTCGTCGTCCGAGCGCAGCGTCGACCAGTACGCGACCGCGGCGTCCCAGTCGGCACCCTCGGGCGCGTGCGGACGACCCTTGAGGTACGCGAACGTCGTCTCGTCGGGCGCGATCATGCCGGCGCGGGCGCCGGCCTCGATCGACATGTTGCAGATGGTCATCCGCGCCTCCATCGACAGGCTGCGGATGGCCTCGCCGCGGTACTCCAGGACGTAGCCCTGGCCACCGCCGGTGCCGATCTTGGCGATGATCGCCAGGATGATGTCCTTGCTCGTCGCACCGGGCGGGAGCTGGCCGTCGACCGTGATCGCCATGGTCTTGAACGGCGCCAGCGGGAGCGTCTGCGTGGCGAGCACGTGCTCGACCTCGGACGTGCCGATGCCGAACGCGAGGGCACCGAACGCGCCGTGCGTCGAGGTGTGCGAGTCGCCGCAGACGACCGTCAGGCCGGGCTGCGTGAGGCCGAGCTGCGGGCCGACCTGGTGGACGATCCCCTGGTCCGCGTCACCCAGCGAGTGGATGCGCACGCCGAACTCCGCCGCGTTGGTGCGCAGCGTCTCGATCTGCGTGCGGCTCGTCGTGTCCGCGATCGGCAGGTCGATGTCGAGCGTCGGGGTGTTGTGGTCCTCGGTCGCGAGCGTGAGGTCCGGACGGCGGACCTTGCGCCCCGCCAGGCGCAGGCCCTCGAAGGCCTGCGGGCTCGTGACCTCGTGGACGAGGTGGAGGTCGATGTACAGGAGGTCGGGCGCTCCGTCGGTGCCTCGTCGCACGACGTGCGCGTCCCAGACCTTCTCTGCCAACGTGCCGGCCATGTGGTGCGGTCCTGTTCTGCTCGTCCGGGTGGGGGTCGTCCCGGTTCTTCGGCCAATCGGGCTGACTTCTGGTGTCGGTACTTGCATCTCAGCCTTCGAGACGCCAATATCGGCCTATGGACAACTCTAGCGGAGTCGGCGTCCTGGACAAGGCCGCATCGGTCCTCAGCGCTCTCGAGGCCGGGCCGGCAACCCTTGCGCAGCTCGTGACCGCCACCCATCTTGCTCGCCCGACGGCCCACCGGCTCGCCGTCGCGCTCGAGCACCATCGCCTCGTCGCCCGCGACATGCAGGGGCGTTTCGTGCTCGGACCGCGACTGTCCGAGCTCGCGACGGCCGCCGGCGAGGACCGCCTGCTCGCCGCCGCCGGGCCCGTGCTCGCGGCCGTGCGCGACCATACCGGTGAGAGCGCCCAGCTCTACCGCCGGCAGGGTGACCAGCGCATCTGCGTCGCCGCCGCCGAGCGGCCCATCGGCCTACGCGACTCGATCCCCGTCGGCGCGACCCTCACCATGCAGGCCGGGTCGGCCGCGCAGGTGCTGCTCGCGTGGGAGGAGCCGGACCGGCTGCACCGAGGGCTGCAGGGCGCCAAGTTCACCGCGACGATCCTGTCGGGCGTGCGTCGCCGTGGCTGGGCGCAGTCGGTCTCGGAGCGCGAGGTAGGCGTGGCGTCGGTCTCCGCCCCCGTGCGCGGGCCCTCGGGCCGCGTCGTGGCCGCCGTGTCGGTCTCCGGGCCGCTCGAGCGCCTCACACGGCAGCCGGGCCGTCTGCACGCCGCAGCCGTCGTCTCGGCCGCCAACCGCCTCACGGAGGTCCTGCGCCGCACCGCGGAGTGATGAGCCGCACCGCGGTGTGACGAACAGCACCGCGGAGTGACGAACACCACGCCTGCCGAAGGCCCCGGGTCACGATGACCCGGGGCCTTTCGCATGCCGCACGGACATCGAGGCGGTCGCAGGCAGTCGTTGCCGAGGGCGGGGAGTCGCAGTGCTCAGGAACGACGAAGGCCCGGTCACCGTGGTGACCGGGCCTTCCGCTGTACCCCCGACCGGATTCGAACCGGCGCTACCGCCGTGAGAGGGCGGCGTGCTAGGCCGCTACACAACGGGGGCCTATCGCCTGCGTGACCCGTGGGCCTCGCTTGCGTGTGAACACTTTACCCGAAGGTCCGGAGTGCTCCGAACTCGCAGGTCAGCGGTGCTCGCGCTGGGGTACCAGGACTCGAACCTAGACTAACTGAACCAGAATCAGTCGTGCTGCCAATTACACCATACCCCATGGGGGTATAACCCCCGCTCCTCGGACGTCGCCGCGACCTGCGCGACACGTCCCCGGGCGGGCGTCGTACCGGGCGTGAACGATACCCGGTCGCGAGCCCCGCGACCAAACCGCGACCTTCGGCACCCTGCGCTGCGGCGCTCGAGCCGGCCGCTCGCCGTCCGGGTCAGCGTGGCAGCTCGGCGAGCTCCGCGACGTCGTACCAGAGCAGGTCCGCCTCGGCGACGCGCTCCGCCGCGGCCTCGTCGCCCGCGAGCGCCGCGCGCACGTCGTCGCGCAGCGCGGGCTCGTCGACGTGCACGCACACGATCGCGTCGCGTCCCACGGGCTCGACGAGCTCGACCGCACTGGGGCCCGCGTCCGTCGCAGTCCCCTCCCGCACGGCACCCGCCGGGACGTCGACCGTCACGACGAGCCGCAGCTGCGGAGCGGCCGGGGCCACCGCGAGCAGCGCGAGGCTGTCGTCGGCCGCGGCCAGGTGCGCGGAGAACTCGAGGCCCTCCTCGTCCTCGTCGGGCAGCGCCGCACGCAGCTCCGGCGTGACCGCGTGCGCCACGCGTGGCGTGAGCGTCACGGCGCCGTCGGCGGCGAGGGCGAGGTCGTCCAGCGTGGCAGGCAGGTAGAGGCGCACGTCGTCAGTCTGCCTGCTCGCACGGCCGCCTGCGCACGGCGGCGCGCGCCCTCAGGCGAACGGCGCCGGGACCGCTGACCGCCGCGGGGCCTCGCCGCGCGCGGCGCCGTTCGTCCCGCCGAGGCGACCCGCGAGCTCGACCAGTGCTCGACGCGCCGGGGACCCCGGCGCGATCTCGCGCAGCGTGCGCGCCTCCAGCACGGCTGCGTCGAGGCTCGGGCGGTCGTCGGGCACTAGGATCGCGTCGCGGATGCCCGCGTAGCGCTCGAGCGCGCGCGCCACGGCCCGCGCCGGCTGCGGCCCCGCGACCGAGGCCCGCACCCGGTTCACGACGACGTGCTGCGGGCTCACCCCGAGCTCCGCCAGGTCCGACAGCGCCCGCACCAGGCGCTGGATCCCGACCGGGTCCGCCGCACCGACCACCACGACCTCGTCGGCCGCGGCGAGCGCGCCCAGGGTCGCCGCGTTGCGCCGAGGCGCTCGTGTGTCGTAGCTGAGCACCTCGTCCTGCTCGACCGAGAAGCCGCAGTCGAGGACCACGACGGCCGCGAGGCGGCGCGCGACCACCCAGACGGCGTCGAGCGCCGTCGCCGCGAGCTCGGGCCAGCGGTCCGCGCGCGTGATGCCGGACAGCAGCCGCAGGTCGGGCGCCACGTACGGGGCCAGACGCGCGAGCATCACGAGGTCGAGCGAACCCTGCCCCGCCGCACGCGCCGCTGCGGCGAGCCCCGGCGCCTCGTCGAGCACGCCGAGCAGCTGGGCGAGGCACCCGCCGTAGCTGTCCGCGTCCGCCAGCAGGGTCGCGGTCCCGCTCGCGGCGACCTCCGCAGCCAGGTGCAGGGCGACCGTCGAGCGACCGGGCGCCCCCGTGGGCCCCCAGACCGCGACAAGCCTGCCGCGCTGCACCGGCGGCGCGGCGACCGCGTCCCACGGGTCACCGCCGGCCGAGACGCGCTCCTGCGGATGCACGACGTGCGCGGACCCGACCGTCGTCGCGAGCACCGCGACGCGGTCGGCCAGCATGGCCGCACCCGCGGGCTCGGTGGGCGCCTCGAGCACCAGGTCGGCACCCGCGACGCGAGCGCGCTCGGCCGCCGTCGTCCGTTCCGGGTCGAGCAGGACGACCACGGCCACGCCCGTCGCCCGCAGCGTCGCGACCGCCGTCAGGTCGAGCTGGTCGAGATCGGCCGACAGCACGGCCACCCTGCCGAGCCCCGCCTCGGCCGCGGCCTGCAGCTCGGCGAGATCGGCGCAACGCCGCGTGACGCGCAGCCCCGGTCCGTCGTCGAGCGCGCGTACGACCAGCACCTCGCCGCCTCCGCGCACGCCGCACAGCACCCCGACTGCAGCCGCGCGGGCCGTCGTCTCCGCCATCAGCGGGCCCCGCCCGGGACGGGGAGCACGTCGAGCCCGCCGTCGGCCGAGAGCGCCTCGAGCAGGGGTTCGAGGGCGTCCTGAGGCACCAGGACGTGGACGACGCTCGCCCCGCTCGCGGAGAACGCACCGTCCGGCCGCCGCACCTCGGCGACGGTGACCGCGGTGGCCAGCGCGCGCGGCGCGAGCTCCGCCGCCGGCGCGTCGTCCGAACCCGCACCCGTCGGGCGCGCGGGGGTGAACCACACGTCGACCACCGCGCCGGGGACCACCGCGTCCGACGGCGCGGCGCGCACGGGGATCGCCACGGGCCGCAGCGCGACGTCGGCCGCCGCTCCGACCGCATCCTGGGGCACGAGCTCTCCCGCGCCGACGGTCCGCAGCGCCACGACGTCCTCGGGCAACGGCTCGAGCGCCGACAGGTAGCCCCCGCTCGCGATCTCCGGGAGCCTGACGTCGACGACCACCAGCGCGGCGGCGTCGACCGACGTCCCGGGGACCAGCACGGCCCGCGTCGCGTACACCGGGACCGTCGCCTGTGCCGAGCGCACCGCCCACGCACCGAGCGCCACGGCGGCGGCCACCAGGGCGATCCCCGCCAGCAGGCGAGGGTCGCGCCAGCCCGGGCGGCGCAGCCGCGCGGCCGTCGGCGCGGGGAGGTCGAGCAGGGCGGTGTCCACAGGCGGGCTCCTTCGTCGTGAGGTCCAGCGCGTCGCATCCTGCCGCAGGCGAGCGGACAAAGGGTGCGAACCGCAGCATTGTGGATAACCGGAGACGCGCGCTCCCGCGTGCCAGACTGCGGGCATGCCGCAGCAGTACCTCTCCCTCGCCGACGTCGCCGAGATCCTCGGGGTCTCGGTCGGGCAGGTGCGCACGCTCGTGACATCCGGGGATCTCGAGGGGTTCCAGATGGGCGGACGCAACATCTGGCGGGTCGGCGTGGACGACCTCGAGGCCTACGTGCAGCGCGCGAAGGCGCGCACGCGCGAGCGCATCACGAGCGGCGCGGGCTTCGACGACGACGCGGAGCGCGCCGACTGAGCCACGCCTCGGGCCCGGTCGCGGGCCGCCGGGCGTCCGCCCGCTCCGCAGGGGCGGGACCCGCGCGTTCCCTCGCCGGGTCAGCCCGAGCGGACGACGACGAGCGCGTCGAAGGCGAACGTCCAGGCGGCCGTCGCACGCTCCGCGTGCATCGGGGTGACGTCGACGTGATCGGCACCGACACGCTCGAGCCGGCCTGACACGCTGACGCCGTCGGCGTCGACACGGACCGCCGTCCGGTCGCGGGCCAGCGCCCGCAGCGCATGCCCGAGGGCGAGCCTGCGCTCGACCTCCCCCGCGGACGGCGCGGCATACGGCGCGAGCCCGACGACGGCGGTCACCGCGGGCACCGGCACGAGCGCGCGGCGCACCGGGTCGGGCGCGAGCAGCACCCATTGCGGCGCCGTGTCGACGACCACGCCGTCGACGCTCTGACCGTCGCGCAGCACGAGCCGCAGCGGCGTGGCACGTGAAGCCCGCAACCGGTCCGCGAGGCGCACCTGAGCACGTTCCGCGCGCGTGAGCTCGGCGACCTCGTCGCGCAGGTCCTGCGCCGCCGCAGCGTCGAGCCCCGCCTCCAGGTCCGCGAAGAGCGCCTCCCACCGCACCGCCCCACCGTAGGGCCGTGCGCGCGCACGCGACCGGCCTTCTCGCCGGCCGGACGGCGCACCTCCTCACCTGACGACGGGCAGGACTGGACAGATCGGACACGCACCCGGTAGACCTAGGGGCCTCAAACGAAATCAAACGGCATCATCAGTACCTAAGCAGGGGGAAACGATGGTTGGGACGGGACAACGGAGGCTGGTCACGCTGACGCTGCTGGCGCTGGGAGCGCTCGGCGCCGGGCTGCTGGCCGTCGTGCTGGCGGCGGTCGCCCTGGCCGCGGCGCGCCCCGGCCGCCCGGTCGCAGTGCAGGACCTGGTCAGCGCAGGCGTCGCGACTCTCGGCGCGGTGACGGCCGCCTGGCTCGCGGCGTCCTGCGCCCTCGGGTGGGCCTGCCTCGCCGGGCGCCTGCTCGGCGCTCACTGGCGGGCAGGCGAGATCGCGCTGCGGCGGTGCGCGCCGGTCGTCGTCCGACGGGCCGTCGCCGGCGCGGTCGGGGCGAGCCTGGGGCTCGGGTTGGTCGCGACCGGTGCACACGCGGCTCCGGTCGTCGAGCCGACGTCAGTGAGCACGGCGGCGGACTCCACCGCGACCACCGGGTGGCGACCGTCGGCCGCCGACGCCGCGGGCACCGCTGCGGGGACCGGCGTCGGCGCCGGTACCGGCACCGACGCAGGCACGGGCGCCGACACGGGGGCGGACGGCTTCGTCGGCGTCGCCCCCGGCGCGGGCGGACGTGCCGCACAGGGCCGCGACGCGGGTGTCGCACCCGAGGTCGCGGGAGTGACGGCACCGGACCCCGGAGCGCCGCCCCTCACGTGGCAGGTCACGACGCCCGAGCAGGCTCCCCGCGTCGACCCGCAGGAGTCCTCTGCTCCGTCGCCCGCTCTCGACGCGACCGACGAGGGACGTGACGCGACGACCGGTACGGCTCCGGCCACCGCTGACGCACCGGGAGACCTCACCGTCACCGCCACGTCCCCGACGCGCGCCGCGGCGCAGCGGTCCACGGACCCCGATCACGACGGAGACCGCCTCGTCGACGTGGACGAGGACGTCGCCCCGCGCGTCGTCGTCGGGCAGGGCGACTCGCTGTGGTCGATCGCCGCGGCCCACCTTCCTGCTGGCGCGAGCGACGCCGCCATCGCCGCGGCGTGGCCGCGCTGGTACGAGGCGAACCGCACGGTGATCGGTGCAGACCCCGACGTGCTGCTCGTCGGCCAGTCCCTCGAGGTCCCGATGGAGACGGCACGATGACCGCGCTCACGGTGGCCGAGGCGACGTCGACGCTCGAGGACGCACTGGCCGCAGGCCTCGCGCACCCTCGTCCTCGACCGGGTCCGCGCCCGCGCCGGGCCGCGCTCCCCCGCGTGCGCCCCGTGCCCGAGGTCGGGCCCGCGTTGGCTCCGGTGCCCCGCGTCGAGCACGACCTGCGGCCCGTGCACACGCTGCGCACCCGGATCTCCGTGCTCCGCGGCGCCGACCGCACGCACGTCCAAGAGGCCGCCGACGACCAGCCCGCCGCCGTCGCCGTCGACCACCGCTCGCTCGTCGGCTCGTTGGCGCTCGCGAGCATCGAGTCGCTCGTGGGCCGTCGGCCCGTGGCGCAGCTCGCCCGGTGGCTCACCCCCGGCGTCTACGACGCCCTGCACGCGCGTGCGACCGCGTCCGCGCGGGTCCTGGGACCGCGGTCGGGTGGACGCGCCGTCGTCGTGCGCAACGTGCGGACGTGCCGGCTCGACGAGCGCGTCGTCGAGGCGAGCGCCGTGGTGGACGACGGCATCCGCGTGCGCGCGCTGGCGCTGCGGCTCGAGGCCCACCGGCAGTCCTGGCGGGTCACCGCGCTCGAGATCGGCTGACGGCGCACACCCCCAGGGACGACGAACGCCGCCGACGGGAGATCCCGTCGGCGGCGTTCGTGCGCTCTGCTGCCCTGTGCTCGACCGACCGGCCGCGCTCAGAGTCGCGCCATCAGCGCTTCTTCTGCTGCTTGGCCGCGCGGCGGCGTGCCTCGCGGTTGCCCGCATCCCCCGCGGCGGGCGCTGCGGGCGCGCCCGGCTCGTCGGCGGTGGGCGCCGAATCCGCCGAGACCCCGGTGTCGCCGTCGACCGACGGCGCGGAGTACTGCAGCGGGACCCGCCGCTCAGGACCGTCGATGCCCTTGGCGACCAGGCGCGGTCCGCTGCCCGCAGCAGCCGCGGCCGAGTCGGCCGTGAGCACCGGAGCGTCCTCACCCGCCGGCGCGTCGTCGGTCTGCACCTGGACCTGCAGGTTGTACAGGTAGCCGACCGTCTCCTCCTTGATGGCGTCGGTCATCGCGTTGAACAGCTGGAAGCCCTCGCGCTGGTACTCCACGAGCGGGTCACGCTGCGCCATCGCGCGCAGGCCGATGCCCTCCTTGAGGTAGTCCATCTCGTAGAGGTGCTCACGCCACTTGCGGTCGAGCACCGAGAGGGTGACGCGCCGCTCGAGCTGACGCATGTTCTCGGAGCCGATCTGCTCCTCGCGCTCGGCGTAGGCCACGTCCGCGTCCGACGCGAGCTCGCGCAGGATGAGGTCCGAGGTCAGGCGGGTGGGGCCACCGACCTCCTCGACGACGTCCTCGGGCGTGATCGTCACCGGGTAGACCGCGCGCAGCGCCGTCCACAGGGCGTCGAGGTCCCAGTCCTCCGGGCGCCCCTCGCCGGTCGCACCCTCGACGTACGCCGTGAGCACGTCCGAACGGAAGTGGCGGATCTGCTCGTGCAGGTCCTCTCCCTCGAGCACGCGGCGACGCTGCTCGTAGATGACCTCGCGCTGGCGGGACATGACGTCGTCGTACTTGAGGACGTTCTTGCGGATCTCGAAGTTGCGGGCCTCGACCTGCGACTGCGCGGACTGGATGCCGCGCGTGACGATCTTCGACTCCAGCGGCAGGTCCTCGGGGAAGCCCGCGCGCGTCATCATCGACTCCGCGAGGCCCGAGTTGAACAGGCGCATGAGGTCGTCCTGCAGCGACAGGTAGAACCGGGACTCGCCCGGGTCGCCCTGACGGCCGGAACGACCGCGCAGCTGGTTGTCGATGCGGCGCGACTCGTGGCGCTCGGTGCCGAGCACGTAGAGCCCGCCCAGCTCGACGACCTCGTCGTGCTCGGCCTTGACCGCCTCGCGCGCCTTCTCGAGCGCGCCCGGCCACGCGGCCTCGTACTCGTCGGCGTTCTCGGCCGGGTCCAGCCCGCGCGCGGCGAGGTCCGCGACCGCCATGAACTCGGCGTTGCCGCCGAGCATGATGTCCGTGCCACGGCCGGCCATGTTCGTCGCGACCGTCACGGCGCCCTTGCGACCGGCCTGCGCGACGATCGACGCCTCACGCGCGTGCTGCTTGGCGTTGAGCACCTCGTGCGGGACGCCGAGCTTGCGGAGCTTGGTCGACAGCAGCTCGGACTTCTCGACGCTCGTCGTGCCGACGAGCACCGGCTGGCCCTTCGCGTGCCGCTCGACGATGTCCTCGACGACCGCGTCGAACTTGCCGCTCTCGCTCTTGTAGACGAGGTCCTTCTGGTCGATGCGCTGCATCGGACGGTTCGTCGGGATCGGAACGACACCGAGCTTGTACGTGCCCTGGAACTCGGCCGCCTCGGTCTCGGCCGTACCGGTCATGCCCGAGAGCTTGCCGTACAGACGGAAGTAGTTCTGGAGCGTGATCGTGGCGAGCGTCTGGTTCTCCGCCTTGATCGCCACGCCCTCCTTGGCCTCGATGGCCTGGTGCATGCCCTCGTTGTAGCGGCGCCCCGGCAGGATGCGGCCGGTGTGCTCGTCGACGATGAGCACCTCGCCGTTCATCACGACGTAGTCCTTGTCGCGCTTGAACAGCTCCTTGGCGCGGATCGCGTTGTTGAGGAACCCGATGAGCGGCGTGTTGAGCGACTCGTACAGGTTCTCGATGCCGAGGTAGTCCTCGACGCGCTCGATCCCGGGCTCGAGGACGCCGATCGTGCGCTTCTTCTCGTCGACCTCGTAGTCGCGCTCCGCCTGCAGACGCCGTACGACCTTGGCGAACTCGCCGTACCAACGGTTCGCGTCGCCGGACGCCGGGCCCGAGATGATCAGCGGCGTACGGGCCTCGTCGATGAGGATCGAGTCGACCTCGTCGACGATCGCGAAGTTGTGTCCGCGCTGCACGAGCTCGTCCGTGCTCCACGCCATGTTGTCGCGCAGGTAGTCGAAGCCGAACTCGTTGTTCGTGCCGTACGTGATGTCCGCGGCGTACTGCTCACGACGCTCGGCCGGCGTCATGGTGCCCATGATGCAGCCGGTCGTCAGGCCCAGGAAGCGGAAGACGCGGCCCATGAGCTCGCTCTGGTAGCTCGCCAGGTAGTCGTTGACCGTGACGACGTGCACGCCCTTGCCGGTGAGCGCGTTCAGGTAGGCCGGCGCGGTGGCGACCAGGGTCTTGCCCTCACCGGTCTTCATCTCGGCGATGTTGCCGAGGTGCAGCGCCGCGCCGCCCATGAGCTGGACGTCGAAGTGCCGCTGCCCGAGGGTGCGCCGCGACGCCTCACGCACGGCCGCGAAGGCCTCCGCGAGGATGTCGTCGAGCGTCTCCCCCTCGGCGAGGCGCGCCTTGAACCGGTCGGTCTCCTCGCGGAGCTCCGCGTCGGTGAGGGACTCGAACGCATCCTCCAGGGCGTTGACCTGCTGGGCGACGCCCGACAGCTTCTTGAGGATCCGGCCCTCACCGAGCCGCAGGACCTTCTCGAGAATCGCTGACACGCATGACTCCTGGTGTAGATGTCCCGGGCTCGGACGGCGCGGGGTGGCGCGGGAGCCCGGCGGCGTCGCCGAGCGCGACCATCCTAGGCGAGGCGGACGCGCGTGGGCGCAGCACGACCACAGCCGAGACGAGCAAGATCGCTCCGAGCACCCCGAAGAGCCCCAGGTGCTCGTCCCGCAGCGCCACCGCGAGCACCGCGGCGGTCACCGGCTCGAGCAGCGAGAGCAGCGTCGCCGACGTCGCGGGGACGGTGCGCAGGCCCGTGAAGTAGGCGCTGTAGGCGGCCGCCGTGGGCACCACGGCGAGGTACACGAGCCACGCCCACCCTGTGCCGTCGGTGGGGAGCTGCAAGCCGCCGGGGCTCGCGAGCGCGTACGGCACGAGCAGCAGTCCGCCGAGGGTGAACGCGAGCGCGGTGACCGCGAGCCCGTCCAGCCCGGGGACCGGCCGCGCGTTGACGCCCGTGATCGCCGCGAACGCGGCCGCAGCGACGAGCGCGAGCCCGATGCCCCACGGGTCGACCGCGTGGCTCGGGTCCTGACCGAGAACGAGCGCCCCGAGCCCGGACAGCGCCAGCACGAGCGCCGACGTCGTCGTCCGCGACGGCCACGACCGGGCCCGCACCGCCGTCACCCCCGCGACGAGCAGCGGAGCCGTGCCGAGCGTGACGAGCGTCGCGACCGCCACGCCCGCGCGCTCGACCGCCTCGAAGTACGCGGCCTCGAACGCGGCGATGAGCACCGCGGTCGCGACGACCCGCGTGACCGCCGGGCGGGAGCGCGGCAGCCCGCGCAGCCGGCCGAGCGCCGCCAGCACGACGAGCAGGGCACCTCCCCCGCCGAGGAGGCGGTAGTCCGCGACAGCGCCCGACGACAGCCGTGCGGCGTCGCCGAGCTCGGCGCCCGCCAGCCCACCGGTCCCCCACAGCACGCCCGCGAGCGCGACCAGGACGAAGTCGGACCGGCGCGTCACCCCACGGCCCCGGCTGTGCCCGCGAGGCCGGCCGACGACGGTCGCACCGCCCGGGTGAGCGCGGGTACCAGGTCCCCGCCGACGCCGTCCGCGCCGAACGTGATCTCGTCGAGCCCGGTCCATCGCGCCACGAGCCAGAGCTCGTCCGCGAGCGCCCGCGCGACCTCGTCGTCGCCCGGCGCCCCCTGCCGGTCGCGCGCGCCGGGTGCGCGGTGCGCGGCCTGCACGACGAGCCGGCCGGTCGCGCGGTCCGCCTTGAGGTCGACGAGCGCCTCGATCGCGTCACCCAGCAGGAACGGCAGCACGTAGTAGCCCCACTGCCGCTGCGCCTGCGGGACGTAGATCTCGATCCGGTACCGCAGGCCGAACAGCTCCTCGAGCCTGCGACGTTCGAAGACGAGCGGGTCGAACGGGCTCAGCAGCGCGGCGCCGGTCGCGCGGCGCGGCACGCGCGCCTCGACGTGCCGGTACACCTCGCGGTCCCAGCCCGCCACCTGCGCGGGGACCAGGACGCCGTCCGCGACGAGCGAGCTCACCGCGCGCTGGGCGCGGGCGGTCGAGAGCCGGAAGTAGTCGGCCAGGCAGCGCAGCGTCCCGATCCCGTGCGCGCGGGCCGAGATCTCGACGAGCCGGCGCACGGCCTCCTCGTCGTCCGGCACCTGCCGAGCGGCCACGTCGCTCGGCAGGACGCGCTCGGTCAGGTCGTAGCGCCGCTCGAACGCCGGCGTGCGCCCCGCGACCGCGACCTCGCCCGCGAAGAAGAGGTACTCGAGCGCGCTCTTGGCCACGGTCCAGTTCCAGCCCCAGGCACCCGTCTCGCGCGGGAAGCGCTCGGCGAACAGCTCGTGCGCCTGCTGCGAGGTGACCGGCCCGCGATCGGCGACCATCGTGCGGACCTCGTCGAGCACAGGGGACTCCCGCAGCGGCACACCCTCGACGACTGAGGCGCCGTACCGCTCGCGATCCGCGCGCCGCCGCCACTCGAGCAGCTGGTACGTCGTCGGCGGGACGTAGGAGGCCACGTGCGCCCACGACTCCATGAGACGGCGCGGCGCACGCGACGCCGCCCGGTCGAGCAGCGCGACGTCGTACGGGCCGAGGCGGGAGAACAGCGGCACCTGGTGCGCACGCGCGAGGACGTTCACGGAGTCGATCTGCAGCAGGCCCACCCGGTCGATGACCTGCTGCACCTGCCGGATCGTGATCGGGCCGTCCGGGCGCGGCCGGTGCAGGCCCTGCGCCGCGAGCGCGATGCGCCGCGCCTGGGCGAGCGTGTACCGCTCGGGGACCGGGACCGGCGTCGGTGCCGACGTACGCGTTGGCGTGACCACGAGGACATCCTGCCCTCCGGGTCCGACATCGCCCCGACTCCGCACGCAGCCGACGGTCCCGGGCGCAGCGCGGGGCCCGGGCACGACGACGCCCGGCCGGGAGAAGGACACCGGCCGGGCGCGTCAGTCGCGGTGGCGCCTGCGAGGCGCGCGGGTCACCCGACCCGCGCCTGCGCAGACACCGGGGTGTCGAGCTTGATCACGCCGTAGCTCCACCCGCGCCGCCGGTAGGCGACCGCGGGCTGCGCGGTCTCCGCGTCGACGAACAGGAAGAAGTCGTGCCCGACCAGCTCCATCTCGTACAGCGCGTCGTCGATCGTCATCGGCAGCGCCTGGTGCGTCTTCTCCCGGATCACCACGGGCGAGTCACCGAGGGTGACCTCGGTGGTGCCGTCGGCTGCGACGGCGGACTCTTGCACGGGTGGCTCCTCCTGAGGCGGTCGCACGTCGACCGGCGTGAGCGGAGTGTGGTTGCGGTGGTCCTTGCGACGGTCGCGCGTCCGTCGCAGGCGCTCGAGGAGCTTGGTGAGCGCGAGGTCCAGTGCTGCATACCTGTCATCGGCGCACGCCTCGGCGCGGATCACGGGCCCCTTGTCGATGACGGTGAGCTCGACCCGTTCCGAGCTGTCCGCCTGCCGGGGGTTCGTCTCGTGCGAGACGAGGACGTCGATCCGCTGGGCGCGGGGGGCCAGCTGCTCGATCTTCGAGAGCTTGTCCGTCAGGTGCGCCCGAAACTTCGGGGACACCTCGGTGCGCCGGCCGGCAACCACGATCTCCATGTGAGCCTCCTGGGAGGTGAGGGGCGGCGGCTCGCCGCCCGGTGTCTGCGGTCGTGGCCCTCGAGAGGGCCGCTTCGGGCATCACCTCCTCCACGCGCCGGCCGGTCCGAGGACCGTCCCGTGCGACGTCGGCTCGGACTGACACGCTAACCCCGCCGAGGTCGCATCACCACTGTGCGCTCGCCGGACGCGCCGAAGTCAGGCTGAAGGTCCCGGGATCACCCGTTCAGAGCACCGGGGCCGGGCGTGGACGCGAGCGTCACGGCCGCCACGGGCAGCGCGCCGGCCGAGGTGAGCGCACGCGCCGCGGCGGCGAGCGTCGCCCCGCTCGTGAGCACGTCGTCGACGAGCACGACGAGCCGCCCGTGGACGGCCGCTCCGTGCCGGGACGCCACGCGCACCCGGCCGAGTCGTGCGCGGTCCCGGACCCCGAGGCCCACCTGGTCCGCGCCGTCGCGGAGCAGCACCCGCGCGCGGTGCGCGACGAGCCCCGTCGACCGCAGCCCGTCCACCACACCGTCCGCGAGCTCGTCGACGTGCGCGAAGCCGCGCCGCCGGAGAGCGGCACGCGTCGACGGCGCGGGGACGACGAGCACGCTCGTGCCCGGCACCAGCGCCGCGAGCGAGGCCACGCCGGGCGGGCCGACGACCAGGGCGGACCCGAGGCGGGACGCGCACGCCACGAGCGGCCGCGTCAGGTCGCGGCGCCCGCGGTCCTTCCAGGCGATGACGGCCGCGCGCACCACGCCGACGCAGTCCGCGAGCGTCAGCACGGGCAGCGGCGCGGCGTCGAGCGGGTCGAGCCGGCCCGCGCGCTGCTCGCAGCGCCACGGCTCGCGGTCGAACGCCGCGCGGCACGGCGGGCACCACGCCTCGTCGTCCCGGCCGCAGCCCGCGCACTGCACGGGCAGGACGAGACCCGCGAGCTCGTGCCATACCTCGCGCAGGCCCGCCGCGATCCGCGCACGTCGCTCGCACGACGCGCGGCGCCCTGTGCCCTGCCCGACCCGACCCATCCCGCGATCGTGCCGTCCACCCGGCCGCCGCGGGCCGCGCACCCTCGACCTGGGGACGACGAGGGGTCACTTCCGACCGGCCCGTCGTGTCGCTTTCGGGTGAAACGTGCCGGTCTGTACTGTGTGCGCCGACCGGTGGGCCGGCGACGGCCCGTCGGCGACCGACCGGACGACGACGGCGGCGGTGACCAGCAGCACCTGACCACGCGACGACGAGCCACCCGGAGGAGCCGACGATGCCGGCGAGAGCCAAGAACATCCTGATGTGGATCGTCGTGATCTTCCTCATCTACGCCGTGGTGCAGAACCCGGACAAGGCCGCCGACGTCGTGCGGTCGATCTGGGACTTCATCTACGACGCGTTCGCGGGGTTCGGGCGCTTCTTCAGCAACCTGGCGTCCTGACGGGCGCGGCGCCGACGCCCGACGGCGGGCCTCACGCGGACGGGAGGTGACGACGTGACGACGGACGACGCCACGCGCATCGTCATGACCCACCGGCTGCTGCGCCGGTACGTCCTGCCCGGCGAGCGCGTCGTGCTGGCGGCCCGCTGGCACTGGGCCAAGCTCGTCGAGCCCGCGGTGACGGCGTCCGTCGTGTTCTGCGTGTGCGGGTGGCTGACCTACGTCCTGCAGTCGTCGCTCGGCGACCGGGCGCTCGTGGTGTGGTGGTTGTGGGTGGCGGCGCTGCTGCGGTTCGGCTGGCTGCTGCTGGTGTGGCGCGTCGAGTGGTTCGTCGCGACCGACAAGCGGATGCTGCTGCTCACGGGCCTCGTGACCCACCAGATCGGCATGATGCCGCTGATGAAGGTCACGGACATGCGGTACTCGCGGTCGGTGCTGGGCCAGGTGCTCGGCTACGGGCAGTTCCTGCTGGAGTCCGCCGGGCAGGACCAGGCGCTGCGCCAGATCAACTGGGTCGCACGTCCCGACGCCACCTACCGCGACCTGTGCGCGCTGATCTTCACGCCAGCGGACATGCCGCCGTCGGACGGCGAGGACGACGCGGGTCCGCCCACGCGACCGCGCCCGCGTCCCGATGGTTCGCGCCCGGACGGCCCACCCGGCTCGGTCCCACCCGGCTCAGCCCCACCCGGTTCGGTCCCGCCCGGCTCGGTCCCGCCCGCGGTCGTGCCGGCACGGCCGAGCGGTGGCGGACGGCTCGCGGTCACCGCCGACCGCTGGGCCGAGCCCCTCGTCGTGTGGCCGACGCGCGACCACCCGTTCGACCCGGACGACACCCAGCCGCTGCGGGTTTCGCGGCGTGCCACGACCGACGCCGCACGCGTCGCACCCGTCGGACCCGTCGCCCCCGTCCCGCCCGGCACGGACGAGGACGAGTCGCACGAGCCGTCCTGGTACGTCTCGGAGCCGACCGCGCGGTTCGTCGACCTCCACGGTGCCCGGCACGACCCGGACACCGCAGACGACACCGACGACCGACAGGAGCCGCGCGAGCCGCGGGCGGATCAGCCGGGGTAGCTCGGGTCGCGCACGCCCTCGACGTCGGCCACCGTGGCCCACGTCGTGCCGACCAGCTTGTGCAGCACGCCGTCGGTGGTCGTGAGGTAGACGACCCGACCGCCCGCGAGCGCCTCGACGTCCGGCACCTCGGGCTCGGCGGTCGTCGGACCGAACACGGGCACGCGGTGCACCAGGAGCGTCTCGCCGTCGCTGCGCCCGACCACGCCGAGCACGGACTCGTCGAGCCAGACGACCTCGGTCGCGTCCTCGAGGACCGCGCCGACGCGCACGGGCTCGCCGAGCTTCTGCGGCGTCCCCTGCGCGTCGCGCACGACCGGGAACACGTTGACCCACACGCCGTCGGCCCCGCGGGACACCACGGCGAGCCGGGTCGCGTCGCGGGCCATCCGCACGGCGACCGTCGTGCGGCCCTCGAGCCACTCGGCGGGCACCACGAGCGGGTCCTCGCCGTCCTTGACCGCGATCACGCCCTCACCCGCCCGTGCCGTCCACACCCAGCCGAGCCGGTCCACGGACGGCGCGACGAGCGCAGGCCCCGGCACGAGCACCCGGGACTCGGCGTCGACGCGCGGCACGGTCACGAGCGAGCCGCCCGCGTCGAGCATGACGCGCAGGTCACCCTTCTCGTCGCGCGCGAGCGCCCGCGAGCCCGCCGGTAGCGGCGCGATCCCGTCGACCGCCGTGAGGCCGTCCTCACCGAGCGCGACGAGCTGGTCGTCCTGGATCATCTCGACCGGGCCGTCGGGCAGGCCGCCGCGCGGGATCTCCCGCTGCTCGACGAGCGGCACCGCACCGGCCGTGACCTTGACCCGGCGCACCCCGGCGACCTGGATCAGCGAGGCCTCGAACTGCGCGACGATGCTCGCCGTGTCGGCCTTGAGCAGGGTGTTGGCCGGGTCGAGCGGGACGAGCGCCGAGCCCGAGACGTCGATGACGACCGTCCCCGCCTGGAGCTGCACTCCCTCGGGGATCGCCGTCGTGACGGCGTCGCGCAACCACGGCGACGGGCCGACGAGCAGAGCGCGCGCGACCCAGGTCTGCAGGTTGTGCGCGGGGAACCAGCGGGTGTCGGGGACGAGCGACTCCCCGTCCGCGGACAGGAAGTACAGCGGCGTGGACCGGAACTGCTTGTCGAAGGACGCCGCGGACAGCACGAGCCCGTCGGGCGCCAGCGAGATGCGCCACTCACCCTGGACGCGCACGAGGTCGTAGGTGACCGCCGTGTCCGCGCCCTGCGGGGCCTCGGTGTAGCGCCCGTCGGCGTCCACGCGGGCCGCCAGGGGGACGGTCGCGGTCACGGAACGGGACCTCGTGTCGACGACGACCGGCGCCTCCGCGACGAGGACCTCGGTCAGCGGCTCCCACGTGCGCTTCACCGGACCGGTGAGGAACTCCCGCGCGGTCGCGAACTCGCTGTCGAACCCGGCCGCGCCCGCGAGCTGGAAGCCCTCGACGATCTGCTGCGGCGTGGCGCCGGGGCGCGGGCCCTCGGCGAGCACGTCGATGTCGCCGTTCTCGGTCACCGTCCCGTCGCCCTCGCGTACCGCGCCGGACGTCGGGATCGAGGTGCACGCCGCGAGCGCGAGCACGACGAGCGCGGCCAGCCCGGACGCCGCGAGGCGCGCCGGACGCCGCGAGCGTGCGGCCCGGCTGCCGGACCGGGGCGTGCTCATCGGACCTCCTGGCGCTGGTGGGTGTCGGGAGGGTGCTGCTCGTCGACGAGGTCGGGCAGCGCCGCGGGGTCGGTGCGCGAGCGGGTGACGACCTGGGTCACGGGGTCGGGCGGCGCGGGCTCGTCGGGCACGAGGGGCAACGGCGAGTCCGTCAGCCGGATGCCCGCGCGGCGCGGCAGCGTGAGGCGGAAGCACGCGCCGCGACCGGGCCTGCCCCACGCCTCGAGCCAGCCGCCGTGCAGGTGGGCGTCCTCGAGCGAGATCGCCAGCCCTAGGCCCGTGCCGCCCGTGGTGCGCGCGCGTGCGGGGTCGGCGCGCCAGAAGCGGTCGAAGACGTGCAGCGCCTCCTCGGCGGTCATGCCGACGCCGTGGTCGCGGACCGTGACCGCGACGGCGTACCGGTCCGCACCGACCGTGACCTGCACGGTGCTGCCCTCGGCGTGCTCGATCGCGTTGACGAGCAGGTTGCGCAGGATGCGTTCGACGCGCCTCGGGTCGATGTCCGCGATGCACTCGGACTGCGCCAGCTCGACGCTCAGCCACGAGCCGCGACGCCCCGCGAGCGGGAACGTGTGCTCCACGGCGGCCAGCACCACGTCGCGCACGTCGCGCGAGTCGGCGTCCAGGACGGCGGCGCCCGCGTCGAACCGGCTGATCTCGAGCAGGTCGGCGAGCAGGTCCTCGAACCGGTCGAGCTGCGTGGCGAGGAGCTCGGCCGACCGCTTGACCGCGGGGTCGAAGTCGTCGCGCGACGCGTGGATGACCTCGCCGGCCATCCGGATCGTCGTCAGCGGCGTGCGCAGCTCGTGCGACACGTCGGAGACGAACCGGCGCTGCAGCGCCGACAGCTCCTCCATGCGGCGGATCTGGTCCTGCAGGCTCGCGGCCATCTCGTTGAACGAGCTCGCGAGCGTGGCCATCTCGTCCTCGCCCCGCACCGGCATGCGTTCGGCGAGGTGACCGTCGGCGAGGCGCTCGGCGACCTCCGCGGCACGACGCACGGGGCGCACCGCCTGGCGCGTCACGAGCCACGTCATCCCGCCGAGCAGCGCGACGAGCGCGACGGCCGCCGCCGCGAGCGTGCGCAGCAGGAAGTCGAGCCGGTCCTGCTCGGCCTGCAGGCTGTAGAGGAAGAAGAGCTGGTAGGTCCCCGCGAACGGCACGTTGACGTCCTGGCCGACCATGACGGCGGGCTCGACGCGACCGTTCACCTCCCACGCGACGGACTGCCAGCGCTGGCCGCCCTCGGCCGTGGCCCGCTGCAGCTCGGGGCTGACCAACGGGATCAGCACGCGCGCGGACGCGGCGTTGCCGACGGAGTCCGCCGACGACTCCCCCGGCGCGCGCAGCAGGAACACCTCGCGCTCGCCCGCACCGCCCGAGCCCTGCACCGTGGCGACGTCCTGCAGGAGGCGCTGGACGTCGGGCGCGGTCTGCGCGTTCGACGAGTCGAACGTCTTCTGCGCCTGGCTGGTGCCGCGCGCGCTCTCGAGCAGCAGCTGCTCGACGCGCCCGGTGAACAGGCCGTCCTTCATGCGGTCGCCGACGTACAGCCCGATCGCGCCGAGCGCGACGAGGCCCATCGCGAGCGTCGTCGTGATGACGCGGACCTGCAGCGACGAGCGCCACGCGTGCGCCCAGCGCCGCAACCGGCGCCCGGCTCGCGCCCGTACCAGGCGCCCGGTCCCCTTCAGCCGCGGCACCGCGGGCACCCCCCGGCGGGTACGACGAGCGTCACGTGGGCGTCACGCCCGCCTTGTAACCGACTCCGCGCACGGTCACGACGATCTCCGGCTGCTCCGGGTCGTTCTCGATCTTGCTGCGCAGCCGCTGCACGTGGACGTTCACCAGCCGCGTGTCGGCGGCGTGCCGGTAGCCCCACACCTTCTCGAGCAGGACCTCGCGCGTGAACACCTGCCACGGCTTGCGCGCGAGCGCGACGAGCAGGTCGAACTCGAGCGGCGTGAGCGAGACCGGACGGCCGCCGCGCTCGACCCGGTGCCCCGGGACGTCGATCGTGACGTCGCCGATCGTCAGGTGCTCGGGCGCGGGCTCGTCGGTCCGACGCAGGCGCGCACGGACGCGGGCGACGAGCTCCTTGGGCTTGAACGGCTTCGAGATGTAGTCGTCGGCGCCCGACTCGAGGCCGAGCACGACGTCCACGGTGTCGCTCTTGGCCGTGAGCATGACGATCGGGACCCCGGACTCGGCGCGGATCAGTCGGCACACCTCGTTGCCGTCCTTGCCCGGCAGCATGAGGTCGAGCAGGACGAGGTCCGGCTGGGTCTGCCGGAACACGCCCAGCGCCTCGTCGCCGTCCTCGCAGAAGACCGGGTCGAACCCCTCCGACCGCAGCACGATGCCGATCATCTCGGCGAGCGCGATGTCGTCGTCGACCACCAGCACACGTCCCTTCATGGCGGCATTGTCGCACCGTCCGCCGTGCACTCCGGGCGAAGCCGCGCGCGCGACCGGGTGGAACTACCGGCCGACGACCTGCGGCGTGGCACGATGAGGGCGCGCTCGGCCCCGCCGGGTGCGCAGGCAGGCCCGGGCGCGCGCCCGGCCCGGACGCGAGGGAGCCACGCCACGATGACGGGCCCGCAGGACGCCGACCAGACGCCGACGTGGGCTGCGCCCGGCGCGGCCACGCCCCCCGCCCGCCCCGCGCAGCCGGACCAGCCGCTGGCCCCGGCCGACCAGCCGCCCGCGGCACCGCCGGCGGCCCCGACCTCGTGGGGCACCGTCCCGACCCCGCCGTACGCGGGTCAGCAGCCGAGCGACCAGCCCGTCGACCGGCCCGTCGACCAGCCGCCGGCGCCGTACGGCCAGCAGCCGCCGTACCCGCAGCAGCCCTACCCCCAGCAGCCGTACGGAGAGCCCGCGTACGGGCAGGCGCCCTACCCGCCCGCCGGGTACGGGCCCGCGGCGCCCGGGTACGGCCCCGGGGCCTGGCAGGCCCCCGCGGCTCGGCCGGGGATCATCCCGCTGCGGCCGCTCAACCTGGGCGAGATCCTCGACGGCGCGTTCCGCGCGGTGCGAGCGAACCCGACCGTCATGTTCGGCCTCTCTCTGATGGTCATCGCGGTCGCCGTCCTGCTCAAGGCCGTGCTCACGTGGTACATCGGCGGCCTGCTGTCCGGCGAGCTCACCACGTGGCTCGACGAGCAGTCGCTGCAGGGCGAAGGGTTCGACAGCGAGTCCTCGTCGCTCCTGGGTGCGAGCTTCGCGCAGCTCGTCGCGCTGCCCGTCTCCGCGCTCGCGTCGACCGTGCTCACGGGCCTGCTCATCGTGTCGGTCAGCCGCTCGGTGATCGGCCGCAAGGTCACGATCTCCGAGGTGCTCCGCTCGGGCCGCGTCTGGCACGTCGTCGGCTTCACGCTGCTCATCGGGGTGGCGAGCGCGCTCGCACTCGGCGCGCTCGTGACCGTGGGGGTGCTGATCGCCCGCACCGAGAGCTGGGGGCTGTTCGCGCTCTACGTCGTGGCCGCGGTCGTGGTGGTCGTCGTCGTCAGTGTGTGGGTCTCGGTCCGCACGCTGCTCGTCCCCGCCGCGCTCATGCTCGAGGAGCGCAGGTTCTGGCCGACCGTCGCGCGGGCATGGCGGCTGACGCGGGGCAGCTTCTGGCGCCTGTTCGGCATCTACCTGCTGCTGAGCGTGATCGTCGGCATCGTCGCGCAGATCATCCAGTACCCCGTGACGCTCGTGCTCATGTTCGTCGTGCCGAGCACCGACGTGCTGAGCTTCGGGGCGATCGCGGCGACGTCGGTCGGCGAGATCCTCGCGCTCACGCTGACGACCGTGTTCATGTCGTCGGTCGTCGCGCTGCTCTACATCGACACGCGCATGCGCCGCGAGGGCCTGGACATCGAGCTCGCGCGCGCCGCGGAGCAGACCAGGTGACCTCTGCGGCACTCGTCGCCCGCACGGTCACCGACGTCGTGCGGGCCGTCGTCGCGCGCGCCGAGCCGCCCGTGGCGCCCGATGCCGAGACGGCGCGGCGCTGGGCGCTCGAGGAGCTCTCGCGTCCCGAGTACTCCGATCAGCGCTCGATCCTGGAACGCCTGCTCGACTGGTTCCTGAGGCAGTTCCAGGACGTCCAGGGCCGCGTCCACCTCGACGGCCCGATGATCGCCGTCGTGGTCGGCGGCGCGATCGTCATCGCGCTGCTCATCGCCTGGTGGGTGGCCGGTCCGGTGCGCAGCGGGCGCGCGTCCGCCGCGCGGGCCGTGCTCGCGCACGACGACGCGCGGACGGCCGCCCAGCTGCGTGCGGCAGCCGACGCCGCGGCACGCGCGGGCGACTGGGACACCGCGGTGCTCGAGCGGTTCCGGTCGGTCGTGCGCGACCTCGAGGAGCGGGCGGTGCTCGACGAGCGGCCCGGCCGGACGGCGCACGAGGCGACGCTCGAGGCCGGCGCGCGCCTGCCCGGCGTCGCCCCCGAGCTGGTCGCCGCGGGCGCGCTCTTCGACGACGTCGCCTACGGCGGCCGGTCCGCGAGCGAGGCGGACGACGCGCGCCTGCGCGAGCTGGTCGTCGCGCTCGGCGCCGCGCGGCCGAGCGACACGGCGGTGCGCCTCGAGCACGTCCAGGCGGTCCCGCGATGACGACGACCACCACGACGGGGCCCGTCGGGCGAGCGGCGACGCCCTTGCCCGACTCGCCCGACGGGCCGCCCGGCGTCGTCGGCGACGGCACCACGGCACGCTCGCGAGCCTCGCGGCGCTGGCGGCGCGCGCGGCTGCCGCTGGTCATCGGCGCGATCCTCGTCGTCATCGGCCTGCTCGCCGCGCTGCCCGAGCCGCGCACGTCGGTCACCCCGCTCGCACCGGACAACCCGCAGCCCACGGGTGCCCGTGCGGTGGCGCAGATCCTCGGCCGGAACGGCGTCGACGTCGAGTACACCCGCCGGTTCGCCGACGTGCTCGCGGCGGACGCTGCCGGGGTCACGGTCGCCGTGCTCGGCGACACCGCCCTCGGGGATCCCCAGATCGAGGCCCTGCGCGAGCTGGACGCCGACCTCGTGCTCGTCGACGCGCCGTGGGCGTCGTCCGCCGTCGCCGGGGTGGACGGCTCCGGCGGCGCCCCGGGCGACGAGCCTCGACCCGCCTCGTGCGCCGACCCGGACGCACGCGCGGCCGGCGAGATCGTCTCCCCCGGCACGCTGTCCGGCCCGCCCGGCGCGACCGTGTGCTTCCCGCCCGCGGACGGCGCCGACGGCACCGGCGCGTACGTCGTCACGCAGGTCGACGGCCGGCGCGTCGCGGTGCTCGCGAGCGCGCTGCCGCTCACCAACCACTCGCTCGCCGAGGCGGGCAACGCCGCTCTCGCGCTGCGTGTGCTCGGCCGCAGCGAGCACCTCGTCTGGTACATCCCGTCCTGGCAGGACCCGTGGAACGGCACGACGCCGGACGACGAGTCGCTCTCCTCGACGATGCCGCCGTGGACCGGCCCGCTGATGCTGATGCTCGGGCTCGTCGGGCTCGTCGCGGCGGTGTGGCGCGGACGTCGGTTCGGACCGCTCGTGGTCGAGCCGCTGCCCGTCGTCGTCCGCTCGGGCGAGACCACGCGCGGCCGCGGGCGGCTCTACCGCCGGGCACGCGCGCACGGCCACGCCGCGGCGGCGCTGCGCGCGGCGGCCGCGGCCCGGTGCGCCTCGCGCCTCGGGCTGCCGCGATCCGCGGGCGCCACCGAGCTCGTCGACGCCATCGCCCACGCGATCGGACGCGACCCGCGCGCCGTCGCCGACCTGCTGTACGGACCACCACCGCACGACGACCCCGGCCTGGCTCGCCTGGCCGCGTACCTGGACGACCTGGAGAGCGAGGTTCACCGATCGTGACCGACGACGCCACCGTGCCCCCGAACCCGGCGGGTTCGCCACCGGCGCCCGCCCCGGTGCCGCCGGCCCCCGCACCCGACGCCGCGCCCGCGGTGCAGGCGGCCGCGCCGGCGCCCGCGCCGGCGCCCGCGCCGGCGTCCGTCCCTGCGACGCCCGCGCCGGTCCCTCCGCCTGCACCCGTCCCTGCGCCGGTGGCCGGTGCGCAGGGTCCGACGCCGCCGGCTGCCGCGGCCGCACCGTCGCCCTATGGCACGCCCCCGGCGAGCGCCACACCGACGCCCAGCGCCGAGCTGCGCCGCGCGCTCGCCGGCGTGCGCGCCGAGGTGGCCAAGGCCGTCGTCGGCCAGGACGCCGCCGTCTCCGGCCTGGTCATCGCGTTGCTGTGCCGCGGCCACGTGCTCCTCGAGGGCGTCCCCGGCGTCGCGAAGACGCTGCTCGTGCGCACGCTCGCCGCGAGCCTCGACCTCGACACCAAGCGCGTGCAGTTCACGCCGGACCTCATGCCCGGCGACGTCACCGGCTCGCTCGTGTACGACGCGCGCACCGCGGAGTTCTCGTTCCGTGAGGGCCCGGTCTTCACGAACCTGCTGCTCGCGGACGAGATCAACCGCACGCCCCCGAAGACCCAGGCGTCGCTGCTCGAGGCCATGGAGGAGCGTCAGGTGTCGGTCGACGGCCTCCCGCGGCCGCTGCCGGACCCGTTCCTCGTGATCGCGACGCAGAACCCTGTCGAGTACGAGGGCACGTACCCGCTGCCCGAGGCGCAGCTCGACCGCTTCCTGCTCAAGCTCACGCTCCCGCTGCCGGAGCGTGAGGACGAGGTCGAGGTGCTCGCCCGGCACGCCTCCGGGTTCGACCCGCGCAACCTCGCCGCGGCGGGCGTGCGACCCGTGGCCGACCGCGCGATGCTCGAGCGCGCACGGGCCGAGGTCGCGCGCGTGCAGGTCGCGCGTGAGGTGCTCGGCTACGCCGTCGACGTGTGCCGCGGCACGCGCCAGTCCCCGTCGCTGTCGTTGGGCGTCTCGCCACGTGGGGCGACCGCGCTGCTCGCGACCGCGCGCGCCTGGGCCTGGCTCTCGGGCCGGGGATACGTGACGCCCGACGACGTCAAGGCGCTCGCGCACCCGACGTTGCGGCACCGCGTGCAGCTGCGCGCCGAGGCCGAGCTCGAGGGCGTCACGGCCGAGACGGTGCTGGACACGGTCCTCGCCTCGGTCCCCGTCCCCCGCTGACGGGCCGCCGTGGCGCTGACCTGGCGGGCCGTGCTGCTCGCCGCGCTCGGGATCCCCGTGGTCCTGCTCGTCCCGCTCACCGGGACCGTGATCGTGTGGGCGGTGTTCGTCGCGCTCGCGTGCGCTGTCGACGCGGCGTTGGCCGCCTCCCCGCGGCAGGTCGCCGTCGCACGCGCCGTGCCCGCGTCGGTGCGGCTGGACGAGCCCGCGACCTGCACGGTGACGCTCACGAACGTGGGCCGTCGTCGGCTGCGGGCGCGCGTGCGCGACGCGTGGCCGCCGTCGGCCGGAGTGCTGGCCGCCGCAGGGCTGACGCCCGGTACCGACGCCGCCGCGCGCACGCATCCCGACCGCCACGACGTGACGCTCGCGCCGGGCGAGGCGCGGCGCGTCCGCACCGCGCTGCGGCCGACGCGCCGCGGGGACCTGCACGCGGACCGCGTGACGATCCGAGCGTTCGGGCCGCTGGGCCTCGCCGCACGCCAGGCGTCCGTGACGGTGCCCGCGCGCCTGCGCGTGCTGCCCCCGTTCCGGTCGCGGCGGCACCTGCCCTCGCGGCTGGCCCGGCTGCGCGAGCTCGACGGTCGCGCAGCGGTGCAGGTGCGTGGCGCGGGCACCGAGTTCGACTCGCTGCGGGAGTACGTGATCGGTGACGACGTGCGCTCGATCGACTGGCGCGCGACGGCCCGGCGCGCCGACGTCGTGGTGCGCACGTGGCGGCCCGAGCGGGACCGGCGCGTGATGATCGTGCTCGACACGGGCCGGACGTCAGCCGTACGGGTCCAGGACGAGCCGCGGCTCGACGCCGGGATCGAGGCGGCGCTGCTGCTCGCGGCGCTCGCGCAGCACGCGGGCGACCGCGTCGAGCTGCTCGCGTACGACCGGCGCGTGCGGGCGCGGGTCGCCGGCGCCTCCGGTCCCCGGCTCATGCCCGAGCTCGCCGACCAGCTCGCGGTGGCCCGGCCCGAGCTCGTCGAGACCGACTGGCCGGGAGTCGTGGCGCAGGTGCGCGCCCGGATGTCGCAGCGCGCGCTCGTCGTCCTGGTCACGGCGCTCGAGCCGGCGGTGGTCGAGCACGGGCTGCTCGACGTCGTCCCGGGGCTGGCCGATCGGCACCAGGTCGTCCTCGCCTCGGTGATCGACCCCGAGGTCGCGGCGCTGGCCCGCCGACGCCAGGACGCGACCGAGGTGTTCGACGCGGCCGCTGCCGAGCGCGGCGCGCTCGAGCGCGCCGCCGTGGCCGCTCGCCTGCGGCAGCGCGGGGTCGAGGTGGTCGAAGGGCTGCCCGACGAGCTCGCACCCCGCCTCGCCGACACCTACCTCGCGCTCAAGGCCGCCGGACGCCTCTGACCCGTCGCGGCGGGGTGCTCGCCAGGGCGCGTGCTCACGCAGGGCGGGTGCTCACGCAGGGCGGGCTCAGCCGGGCGGGTGCTCAGCCGGCGGTGGCCAGGGCGTAGCCCGCGCGGTCGTCCTCCAGGTCGCCCGTCGCGCCCGCCCGCACCGCGCGGCCGCCGAGCACGAGGGTGTAGGCCCAGAACGCCGCGAGCGCGAGCGCGCCGATGACGATCTTGACCCACCACACCAGCCCGGACCCGGTGACGAACCCCTCGACGAGCCCCGACAGCGCGAGCACGCCCACGAGCCCGATCGCTGCGGTGAACAGTGCACGCGCCTCCTGGGCGAGCGCGCGGCCGCGCGTGCGCGGACCCGGCGCCAGCCACGCCCAGAAGACCTTGAGCCCGGCCGCACCCGCGACGAACACCGCCGTGAGCTCGAGCAGGCCGTGGGGCGCGATCAGCGTGAGGAACACGTCGAGCGCGTCGTGCGCCGCCATCATGCCGCCGATGTTCCCGATCGCGACCGCGTTGGACCACAGGAAGTACACCGGGCCGATCCCGGTCACGCCCGTCCCGACGCACAGCGCAGCGAGCAACGCGTTGTGCGTCCAGACGGTCGCGGCGAAGCCGATGCCGGGGTCGTAGTACGACGCGAACGCGTTGTCGACGTACTCGCGCTGCTCGGCGGGCGTGCCCATCGCGGCGAGCGCGTCGGGGTTCGTCGCGACCCAGACCCCGGCCACCACCGCCACCGCGAGGAACGCGACCATCACCGCGACCGTCCACCAGCGGAGCCGGTAGAACGCCGCGGGAACGGTCACCACGACGAACCGGACGGCGTCGCGCCACGAGGGCTCGTGGGTCCCGGCGATCGCCGCACGCGCGCGTGCGACGAGCTGCGACAGGCGCGTCACGGTCTCAGGGTCGGGGGCGGCCGACCGGATGGTCGACAGGTCGGTCGCGGCGGCCTGGTAGAGGCGCACGAGCTCGTCGGCCTCGGCACCCGTGCGCCGCCGAGTACGGATCAGCTCGTCGAGGCGCTGCCACGACGCCGAGTGCACCGCCTGGTACGCGTCGAGGTCCATGCGCTCAGCCTGCCATCCCCGCCGACCGGCTAGGGTGCGGTCGCGGCGTCGCCACGCCGCGCGAGCACCGGACGGACGACGAGGAGGACCGTGGACACCATCGTCATCGGTGAGGGCGTCGAGCTCGACGCCCGGCCGGCGTCGGCGATCTCGCGGATGCTGGGCGCGCTGATCGACCTGGCGGTGCTCGTGGCCGTGCTGCTGCTCGTGGCCATCCTGCTCACCAACGTCGCGCGGATCGGCGTGCCCGAGGCCGTCGCCGACGTGGGAGGCACCGTCGCGATCGCGTTCGTGCTGATCGTGCTGCCCACGACCGTGGACACCCTGACGCGCGGCCGCACGCTCGGCAAGCTCGCTGTCGGTATCCGCGTGGTGCGCGACGACGGCGGACCGATCGTGTTCCGCCAGGCGTTCGTGCGCGCGCTCGTCGGCGTGGTCGAGCTGTGGCTCACGTTCGGGTCGGTCGCGCTGATCTGCTCGCTCGTGCACCCCCAGGGCAAGCGCGTGGGCGACATCCTCGCCGGGACGTACGCCGTGCGGGTGCGCGGCGGGGCGGGGGGACGGGCGCCGCTCGTCATGCCGCCGCACCTCGCCGTCTGGGCGCGCACGGCGGACATCGCGCGTCTGCCCGACGGCCTGGCGCTGTCCGTGCGGCAGTTCCTGGGACGGGCGACGCGCCTGCACCCCGGCTCGCGCGTCGAGCTCGGGACGCGCCTGACCCACGAGGTCCAGCGCTACGTCCGGCCGCTGCCGGCCCCCGGCACGCACCCCGAGGCGTTCCTCGCCGCGGTGCTCGCCGAGCGCCGCGACCGTGAGCTCGTCGCCGAGCAGCGCGCGAGCGTGCGCCGCGACCAGGAGGCCGTGCTGCTGCACCGCCTCCCGCACGGAGTCCTCGACCCGCCGTCGTGAGTCGCGCGGCTCGTCCGACGGGCGTGACGCCCTACTCGCGCCGCAGGTCGGGTTCGAGGTAGATCACGGTCGCGCTCGGCTCGGCCGCGCGCACGCGCGCCTCGGCGTCGTCGATCGCCCGGGCGACGTCGGCCGCGGAGACCGCGGCGGGCACCTCGATCTTCGCCGCGACGAGGATCTCCTCCGGGCCCAGGTGCAGCGTGCGCAGGTGGATGACGGACGCGACGCCCTCCCCGACCAGCGCGCCGCGGATCCGGCCCACGGACTCCTTGGTCGCCGACTCCCCGAGGAGCAGCGACCGCGTCTCCATGGCGAGCACGACCGCGATCACGACGAGCAGCACGCCGATGCCCGCGGTGCCGACCGCGTCCCAGCGCCCGTCGTCGGTCGCCAGGGTCAGGCTCACGCCGAACAGCGCGAGCACGAGGCCGATCAGCGCGCCGAAGTCCTCGAGCAGCACCACGGGCAGCTCGGGTGCCTTGGCCGTCCGGATGAACTGCACCCACGACTGCGTGCCGCGCACCTGGTTCGACTCGTGGATCGCGGTGCGGAACGAGAAGGACTCGAGCCCGATCGCGACGACCAGCACCACGACGGGCACCCAGTGCCACGACTCGATCGGGTGCGGGTCGGCCCACTTGTGCCACGCCTCGTACAGCGCGAACAACCCACCGAGCGAGAACAGCACGATCGAGACGATGAACGCGTACAGGTAGCGCTCACGTCCGTACCCGAAGGGGTGCTCCTCGTCAGCCGCGCGGCGGGCGCGCTTGCCGCCGACCAGCAGCAGGACCTGGTTGCCCGAGTCGGCCAGGGAGTGCACCGCCTCCGCGAGCATCGAGCTCGAGTGCGTCAGCAGGTATGCGATGAACTTCGTGACCGCGATGCCCAGGTTGGCCGCGAGTGCCGCGACGATCGCCTTGTTGCCGCCCGAGTGCGCCATGCGCCCGATCCCCTCTCCGTCAGGTCCGCGCACACCCTAGCGGCGCTCAGGCGGGTGTGGCCGCCGACTCCAGGAGCACCGGGATGCCGTCGCGCACGGGGTAGCGCAGCGGACGCTCGGGGTCGGTCGAGACGAGGACCGGGTTGCCCTCGTCGTCGGTCCCGTCGACCAGGGTCGCACCCGTCACCGGGCAGCGCAGCAGCTCGCGCGCCCAGGACTCGAGGCCGCCGGGGACCGCCGTCAGGTCGTCGCTCATGCCGTGGCTCCCGCCTCGTCGGACGCGCTCGCGTACTCCGGCTCGCCCTGGCGGACCAGCGACAGCACGTCGTCGCGCACCTTGATCATGATGTCCTCGTCGGCCGCCTCGACGTTGAGCCGCAGCAGCGGCTCGGTGTTCGACGCACGCAGGTTGAACCACCACTGCGGGTGGGAGTCCCAGTGCGAGACCGTCAGGCCGTCGAGCTCGTCGACCTCGACGGGACCCGCGCCCTGCTGCGTCACGTACGCCTCGACGACGCGTCCGCGCGCGTCGGGGACCGATGAGACGCGCGAGTTGATCTCGCCCGAGGCCACGTACGGCTGGTACGCGTCGGACAGTGCCGACAGCGGGTGCGGCTGACCGCCGAGCGCCGCCAGGACGTGCAGCGCCGCCAGCATGCCCGTGTCGGCGAAGAAGAAGTCCCGGAAGTAGTAGTGCGCGCTGTGCTCGCCGCCGAACACCGCGTCGTGCTCGGCCATCTGGTCCTTGATGAACGAGTGCCCGACGCGCGTGCGGACGGTCCGCGCACCCGCGGCCTGCAGCAGGTCCGGCACGACGCGCGACGAGATGAGGTTGTGGATCACGGTCGGGGTGCGTCCGGCCGCCTGCTCACGCGCGGCCTCGCGGAGCCCGACGAGCGCGGTGATGGCCGACGGGGAGACCGGGTCGCCGTTCTCGTCGACGACGAAGCAGCGATCCGCGTCGCCGTCGAACGCCAGGCCGATGTCGGCCCCGTGCTCGACGACCGCGCGCTGCAGGTCGACGAGGTTCGCGGGCTCGAGCGGGTTGGCCTCGTGGTTCGGGAACGTGCCGTCGAGCTCGAAGTACAGCGGCACCACCTCGAGCGGCAGCGCGGGCAGGCCCGCGCCCGTGCCGAGCACCGCGGGCGCCGTGAAGCCGCCCATGCCGTTGCCCGCGTCGACGACGACCTTCAGGGGGCGGATCGCCGACAGGTCGACGAGCGAGCGCAGGAACTGCGCGTACTCCGTCAGCATGTCGCGCGACGTGACGGTGCCGCGCTCGTCGTCGGCGACCTGCGGCACCTCGCCGCCCAGGTAGTCGCCCGCGAGGTCACGCACCGCGGCGAGGCCCGAGTCCTGCCCCACCGGGCGGGCGCCCGCGCGGCACAGCTTGATGCCGTTGTACTGCGCGGGGTTGTGGCTCGCGGTGAACATGGCGCCCGGGATGGCGAGCTTGCCCGAGGCGAAGTAGAGCCCGTCGGTGGACGCCAGCCCGATCGTCACGACGTCGACGCCGCGCGCGGTCAGACCGTCGGCGAAGCCCGCGACGAGCTCGGGGCCGGACGGGCGCATGTCGTTGCCGATCACCACGGTCGGGCGGCTGCCCGCGGGCGTCTCGGGGATCACCACGACGTCGGCGAACGCGGCACCGATCGCTCGCGTGACGCGCGCGTCGAGCTCCTCGGGGACGAGCCCTCGCACGTCGTAGGCCTTGATGAACGCGGACAGGTCGACTCGCTCGGCACTCACTGCGGCATCGTATCCGCACCGCGCGCACCTGCCGTCGTCGGGCGGCGCGCGCTCCGTGGGCCGTCGCGGCAGAGCCGGGCCGCGCCGCGCTCGTCAGCCGGTGCCGGTGACCTCGCCGCGGGTGAGCGGGGTGCCGTCACCGTCGAGCGCGAACCAGTTCGTGATCTCGCACGCCGGGCACGAGACGAACGTCGCCGCCCGCCCGTCGGGCAGCGACATGCGAATGCGCGTCAGCCGGACCTCGCCGCAGCCCTGGCACGCCTCGGTGCCCGGCGGCAACGGCCCCTGCGGCTGGCTGATCGACCCCAACGACTCCTGCTGAGCAGCGGCCCGTGCCCGGGCCGCATCCCCCCTGCGACGTGCCACGGCCTAGACGGCCCCGTCAGGCGAGGTCACGTCGGGGCCCGTGCCGCGCAGCACCCGGAGGTGGCCGCGACGGGGGGCGTCCGCGAGTGCGGCGGGCTCCGGGACCACGGCGGTCGCGGACGTGACCGCGACCGGCTCCGGGGTGCGCCCGGCCTCACGGACCGCGTCGGCCAGTGCGAGCAGGTCGTCGCGGCTCGGGGCGAGCGGCTCGAACTCGGGCAGCAGCCGGACGACCTCCCAGCCGCGCGGCGCGGTGAGCCGCTCGGCGTGCGGGACGCACAGGTCGTAGGAGTGCGGCTCGGCGTGCTGGGCCAGCGGGCCGAGCACCGCGGTCGAGTCCGCGTACACGTAGGTCAGCGTCGCGACGGCTGGACGGCCGCACGCGGTGCGCGAGCACTGCCGGACGGATCTCACGGGGCGAACCTACCCCGAGTCGGCGACACCGGCTGCCGTCCACGCCGTGCACGGTCCCACGCGCCGCCCCAGCGGATATCGTGCACCGGGTGAGCGCAGGCCTCCCCGACCGCCGTGGGTTCGACCCGGCCCCGCACGAGGGCCACGGGTCCGTACGACCCGTCCGCCGCCGTGACCGGCGCGGCCGGGGGCCTCGCGGACCGCTCATGCCGACCACGATGCCCGCGTTCCGCACGCGTGCGCAGCGGTTCGACGACCTCGTGCTCGACGCGGTCGAGCACCTCGAGCGGCGGTGGGCCCGCCAGCTCGAGGGGACCGAGTTCGCGGTCGAGGACGTCCCGCCGTCCAACCCCGCGCCGTGGGAGCGCGGCGGCGTCCCGCTGGGCCGGTACTTCCCGGCCGACGCGGGTCTGCCCGCCCGGATCGTCGTCTACCGGCGGCCCGTCGAGGCGCGCGCGCACGACACGCTCGACCTCGCGGACCTCGTGCGCGACGTCGTCGTCGAGCAGGTCGCCCACATGCTCGGCCGCTCCCCCGAGGACATCGACCCGACGTACCGCGACGACGGACGCTGACGCCCGACCACGCGACTGCGCTCAGCGCGTCCCGAGCCGCGGGTCGGCGCGCACGGTCGTCGCGGTCGTCCCGGCCTCGCCGGGCACCGGGACCAGCACCGAGAGCAGCGTGCCGTCACCGCGCTCGACCTGCGCCACGAGCCCCGCCGCGAACCACGCGGCGCCGTCGTCCGGCACCACCTGCACGCCGGTCACGCGCGTGTCGGACCCCGCGAGGTCCGCGAGCGTGAGCGCGACCGTGCGACCGACGGGGACCTCGACGCGTTCGGCGACGACGACCTGCCCGTCCGAGCCGAGCACCCGCACCTCGGCCGCGAGCACGGCCTTGCGGTCGAGGGCACCCGTGCTCGCGACGGCGCCGAGGACGAGCGTGCCCCGGGCGCGGTCCGGCAGCGCGACGACCGACTCGTGCGACCGGCCACCCTGGGTCGGGGCGACCGACGCGACCCACGCCCGCTCCCGCGTCGGGCTGCCCGGGTCCTGCGCGGTGGGCTCGCCCGGGCGGGCGAGCATCGCGCTCGCGACGACCGCGTGGTCCGCATCGACGACGAGGGTGTACGCGCCCTGCGGCAGCCCGCCGAGCGGGACGTCGGTCACGACACCCGGCTCGAGCGCGAGCGACTCCGCTCCGGGCAGGTCCTCCACGCCGTCGGGGCCGAGCAGCCGCACGCGCGCGGTCGTGGCCGCGCGTCCCGTCACGAGCAGCCGCAGCACGCCCGCGTCGGTGTCGTCCACGTCCGTCGCGAGCAGCGCGACACCGGGGATCACCTGGCGGCGAGCCGGTGCCGCCCCGGCCACGACGAGGTCCGTGCCCGTGGGCGTGAATCCGTCAAGCGTCGAGTCCTGGACGAACGCGCTCACGCGACCGCCCGTCGCGGACACGTGCACGGCGATCCGGCGTTCCTCGGGCGCGAGCCCGCCCAGCACGACGACGCGCTCGGCGCCGGGAGCTACGAGGTACTGCTCGGTGTCGAGGTCGACCTCGCCCGTGGCCCCGAAGACGTCGAGGTGCACCACGGCCGGCGTCGAGCCGGCGTTCTGCAGCACGAGCAGCGCGGTGGCACCGAGCTCGGTGGAGCCGCCGACGAGCCACGCATCGGTCGTCGGCGCCTGGCACGACGCCGCGGCCAGGCCCCGCAGGTCGCCCGCGGTGACGAGCGCGGAGCTCGCCGCACCGACCACGGCGGGCTCGTCGGTGGGCTCGGCCTCGACGACGGCCGCTCCACCGGCCTCGCGCACGAGGCTCGTGTCCACGCCCTCGGTCAGCCGCGCGACGGTCACGGCGCCCGCGAGGTCGAGGACCGCGCCACCACCGCTCGAGGTCGCGACGGCGACGAGCGAGGTCAGCGGGTCGACCGGCACGGGGTCGAAGTCGGCGTCCGACTCACGCTGCTCGGGCAGCACCAGCGGGCCGGGGCACACGAGCCGCGTCGGCGACGGTGGGACGTCGACCACGGCGCCGGCGGACAGCACGTCGTCCGTCGCGGGCGACGGGAGCTGCAGGCCGAGGCCCACGACGCCGACGACGAGCGCGCCGACCGCCACGCCCGAGACCAGCCGGACCACGCTCGTCGTGCGGCTCATCGCCCTGCCCTCCGTCGACGTACCGGCATCGCCAGGAGCACCGTCAGCCCGAGCACGACCGCCTGCACGACGAGCCACGTCGTGCGCTCCGGTGCGTCGTGACGGACGATCAGGTGACCGCCGGACGACCCGAGCTCGAACGTCTGGCGCCAGCCGTTCGACACGGCCCGCAGCGGCTTGCCGCCCAGCGTGGCCGTCCAGTGCGCGTCCGCCCGCTCCGCGAGGACGAGCAGCCGCCGGTCCTCGCCGCCGGTCGCGTCCGGGATCCGGGTGTCCACCGAGCGCCCGAGTGCCTCGACCGCGACCGCCGCCGACGCCGGGTCGGTGACGTCGCCGCCCGACGCGACCAGCCGCGCCCACGCGGGGTCGACCGGCACGGGCTCGCCGCCGCCAGTCGGCGCGGCGGGCTGGACGCGCCACAGGATGCCGGACGCGTTCTGCGTGACGCGCTCCAGGCCCGCCGTCGCGTCGAGCTCGCCGACGAGCGCGTCGCGCGCACGGTCGGCCGCAGCCTCGTCGTCGTCGGACAGGTGGGTGGGCAGCACCGGGACGAGCACGTCGCCCACCGCGAGCGCGGCGAGCGGACCCGCGACGTCACCGCTCGCACCCGTCGCGAGGCGGGCGACCAGCGTGTCGATCTCCTGGGTGGCCGCGTCGGGCTCCGCGACGCGCGGCTCGTCTCCGGTCCCCGTCAGCTCGAGCGTCGCGACGGTCGCCGCGAGGTCGACGAGCTGCGGTCCGTCCGCGCGCAGCAGCTGCCAGGTCACGGCGTCGTCGCCGGGGTCGCTCGCCAGCGCGAGGATGCGCGACGCGTTCGACGAGCCCTGCGCCTGGCGCCCGACCGCGGGCACCACGGTGCGCTCGAGCGCCCGTGCCGTCAGCGCGGTGCCGTCGCGCGCCTGCACGCTCCAGCCCCCGAGCCACGCGACGGGCACGACGACGGCGGCGAGCGTCACCACGCCCACGACGAGCTGCCGCCAGCCGAACGAGTGGCGCGCGAGACGCGTGAGCACCCCGTCCGCGCCGAGCAGCGCCGCCACGAGCAGCCCGAGCATCGCGAGCGACAGCGCGGGCCCGGTCCAGCCGTACGCGGCGACGCCGTCGTCGAGCCCGACCGGGACGCGCGCGACCACGGTCGCGGTCGCGAGGCCGAGCGCGGCCACCGCCCAGCCGAGCCGGACCGCTCGGGCCACGCTCCCCCGCAGCAGCGCGAGCGCGGCGACCACGAGCACGACTGCGCCGAGCGCGAGTGGCCACGCGCGGACGAGGCCGTCGGGCACGGACTCCGGCACGAGCGCCGCCGCGGCGGACGGCAGCCCGAGCAGGCGCGCGAGCGGCCCCTCCGGCACGGTGGCGACCGCGAGGCCCGGGTCGGCCACGAGCAGGCGCAGCCCGGCCGTCCCGCGGGACGCCGCCTCGACGAGCAGCGGCCCGGCGACGACCAGTGCGGGGACGAGCATCAGGAGGAGCCGACGTCGGTTGCGCCGCGCGCACGCGGCCGCGCCGAGCACCGCGAGCATGCAGGGCACGAGCAACGACGGTGCGCCCGCGACGACGCCCGCGAGCGCGAGCGCGCCTGCGGCGGCGGCCGTGAGCGACCCGGTCGGGCGTGCGGCGCCGACCCAGTCGGAGGCAGCCGGCCCGGTCTCCTCCGCGGTGGACCCCTCGTCCGTCGACCCGCCGTTCGTCGACCCGCTGTTCGTCGACCCGCTGTTCGTCGACCCGTCGGCGGAGGGCCTGTCGTCGGTCGACCCGTCGTCGTCGCGCCCGTCGTGGGCCGGCCGGTCGTCGGTCGTCGCGTCGTGGCCCGTGTCGGACGGCGCGGAGGCGTGGGTGGGTGGTGCGTCGCCGACCGCCGCGCGCTCGTCGTGCTCCGCGCGGGCCTCGCGGCGGGCGGTGGCGACGCCGGACAGGACGAGGTCGACGCGCTGGACGCCGACGGCCCGCGCGAGGCCCAACGCGACCCAGGGCAGCAGCACGTGCGCGAGCACGGGGCCGATCCGGCCGTCGCCAACCCCGAGCAGCAGCGCGGGGGCACCCGCCCAGACAACCGCGGCCCACGCACGCAGCGTCACCGACCGCGTCGCGGCGCCCGCGGCCACCCAGGCGCCGAGCCCCGCGAGCAGCACCGAGCCGAGCACGACGAGCGCGACGCCGAGGTCGGGCCGGCCGCCCGCGAGCGTCGCGGGCACGACGAGCACGCCGAGCAGCGCGTCCGCAGGACCCGGCGCACCGACCCCACCCGAGACCCAGCTGGACGTGGCCGCCGCCCACAGGTCGCCGACCGTCTCGGCGAGCGGCAGCAGCGCGCCGCCGACGAGCCGCGCACCGCGTCCCACCGCAGCCACGAGCGGACCGAACGCGACCGTCGAGATCGCGACGAGCGCGACCGTCACCGCAGCCAGGGTTGCGCGCCGTCGCGTGGCCAGCGCCGCGAGCTCGCGCAGCTCGAGCTCGGACGGCGCGACGACGACGCGCCGCTCCTCACGTCGGGCCAGGCGCCGGTCACGTCCCTGGCGCCACACCTCGCGCCAGGTGGCCTGCAGCGGCCGCAGCGCACGTCGGGGCAGGCGGCGGGTGGCACGCGCGCGACGCCGAGCCGCGACCACCGCGCCCGGCCGGGCGAGCGCCGCGAGCGGGCCACGCAGCTCGTCGACCGCGAGCCCCGGCTGCTTGGCCGCGACCTGGACGAGCGAACGGACGACGGCGCTCACGAGCGCCAGCACGACCACGACGGGCAGGAGCACCCACGGCCCGGTGACGAGCCGCAGGTGCGTCAGCGCGCGGCGGCGCGCGGCGAACGAGCGGCGCGGGTCGGCGCTGTCGTCCTCGCCGTCGCCGTCGTCGTCCACGCCCGACGGGGAGACCGAGCGCAGCCCGAGGTACCCCGCCTGCGCGTGCCGCACGACCGCGGCGGGGACCACGACCACGCGGTGGCCCGCGAGGCGCGCACGGCGCGACAGGTCGAGCCCGTCGCCGTAGGGGCCGAGCACGGGGTCCGGGCCGCCGAGCTCGTCCCACACGTCGCGACGGACGAGCGCACCCGCGAGACCGACGCCGAGCACGTCCTCACGCGCGTCGTGCTGGCCCTGGTCCAGCTCGCCCGGCTCGACGTCCGTCATCCGGCGTCCCGACCGCGCGGTGCGGATGCCGACCTCGATGAGGCGCACCGGCTCGGTCCAGGTGTGCTGCTTGACGCCCGCGACGACCACGGACGGCGCGCGCGCGACCGCGCGCGAGAGCTCGGCGAGCGCGGTCGGCTCGGGTGCGCTGTCGTCGTGCAGGAGCCACAGCCAGGCGGTGGTGGGGCCGTCGTCGGACGCGAGCGCGGCCCGCACGGCCTGGCCGAAGGTGCGCGCTCCCGGGGCCTCGACGACGCGCAGGTCGGGCGTCCCGCCCCCCACGACCGCGAACGCGCGCTCGACGACAAGCGGCAGCGGGTCGGCCGTGGCGTGGCGCTCGGCGACGTCGACGACGATGACGCGTGCCGGTCGGCGCGCCTGGCCGGCGAGCGCCGCGAGCGTCGTCGCGAGGTACGGGGTGGTCCCGCGGGTCACGAGGACGGCGGTCACCGACGTCGTCGTCGGGATCGCCGCGGTCGTCGGGTGGTCCACGGGCGGGAGGGTCGCATTCATGCTCGAGCCATGATGCACGCCCGGCCGCGCCGCGCGGGGAGCGACTCGCCACGCCGCCCCGACCGGACGTGAGGGTCGGGCGACGGAGCCGTCACGTCGTCGTGACGGCTCCGCGGACGATCGACCCTGGGACGACGAACGCTCAGACGACGCGACGCTTGAGCTTGCGACGCTCGCGCTCGGACAGACCGCCCCAGATGCCGAACCGCTCGTCGTTCGCGAGCGCGTACTCGAGGCACTCGCTGCGGACGTCGCAGCCCGTGCAGACCTTCTTGGCCTCGCGCGTCGAGCCGCCCTTCTCGGGGAAGAACGCCTCGGGGTCGGTCTGGGCGCACAGCGCGCGCTCCTGCCACCCCATGGGCCCGTCGTCGTCCGGGGTGCCGAACAGCGACAGGACGTTCGAAGGAGTCTGGGAGACGGGCGCCGCCTGGCGGTGCGCGTCAGAGGGGAACTCGGAGGTGGCCCCGTCACCGTCGAGCAGGTTCCACATGCGTGCCTCCGGCAGATGCTGGTTCTCGGTCAAGGCTCGACCTGAGCGACTGCCCCGTTCGGTACCGTCATGGGACGGTCGGGGCGGCCGCGCCGTGGTGCTCGCGCTCGGATGTCTTCGGACAATCTGAATTACACGCGTGTCGTTCGCGCCCGTCAACCGGAGCCGTGGTAGTTGTCCCGATTTGTCGGGTGAACTTCTGTCGATCGGACCGCCGAAGCGTGTCGACGTGGCGCTTAGGGTGGCGCGCATGACCTCGACGCGTCCGTCCGCGCCTTCCGACGTCGACACGCTCCTGCGCCTGCTGACCGCCGATCCGGGCCGTCCGCGGCTCACCTGGTACGGCGACGACGGCGAGCGGGTCGAGCTCTCCGGGGCCGTGCTGGAGAACTGGGTGAACAAGACGACGAACCTCCTCGTCGAGGAGCTCGACGTCGGCCCCGGGACCCGGGTCGCGCTCGACCTGCCGGCGCACTGGCGGACCGTGCTGTGGACGCTCGCGACGTGGCGCGCGGGCGCGAGCGCGGTCGTCGGGACCGACGAGGTCGAGCCGGACGTCGTCGTGACGTCCCGGCCCGACCCGTCCGCCGCGACCGGTCGCGGTCCCGCGCTCGTCGTCGTGACCCTCGCGGCGCTCGCACGCCGCGCGCCGGACCCGGTGCCACCCGGCGCGATCGACGCCGCCGCAGCGGTCATGACCTACGGCGACCGCCTCGGCTGGGTCCCGCCCGCCGAGGCGGCGCAGACCGCGCTCGGCACGTCGGGCACTCCTGTCGCGCACGCCGAGCTGGCCGCGTGGTGGGCGCCGGACGACGAGCGCGAGCGCGTCCTGCTCGGCGCCTCACCCGACGTCGCGGGCTGGCTGCGCGACGTGTGCCGCACGCTCGCCGGCGACGGCTCGCTCGTCCTGCTCTCCCCCGCACGCGCCACGCACCTCGCGCAGCCCGGGTCCGGGGACGAGCTCGCACGCCTCGTGGCCGGCGAGCGCATCACGCGCACCGTGCTCGGCACGACGTGACGAATCCGACTTCCGTCGGTCGCAGCGCCTGGGACTCCCGTCCCCGTGGGCCCCTGCGCCGTCGGTAGGCTGTGCCAGGTCCGGCCGTCGCCGGAGCACCCCCGAGCGGAGAGCTGGCTGGTGAACGTACGCATCATGGCGTCCGCGGACGTCGACCCGACGGCGACCGTCGGTGACGGGTCCTCGGTCTGGCACCTGGCGCAGGTGCGCGACGGGGCCACGATCGGCGAGTCCTGCGTGATCGGTCGCGGCGCCTACATCGGCTCCGGCGTGAGCGTCGGCGACAACTGCAAGGTGCAGAACTACGCGCTGGTGTACGAGCCCGCCGTGCTGGAGCCCGGCGTGTTCGTCGGACCGGCCGCGGTGCTCACGAACGACGAGTTCCCGCGCGCGGTGAACCCGGACGGCACGCCCAAGAGCGCGCACGACTGGCAGGCCGTCGGCGTGACGCTGCGCGAGGGCGCCTCCGTGGGCGCGCGGGCCGTGTGCATCGCGCCCGTGACCGTCGGGCGGTGGGCGACGGTGGCCGCGGGAGCGGTCGTCACGAAGGACGTCCCGGACTACGCGCTGGTCGCAGGGGTGCCGGCACGTCGGCTCAAGTGGGTCGGCCGCGCCGGCGTCCCGCTGCAGGACCAAGGAGATGGCACGTACCTCTGCCCCGCCACGGGCGAGCGGTACGACGAGCACGAGGGTGTGCTGACGCGTCGCGCGTCGGCGGACGAGGAGCTGCACGCATGAGCGGAACGACTATCCCCGCGGCCAAGCCGCTGATCGGCGACGAGGAGCGCGCGGCGGTCGACCGCGTGCTGCGCTCCGGGATGATCGCGCAGGGCCCGGAGGTCGCGGCGTTCGAGCGCGAGTTCGGTGAGCAGCTCGTCGGCGGACGCGCGTGCGTCGCCGTGAGCTCGGGCACGACGGGCCTGCACCTCGGCCTGCTCGCGGCCGGCATCGGCCCGGGCGACGAGGTGATCGTCCCGTCGTTCACGTTCGCCGCGACGGCCAACTCGGTCGCCCTGACGGGTGCGACTCCCGTGTTCGCGGACATCGACCCGGACACCTACTGCCTGGACGCCTCCTCGGTCGAGGCCGCGATCACCGAGCGCACCGCGGCGATCATGCCGGTGCACCTGTACGGCCACCCGGCCGACATGACCGCGCTCGGCGCGCTGGCCGCCGCCCGGGGCGTGCAGCTCTTCGAGGACGCCGCGCAGGCGCACGGCGCGACCTGGAACGGCGCACCCGTCGGCTCGTTCGGCACGTTCGGCATGTTCTCGCTGTACCCGACCAAGAACATGACGTCGGGCGAGGGCGGCATGGTCTCGTGCGCCACGCCCGAGGTCGTCCGCCAGGTCCAGCTCCTGCGCAACCAGGGCATGGAGAAGCGGTACGAGAACGAGGTCGTCGGCTTCAACGCGCGCATGACCGACGTGCACGCCGCGATCGGCCGCGTCCAGCTCGGCAAGCTCCCCGCCTGGACGCAGCAGCGTCAGGCGAACGCCGAGTTCCTGTCCGCGAACTTGCAGGGCGTCGGCGTCCCGCACGTCGCCGACGGCGCGACGCACGTGTGGCACCAGTACACGATCCGCGTCCCCCAGGACCGAGACGGCTTCGCGAAGGCCCTGCTCGAGGAGCACGGCGTCGGGTCGGGCGTCTACTACCCGATCCCGAACCACCAGCTCCCCTCGTTCGGCCTGGAGTTCGACCTCCCGGTCACGCGCGAGGCGTGCGCGCAGGTCCTGTCGCTGCCCGTCCACCCGTCGCTGAGCCAGGACGACCTCGAGCGCATCGTCGCCGGGGTCAACGCGGTCGCGAAGGCGGGTGCCTGATGGCCGACCTGCGCGCCGGGCTCATCGGCCTGGGGATGATGGGGCGCCACCACGCGCGCGTGCTGCGCTCGCTGCCGGGCGTCCAGCTCGTCGCCGTCGCGGACCCCGCGGGCGACCCGCACGGCGTCGCCAACGGCCTGCCGGTCGGCAGCTCGGTCGAGGACCTCATCGCGGCCGGCGTCGACTACGTGACGGTCGCGGTGCCCACGACCTACCACGAGCAGATCGCGATCACGCTCGCGGAGGCGGGCGTGCACGCGCTCGTCGAGAAGCCGCTGGCACCCGACACCCCGTCCGCGCAGCGCGTCGCCGACGCGTTCGCGTCGCGCGGGCTCGTCGGGGCCGTCGGCCACATCGAGCGCTACAACCCGGCCCTGCAGAACCTGCGCGAGCGGCTCGCGGCGGGCGACCTCGGTGACGTCTACCAGGTCGTCACGCGCCGCCAGGGGCCGTTCCCGGCCCGGATCGCCGACGTCGGCGTGGTCAAGGACCTCGCGACCCACGACATCGACCTGACCGCGTGGGTCACCCAGTCGCCGTTCGTGTCCGTCGCCGCGCAGACGTCGCTGCAGAGCGGGCGCCAGCACGAGGACATGGTCGCGGTCGTCGGCAAGCTCGCCGACGGCACCGTGACCAGCCACCTGGTGAACTGGCTGTCGCCGTTCAAGGAGCGCGTGACGGTCGTGACCGGTGAGCGCGGAGCGTTCGTCGCGGACACCCTCACCGCCGACCTGACGTTCTACGCGAACGGCACGGTCCCCACGACGTGGGAGTCGATCGCGAAGTTCCGTGGCGTGAGCGAGGGCGACGTGGTCCGCTTCGCGATCCCGAAGCCCGAGCCGCTGCGCACCGAGCACGAGGCGTTCCGTGACGCGGTGCTCGGCAAGGAGGTCGACATCGTCACGATGCAGGACGGCCTCGCGACCGTGCGCGTCGCGGAGGCCGTGCTCGCCTCGGCCGCGTCGGGCACCACGCAGCAGCTCGTCTGAGCATCCGTACGGCGAACGCCCGGTCCCCCCGCGGGGCCGGGCGTTCGTCGTACGGGCGTTCGTCGTGCGGGTGGTCAGCGCTGGACGGTCACCGTGAACAGGGTCGACCGCAGGCCGAGCGCGATCCGGAACGCGTCGCCGCTCACGGTCGTCGTGCCGCCCGTGCCCGTGAGCTTCACCGACGTCGCGCGGCCGCCGTAGGCACCCTTGCCGTCCCGCGTGATGCTGACCGAGGTCACCGTGCCGACCGACGGGTATGCCGCGGCCAGCGTCGCCTTGCTGACCGTGAGGTTCCACGTGAACGCGTCGTACGGGTCCGGCTTGGCCTTGAGGTACGGCTGGGAGCCGGCGACCGAGTAGCCGCCGTTCGACGCGCTGAACTGCGTGAACGCGGGCTTGCCCCCGTAGGTGCGGATGAGTCCGGCGGTCGCCTTCACGGCCGCGTCCGTGGCGGCCGTCGTGTGCGTCGCCGTCCGGCGGCCCTTGAGGTCGTACGACGCGGCGCCCTTGAACACCTGGCAGGACGTCGTGTCGCACGTGTCCCACCACCACGGCCGGTAGCCGCCTGACTGCTCGTAGGACGCGTACGTGCGTGCGGCGATCGCCTGCGCACCGAGCGCCTGGGCGTGCCAGTAGGACGGCATCTCGGCGGGCACCACCGAGCGCAGGTAGGACCGGTAGCTCGACGTCAGCGTCACGCTGACCGCGCGCGTCGCGGGGTCCGTGAGGTCCGCGTTGAGCGACCCCAGGTACTCGTTCGCGGTGCTGCCGACGACGTTGCGGACCGTCAGGTCGGAGTCGGAGACGGTGACCCGCTTCGCGTTCGCGAGCGTGCGTGCGATCGCGGTGCTCGTCACGGTGGTCCACTTGCCGCCCGCACTGGCCTGCAGCCGCCAGCCGGAGCTGAGCCGGCTCACGCGCCACCGCGCGGGCGTGACGGTGCGGGTCCCGCTCTTCACCGTGGTCGGCAGCGCGATGAGCGATCCTGCGGTGCCCTTCGTCGGGTCGGAGCCGCGCAGACGCAGGCCCGACTCGGCGACGACGTCGAGCTTGCCGTCGGTGTCACCGCGCAGCCACACGTCGATCGAGCGCGTGTCCGACAGCCGCGCGGGCGAGGTGCCCGGGTAGTAGATCGCGGCGATCTTCTGCGCGGACTGGCCCTTCTCGGCCCGGCCCTTGGCGCCGTACTGCGAGAGCCCGATGCCGTGCCCGAACCCCCGTCCCGCGATGACGAGGTCCCCCGCCGCGGCCGGCACCGCACCGCGGGGCGTGGCAGCCAGGGCCGCGACCGCGGAGTCCGGCCCTGCGCCGTCCGGTCCTGCTCCGTCCGGCGACGTCGGGGCGGCCGCCGCCGGGGCGACGAGCCCCGCGACCACGAGCGCGGCGAGCGCGCCGGCACCGAGGAACCGCCTGCGCGCGGTCACGGTCGACGCTCCTGCAGCACGGCGGCGACCCGCCGGGCGGCGTCACCCGTCCCGTACGGCGTCGCCTGCGGCAGCGCACCGGCTCCGCGCAGGACGACCTCGTCCAGCCGCGCGAGCTCCGCGATGGTCGGCACGAGCATGTTCCAGCCCCCTTCGAGCGTCTCGACCCACTCGGTCTCGGTGCGCAGCGTGGTGCACGGTCGCCCGAGGAGGTAGGCCTCCTTCTGCAGTCCCCCTGAGTCTGTCACCACGGCGCTCGCTCCGAGGACGGCCGCGACCATCTCGTGGTACGGCAGCGGGTCCGCCACGACGATCGAGCCCTGGTCCAGCGCGATCCCCTGGGCTGCGGCCTTCGCCCGCAACCGGGGGTGCGCCAGGAGCAGCACCGGCACGCGCAGCCGGGCGAGCGCGCCGACGATCGCCGCGAGCCGCACGGGGTCGTCGGTGTTCTCCGCGCGGTGGATGGTCGCGACGACGTGCTCCCCCACGGGCGCGCCTGCCACCCGCGTCCCGGCCGCGAGGACCGCGTCCCGCACGCGGAAGCACACGTCGGTCATGACGTCGCCGACGAGCTCCGTGCGCGCCGCGAGCCCCTCGGCGGAGAGGTGGTCGACCGCGACCTGGGTCGGTGCGAGCAGCAGGTCCGCGGCGTGGTCCGTGAGCACGCGGTTGTGCTCCTCGGGCATGCGGCGGTTGAACGAGCGCAGCCCTGCCTCGAGGTGGGCGAGCGGGAGGTGGATCTTGACCGCGGCGAGCGCGGCCGCGAGCGTCGAGTTCGTGTCGCCGTAGACGAGCACCCAGTCGGGCCGCTGCTCGTCCATGACCGACTCGAGCGGGCCGAGCATCGCGCCGGTCTGCGCGCCGTGCGAGCCCGACCCGACCGCGAGGTGCACGTCGGGCGCCGGGATCCGCAGGTCCGCGAAGAACACGTCGGACAGCTCGGGGTCGTAGTGCTGCCCCGTGTGGACGATCACGTGCTCGATCCCCGAGTCGTCGAACGCCGCCGCGACGGGCGCGAGCTTGACGAACTGGGGGCGCGCGCCGACGACGCTCAGCACCCTCACCGCAGGACCTGGACCACGGCGTCGGGCACCGCGCCCACTCCTCCCGCGACGAACAGCTGGGGCACCTGCCGCGCCGCGAGCCACGCGACCGTGGGCGGTGGCGCGCTCGAACCCGCGGTGAGCAGCGTGAGTCGTCCGAGCACACCGCCCGTGAGCGAGTCGACGAGGTTGGCGTCCTTGCCGGAGGCGATCAGCACGGCCCCCGTCCCGACACGCGACTCGTAGGCCGTCGCGACCGCGGCGGCCGTCGCGTAGCGGTCGTCGCCCGCGAGCCGCGAGAACGTCAGGCCCGCGGCCCCGAGCGCGGCCGTGACGTCGCCCGTCACGACGCCCGTGCCGCCCACGACGACCGCCGACCTCGCCCCGAGCGCGGTCAGCGCGTCCTGGGTGACGGCGGGCACCGCGTTGCGGGGCACCAGCAGGATCGGCTGCCCGGTCGCCGCGGCCGGTCCCCCGGCGGCGGCGGCGTCGACGAGGTTCGCCGCGACACCGGACGCGACGACGACGTTCGTCGCCTTGCCGAAGGCCCGCGCCACCGCGGCGGCCGTCGCGTAGCGGTCGTCGCCCGCGAGGCGCGTGACCTCCAGGCCTGCCTTGCGCAGCGTGGTGACGACCTTCGAGCCGAGCACGCCCGTGCCGCCGACGAGAGTCGCGTGCGTCGCGCCCCTGCGGGCGAGCTCGTCGAGCGTGGCCTGCGGCACCGTCGTGCTCGTCGCGAGGAGCACCGGCGCCTTGAGCGTGCGGGCGTACGGTGCGGCGACGAGCCCGTCGACGAGCGACTTCTGCTCACCCGAGACGATCACGACCTCGGTCCCGCTCGGGTACGCGGCGCGTCCGATCGCGGCGGCCGTGGCGTAGCGGTCGTCCCCCGCCAGGCGCTGGACCGCCGACAACGAGCCCACCGAGAAGTAGGCGGACCGCAGGCCCATCCTGGTCCGCACGCCGTCGGTCGTCGTCTTCGTGAGCAGGTTCGCGCTCTTACCGCTCGACGACGTCGCCCGCAGCTGCATCACCGCGCCCGAGCTCGCGCGCTGGGTCACCTTCAGCGTGGCGACGTCAGGCAGCGTCGGGAACTTCGCGCGGACCTGCGCCTGGGTGAACGTCGCCTGCCAGCTCGCGTACGGGTTGCGCACGCGCGAGTCGACGGACCACTTGTCGTCGCGGGTCCGCAGGTAGGGCAGGGTCGCGCTGCCCCACACGTCCTCGGAGTTCGTGGTGCGGCCGCCTGTGGACGACGAGTAGTACGTCTCCGCGAGCTTGCCCCCGGGCGCCACGACGACCTGGGCACCGTCCTTGGTGCGCGTCGCGTTCACCGCCGCGACCCAGTACTTGCCGTAGCCCGGCTCGTTCTCCTTGTTCCAGCCGGTGAACTTCTGGTCCGTCGTCTCGTCGGTCAGGTGGGCGTTGAGCCCCGAGCGCACGCCCGCCTCGACCTTGCGGTAGGCGTACGTGCGCGCGGCGATCGCCTGGGCCTGCAGCGCCGCGGACGGCCACGACGCGGGCATCTCCGCGATGCCGTAGAGGTACTCGCTGTTGAGCCGGAGCGTGTTGACGACGTTCGTCCCGCCACCCAGCGGCCCGAACGACAGCATGCCGCGCGCGTACCGGACCGCGCCGCTGCCCGCATTGGCCCACGGCACGCTCACCACGCCACCCGACCAGCTCAGCCGCAGCTCGGACCACGTGGTCGGGTTCGTGCGGTACTCGACGCCGTCGGCGACCACCACCACGCGGCCCGTCCCGCTCGCGTTGGAGTACGTGAAGGTCAGCGAGCTCGCCGTGATCGAGCGGGTCGTGCTCGGAGCCGTGCCGAGCGTCCACGTGGTCGCGGAGTCACGCGAGACCGTGACCGAGCGGACGCCCGTGAGCACCTGGACGCGGATCTGCGGGTCGTCGGCGCGGCGCGCGACCGTCGCGGGCTCGTAGTAGTGCTCGAGGATGCCCGCACCCGAGTACCCGTCGAGCGCCATGCCGTAGGCGCCGTACTGGGACATGCCCAGGCCGTGGCCCCAGCCGCTCCCGGAGAACGTGAACGTCGACGGGACGGCCGCCGCCCGCGCGCGGGGCGCCTCGGCGGGGACGGCCGCCGCTGCCGCCGGGGCCGCGGCGAGGCCGACGACGAGAGCGCCGATCGCCCACGCGGCGACGCACCCGAGCGCGCCCCGCAGTCCGCGGCGACCGCGTCCGGTCGTCGGCTGGTGCGTTGGGGTCATCTCACCGCGCCGATCAGGAGTCGTGCCGTCGCGGGGGTGATCGCCCCCGGGCCGCCGGCGAGGTCAAGGGTTGTCGTCCCGACCGAGGTCAGCCAGGACTGCACCGCGGTGTGGCTGCTCGCACCGGGCACGAGCACGACGAGCCGGCCGAGCGCACCGGCTGTCACGGAGTCGATCAGGTGCGCGTCCTTGCCCGCCGCGACGACCACGCGGCGCGTGCCGACGCGGTCGGCGAAGCCCTTCGCGGTCGCGAGCGCGGTGCCGTACCGGTCGTCGCCCGCGTAGCGCACGACCGTGCCCTTGGTGACGAACTCGACCTGCTCGGCCGTCGCGCCGGAGACCGCGCCGGTCCCACCGACGATCGTCGTGCGCGTGACCTTGCGGGCGATGATCGCGCTGCGCGTCGCGGTCGGGAGCTTCTTGCGCGTCGTGAGCAGCACGGGCTGGTCGGTCGCGGCGGCGGCGCCACCCGCGGCGGCCGCGTCGACCAGGTGCGCCTGCTCGCCCGAGGCGAGCACGGCCTGCGACGACGCCGGCATCGCGCGCGCCACCGCGGCGGCCGTGGCGTAGCGGTCGTCGCCCGCGAGGCGCTGCACGTCGTCGACGCCCAGGCGGCGCAGCTCACGCGACAGCGCCGTCCCCAGCACACCCGTCCCACCCACGAGCCACACGCGTGACGGCGCTCGCGCGATGATCTCGGCCCGGGTCGCCGCCGGGAGCGCGTCGCGCGCCGAGAGCAGCACGGGTGCCTTGCGGGACGCGGCGAACGGACCCGCGACCAGGCCGTCCACGATCGACGCCTGCGTCCCGGCGACCAGCACGACCTCGTCCGAGCTCGACGAGCCCGCACCGCCGAGCGCGACAGCCGTCGCCCACCGGTCGGACCCGCCCCAGCGCGACAGCCCGCACGTCTCCTTGCCGTACCCGCCCGAGGGCAGCCGCTCGACCCACACGGTGTCGGTCAGCCCGTGCCTGGTCGTCGTGATCCGGTAGATGCCCGCGGGTGCGCGCGCGCCACTGTCGCGGTTGCCGTCCCACGCGACGTCGACCCAGCCGCGGCCGCTGCCGGACAGCCGCCGCACGACCGTCCCGGAGCACGCCGAGCGCACGGTCGCCGACCAGCTCGTCGTCGACGCGTTGTAGGCCTGGGCGACGACGGGGTCCCCCGGCGACGCCCACGTGGTCCGGCCGCGCGACTCGACGCGCTGCACCTGGTCAGCGGCGTAGGAGCGGATCGTGCCCAGCCGGTCGTACGTCCGCTGGCCCGGGCACGCGGTCGAGGCGACGTCCCGGTGGCCCATGATCACGGGCAGCGAACCGGTCCAGCCGGGCTTGCGCACGGGGTGCGTGCTGCCCTCGCGCGCCGTGAGCACGGTCGTGCCGAGGGGGTCGCGCGCGAACGTCGCGAGCTTCCACGCCGCGACCTGGGCGACCGAGCGCAGCGCTGCGTCGGGCGGCGTGGTGCCGGTGAAGTCGCCGATGATCGCGATGCCGATGGTGTTCGTGTTGAAGCCGCCCGAGTGCACGCCCAGCGGGATCTGGTCGATCGAGCCCTTGCGCCCCTCGTACACGGTGCCGAACCGGTCGACGAGGAAGTGGTACCCGACGTCGCTCCAGCCGCGACCCTTCACGTGGTACTCGTAGATGCCGCGCACGAGCGCGGGAGCCTGGGCCCGCGAGTAGCCGTTGGCGTTGACCGTGTGGTGCACGACCGCTGCCTGGATGGTCGAGCTCCAGTCGATCGGCTTGCGGATCGACTCGTCCGCGTGCCACTGCGCACGCGTCACGAGCGCGGGCCGCAGCCGCGACGGGCTCACGCCGGCGCTCGCGGCCTCGACACCTTCCTCGGTGCCGTCCTCGACCTCGGTGCCGTCCTCGACCCCGGCGTCGGCGCGCGCCGCGCTGTCGGGCACCGAGGAGACCGTGGCGTCGGCCAGGTCCTCGACGCCCGCGTCGACGAGCGTCGCGGCGAGCCCGGTGGGCGCGATGCCGCTGGCGGTCTCGACGCGCACCTGGAGCCCGTCGGCGCCGGTGCGGACGTACGGCGTGGTGCCGGGACGCGCGTGCGCGGCCTCGGCGGTGCCCGCGTCGGGCGCCTCGGGGTCGATCTCGAGCTCGGCCCAGCTCGACCACGAGTCGTCGTGCCGCGTGCGCACCAGCACGCGCTCGACGTCCGCACCCGTCGCCCACGTCACCCCGACGACGTCGAAGTCCGTGGTGGCGCGGGCCGGGGTCAGCACGGCGAGCCTGCCGGCGTGGCCCGCGTGCTCCTCGTCGATCTCGACGGGTAGCGCGAGCGAGGCCCGGCTCGTGGCGTCGACGCCGGCGGCGAGCGGCACGGTGGTCGTCGAGACGGGCGCGTCGGGTGCGAGCGGGACGAACGAGGTGGCCGCGTCCGCCGTCGAGGCAGGGGGTGCGGCGGACACCGCGGGCGCGAGGGTCACGACGAGCGCGGTCGCGACCGCACCGGCGAGCAGGGGCCGGCCGACCGCCTGCGGTACGCGTGCTCGGCGAGGTCGCATCGAGGTGCCCTTCACTGCCGACGTCGGGTGATCCGGGCATGGAGGAAGGGCCCGAACCGCCGTCACAGTAATTCACACCTGTCACACGTGCACGTTTCGCGGACCGTCGGCGCGCCGCGTCGTGGAGCGGGTCTCAGGCCCGCTGGACCACCCGCGAGACGACCTCGAGGTCGGCGTCCTGCACCACCACCGCGCCGGGGCTGCCCGCGGCGATGCGCTCCGCCAGCGGCCTCCCCCGCACGTGTCCCCAGGTCACGAGCGCCGCACCCGCCACGAGCGGGCCGGCCTCCCTCGTCACGACGCGGGCGAGCGCGCCCGGGTCGATCCGCGCGTGCCCGGGGCCACCCACGGCCGTCTTCCAGCGCGTGCTGAGTCGCTGCTGGCGCTGGAGAGCGGCATCGACCACCCGTTCGCGCCCCGCGCGGCGGGCGAGGGGGCGCGTCGCTCCGATCAGCGCGCGCGGCACGCCGTCCAGGACCCACCCCTCGAGCCGGTGGCTGAGCAGGCCCGCACGGATCGGCGCGACGTCCAGCCGCTGCACGCGACGGTCCAGCTCCAGACGGTCGGCCCCGTCGGCGATCAGCACCGCGCGCGCACCGCGGCGCACCGCGTCACGCACGACGCGCACCGCGCCGGGCAGCGCCGAGCCGTGCAGCGCGACCGCGACGACGAGCGGGGCGTCGGGGTCGGGCTCGTCGACGGGCTCGCCGCGCAGGGCCGCCGCCAGCACGTCGCCGACCGGCCGGGTGCCGAACCGCACGGCGAGGTCGGCGCGCACGAGGCCCGGGCGCGCGCTCGCCCGCCGCTCCTCGAGCTCGCGCACCGCGGCGATCACGTCCTCGACGCCGTCCCCGACGGGCACGAGCCGCGCCATGTCCTCGTCCTGCGCGACGTCGAGCGTGCGCGTGCCGCCGCGCGTCGCGGTCGCGACGACGGGCAACTCGCTCGCGAGCGCCTCGACGGCCGTGAGCCCGAACGTCTCGGAGACCGACAGGTGCACGAGCACGTCCGCGTCCTGGTAGAGCGCGCCGACCTGCGCGGGCGCGACCCGGCCGACGAGCCGCACCGCGGCACCGACCCCGAGCTCGTCCGCGAGCGCCCTCACCCGGTCGGCGTCGACCCCGCCGCCCGCCACGGTCAGCGTCGCGGTCGGCCGCTGCGCGTGCCACGCCGCGAACGCGCGCACGAGCCGCAGCACGCCCTTGGCCTCGAGCAGGTTGCCGACGTACAGCCAGCGGTGCAGGTTCGTCGGTGGCAGCTCGCGCGGGGCGAACCGCTCGACGTCGACGGGGTTGGGCACCGTGTGGACCTTGTCCGCGACCTCGGGGTAGCGCTGCTGGACGGCACGCGTCGTGTCCTCGCCGACCGCGGTGACGAGCGCCGCGCCACGCACGGTCCGCGCGTACATCGCCTCGGACTGCGGCACGGACCACAGCTTGTTCAGGTACGACGCGTGCTCGCTCACGACGACGCGCGTGCGGTCGCCGACGAGGTCGAGGACCGCCCAGCCGGTCGGCATCCCGACGTGCACGTGCAGCACAGCGGCCGCCGCGAGCACCGGGGCGTACGGCGCGAGGGCGTCGCGCACGAGCTCGGCGACGCGGTGCCGCGGGGTCATCGGGTCCATCGGGGCCGTCAGGTGGAACACCTCGAGGCCGTCGACGACGCCGAGCGACGGCTCGACGGGGGCCGCGTCGAGCGCGCGCACCTCGACGTGCACGACGAGCGGGTCGGGGAACGCGCCGAGCAGCGCGCGCGTCGTCTCGCGCACGAACGCGCCGCCGTACGGGTTCTCGGCCGTCGGGTACCACGGCGTCACCACGACGAGCCGCCCGTCGACGTCCGCGGGTGTGAGCGCTGGCCGGGCCTGGACCACTCGACCTCCTCCTGGGGCACACGACATCGCTGCTGCTGCAGGGGGACATTCGATCCCATGACCGGGGCGAAGCCGTCGTTAGTATAGGGAGGCCGTTCGCCCGGGTTGCCGGGATCCGCACGGCCCCCACCGCTGTCTCCACCCCTTGAGGATGCTGTGAAGATCGCTGTCGTCGCCCTTGGCAAGATCGGCCTCCCGCTGGCCGTCCAGTTCGCGTCGAAGGGTCACGACGTCGTCGGGGTCGACGTGAACCCGCAGGTCGTGGAGCTGGTGAACGCCGCGACCGAGCCCTTCCCGGGCGAGGCCCACCTGCAGGACAAGCTCACCGAGCTCGTGCCCGCTGGCCGGCTGCGCGCGACCACCGACTACGCCGACGCCATCCCCGGCGCGGACGCCGTCGTGCTCGTCGTGCCGCTGTTCGTGGACGACGCGACGTGGCAGCCCGACTTCGGCTGGATGGACGACGCGACGCGCTCGCTCGCCGCGCACCTGACGCCCGGCACGCTCGTCTCCTACGAGACGACGCTCCCGGTCGGCACGACGCGCACGCGGTGGAAGCCCCTCCTCGAGGAGGTCTCAGGCCTGACCGAGGGCGTCGACTTCGACCTCGTCTTCTCCCCCGAGCGCGTGCTGACCGGTCGCGTGTTCGCCGACCTGCGTCGCTACCCCAAGCTCGTCGGCGGCCTGTCCGAGCGCGGTGCGCAGCGCGCGACCGAGTTCTACGAGGCCGTGCTCGACTTCGACGAGCGTCCCGACCTCACGCGGGAGAACGGCGTCTGGGACCTGGGCTCGGCCGAGGCCGCCGAGCTCGCGAAGCTCGCGGAGACCACCTACCGCGACGTCAACATCGGCCTGGCGAACCAGTTCGCGCGGTTCGCCGAGCGCGAGGGCATCGACGTCCAGGCCGTGATCGACGCGTCCAACTCCCAGCCGTACAGCCACATCCACCGGCCGGGGATCGCGGTGGGCGGGCACTGCATCCCCGTGTACCCGCGCCTGTACCTGTTCAACGACCCCGACGCGACGGTCGTGCGCGCGGCGCGTGAGGCGAACGCCGCGATGCCCGCGCACGCGGTCGCGCTGCTCGAGGCCGCGGCGGGCCCGCTCACCGGCCTGCGCGTCGTCGTGCTGGGCGCCGCCTACCGTGGCGGCGTCAAGGAGACGGCGTTCTCGGGCGTGTTCCCCACGGTCGAGGCGCTGCGCGCGGCCGGTGCGACGCCGCTCGTGCACGACCCGCTCTACTCGGACGGGGAGCTCGCCACGCTCGGCCTGGACGCGTACCACGTGGGCGAGAGCGTGGACGCGGCGGTCGTGCAGGCGGACCACGCGGAGTACCGCACCCTGGGCGAGGCCGACCTGCCGGGCGTGCGCGCGCTCGTCGACGGACGAGGCGTGACCGACGCCGCGCTGTGGCCCACGGTCACCCGTACGGTGATCGGGCGGGCGTCTCGCGTCTGACGCCCGACCGCACGCAGCCTCACGGATGACGGGACACGAGTGACCTCCACGATCGACTCCGGCGCACGTCCGCACATCGCGATCGTCGCGATGTTCTTCCCGCCCTCGCGTGCGAGCGGCGTGTACCGACCGCTCGCGACCGCGAACCTGCTCGTCGAGATGGGGTGGGACGTCACGGTCGTAACGGCCGACCCGACGTTCTTCGACGACATCACGGGCTCGCGGGACGACAGCCTGCTGGCCGCGATCGACCCCCGCGTGCGGGTCGAGCGCGTCGCGGTGCCGTCGCAGCACCTGCAGCGCGACGTGCGCAAGATGTCGCGCCTGCGTGCCGACATGCCGCTGATCGCGACGGCGGGTGCGCGGATCGGCCAGAAGGTGTTCCCCGACAAGTACGTGACGTGGCTGCCCGGGGTCGTGCGGCGCCTGCTGGGCGTGCACCGCCGCAACCGGATCGACGTGGTCCTCGCGACGGGCAACCCGTGGACCGCGTTCAAGGCGGCGCACGACTTCGGCCGCCTCGCCCGCGTCCCGTACGTCATGGACTACCGCGACTCGTGGACGCTGGACCAGTTCAACGAGCGTCCGGCCTTCCCCGACGACTCGCGCGAGGTCGCCGCCGAGCGCACGCTCATCGAGGCGGCGGCGCGCGTGGTGCACGTCAACGAGCCGATGCGCGCGTGGCACGCCGACCGCTACCCGCGCGCGGCCGAGCGCATGCTCGTCGTCGAGAACGGCTTCGACCCCGAGCTGCTCGGCGACGTCACGCAGGAGGTCCCGCCCGCGGACCGGCCCCTGCGGTTCGGGTACCTGGGGACGATCACGAGCCACCTGCCCCACGCGGCGACGTGGCAGGGCTGGAACCTCGCGCTCGGCACGCACCCGGAGCTCGCAGGCGCGACCGCCCACCTGTACGGCCACCTCGGGTTCTTCCCGCGTGACGCGCAGGTGCTGCGCGCGATGATCCCCGGGCCCGAGGCGGGCGTCTTCCTCGAGGGACCCGTCGCGAAGGCGGAGGTGCGCGCGGCGTACGAGTCGCTCGACGTGCTGCTCATGATGATCCCGTCGTCACGCTTCGTGACCGCGGGCAAGACGTACGAGTGCCTCGCGACGGGCAAGCCGGTCGTCGCGATCCACACGCCCGAGACCGCGGCGACCGAGCCCATGCGCGGGTACCCGCTGTGGTTCCCGGTGCGCTCGGTCGACGGCCCGGCGGTCGCGGACGCGCTCGTCGAGGCCGCGCGCGCCGCGCGCAGCGCGACCCCGCAGGTGTACGCCGCCGCGCGCGCCCATGCGGACACCTATCGACGCGAGAACCAGGTGCGTGTGCTCGACGCCGCACTGCGGGAGGTCATCAGCGGTGCTTGAGGGCAAGCGAGTCGTCGTCACCACACCGTGGTACCCGGTCGAGGGCCGGCCGTACGACGGCATCTTCGTCCAGGAGTCGGTGGCCGCGCTCGGCCACCCGGCCGAGCTCACGACCATCGTGCACGTGCGCAACGTGCCACCGGACGCGGAGCCGGGAGTCACGCGCACGACGACGCCGCTCGGCGAGCTCGTGCGTATCGACATGCCGGTCGACTCGATGAGCCCGCGCGTCGACACCGCCCGGGCGCAGCGGGAGGCGCTGCGCCGCGCGGACCTGCCCGAGCTGCGGGACGCGGACGTCGTCCACGCGCACGTGGGCATGCCGACGGGCTGGGCGGTCAGCGGGCTGCTGCGCCCCGACCAGCAGCTCGTCGTGACCGAGCACGCGACCTACCTGCGCACCGTGCTGCGCCTGCCCGAGGGCGCCCGGCTGTACGCCGAGCTGCTGCGCCGTGCGCAGTGGTACCTCGCGGTGTCCGAGCTCGAGGCGCGCCGCGTGCGCGGTCAGTTCCCCGACCTCGCCCAGCGCGTGCGCGTGATCGCGAACCCGGTCGACGACGAGCGCTTCACGCTGCGCGAGCGCACGCCGACGAGCCTGGACCACTGGGTGTTCGTCGGGAACTTCATCGAGCGCAAGGGCGTGCTGACCCTGGTGCGGGCGTTCGCGCTGTGGGCGCAGGAGCGACCGGAGACGGCGCACCTGACGCTCGTCGGCGGCGGCCCGGACCGCGACGAGCTCGTCGCGCTGGTCGCCGAGCTCGGGCTCGGGGACAAGGTCACGTTCCACGGGCAGGCCAGCCCCGACGACCTGCCGGGCATCTTCGCCCGGGCCGACGTGCTCGTGCACCTGTCCGCGTTCGAGACGTTCGGCCTGACCGTGGTCGAGGCGGCCATGTCCGGGCTGCCGGTCGTGGTGACGACGAGCAGCGGGCCGCAGGAGACGCTCTCGGACGCAGCAGCCTCCGGCATGGCCGAGTACGTCGGCCTGCCGGCCACCGCGCAGAGCACGGTCACCGCGGTGCACCGCCTCGAGGACGCGCTCGCGACGGCCGACGCCGCGACCGTGCGCGAGGTGCTCGTCGAGCGCTACGGCGCGCGCCGCTACGGCGAGCGCCTGCGCCGCGCGCTCGCGGGCCGTCCCCCGGTGCCCGCGCCCCCGCCAGAGGCGCCGCTCGTGCTGTGCCTCGCGACCACGCAGCTCGCGGCGCGGCGCCTCGTGCGCGTGCAGTCCGAGGCCCTGCGCGCGGGGGCGCGCGTCGCGCTCGTCACCGCCGCCGAGGGCAACGGTCCGCAGACCGAGCCGAACGTCGACGTGCTCGACCTCGGCCCGCACGTCCACCGAGGCCCGGCCCACCTGGTCCCGCACGTGCTCGTGGACGTCGTCCCGTCGACCCTCGTGCGCGGCGTGCGGCGCGGCTGCACGCTCGTCGCCGGCACCTCCACACCGCTGAAGGCCCCGGCCCAGCGCGGCGTGAACCTCACGAGCAAGGTCCTGTCGAAGCACTACCAGCTCGCGCGCCGCGTCGAGACCGTGCTCGACCGCCGCGTGTACTCGCACATCGGCCCGGCGCGGATCGCGCACTACGTCTTCGACGAGCACGCCGCATGGCTCGACGCGCACGCGCCCGACGTCGTGGTCATGGGCGACGAGGCGTCGCTCCCCCTGGCCTGGCGGCTCGCGCAGCGCTTCCCCGACGCCGAGATCGTCGGGGCCGTCTCCGACGCCGTGGTCCGCGACCTCGTCGCGACCGCCCACGAGCGTCGCGCCGCGCCCGCGCCCGCGGCTCTGCGGGACTGACGCCGCAGCGTCCCGCCGGTCAGTCGCCTGACGGCTCGTCGAGACGCAGCGCCTCCCGCAGCACGGAGGCGCTGCGTCGGCCGTCGTGCAGCTCACGCACGAACGCGGGCCCCTGGGCCGCGAGCGCGCGCGCGGCGTCCCGGTCGGCCAGGACGGCACGCAGGGTGGACTCGAGCTGGTCCGCCGTGGCCTCCCGCACGGGCAGCTCCGGCCCGAGCGCCGCGACCGCGGAGCGGACCTGGGCGTCGACCTGGCTCACGACGAGCCGTCCCGCGGCCATGGCTTCGCACGCCGCGACGCCGTAGATGCCGAGCCGGAACTGGTCGAGCACGACGTCCGCACCGCGGTACAGGCCGCGGACCTCGTCGGCGGGCACCCCCGCGACCGCGCGGTAGGTGACGAGCTCGTCGGCCTCGAGCGCACGCACCGCGCGCTCGACGAGGTCCGTGCCCTTGAGCGCGCGGTTGCTCGGCGCGTGCACGACGAGCGGTGCGGTGCGGGCGAGCAGGGGCGCGTCGCTCGCCCACGCGTCGGCGTCGACGGCCACGGGGCACCACAGCGCCCCGGGCCAGCCGGGCAGCAGGTCGGGCGTCGAGACGAGCACGGGGCCGTCGAACGCGGCAGCGCGGCGACGGTTGCGCAGCGCGACCGCCTCGAGCGCACGCGTGCGGGCGTCGGGTGGTGCGAACGGCGAGTCGGGGTGCGTGGCGGCGTGCGCGCTCGGCACCCGGATGTCGGTGCCGTGCCACAGCAACGCGACGCGCACGCCGTGCGCCTGCAACGCTCGGGCCTCGGCCACCGGGTCGTAGCCGTGCAGCCGGCCGAACAACGGGCGGCCCGCCTCGATGACGACGGCCTCCACCGTCGCCACGACGTGCGCGAAGACCCGGCGCTGGTACGCACGCGACGCACGGTGCACCTGCGTCAGGGGTGCGCTGTGGTCGGCGCCGAAGCCGAACCGCGGGTCGGCGGAGAACGCCCAGCTCACCGCCGGCACGCCGGACCGGTCGAGCGCGGACGCCCACGCGAGGCCCTGACCGGCGAAGTTCGCGGGACCGATGAGCACACGGGCGGTGCGTCCCGAGCGCGGCGAGACGAGCGTCGGGACGTCGGCCGGATCGGCCGTCCAGGGCGTGCGCGCCCACTTCGCCGCGTCCAGCGCACGGTCGAGCGCGGGCGGCAGCCGGTGCCGTCGCGCGGCGAGCGTCCCCGCCGCGCCTGCGGCCAGCCCGCGCGCTCGTCGTGCCACGCCCACGGCGTCCTCCGCTCCTCAGCCCGCCCGGTCGCTGGCTCGTCGTCGCGCCCGTCGGTCGCGGGCCCGGCGACCATCCTCCCCGATCCTCGGGCACGGGACGGCGCCGTCGAACGACCCGTCCCGCCGCACCTCAGGTCGCGTAACCTCGTGGGCGGCCCGACCGCGCGCACCACGAGGGATGATGACCAGACCGCCGCACCTGCTCTACCTCGCGTGGGGCTTCCCGCCCTCGCGGGCCGGGGGCGTGTACCGCGCGCTCGCGACCGTCAACGCCTTCGCCGCTGCGGGCTGGGACGTCACGGTCGTCACCGCGTCGCGCGAGACGTTCGAGCGCTACACGGGCGCCGACGCGTCGCTCGAGGAGCGGGTCGACCCGCGTGTCGTCGTGCGGCGCATCCCGTTCGCCTGGCCCGCGCAGGACACCGACGTGCGCCGGTACGGCGCGCTGCGCGTCGCGCTCCCCCCGGTCTGGGCCCGCCTGCGACGCCTCGCCGACGAGCGGCCGTTCCCCGAGCCGTCCTACGGCCCGTGGCGCCGCCCGCTCGCGGCGGCCGCGCGCGCCGTGCACGACGACACGCCCGTGGACCTCACGCTCGCGACGGCCAACCCGCACGTGACCTTCGCGGCCGCGCACGACCTGTGGCGCGCCACGGGCGTGCCGTACGTCATGGACTACCGCGACGCCTGGACGCTCGACGTGTTCTCGGGCCGCACGACGACGCGCCCTCGCTCACGGGTCGCGCGCTGGCAGGCCACGCTCCTGGCCGACGCGCGCGAGGTCTGGTTCGTCAACCGCCCGCTGCGCGACTGGCACGCGGAGCGCTTCCCCGCCGTCGCCGAGCGCATGGTCGTCGTCGAGAACGGCTGGGACCCGGCGCTGCTCCCGCCGGTGCCGCCCGCCACGCCGCACGCGGGCGCGCTGCGGTTCGCCTACCTCGGGACGGTCACCCCCAAGGTGCCGCTCGCCGAGCTGCTCGAGGGCTGGCGCACGGCGATGTCCGACGGGCGACTCCCGGCCGGCTCGACGCTCACGCTCGGTGGTCACCTCGGCTACTTCGCGGTGCCGCAGGGACCGCTCGCCGAGATCCTCGCCGACGCCGCGAGCTACGGGGTCCGGTACGCCGGGCCGGTCGCCAAGGCGCAGGTCGCGGACTTCTACGCCGACGCCGACGTGCTCGTCCTCGCGCTCGGCACCGGCCGGTACGTGACGAGCGGGAAGGTCTACGAGTACGTCGCGACCAAGCGCCCGATCGTCGCGGTGCACGACCCGGCGAACGCGACGACCGACGTGCTCGCCGAGCACCCGCTCGTCGCCCGGGTCCGCGAGGTCACGCCCGACGAGGTCGCGCGAGCCCTCGCGGAGAGCGCCACGCTCGCGGCGCGGCAGGACGAGACCACGCACGCCGCGCTCGACGAGCTCGCCGACCGGCTGCGCCGCGACCGCCAGCTCGCGCCGCGCGTCGCCGCGCTGCGCCCCCGGGAGGACTCATGAGCAGCACGACGGTCCTCGTCGTCGCGGCGCGCCACGCGTCCGACGACGCGATCGAGGCGCACGCGGCCGCCCTGCGCGCTGCCGGTGCCGACGTGACGATCGTCGACCTGCGGCCGGCCGGGCTCGCCGCGCGCGGCGAGCGGTCCGCCCTGCGAGCGGTGCGGGAGACGACCGACTCGTGGGCCGCCGCGCGCCGGGTGACGCGCGCGCACCGACGCATGCTCGCCCAGGCCGAGCTCGTCGTCGCGGCCGACCGGGCCGCGGTCCCCGCGGTCTGGCGCGCGCGGCGCTGGAACCCGCGCGCCGACCTCGTCAACGGCGTGCCGGGCGCGTTGCAGCTCCTCGCTGCGCGCTGAGGCACCTCGCGCCGGGCACGCCCGCGCCAGGCGAGGGGGTCAGGCCCCGGCGTCCGCGCTCGCGGCGGGCTGCGGGACCAGGCGTGCGACCGCGTCCGCGAACGACGCGAGGTCCTCGCCCGCGACGTAGGAGTCGGCCGCGGCGAGCGCCGCAGTCCTCAGGCGCTCGAGCTCGGCGGGGTCAGCCGCCCACGCGCGCAACGCCTGTGCGGCCTGCCCCGTGTCGGCCACGACGACCCCGGCCCGCGTCTCGCGGACCACGGCCGCGCTGCGCGGCAGGTCGGTCGCGATGACCGCGAGCCCGCACGCGAGGTACTCGTAGAGCTTGGAGGGGATCGCGTCGCGGAACGCGGGCGTCGCGTCCAGCATGAGGAAGCCGACCCAGGCACCGCTCGCGAACGTCCACGCCTCACGCGGCGGCTGCCGCCCGTGCCAGCGCACCACGCCGGACAGCTCGGGCGACGCGAGCCGCTCGAGGAACTCCTCACGATCGGCCGGCGCGATGGGACCGACGAGGTCGAGCTCCCAGCCGCCCGCCGCCTCGATCGCGTCGAGCATCGCGAACAGGCCGCGGCTGCGCCGCAGGTCACCGATGTACACCGCGCGCGGCGTCGCGCCCGGCGGGGTCGGCGCGGGCAGCATCGACGTGTCCGCGAGGTTGCGCACGACGAGCCGGTGCGCGGCGTCGGGCATCAAGTGGTCGTCAGCCACGACGAGCAGGTCGGCGCGCCGCGCGGCACGTGAGCCGAGCCGCGCGGAGATCGCCGCGCCCCCGCCCCGCAGCCCGGACGCCCACGCCCGGTCCTTGAGCAGCAGCTCGTAGTCCTCGTGGACGTCCGTCACGAGCGCCGTGCGCCGTCCGACGACCCGGCGCAGTCGTTGCGCGACCCGCGCACCCGCCGCCGAGTCGGGGTCGAGCGCGACGACCACGTCACCGCTCGTGCGCAGAGGCAGCGTGAGCGCGTACCAGGCACGGCGCAGCGCGCCCCGGCGGGGCCACGTGCGCGTCGTCGCGCCGGGCGGGCCCGAGCTCGCAGCGCCGAGGCCCAGGACCTCCACCCGCAGACCGGCGCGCTGCAGCGCAGCGGCCTCGCGGTGCAGGCGCGCGTCGGCGACATCGTGACCGGAGGTCACGATGCTCACCTGCGGCCTCACCGCGCGGTCTCCATTCAGAGGTCTTCGAGGGTGAAGGCGTTCTCGCCGACCTCGAGGAAGCGCGTGTAGGCGTCGCCGCAGGCCTGCGGCGTGCCGCGCATCATGAGTCGGCCTTCGTGGATCCAGATCGCCTCGTTGCACAGCTCGCGGATCGACGCGAGCGAGTGGCTGACGAGGAACATGGCGCGCGCCGAGGACATGAGCTCGTCCATCTTCGCGGCGGCCTTGTTCTTGAACCGGGCGTCACCGGCGGACAGCGCCTCGTCGATGAGCAGGATGTCCGGCTCCATGTGCACCGAGACCGCGAACGCGAGGCGCTGGGCCATGCCCGCGGAGTAGGTGCGCAGCGGCAGGTCCATGAAGTCGCCGAGCTCGGCGAACTCCGCGATCTCCTCGGCTCGCTCCGCGACCTGCGCGCGCGTCAGGCCCTGCGCGAGTCCGCCGAGCATGACGTTCTCGCGACCCGAGAGCGCGCCGTTGAAGCCGACACCCAACGAGAGCAGGGAGCTGATCTCCCCGCGGACCTCGATGCGCCCGCTCGTCGGCGGCAGCACCCCGGCCAGCGCACGCATGAGCGTCGACTTGCCGGCGCCGTTCGCGCCGATGATGCCGAGCGCCGTGCCCTCCATGACGTCGAACGACAGGTTCTGCAGCGCGTGCACCTCGCGCACCGCTCGCTCGCCGCGGCCCAGGCGCACGATCGCGCTCTTGATCGTCGGGATCTTCTCGAACGTCGTGCGGTACGTGATCGACAGGTCCTGGACGCTCACCGCGGGCGGCGCGTCCGGGTCGACCGGGTACTTGCGCTCGATCCGCGGCTGAGCGACGGCGGGAGCCGGTGCAGGCTCGGGCGTCTCGGCGTCGGCCACCGGCGCATCCGCAGGAGGCTCGTCGCCGGGCTGAGCGGCGGCCGGCTGAGCGGCGACCGCCTGGCCCTCGGCGTCAGTGCCCTGAGCGGGCTGGTCGTCCACGACCTTGGCGTCGATCGCCTCGGTGTCCGTGGGCACAGCATCCCCCTGGTCGGCGGCAGCGGGCTGCACCTCGGGGTGCGCGTTCTCGTCGGACCGGCGGGAACCGCCCTGGGTCAGGTCCATGTCAGAGGCGGACAGCGAACTCACGCTCCCTCGACATGAAGAGCAGCGACCCGGCGACCGCGGCGACCACGGCCCAGATCGCACCGGCGAGCCACACCTTGGGCTCGGGGACCTCGTTGAGCAGGGCGAGCTGCGTCCACCCGCCGATCAGCGAGAACAGCGGGTTGCCGATGAGCATGAGGTGCGCGAATCGCTGTCCGTGGCCGCCCAGGTCGTCGATGGTCCACAGCACGGGCGACAGGTACAGCCAGATGCGCGTGAAGAACGGCAGGAAGCTCGACGTGTCCCGGAAGTAGACCTGCAAGGTGGCCATGATCGCCGCCAGGCCGAAGCTGAACACGGTGATCATCAGCAGGAACACGACCGAGAGGAGCATCTGCAACCCCCACGGCTCGTCCGTGAACGCCTTGATCACCAGGAAGACGGGGACCGTCGGCAGGAACCGGAAGAACGCCGTGCGCACGGCAGCCAGGGGCATGAGCAGGCGCGGGAACGCCATGTTCATAATGAGTCGCCCGCCGCCGGTCACAGAGGTCGCGCCCTGCTGGAGGCCACCGGCCACGAGCTGGAACACGAACAAGCCACAGACGATGTGCGCGAGGCGGTCCACGCCGCCGCCGTTCGAGCTCAGGATCGCGACGAGCAGGTAGTAGACGAGCGCCATGAGCAGCGGGTTCAGCACAAGCCAGAGCTGGCCGAAGACGGTCTGCGTGTGCGCGGCACGGATGCCCGACCGCGAGAACTCCGCGGCGAACGGGAGCCGGTGGCGCAGGTCGCTGAAGTACGGACCGAACTTGGGCAGGCCGGCGCGGTGGGGCTCGTAGACGCGAAGCTCTCCCCTACGCGGGCGCACGGCTTCCTGGGTGGGCATGGCTGGCTCAGTCCTCCGCCGGGTGACGGTCGATTCCCTCGCCCGCGGCGGATCGGGGCTGTCGGGACGCATTGGCCGGATCAGGATAGAGGACGCGAGCCTGCGTGCCGCCAGCCTCCGCCCCCACGCCGCGCAGGAACCCCGAGCCCCAGGCGACATGCATCGTCGCGATCGCGGCGGGCAGGCGCAGGCGGGCCGCGGGACTCATCCCCCGGCCCACGACGACCGACCCCGCGAGCACGCCGACGGCGTACGCAGCGGGAACGACGGCACCGGCGACGAGCCACGTCGGGCCGACGGTCGCGCCGACGAGCCCGAGGACGGCCCCGCCCGCGATGCCGACCACGGCCGCTGGGGGTGTGAGGTAGCGCACACCCGCGGTCTCCGGGTGGTGCCGCATGACCTGCCGGCGCCACTGCCCGCTGCGGAAGAACTGCCGGGCGAGCGAGCGCACGTCGCCGCGCGGCCGGTAGGTCACCGCCAGGCGCGGGTCGAACCACACGACGTCGCCGTTCTCCCGCAGCCGGTGGTTGAGCTCCCAGTCCTGCGCCCGCACGAAGTGCTCGTCGTACCCGCCGACGCGCTCGAGCGCGTCCCGGCGGAACACCCCGAGGTAGACGGTCGGCGCCGGTCCGGCCTGACCGCCCGTGTGGAACGACGCGGCGCCGATGCCGAGTCGGCTGCTCATCGCGCGCGCGACGGCCTCCTCGAACGGCGTGGTGCCCACGGGGACCATGAGCCCACCGACGTTGGCGGCGCCCGTCTCGAGCAGCGCCTCGACCGCCACGCGCACGTAGTCGCGCTCGATCTCGCTGTGCCCGTCGACGCGGACCAGCACGTCGTGCCGCGCCGCGGCGACCGCGATGTTCAACCCGGCCGGCGTCAGACCCGTGGGGTTGTCCAGGACGCGCACCCGGGCGTCGCCGGCAGCGAGATCGTCGGCGATCTCGCGCGTCCGGTCGTGGCTGGGGCCCACCGCGACGACGATCTCGAGCTCGCCCGGGTAGTCCTGGTCGAGCACCTGCTCGATCGCGGCCGTGAGGTGCCGTTCCTCCTCGCGGACCGTGAGGAACACCGAGACCGGAGGCAGGCTGCTGGTGCCGTCGGGCTCCGACGGGCTGGTCGAGGGGGACATCGCGGACCAGGCTAGCCCAGCCGACCACCCCGCCGGTCCTCGCCTGGGGACGAACGGCGCACGGACACCCGGACGGGTCGCGTGGGCCCGTGTGCGCGGATCTTCACGACCCCTCCACCGTGCCGTCGCACGAGTCCCCACGGCGACGACCGGACGCTCGTAGCGTCGGCCGCGTGCCGCTCACCGCCCAGCCCGCCGCCCCGACGAGCAGGCACGCGCGCGGTCGGCGCGAGCGACGCGCGCTGCGTGTGGTCGCGCTCACCGCGCTCGCCGCCATGACGTTCACGGGCACGGCCGCGCTCACGTTCGTCGTGCGGCTCGACGACAACATCCACCACCTCGACCTCGACCCGCTGCTCGGCCCGCGCCCCACGGCCGCGGCGCAGGCGCAGGACCCGGCAGAGGGCCGTGCGCTCACGCTGCTGCTGCTCGGGTCGGACTCGCGGGCCGGCAAGAACGGCACGATCGGCGGCACGGTGGCCGACAGCATGCGGTCCGACACGACGATCGTGCTGCACGTCTCCGCGGACCGCTCGCGCGTCGAGCTCGTCTCCATCCCGCGGGACTCGATGGTCGCGATCCCGCAGTGCACGACGACGAGCGGCGAGACGATCGCCGCGAGCGAGTACTCGAGGTTCAACAAGGCGTTCGCCCTCGGCTGGGACCACGGTCAGGACCTCGAGTCGGCCGCCGCGTGCGCGTGGCGCACGGTCGAGGCGACCACGGGGGTCCTCGTCGACGACTTCCTGCTCGTCGACTTCGTGGGGTTCCGCGACATGGTGGACGCGGTCGACGGGGTGTGGATCTGCGTCCCGCGCGACATGGACGACCGCAAGGCCAAGCTGCACGTCAAGGCCGGCTACCAGCGGTTCACAGGCCCGACCGCCCTGGCGTTCGCGCGCTCGCGCGGGTTCCAGGGCAACTACGGCATGGACACCGGGCGGATCGGCAACCAGCAGCGGCTGCTCGCCGCACTCGCCGACAAGGCGCTGTCGAGCGAGGTCCTGACGGACCTGCCCGCTCTGATGCGCCTGCTCGACGCGGTGACGCGCTCGCTCACCACCTCGATGAGCACGACCGACCTCGCGGGGCTCGCGCGCAGCCTGCGCGACGTCCGGACCGGCGACGTCACGTTCCTGACCATCCCCACGCTCCCGGACCCGCGTGACCCCGACAACACGCTCGTCTGGGCGGACGACGCCGCGACCGTGTGGGCCAACCTCGCGCGGGACGCACCCGCTCTGACCGGCACGGCGCAGGACCCGCAGACGCGTGACGAGCCCGGCACGAGTGCGACGTCCCGGCCGACCGGGCCAGCAGGCTCGTCGGGCACGGCGCGGCCCTCGCACGGGTCGACGAAGAAGGCGGGGCGTGAGGCGTTCACACTCGACGACGAGACCGCGTCGTGCTGACCCGCGGGCTCACCCGATGCGTGCCCGGCTGTCCGGATCGCCCGCTGACCTGCATCGATCTGCACAACTTCTCCACCGGGCTCCTCCTGTCGCTCCCTCGCTCGTCCAGCCCCCGTCCCTAGGATCGACGCCGTGCCTGTCCGCCACATGTCTGCCGAGCGCCCAGCCAACGCGCGCCACGCCCGCCACCACCGCAGCGGGCGGATCCTGCAGAGCGTCGCGCTGGTGACGGTCGCGATCCTCGCCTTCGGCGGGACCGCGGCCTACTCGGTGTACGCGCGGCTCAACGGCAACATCGACCACGTCGACGTCTCCGGCCTGCTCGGCCCGCGGCCGACGCAGACGCCCCAGGCGGGAGCCGACCCCAACGCCGGCAAGGCCGTCAACATCCTGCTGCTCGGCTCCGACTCCCGCGAGGGCGAGAACGGCGCGATCGGCGGCCGGGTCGCGGGCGGGATGCGCTCCGACACCGCGATCGTCATGCACATCTCGGCGGACCGGTCGCGCGTCGAGATGGTCTCGATCCCGCGTGACTCGCTCGTCGAGATCCCGACGTGCAAGACCACCAACGGCGACACGAGCTCCAGCGGCCGCGCGATGTTCAACGAGGCGTTCGCGCGCGGCTGGGACAAGGGTCTCGACCTCGCCTCAGCGGCCGCCTGCACGTGGCGCACGGTCGAGGCCACGACGGGCGTCACGATCCACGACTTCGTGCTCGTCGACTTCGCGGGCTTCCAGACGATGGTCGACGCGATCGGCGGGGTGGACATGTGCATCCCGACCGACATGGACGACAAGAAGGCCCGCCTGCACGTCGAGGCCGGCAACCGGCACCTCGACGGCAAGACCGCGCTGGCGTACGCCCGCTCGCGGCACAGCCAGGCGGGCGACGGCTCGGACATCGCGCGCATCGGCAACCAGCAGCGGCTGCTCGCCGCGATGGCGTCCCAGACGCTGTCGAAGAACGTCCTGACGGACTGGACGGACCTGCTCGGGCTGCTCAACGCCGCGACCAAGTCGGTCACGACGTCGATGTCGACATCCGACCTCGCCGGGCTCGCCTACAGCGCTCGCGGCATCCGCACTGGCAACATCACGTTCATGACGATCCCGTGGGGCGCGGCACCCGAGAACAAGAACCGGGTCGTGTGGACGTCCGAGGCGGACGTCATCTGGTCGAACATCGCCGGCGACATCCCGATGCTCCGAGGCACCGACGACGACCGCGGCACCCAGCCGACCAAGGAACCGACGAAGGCGGCGACCAAGGGCCCGACGGCGACCGCGGACCCGTCCAAGGAGCCCACCGCCAAGGCGACCCGCAAGGCCGGTCGCGAGTCCTTCACGCTCGACGACGACACCGGCAAGTGCTGAGCATGGCTCGCGACGAGCCCGGCACGCCGCCCAGCTTCACCCCCGGTGGCGGCGCGTCCCGCCCCGCCGCGCGTGACGCCGTGGCCGTGGGCCGCGACGAGGCCCGCGCACCGGGCAAGCCGGCCCGTCCGGCCGGCCAGCGCACGCCCGACTCGCCGGCAGCCGAGGCGCGCACGCAGCGCGCGGCAGCCCCCGGCGCGCCGCGCCGCACGTCGTCGCCCTCGTCGTCCCGGCAGCCCACGCCGCCGCGCGCAGGGGCGACCCCGCCGTCGTTCTCCCCGGGCAGCGCGCAGCCCGCCGTGGGCGGCTCCGCACGCTCTGGCACCGCACGCTCTGGCACCGCACCTTCTGACGCTGCACGTCCCGCCACCGCACGTCCTGCCGGTCGGCCGGCCGCGGGCGCGCGCTCGGCGAGCGGGCACCCCGCCACCGGTCGCGCGGCCGGCGCTCCCCCGTCCCGCCCCGGCACCGGTCGCGGCGGACCGACGGGTCAGGGCCCCCAGGCACCCGGTGGCGCACCCCGGCGCAGGCGGCGTCTGCGAGTCACCCTCGCGGTGGTCGCGCTGCTCCTGGTCCTGGCGCTCGCGTGGCCCATCGGGCTCGTGATGTGGGCGAACGGCAAGATCCAGCACACCGAGGCACTCTCGGGCGCCGACGGGACGCCGGGCACCACCTACCTCATCACCGGCTCGGACTCGCGCTCGGACGGCGGGGTCAAGGACGACGGCACCTCGGGCCAGCGCAGCGACACCATCCTGCTGCTGCACGTCCCCGAAAGCGGGCCGACGGCCCTCATCTCGCTCCCCCGCGACACCTACGTCGAGATCCCCGGCAAGGGTCCCGGCAAGATCAACGCGGCGTTCGCGTACGGCGGGGCACCGCTGCTGGTCGCGACGGTCGAGCAGCTCTCGGGCCTGACGGTGGACCATTACGCCGAGATCGGCATGGCCGGCGTCAAGCAGGTCGTCGACGCCGTCGGCGGTGTGCGTCTGTGCTACGACCACGACGTCGACGACCGCGACTCGAAGCTCAAGTGGAAGTCCGGCTGCCACACGGTGGGCGGCACGCGGGCCCTGCAGTTCGCGCGGATGCGCAAGTCCGACCCGCTGGGCGACATCGGCCGCGCCGAGCGGCAGCGCCAGCTCGTCAAGGCGGTCCTCGCGAACGTCGACCCGCGCCAGCTCGCGCTGCACCCGAGCCGACAGGTCGCACTCGTCGACGCCGCGACCGCGACGCTCACGGTTGACGAGTCGAGCGACATCATCGACCTGGGCCGGCTCGCGCTCGCCTTCCGCGCCGCCAACAGCGACGCCGGGATCACGGGGACCCCGCCGATCGCGAGCATGGACTACCGTCCGGGCGGCGTCGGGTCGACGGTCCTGCTGGACCCCGACGAGACGCCGACGTTCTTCCGTCAGATCCGCGACGGCAAGCTCGAGCCGGGCAAGGTCGGCGGGGTCTAGCTAGAGCTCGAGCTGTCCCAGCAGCCGTAGCTCGTCGGGCCTGACGCCCTCGCGCAGCGCGGCGACGGATACCGGCACCACCGAGCGCACGCCGTACGCCGTGACGATCGACAGCGTCCGGTCGGCCAGGTAGTCGCCGTAGGAGTCCTGCGGGTTCACCCGCGCGTACATCGCGCGCGGCATGACGGTCTCCACGGCGTACGAGCGCGAGCGGAACGGGCCGAGCTGACCCGAGTCCACCAGGAACAGCGGCCGGAAGCGGCCGGTCGTGAGCTGGACGCGCTCGATCGCGTCGGCGACCACCTCGGTGTCGCCCGGCTCGAGACCGAGCGCGACGACGAGCACGATCGGCCAGCGCCGCCCCTGGTGCGGCAGCAGCATGTGCCCGCCGCGGATGTCGACGCGCGGCTTGCCGTGCAGGTGGCGCGACCCGCCGGCCTCGATGCCGAGCAGGGCGCGGCCGGCCTCCTTGACGCGCGGCGCGCGCCTGCCGACGGCGACGACGAGGCGCCGCGTCGCGGGAAACGCGAGCAGGCGGCGGGCGGCGCGCTGGGCGCGGCGACCGGCGCTCATCGCTCGACCCCGATCAGGCGCTCGACGTGCCGGATGGCCTCGCCCGCACCGTTGGCCGGGTAGGCCGCGAGCGCCTTCGCGGAGGCCGCCGCGGACCACACGGGGTCGGTGACCCGGCGCAGCGCGTCTGCGGCGGACTGCGCGGTCACCTCGGCGACCGCGACGCTCCAGCCCTGCGCGTCGGCGTAGGTCGCGCGCGCCCCCTGGTCGTCGGTCGTCGTCGCGAGGTTCGGCACGACGACGGACGGCACACCGGCCATGAGCACCTCGTGGAAGCTGTTGTAGCCCGCCGCGACGACCGCGGCGTCGAACGCGCGCAGGTAGCGGGCGAGCGGGTAGACGGACAGCGGCTTCACGTGCTCGCGCATGGGCTCGCCGCGCCGCTGGATCGGCGGCTTGGTCGCGTAGGTCACCCAGCCGCCGGGCAGTGCCGCGGCGGCGTCCGCGAACAGGTCGAGGTCGGACGTGATGTCGTTGATGTTGCCGGCACCCAGGCTCAGCAGCAGCGCCGGCGCGTCGGGGTCCATGCCGAGCTCGGCGCGGGCCGTGGCCCGGTCGAGCAGGTCGTCCGCGTCGAGCAGGGTGATCGGGCCGACGTGCGTGCTGTCGCCACGGCCGACGAGCGGCCCGCGGTCGGCCGCCGCGGCCACCTCGCCGGGCTCGAGGACGAGGTCGAAGATCTCGCCGCGGGCGAGGAACTTGGTCGTCGTGCCCTCGCGCCACATGCCGCGACGCGACCAGACGAACGCGATGTCCGGGAACGCGGCGCGCGTGGACACCATGCCGACGTACGGCATGGTGCCGTCGAACACGACCGCACGCGGCCGGTACCGCCGCAGCACCTCGGCGAACCGCACCGGGAAGAGCTCGTTCCACTCCTCGACCGTGCAGCCCAGGTCCCCCCGCGACGGGCAGTACTCCCAGGGGTGCCCGTACTGCTCGACCACGCCGACCGCCTGCGAGAGCGAGAAGAACATCGGCTCGATCCGCTCGTCGGCGCGGTTCGCCATGGCCAGCAGGCGGGTGAGGTGACCCATCCCGGCGCCGTTGCTGCTGACGAACATGACACGTTCGCGGCCGACGGGGCGCTGCCGCGACACCACCGTGCGGGGCTCGCCCGAGGGCGGCCCGATGAGCGCGGCGAGGCGCGCGGCGTGCGACTCGTGGCCGTGCGTCGAGCGGACGAACTGCTGGCCCCGCGCGGACTGCGCGAGGTAGGCGTCCGGGTCGGCCGCGAGGCGCGCCACGAGTCCCTGCACGCCCTCGGGAGCGGTGTAGAGCGCCGCGTCGCCGAACACGGAGCGGAAGTGCTCGGGCAGGATCGCCACGGCACCGCTCGCGAGCGCCTCCATGATCGTGCGGCCGTACGCCTCGACGAGGTCGCTGCGGTGGAAGTAGACGAAGAAGTCGAGCCCGGCGACGAAGTCGCGCGGGTCGCGCGCACCGAACTCCTCGACGGACCAGGACGCGGGGACGTGGCCGATCACGTCGGCCACCGCGTCGGCGCCGCCGAGCACGCGCACGCGGACCGAGCCGTCGTCGGGGTAGGCGGCGAGCAGGTCGGCGGCGCGCTCGGGCCACTTGGCCGCCGACGAGCGCGAGTGCCGGCCGATGACCGGGACGGTGCCGGGGGCGACGCCCGTGCGCGGCACCGCCCACTCGTCGACGTCGAGCAGGTTGAGCCAGTCCGTGTCGGCGAGGTCGATCTGGTCGCGCACCGCCTCGAGCCCGGGCCGCACGGCGGGGCCGATCGGGTACCAGGTGGGCCGCACGCCGAGCCAGTCGGTCACGGCCCGGTCCGTGACAGCCACGTCGTAGTGCTGGACCCGCGCCGCGTCGACGCGCACGTGGTTGGCCAGCACGAGGGCACGGTCCGCGGTCACCGGCAGGTTCGCGGGCACGGCGTCGAACACGGTCGCGTTGCGCAGCACCGCGAGCGTCGCGTGCACGGGCGTCCCGGCGACGACGAGGTCGGCGAGGCCGTCGTCGAGGCAGCGGCGCAGGCGCGGCTCGATGCCCAGACCCCGGTTGGCCAGGCTGCTCGGCACGTGCAGGAGAGCGGTGCGGTAACCCGCCGCGGCCTGCGCGCGCAGCTCCTCGGCCATGCTGGCCGTGGTGCCGCCGGGCAGGCGCAGGTCGGACGCCAGAAGGACGTCGTAGTGCTGGGCTGTGCTCACGACGTCCTCTCGTCGGGTCGAGGTCGCCGACGCGGCGCCCTCCGTGTGCCCGCTGATTGTACGGTGGGCTGGCCTGCGCAGATTTGCCGCCCACGGGGCTGGGTACGGACAATCGCTGCGTACCCGCCCATCCGAGGAGGACCTCCTGTGACGCTGCCATCCGGCGACGGGACAGCGCCCGTCGAGCTCTCGAGCACCGGGGCGACGATGACCGGCGACCTGTACCTGCGGACGCCGCCGACGAAGCACGCGGGAGGCCAGAGCACGCGGTCGAGCAGGCTCGTGCTGGAGTCGTACACGCGCTCCAACACCGCGAACAACCGCTCGGGCGACGTCATGGAGCTGCGCTGGCGGCACCCCGCCGCGAAGGCGTTCATCGGCTGGTGGGACTACACCGACCCGGACAACCCCGTCATGAAGGCGTGGATGGGCGCGCACGACGAGGCGAACGACGGCGGCCGGCCGCACCGCCACTTCTCCATCGAGGTGGCCAACGCCGCGGGGCTCATGAAGACGCGGCTCGCGATCCCGTACGGCGAGGACCACGTCAACATCGCGACGTCGAGCGCCGACTTCACGGTGCATCGCGGCACGCTGCGCGTGGCGCGTTCGCGCCTCGAGTTCGCGGTCGACCGGGCCGGGGCGCCCGCGGACCAGCGTTGGTCCGTCGAGATGACCAACGCGCCGACGAACGACCTCGTCGTCTCGGCGCACGCCGACGAGACGGGCGAGCCCCGCCGGGTGCTGCGGATCAGCCGCCGCACGGCCGAGGTGCGGTTCGAGGGCGACGCGCGCTTCGCGGCGGGCCGCGGTCCGGTGCTCAAGGACAAGGTGTCCGGTGACCTGCATCGGCTGTCCGTCGTGCGCGGCAAGCTCAGGCTGGAGAAGATCTAGTGGACGTCGACGCCAACGTGGTGATCACCCACCTCACGCAGAAGCTCGCCCAGCAGGAGGTCGAGCTCGCGATGCTGCGGGCCGCGCTCGACGAGGCGCTCGACCGGGCCGAGGCGGCCGAGGCGCGCCTCGCCGAGCAGGGACCGCACGCGTGACGGTCCCGACCCACCCGCCCGACGAGGACGTCTACCCCCGGGACTTCACGCTCCTGGACTCCCTCGACCAGCTCGCGCCGGGCTCGCGCGCCGTCGAGGCCCACGCGCTGCGCACGCGCTCGCGCTCGATGCGCGCCGTCCTGGCGCACCGCGCGACGCGCGGCCGGCTCCGCTACGAGGACCTGGTGCGCCGCCTGCGCACCGCCCCGGGCGCGCTGCCCGACGACCTCAGCCCCGGCGGCCTCGTCGCGCTCGCGCGCGTGCTCGCGCTGCAGACCGGCGAGCCGTACGACATGGAGACCGCGCGCCTGCTGTTCGCCCAGGTCCCCGCGGGCCGCCTCAAGCCCGCCGACCGGCTCTTCTACGCCCGCCTCCTGGAGACGCTCGGCGACGCCGCGGCCGCGTCCGAGCAGCTCGCCCTGATCCCGGCGAGCACCCCCGGACGCCAGTACCTCGAGCTCGACCTCGCCAACCCCTTCACCGGCGGCGTGCACGCGGACGCCGCGAGGTGGCAGGCGGGCTGGGCTGAGCTGTTCACGCGCTACGGGCTCGAGGTCCCGGTCGTCGGGCCGGGCGACGACGAGCCGCTCGACCGCCTGGTGGTCGACGCTCCCCCGGCGATCACCGACGGCCCCCTCGTCACGATCACCGTCACCACCTGGCGCCCGGGCCCCAAGCTGCTGGGGGCGCTGCGCTCGCTGGCCGACCAGTCCTGGCGCAACCTCGAGATCCTCGTGGTCGACGACTGCTCGGGCCCGGAGTACGAGGACGTGCTCGTGCGGGCCGAGTCGCTCGACCCGCGCATCCGGGTGCTGCGGCAGCCGGTCAACGGCGGCACGTACCTCGCGCGCAACGCCGCGCTCGCGGTCGCGAACGGCGAGCTCGTGACCGGGAACGACGACGACGACTGGTCCCACCCGCGGCGCATCGAGCATCAGGTCCGCGCGTTCCTCGACGACCCGACGGTCACGGCGACACGCGTCCTGGCGTACATGGTCACCGCCGACCTCGAGATCGACCGCATCGGCCAGCCCGTCTCGGGCCGCCATGCGGCCACGTACATGGCGCGTCGGGACACCCTGCGGCGCTGCGGCGGGTTCGTCCAGGCGCGCAAGGGTGCTGACACCGAGCTGATGCGACGGGTCGAGGCGTTCACCGGGCAGCCGGTGCGCGACATCAACGTGCCCCTGGCGCTGTACCGGCTCGACATCGCCTCGCTCTCGCGCGGCGAGTTCGGGCCGGGCTGGCACCACCCCGCGCGCGCGGCGTTCTGGGCGTCCGCGGCCCGCGCCCACGAGGTCATGGTGCGCGACGGTCTCGACCCCGCCGAGGCCGGCCGGGCCGTCGTCGTGCCCCGTCGGTACGAGCCCGTCAGGATCCGTCCCGACCGCTACGACGTCGCGATCGCCGCGGACTGGCGCGCCAGCGACGCCGAGCGTCACCCCGTGCTCGACGAGGTCGACGCGTTGCTCGGCGCCGGCCTGCGCGTGGGGCTCGTGCACCTGCCGGACAACCGCTACCCCGTGCGGCGGCGCCTCGAGATGCACCCGACGGTGCAGGACCTCATCAACGCGCGCACCGTGGATCGTCTGCTGCTGGACGAGGACGACGTCGAGGTCGGCACGCTCGTCGTCGCCGAGGCGGGGCTCCTGCAGCTCCCGCCCGCCGAGACCTCGCTGATGACCGTGCACCGCGTCCTCGTGCTGGCGGACCAGGAGCCCGTCGACCCGGCGCACCACGTGGCGGCCTACTCGGTGCGCGACTGCACGCGCAACGCCGAGCGCATCGTCGGCCGCACGCCCGTGTGGGTGCCGCGCGACGCGCTCGTGCGCTGCTCGCTCGAGGCGCAGTCGTGGCCCGGCCTGCAGCTCGCGCCGCACGACGTCCCGATGCTCGCCGACCCGACGCGCTTCGCGGTCCCGCGTGCGCTGCCGCGCTCGTCGACCCCGGTCGTCGGTCAGCGAGCCGACGACCGTCGGGACTGGCCAGCGGAGGACGACGAGGTCCGGCGGCTCTACCCCGCGGACGGCTCGATCGACGTGCGCCTGCTCGGCTCGCCCCAGCGCGTGCGCGCCATGCTCGGGCGACGCTCCGTGCCGCCCGGGTGGCTCGTCTACGTGCGCGACGACCTGTCCGCACGCGAGTACCTCGGTCAGCTCGAGTTCTTCGTCGACCAGTCGGGGCCGCTGACGCGCATGCGCACGACCCACGCCGCCGCGCTCGCGTCGGGGGCGGTGCTCGTCGTGCCGGAGGTCTACCGGCCGGTCTATGGCGACGCGGCGGTGTACGCCGCGACGCTCGAGGTCACCGACGTGGTGCGCGGCCTGCACGCCGACCCGCAGGCGTGGCTGCTGCAGTCCCGACGCGGTCAGGCGTTCGCGCGCGAGCGGTTCTCGGTCGAGTCGTTCCTCGCGGCGCTGCGGCCGCTGCTCGACTCGAGCGTGGTGGCCGGGACGGTCGGTCAGCCGGCCTGACGCGTCGCGTCGCGGATCTCTGCGACCTCGGCCAGCAGCTCGGCGCGCTCGTCGGCCGAGCGCAGCCGCTCGGACTCGAGCGCGGCGACCACCCGGCGCTCGATCGCCTCGAGCCGGTGCACGAGGTTGTTCCCGGTGCGCTCCACACCGTCGGAGTCGAGGCTCTCGTCGTCGAGGAAGGCGCCCAGGCGCCCGGCGATCGCGTGCTGACGCTCCGCGGCCAGGCGCTGCATGTGCTGAGAGTCACGCGTGCGGTGCCACACGTCGACGGCGACGACCGCCACGAGCGTGACCAGCAGCGCGACCAGGGCGAGCGCCGCCTCCTCCTGCCCGACGAGGGCGAGCACGGCCGCGACGACCCCGAGCACCCCGGCCGCCGCGATGGGAAGGAGGGCCTTGACTCGTGCTCGCACCGTACTGTTCCTCTCGTCATGGGACGCGGCCCGCCGCAGGTCCGGCCGCCCGCGTCGAGGCTACCCGCCCGCGGGGCACCGGCCCGCGCCACGTAGAATGCCGCGGTCACCCGAACGAGGAGCTGCATGACCGCCACGTCGACCGCCCACGTCGAGCCCCTGACCCCGCAGGGGTCCGAGGTGACGCCGGGCAAGCACCGCTCGACCGCGTTCCGGCCCGACATCGAGGGTCTGCGCGCCGTGGCGATCGGCCTGGTGCTGATCTACCACGCAGGCGTGGACTGGGTCCCCGGCGGCTTCGTCGGCGTCGACGTGTTCTTCGTGATCTCCGGGTTCCTCATCACCTCGCTCCTGGTGCGCGAGATCGAGCGCACCGGCAAGGTCGCCCTCGCCCAGTTCTACGCGCGCCGCGCCAGGCGCCTGCTGCCCGCCGCGGCGCTCGTGCTCGTCGCGGCCGCGGTCCTGACCTGGTGGCTGCTGCCCCTGACCCAGCGACGCGTGTTCGGGCTCGACATCGTCTCGGCCGCGTTCTACGTCGTGAACTGGCGCCTGGCCGACAGGTCCGTCGACTACCTGGCCGAGGACGTCGCCGCCTCTCCCGTGCAGCACTTCTGGTCGCTCGCGGTCGAGGAGCAGTTCTACATCGTCTGGCCGCTGCTGATCATCGTCGGCCTGCTCGTGGCCCGCCGGTTCCGCCTCCCGCTGCGCCCCACGCTCGGCGTCGCGCTCGGGCTCGTCGTCGTGCCCACCCTCGGCTGGTCGATCCACCAGACCGCCACCTCGCCCACGACCGCGTTCTTCGTGACGACCACGCGCCTGTGGGAGCTCGGGATCGGCGCGGCCGTCGCGGTCGCCTCGTTGTGGTGGAAGACGCTGTCCCGCCGCGTCGCGGCCGCGCTCGGGGTGCTCGGCGCGCTCGGGCTGGCCTACTCCGGCTTCCTGATCGACGCAGGCGACCCGTGGCCGGGTTCGCTCGCGCTCGTCCCGGTGCTGTCCACGGCGGCCTTGATCGTGGCGGGCGTGAGCGCCGCCGACACGGGCGTGAGCCGTGTGCTCGCCTGGCGCCCGTTCGTCTGGGTCGGCGGGATCTCCTACTCGCTGTACCTGTGGCACTGGCTGTTCGTCGTCGGCGGCACCGCCTACTACGGCGAGCTCGGCGCCAAGCGCGGGCTCGTGCTCGTCGCGCTGTCGTTCATCCCCGCGTGGCTCTCGCACCGGTTCGTCGAGAACCCCGTGCGCTTCTCCCCCCGCCTGACGCGCTCCAACGGGCTGTCCTTGTCACTGGGCGGGAACCTGTCGCTCGCCGCCGCGATCGCCGGCCTGGTGCTCTGCCTTCCGCTCGTGACCACGAACCCGGGCCCGAGCGCGAGCACGGACCCGACGAAGCCGTTCGGCGCGGCCGCGATCCTCGCGGACCCCGCAGGCGCCAAGGAGCTGTGGAAGGTCGACACCGCCGCGTCGATCACCCCCAGCCCCGACCAGGCCACCGCGGACGTCCCGGACGCCTACGACAAGGGCTGCCAGGTCTCGCAGGACTCGAGCACGCCCGTCGAGTGCGTCTACGGGGACGAGAACGGCACCGAGACCGTCGCCCTCGTCGGCGACTCCAAGGCGCTGCAGTGGATCACCGCGCTCGACGCCATCGGCAAGGACCGCGGCTGGCGGATCATCACGCACACGAAGTCGGCGTGCGCGTTCACCGCGGCCGACGTCCTCAAGGACGGCAAGCCGTACGACGCGTGCAACGAGTGGAACGACGCGGTGACCTCGATCCTGCTCGAGGAGAAGCCCTCGCTCGTCGTCACCTCCCAGAACGCCTCCAAGGCCGCGCCCGCCGGTTCGGGCAGCAGCTCGGGCACGTCGGACGGGATGCTGTCCGGGCTCGAGGAGCGCTGGACGCAGCTGCAGGACGCCGGCATCACGGTGGCCGCGCTGACGAACAACGCCTCGCCCGGCGACGAGGTCTACGAGTGCGTCGCGCAGCACCCGGACCAGCTCTCGACCTGCGCGTTCGAGGCCGCCTACCCGACGGGTAAGGTCCAGCGGGCCGCCGCGGAGTCCGTCGGCGCGGCCGTGCTCGACCTCTCGGACGTGATCTGCCCGGGCGGGATGTGCCCGGCCGTGATCGGTGACGTCCTGGTCTACCGGCAGGGCTCGCACCTGACCCAGACCTACGTCTCGACCCTGACGGGGACGCTCGACGCGCGGCTCGTGGAGGCGGTCGCGGCGACGCCCGCCGCCGCGCTGGTCGCCGGCTGAAGGAACCGGGGACCAGGCTCATGGCAGTAGATTCGCCACGTCCCGGAACTGCTCCGGGGCGATCGTTGCAGGGGGACGTCGTGAGCGAGGCCGGGTTCGACCGAGCAATCCTCGAGGACTACGCCGTGATCGCCCGCCGCCGCGGGCCGGCGGCGCTGGCCCGGACCGCGATGCGCACGCGGTCGCGCGCGCTGCGCGAGCTGCTGGCCTACGTCGCGAGCGAGGGCGAGCTGGACTACCGCGCGCTCGCCGACGGGCAGGAGCCCTCGGACTGGCGCTACATCTGGCTCGGTGCGCTGGCGAGGACCGTCGCGCTGCAAGAGCTCGACGACGACGACGCGACGGTGGCCGTCGCGCTGCTGCGGCGCACGCTGAAGAAGGCGCCGCGCGAGCGCAAACCCGCCTACGTCGACCTGCTCGCCGCTCTCCTGTTCGACGCGGGCGACTACGCGGGGGCCGCGGACGCGCTGGCGTCGTACCCGATGTCCGAGGGCCACGCACGCGCCCTGCGGACCGACCTCGCCAACCCGTACGTCGGTTCGCCCTTCGCCGACGAGCACGCCTGGCGCGAGCTCTTCGACAGCTACTTCACCGAAGGCGAGATCCCCGCTCCGGCCATCCGCCCCGGCGCCCCGACACCGTTCGACGGCCTGGCTCTCGACGTGCCCGCGGTCGACGGCACGCAGCCGCTCGTGTCCGTCATCATGACGACCTTCCAGCCCGACGCGGTGACGCTGCGGACGAGCGTCGAGTCGATCCTGCGGCAGAGCTGGCGCAACCTTGAGCTGGTCATCGTCGACGACTGCTCGCCTGGCGACGGCTGGTCCGTCGTCGAGAGCATCGCCGCGCTCGACGACCGCATCCGCGCGGTCCGGATGCCGCAGAACGGTGGCACGTACGTCGCGCGCAACGCCGCGCTCGACCTGGTGCGCGGCGAGTTCCTCACCGGTCAGGACGACGACGACTGGTCGCACCCGCAGCGGATCGCGCTCCAGATGCAGCCGATGCTGGACGACCCGACGCTCGCGGCGTCGCAGAGCAAGTGCCTGCGCCTGCAGGAGAACTTCAGGCTCCAGAAGCCCGAGTACGACCCGTCGCGCCTCAACGAGTCCTCGATCCTCCTCCGTCGCACCGTCGCCGAGCGGCTCGGCTACTACGCCGCGTCGCGCAGAGGTGCCGACAGCGAGTACCGCCACCGTCTGATCGCCATGACCGGCGAACCGGTGCACCTCGTCGAGAAGCACCTCTCGCTCGTCCGCTGGCGGGGCTCGTCCCTCTCCCGGACGGACTTCAAGCCCAACTGGCGGCACCCCTCGCGACACGAGTGGATCGGCGAGTTCCGGCACTGGCACGCGACGGCCACACCCGACGAGCTGCGCCTCGGCCGCGACCAGACCGACGAGCGGCTCGCCCTGCCCGAGCGCTTCGCGGTGAACCCCCGTGCGCGCGAGCTCGACGTCGTGATCGCCGGCGACTGGCGGGCGTACGGCGGCCCGCAGAGGTCGATGATCGAGGAGATCATGGCGCTCACGGCCGCGGGGCGCGCAGTCGGGGTCATGCACCTCGAGGCCGCCCGGTTCATGACCGCGCGGGACATGCCGCTGTGCGGGCCGGTCCGTGACCTGATCCACCGTCAGGTGGTCGCCCGGGTGCTCGAGACCGACGAGGATCACGCGAGGCTGCTCTCGTTGCGCTACCCCCCGATCCTGCAGTTCCCGCCGGTGGACCCGGTGGCTCTTCGGGCCGACCGCGTGATCCTCATGGCGAACCAGGCGCCGTCCGAGCGTGACGGGAGCGACATCCGGTATCGCGTCGCGGACGTCACGCGGCACGCGCGCCTCATGTTCGGTCGCGAGCCCCTGTGGGTCCCGCAGGGTCCGACGGTGCGCCAGGCGATCGAGGGCGACGTCGAACCCGGTCAGCTCGCCGACTTCGACCTTCCCGGCACGCTGGACCTGCCCGAGTGGGAGACGGAGCGCAGCACGTTCCGCTCCACCCGACCCGTCGTCGGCCGGCACTCGCGCGACGACCTCATGAAGTGGCCGGTCGACAGCCGCGCGCTCAAGGCCGCGTACCCGTTCGACGGCGAGGTCGAGGTCCGCGTCATGGGAGGCACGCGCGCCGTGCAGGAGATCCTCGGGGCGCCCGCGCCGACGTCCTGGCTCACGTTCGCGGCCGACGAGCTCCCGGTCCGGACGTTCCTCAACTCGATCGACTTCTTCGTCTACCACCAGCACCCGCAGGCGTACGACGCCTTCGGCCGTGCGGTGCTCGAGGCGCTCGCCACCGGCTGCGTCGCGATCCTGCCGAAGGTCATGCAGGCGACCTTCGGCGACGCAGCCCTCTACGCGACGCCCGAGCAGACGATGCCGCTCGTCCGCCGGTACTACGCCGACCCGGCTCGCTACCGTGCGCAGTCGGCGCTGGCGGTGCGACGGGTGCGCGAGCGGTTCAGCCGCGAGAGCTACGCGGCGCAGGTCGCCGCGCTGCTCGGCGAGTCCTGACGCGCGGACCTACCGGGCCGGTCGGCGCAGGACGGCGAGCCGCGACACACCGGTCTCGATCCGCTCCAGGCCGAACTCCTCGGCCCACTCCTGCGCGATCGCGGCCTCGTCCGGTCGATCCGAGTCGTCGAGCAGCACGAGGGCCCCCGGGGCGAGCCTCTCGGCGAAGAAGGGCATCGCGGCGCTCCGCACCCGCTCGCCGAGCGAGCCGGGCGGGCCGTCGACGATGAGCACGTCGATCGCGTCGAGGTCGGCGAGCGCGTCGCGGTCGTACCAGACCGAGTCGTCGAGGTCGGTGAGCGGCGCCACCCGCACCTCCGCGACCTCGGTCAGGCCGTGCCGCGTCAGCGCCTCACGCGTCAGCCCGGCGAAGACCTCGTCGTGGTCGACGCTCGTCAGCCGGCCACCGATCCGCGTGAGCTCGTACCCGAGCCAGACGGACGAGGTGCCGCTGCCGAGCTCGACGACCAGGCCCGGCCGCTGCGCGCGCACGAGGTCCAGCAGGTGGGCGACCGACCTCGCGTCCATGGCCCACCGGCCCGTCGGGGGCAGCAGCGCACGCCGCTCCTCGAGGCCCGGGATGATCTGCAGCAGCGCCTCGACCTGCCGCGTCTCGTCGCGCGAGACCGCCGTGAGGTCGGTGACCACGCGCTTGTGACCGGCCGTCACCGACTTCTTGAGCTCGCGGACGTCCTGGCCGGTGTCGGTCACCGCCGTGAGGACCTCGCGGTGCCGGTCGGCGGCCCGGAGCCGTTCGGCCTCGAACGAGCCGAAGACCCGGCGTTCCATCTGCTCCATCTGCCCGTCGGGGCCGAGCGCCCGCTGCACGGGTGCGGCGATCCGCTCGTCGAACTCACCGAGCGTCGTCGCGAGCGGCTTCAGGGCGTCGAGGAGGCGGGCCTCGAGACCGGCGGAGCCCTTCATCGCCGCGACCGTCCGGACGACGCCGCCGACCTGCCGGGCGAGCTCGCGGTCCCGCTCTGCCGCGCGCCGGAAGAGCACTCCCGACTCCCCTGCCCGCCGCCGCAGGTCGAGCAGGAGGACCACCCCGGCCCCGGCGAGCGCGACGAGGACGGCGTCGACCAGTCGACCCCATCCGGCGACGGCTCCGAGGAGCCCCACAGCCACGACGAGCCCGACGCCCGCCACCATCACCAGCAGTCGTCGTTGCACGTCGCAACCCTACCGGTCGGTGCTTGCCGGTCGGACAAGCGGCGTGAGCGCCTCGTCGAGGAAGGGAGCCGTCGTCCGCGCGTACGTCGCCGTGAGGTGGTGCGAGTCGCGCCAGACGAGGACGTTCCCGATCACCGGTGCGCAGCGGTCGGCAGGGCACACGACGTCGGTGAGGTCGACGAGCTCCGCGCGCGGCACGCGCGCCACCGCTGCGCGCTGCCACGCCTGCGCCGACTTCGCGACGGCCGGGGCGCGCGGCACGGCACACTCCGAGAGCCGCTCGAGGTGGTCCGCGACGCAGTGCTTCATGTCGGTCTCGAGCCACGGGGTGTCGGCGATCGGGACCACCCTGGTGCCACCGGCAGCGACCGCGCTCCACGTGCGGACCATGCCGTCGACGATCGCCGCGTCGCCGCGGACCGGCCCGTCACCCGCCGCGAGTGCGTACCGTCCGGTCGAGACCGGGATGAGCACGGTCGGCGGGTCCGCACGCAGCGCGTCGACGACCTCGGCGGTCCACTCGGCGCACGACGTGTAGGCACCGTCCTGCGCACCGTTCCAGACCGTGACGTCGGCGAACAGGCAGGCCGACTTCGTGTAGGTCCGCAGGTGCCAGCCGTGCGCCTCCGCCACGGCGCGCAGCGCGGGCTGCCACTGCGCGGCGTGCGAGTCGCCGACGAGCGCGATCACCGTGGTCGACGTCGGGTCGCCGTACGTGCAGGACAGCGCGGTCGGGTCCGCCTGGTTCTGGTGGCAGCCCTCGCGGTACGGGTCCGCCTCGTCGCGCGTCGCGCCCGCCACCGGCGGGGTGATCCACGCCACCGTGTCGACGGGCTCGCCCGCGGGTGACGTCCGCGGCTCGTCGCCCAGCGCATGCGCACCGAGCGCGCTCGTGGCGTCCGACGCGGCCAGCCCCGCGGCGTCGAGCGCCGAACCGAGGCGCGAGCTCAGCGTGGCCGCGTACGTCGCCGTCAGGCGCCCGTCGGGCCGGTAGCGCAGCACCCCGTCGGCGACGGCTGGGCAGGATGCGTCGGGGCAGAGGTCCGCCGTGAGATCGACCACCGGGACGAGCTCGCGCCGTGCGGCAGCCGCCAGCGCGCCGAGCGCGGGACGCGGTGCGAAGTCGCAGTCCTCGGTCGACCGGGGGCTCGCCTCGACGCACGCCACCACGTCGCGCGGCGGGACGGGGAGGTCGCGGACCGTCACGACGTCCTTGCCCGCGCGCTGCAGGGCCTGGATCGTCGAACGGAGCTCGCGCTCGAGCACGGCGCGGTCGGGGTCCTGGCAGCCCGCGCCCGTGCACGCCTTCGCGCCCGCGGTGCCGACGAGCAGCACGTGACTCACCCCCGGGTCGTCGACGAGCCGCTCGAGGCGGGACTCGTACGGTCGACCGCAGTCGACCCGGCCGGCCCCGGCCGTCGTGACCGCGGCGTCGACCAGTGGGCACCCGTCGCGCAGGTCGGTGGTGAGCCGCCACCCGCGCGCGTCCGCGAGGGGCGCGAGCGCGGGCAGGAGCTGCTCGGCCGCGGTGTCCCCGACGACCGCGACCGTCGTGCGCGCGGCGGTCGGACCGACCGCGCACAGCACGACCGAGGCTGCACGAGAGTCGGTGAGGCAGCGGCGCCCGTCGAGCTGCGGGACGTCCGAAGCCGCCTGCTCGGGCGTCGGGAGCACGGCCCGCGCCTGGCCCGCTCGCATGGCGAACGTCACGGACGCGAGCGCGGCGACGAGGACGACGACGACGCAGACCACGATCGTGCGGGTGCGCGGCCTCCGTGAACCCCGCGGGTCGACTGCGGTCATCGCCGTGCTGGGTCCTCTCGATCACGGTCGGGCGCCGCGGTGCTCGCCGCCCGGAACCGGACAAGGGTAAGTCGACCCGGCACGCGCATGGTCCACGGTGGGGCTCGGGTAGCATCTTCGACGGTGTAGCGCGACGCGCGCGGCCGCCCCGAATCTCGCTTCGATGGGAAGACTCCTCACCATGCCTGCAGATCTCGTCATCGTCGGACTGGGCTACGTCGGACTCCCGCTCGCGCAGGAGGCGAGCCGTGCCGGCCTGTCGGTCACCGGCTTCGACGTCAACCAGTCCGTGGTGGACGGCCTGAACTCCGGCGTCTCCCACGTGGACGACCTGTCGGACGCCGACGTGGCCGCGATGCGTGCCGCGGGCTTCCGTGCGACGACGGACGAGACCGAGCTGGCGGGCGCGCAGTCGATCGTCATCTGCGTCCCGACGCCCCTGTCCGAGGACGGCGGCCCGGACCTGGGCCCGGTGCGCTCGGCGACCGCGACGGTCGCGCGCAACCTCCAGCCGGGCACGCTCGTCGTCCTCGAGTCGACCACCTACCCGGGCACGACCGAGGAGCTGGTCAAGCCCGCGCTCGAGGCCGGTGGGCTCGAGGTCGGCAAGGACATCCACCTCGCGTTCTCCCCCGAGCGTGTGGACCCGGGCAACCCGGTGTACGGCATCAAGAACACGCCGAAGGTCGTGGGCGGCTGCACGCCGCAGTGCACCGAGCGCGCCGTCACGTTCTACGGCAAGTTCATCGACACCGTCGTGCCGGCGTCCGGAACGCGTGAGGCCGAGACCGCCAAGCTCCTTGAGAACACGTCCCGGCACATCAACATCGCGCTGGTCAACGAGATGGCGCGGTTCTGCCACGAGCTCGGCATCGACCTGTGGGACGTGATCCGGCTCGCCAAGACCAAGCCGTTCGGGTTCCAGGCGTTCTACCCCGGTCCGGGCGTCGGCGGGCACTGCATCCCGATCGACCCCAACTACCTGAGCTACAACGTGCGCAGCCGCCTCGGCTACCCGTTCCGATTCGTCGAGCTCGCGCAGGAGATCAACGCGACGATGCCGCGCTACGTCGCGGGCCGCGCGCAGAACATCCTCAACGCCGACGGTCTGGCCACCAAGGGCGCGAGCATCCTGCTGCTCGGCGTCACCTACAAGCCCGACATCGCCGACCAGCGCGAGTCGCCCGCGGTCGACCTCGCCAAGTCGCTGACCGAGCTCGGCGCCGAGGTCCGCTTCCACGACCCGTACGTGACCAACTGGGGCGTGCACGGCACGACGATGGCGCGCGAGGAGGACCTCGACGCCGCGATCGCCGCGGCCGACCTCGTCGTCCTCGTGCAGAACCACAAGGTGTACGACGTCGACGCGCTCGTGGCCGGTGCGAAGCGGTTCTTCGACACCCGCGGCGTGGTGAGCCCCGAGAAGGCACATCGTCTGTGACCGGACGCCGGTGGCCCGCCACCGAGGTCGACCCCCCGTGGTCCGCCTCGCAGGTGGCGGAGCTCGCCCAGCAGCACGGGCTGGAGCGTGTCGACACCCCTCCGGGTCTCGTCCGCTACCTGCACCAGCTGTGGGAGCGGCGTGCCTTCGTGCTCGAGCTGGCGACGGCTCGCGCGTACGAGCGCAACCAGAACAACGTCCTCGGACAGCTGTGGGCGGCGCTCAACCCGCTGCTGCTGGCCGGCTCGTACTTCCTGATCTTCGGGCTGCTGCTCGACACGTCGCGCGGCGTCGACAACTACCCCGCGTTCCTGTCGGTCGGCATCTTCATCTTCTCGTTCATCGCGGCCAGCGCGACGATCGGGGCCAAGTCGGTCACCAGCAACCTCTCGCTCGTGCGCAGCGTGCGGTTCCCACGTGCCGCGCTGCCGGTCTCGGTGGTGCTGGCGGAGTTCCTGCTGCTGCTGCCCGCGATCGGCGTGCTCCTGGTCCTGCTGCCGATCGTCGGCGAGCCCCCGCGGTGGCAGTGGCTGCTCCTGCCCGGTGCCATGGTGCTGCTCTTCGGCTTCTGCGCGGGGCTGGCCATGATCTGCGCACGGCTCGTGCTCGACGTGCGCGACGCGCTCAACCTCATCCCCGTCACGGTGCGCCTCCTGCGGTACGTCTCGGGCGTGTTCTTCTCGATCGCCGCCTACGCCGGGCACGGCGCCCTGAGCCTGGTCATGCAGTACCAGCCCGTGGCGCTGTTCCTGCAGCTCGTGCGCTCGTGCCTGCTCGCCGAGGTGCCGCAGGACCCGCTGCTGTGGGTGTGGGGCGGGGTCTGGGCCGTCGGGTTCCTCGTCGTCGGCGTCGTCGTGTTCTGGCGCGCGGAGGGCCGCTATGGACGCGACTGAGGTGACCGGCACCGGCGTGCCCGTCCCCGAGGGACGTGTGCCGTCGATCGTCGTGCGCGACCTGCGCGTGACCTACAAGGCCTACGGCGGCAAGCGCAACGCGCTCGGCGACGAGGCCGAGGGTCGGCTCGGGCGCGCGCTCGACCGGGTGACGCGCCACGTCGGCACCATCACCGAGGTCCCGGCCGTGCGCGGGGTCAGCTTCGCCGCCTACGAGGGCGAGTCGATCGGGGTCATCGGACGCAACGGCTCGGGCAAGAGCACGATGCTGCGCGCGATCGCGGGCCTGATCCCGACCGCGGGCGGTGAGGTCTGGGCCCGCGGTGACATCGCGCTCATGGGCGTCAACGCGGCGCTGTCGAGCGCGCTGTCGGGTGAGCGCAACATCATGCTCGGCGGCCTGGCCAAGGGCCTGAGCCGCAAGGAGGTCAACGAGCTGCACGACTGGATCGTCGACTTCGCCGGCATCGGCGACTTCGTGCACCTCCCCATGCGCACGTACTCCTCCGGCATGGCCGCGCGGCTGCGGTTCGCCATCTCGGCGTCGACCGCGCCGGACATCCTCATCATCGACGAGGCGCTGTCCACCGGCGACGTCGAGTTCCGCGCCAAGAGCGCGGCCCGGGTCGAGGAGATCCGCGAGCAGGCCGGCACCGTCTTCCTGGTCAGCCACTCGACCACGACGGTGCGCAAGATGTGCGATCGTGCGATCTGGATCGACCGCGGGCTCCTGCGCATGGACGGGCCGACCGACGAGGTCTGCGACCACTACGAGCGGGTGATGCGAGCCATCCGCCGCAAGAAGCGGCTCAGGGGGTGAGCGCGGTGCGAGTCCTCGTGGTGACGATCGTGCACGACCCCCGCGACTCCCGGATCTTCGCGCGCCAGATCGCGGCGATGCTCGACGCCGGCTGGCACGTCACGTACGCCGCGCCGTTCTCCGCGACCGGCGCACCGGTCCCCCAGCTCGCACGCCTGCGCGCGCTCGACCTGCCCCGTGCGTACGGCCGGCGGCGGGCCGCGGCGTGGCGCGCCGCGCGTCGACTCGTGCACGCCGAGTCCCCGCGGCACGACCTCGTCCTGCTGCACGACCCCGAGCTCGTGCTCGCGACCGCGTCGCGCAGCACCCCCGCCGTCGTGTGGGACGTGCACGAGGACACCGCCGGCGCGATCGAGCACAAGGGCTGGCTGCCGCCGAGCGCGCGCGGCGTGGCCTCGGCGGCCGCGCGCTGGCTCGAGCGCTGGTCGGAGCGCCACTTCGACCTGATCCTCGCCGAGCACGCCTACCAGGAGCGCTTCGCCAAGGCGCACGCGGTCGTGCCGAACACCGTCCGGGTACCCGCGGACGTGAGCGCGAGCGGTGACTCCACCGTGCTCTACGTCGGCTCGATCACGCGCGTGCGCGGCGGCCTCGACCTCATCGAGGTGGGCCGCCAGCTGCGCCGACGCACCGACGGTGCCGTGACGTTGCGCCTGATCGGCCCTGCCGACGAGCCGACGACGACCGCGCTGCAGGCCGCCGTGGCGGCCGGGGACGTCCGCTGGGACGGCCGCCTGTCGTCGGAGGTCGCGATGAGGGCGCTCGACGGCGCACTCGCAGGCCTGAGCCTGCTGCACGACACTCCCAACTACCGCGCGAGCCTGCCGACGAAGGTCGTCGAGTACATGGCGCACGGCGTGCCCGTCGTCACGACGCCGCTGCCCCTGGCCCAGGCGCTCGTCGAGCGTGCCGAGTGCGGGTTCGTCGTGCCGTTCGCGACGCCGTCGGTCGCGGTCGACGCCGTGCTGCACCTGCTCGACGACCCCGCCCTGCGTGAGCGCATGTCGGCGTCCGGGCGCGCCACCGCGGTCGCCGAGTTCGACTGGTCGGTGCAGAGCGCGGCCTTCCTCGCGGAGCTCGAGCGCGTCGTCACCAAGCACCGCACGCGGAGGAACCCCACGCCGTGACCTCCGCGACGATGACCGTCCCGCGCGAGCGGGACCACCCCTCCAGCGCGGGCGCGGCGACCCCGGCCCCACCGGGGTTCCGGCGCGACATCCAGGGCCTGCGCGCGGTCGCCGTGGTGCTCGTCCTGCTCTACCACGCGGGGGTGCCCGGGCTCCCGGGCGGGTACGTCGGCGTCGACGTGTTCTTCGTGATCTCCGGCTTCCTCATCACCGGCCTGATCGTGCGCGAGATCGAGCGTTCCGGACGACTGTCGCTCACGCGCTTCTACGCCCGGCGTGCGCGACGTCTGCTGCCCGCGACCGCGCTCGTGTTCGTCGCGGTTGCCGCGGTCACCGTCGCGGTCCTGCCGGTCTCGCAGTGGCGCGCGGTCGCCGGTGACATGGTCGCCTCGGCTTTGTACGTCGTGAACTGGCGGTTCGCGGAGCTCTCCGTGGACTACCTGGCCGCCGACACCGCCTCGAGCCCGTTGCAGCACTTCTGGTCGCTCGCGGTCGAGGAGCAGTTCTACGTCGTCTGGCCCCTGCTGATCGTCGCGTTGCTGTGGTGGTCGCGACGACGCAGCGGCGTGCTGTCGCGCGGTCGGCTCGCGCTGGGACTGCTCGTGATCGCCCTGCCGTCGCTGGCGTGGTCGGTGCACCTGACCGGCGCCGACCCGGGCCGCGCCTACTTCGTGACGACGACCCGGCTCTGGGAGCTGACCGTCGGTGCGCTGCTGGCGGTCGGGCTCACCCGCGTCGGGCGGCTCCCGCTCGTCGTGCGTGTCGCCCTGGGCTGGGTCGGCATCGCGGCGATCGCGGCGGCCGCGGTGCTGTTCGACGTCCGCACGCCCTTCCCAGGCATCGCCGCACTGGTTCCCGTCCTGGGCGCAGCCGCGGTGATCGCCGCCGGTACGGGCGACGGACGAGGACGCCTCGCGCCCCTCGAGCTCGCGCCGATGCAGGACGTCGGCGCGCTGTCGTACTCGCTCTACCTGTGGCACTGGCCGGTCCTCATCGGTGCGCAGGCCTTCTGGGGCACACCCGGCGAGCCGCTGCGGGTTCCGACGGCGCTGCTCGCGATCGGCTTCTCGGTCGTGCCCGCCTGGCTCGCGTACCGGGTCGTCGAGCAGCCGTTCCACACGTCATCGCTACTCGCTACGCCGCGCCGCGGGCTAGTCGCAGGAGTCGTCTGCATCCTCGTCGGGCTCCTGGCGGCGGGCGCACTCACGTTCATCGCGGATCGTCGCCTCGCAGCCGAGCAGGAGCAGGCGAGCGCGAGCGAGCGCACACACCCCGGAGCGCGCCTGCTCGGGCTCGACGTGCCGCCCGACGGCTGGCACCCCGACGACCGCAGCCCGACCGGCTTCGTGCCGACACCGAGCACCATCGGGGACGACCTCGCCTCGCTCGACGGCACGAAGTGCATCAACGAGCCCCGCGCGGAGGACGCGGTCGTGTGCCGCTACGGCCCCGCGACCGGCCCGACCATCGCCGTCGTCGGCGACTCGAAGATGCACCAGTGGCTGGATGCGCTCGAGCTCATCGCCGACCGCCGCGGCTGGCACCTCGTCACCATGCTGCAGTCCGCCTGCCCGATCGCTCGTGCCACGGTTCAGGACGGCCAGGACGTGCCGAACGACGCGTGCCGGCGCTCGAACGACAAACGCCTCGCGGCCGTCGTCGCCGACGACACGATCGACCACGTCCTGGTGTCCCAGCGCAGCGTCGCCGCGTGCGTCACCGACGACGACTGCTCCGCACGTTCCGCAGAGGTCATGCTGGCCGGGATCGACGAGGTCCTGGCCGAGCTCAAGGAGGCCGGACGGCAGCCCGTGGTCGTCGCCGACAACCGTCAGCCGACTTCGGACATGATCACGTGCGTCGCGAAGCACGCGGACGACGTCTCCGCTTGCGAGTGGTCCGTCGAGGAGGCTGAGCCGGCCCCGTTGCTCGTGGCCGCCGGGCGCACGGGGACGCCGGTCGCGGACGTCCAGCCCTGGATCACGCCCGGAGGCAAGGGCTGGCCGGTGATCGGCGGGGTCACGGTCTACCGGCAGGGCTCGCACCTGACCGCCACGTACGCGAAGTCGCTGGCTGACGTGCTCGAGCAGGAGCTGGTGGCCGCCGGCCTGCCCTGACCGGGCCTGACCCGGCCACGGGCGGGTCAGGCCTGGAACCCCGTGGCCGGCCGGCCCGACGCCAGCCCGCGCAGCCGCTCACCCTTGGCATCGGCCTGCGCGCGCAGGTCGTCGCTGAAGTCCGCGAGCCGCTGGGCCAGCCGGGCGGACTCGTCGTCCGTGCCCGAGGCGAGGATCCGCGCCGCCAGCAGCCCCGCGTTGCGGGCACCGCCCACGGACACGGTCGCGACAGGGATCCCGGCCGGCATCTGCACGATCGACAGCAGCGAGTCCATGCCGTCGAGGTACCGCAGCGGCACGGGCACACCCACCACGGGCAGCGTGGTGACGGACGCGAGCATGCCGGGCAGGTGCGCGGCGCCGCCCGCCCCCGCGACGATCACGCGCAGCCCGCGCGAGGCCGCGTCACGCCCGTAGGCGATCATCTTGTCCGGCTGCCGGTGCGCCGAGACCACGTCGACCTCGACCGGGACGCCGAGCTCGGCGAGCACCTGCGCCGCGGCCTCCATCACGGGCCAGTCGGAGTCCGAGCCCATGACGATGCCCACCAGGGCTGCTGCGGTCATCGAAGTCTCCTTGTCGTCGCGCGTCAGAGTGTCTCACCGCGCAGCAGCGCAGCCGCGGCGAGCGCGCGGGCGCGCACCTCGTCGAGGTCGTCGCCGCTGACGTTGACGTGCCCGAGCTTGCGGCCCGGTCGCACGTCCTTGCCGTACAGCTGCACCTTGGCGCCGGGGTCGAGCGCCGCGACGCGCGGCAGCGCGTGCGTCAGGTCCTCGAGCGTGCTGCCGAGGACGTTCGCCATGACCGTCCAGCGGGCGCGCGGCGCCGGGTCGCCGAGCGGCAGGTCCAGGACCGCGCGCAGGTGCTGCTCGAACTGGCTCGTGACCGCGCCGTCGATCGTCCAGTGGCCCGAGTTGTGCGGACGCATCGCGAGCTCGTTGACGAGCACGCGCGGCGGCTCACCCGCCGCGCCGGGCACCTCGAACAGCTCGACCGCGAGCACGCCGACGACGCCCAGCCCCTCGGCGACGCGCACCGCGACCGCGAGCGCCTCGTCGCGCGTCGCGTCCGCGAGGTCGGGCGCGGGCGCGACGACCTCGGCGCACACCCCGTCGCGCTGCACGGACTCGACCACCGGCCACGTGCGCACCTCGCCCGAGGGGCGGCGCGCGACGAGCACGGCGAGCTCACGTGTGTAGGGGACCTTCTCCTCGACGAGGACCGGGACGCCGCCCGGCCGCGCGGCCGCGGCGAGCCAGTCGTCGGCCGCGTCCGGTGACGCCACGACGCGCACGCCCTTGCCGTCGTACCCGCCCCGCGCGGTCTTGACCACGGCCGTGCCGTCGGGCTGGTCGGCCAGGAACGCCGCGAGGTCGTCGCGCTCGGTCACGGGCGCCCAGCGCGGGCACGGCACGCCGAGTGCGGTCAGCCGCCGTCGCATGACGATCTTGTCCTGCGCGTGCACGAGCGCCGCGGCGTCGGGGCGCACGGCCACGCCCGCGGCGGCGAGCCGGTCCAGGAGCGCGTTCGGGACGTGCTCGTGCTCGAACGTCAGCGCGTCGGCGCCCTCGGCGATCGCCGAGATCGCGGCCTCGTCGGACGCCTGCCCCACGGGGGCGTCCACGACGACCTGTGCCGCGGACCCCGTGGGGCTCTCGACGAGCACGCGCAGGTGGATCCCCAGGGCGGTCGCCGCAGGCACCATCATGCGGGCGAGCTGCCCGCCTCCGACCACGGCCACCACAGGTGCGTTCACGGGCGCCCACCCTAACCGAGTAGCCAGGACCTCCTGCGGCCCGTCCGCGGGAGACGCGGGCTATCCTCGCAAACGTGACGACGGCTGTGCTGACCCGCCTGCTGGGTCCCGACCACCGGGCCCGCCTGGCCGAGCTGGCGCGCTTCCTGTCCGTGGGGGGCGTGGCCTTCGTCGTCGACATGGGCCTGTTCAACCTGCTGCGGTTCGGCCCGGGCGAGCTGCTCGCGGAGAAGCCGATCACCGCCAAGGTGGTCTCGACGCTCGTCGCGACGCTGGTCTCGTGGGTCGGGAACCGGCTGTGGACGTTCTCGCAGCACCGCACGCAGCACCGCGGTCGCGAGCTGCTGCTGTTCGTGGTCGTCAACGGCCTCGGGCTCGCGGTGGGCGCCGCTCCCCTGGCGTTCTCGCAGTACGTGCTGCACCTCGACGGCCCGGTGCCTGACAACATCGCGAACCTCGTCGGCATCGCGCTCGGCACGGCCCTGCGGTACGTGGGCTACAAACGCTGGGTGTTCACGGGCGAGCAGGACGAGGTCGCCTCGCCCGACGAGCGCGCGGCCGACGAGGCCGCGGTGGCGCTCGCCGTGCAGCCGGTCGTGCCGTTCGGTGCGGTGGTCGCGGCCGACGAGCTGCACGAGCAGCACCAGCACGAGCACGAGAGCCACTGACGGCTCCGCCGCGGGTGCGGCTCAGGGCACCCCGGCCTGGACCACGCGGCCGAACCCGCGACCCGTGAGCAGCCCGTCCGAGGCCGGCACGAACGCCGCCTGACCGGCCTCGAGCCGCAGCGCGCCGTCCCCCTCACCGCGCAGGTCCGCCGCGCCGTCGAGGCACAGCAGCACGCGGGGCCCGCGGCCCGGCAGCCGGACCTCCCCGACCTCGTCCTGCAGCTGCGTGACCGAGAGCTCGAAGTCGTCGACCGGCGCGTAGAACACGTCAGTCGCCGTGAACACGTGCTCGGGGGCGATGCGGATCGGGGGCGCGGCCACCGTGTCCAGGTTGTCGAGCAGCTCGGGCACGTCCACGTGCTTGGTCGTCAGGCCGGCGCGCAGCACGTTGTCCGAGTTGGCCATGAGCTCGACCGCGAACCCCTCGAGGTAGGCGTGGACCGCGCCCGCGGGCACGAAGAGCGCCTCGCCCGGCTGCAGCGTGACCGGGTTCAGCAGCACGGACGTGACGGCACCGGGGTCGCCCGGGTACTGCGCGTTCAGGCGGATCACCGTGCGGTCGGTGCGCGGGGACGGCGAACCCGCGTCGAGGCGACGCTGGCACGCGCGTGCGAGCGCCGCGACCTCGTCGGGGTGCGGCCGCGTCGCGGGCGCGAGGAGCCACTCGAACGCCGCCCGGACGCCCTCGGGCGACGGGTCACGCGTCAGGAGCTTCTGGAGCTGCTCGGCGAGCGACGACTCGAGGCCGACGAGGAGCTCGGCCGCACGCCGCGGCGCACGGAAGCCGACCATCGCATCGAGCTGCGACAGCGCGAACACGAGCTCGGGCTTGTGGTTGGCGTCGCGGTAGCTGCGCTCGGGGGCGTCGAGCGCCACCCCGGCGCGGACCTCGCGCTCGAACCCGGCCCTGGCCCGCGCGCGCGAGGGGTGCACCTGCAGCGAGAGCGGCGAGGCCGCGGCGATGAGCTTGAGCAGGTAGGGCAGCTCGCGGCCGAACCGCGCGACGACGTCGTCGCCGAGCACGGCGCGGGGGTCCTGGCTCACGAAGGCGTCCAGCGTCGGTGCGCTCGCCCCCGTCAGTCGCGCGGGCGCCAGGGGGTGCGCGCCGAACCAGGCCTCGGACACCGGGCGGTCGTCGGCGGGCAGCCCGAGCAGACCGGGGATCGCGTCCGTCGAGCCCCAGGCGTAGTGCTGGAGTGCGGGTTCGAGGCGGTACATGCACGTCCTTCCGGGCTCGTCGCGAGCGCCCACAGTACCGAGCGGGCGGGTGCGGCGGGTGCGGCCCTGAGCGTTTCAGCGCCGCCGACGGTCGGGGCGGGAGGACACGACGGCCCCGAGCGGCAGCACCACGTCGGGCCGCAAGGAGGCGGGCACGCCGGACAGGAAGAGCGCGAAGACGGCGGGCCGGCGCTGGGCGAGCTCGAGGCGGCCACCGTCGGCGGACGCCAGGTCACGCGCGAGGGCCAGGCCGAGCCCGGTCCCCTTGCCCGACGTCACGTCCCGCTCGAAGATCCTGCCGGCGAGCTCGTCGGGCACGCCGTCACCCTCGTCGGCCACCTCGACCACGACCGTGCCGGATGCGCCGCCCGAGCGCGAACGCACGGTCGTCGTGCCCGCGCCGTGCCGCAGCGAGTTCTCGATGAGCGTCGCGAGCACCTGCGCGAGGGCTCCGGGCGTGGCGAGCACCTGGGTCGTGGGCTCGACCTCGACGACGAGGCGCCGACCGACCGCCTCGAACGTGGCCTCCCACTCCTCCTCCTGCTGGTGCACGACCTCGAGCAGCCGCACGGCCTCGGTCGTGCCGCCCTGCGCGCGACGCGAGGACATCAGCAGGTCGTCGACCACGCGCACGAGCCGTTCGACCTGCTCGAGGCTGATCCGCGCCTCCTCGCGCACCTGCGGGTCGTCGGACGCGAGCATGATCTCCTCGAGCCGCATCGACAGCGCCGTGAGCGGGGTGCGCAGCTGGTGGGACGCGTCGGAGGCGAACTTGCGCTCGGCCGCGAGGCGGCCCGCCATCCGGTCGGCGCTGCGCGCGAGCTCGGACGCCACGAGGTCGATCTCCTCGACGCCCGACGGCTCCAGCTGGGGGCGCACCTGGCCGGACCCGAGCTGCTCCGCGGACGCCGCGAGGTACACGAGCGGCGCCGCGAGCCGGTTCGCCTGCCAGATGGCCATGGCGATGCCCGCGGCGAACGCGACGACCGCCGCGATCACGACGAGCGCGATCACGCGCGCGCTGAGCCAGAACACCTCCCACCAGGAGACGTACAGCACGACCATCGCGCCCTGGTCGGAGACTGCCTCGACCGACTGGCTGCGCCCGTCGACCCGCTGCCCGGCCTGGTAGACCGTGCCGTCGGGCGCGTGCACGACGACGGACGCGGGCACCTCACCGTCGGAGCCGTCGGCGAACGGCTCGAACATCTGGTCGTTCAGCTCGATCCCGAGGCCGAGGCGGAAGTCGACCGCACGCGCGGCGGACTGCGCCCGGGTCTCGAGCCGCTGCAGCTCGTTCTCGCGCACCAGCTGAGCACCGAGGAACGCGAGCGGGAAGCCGAGCAGGACCACCGCGACGGTCACCGCCGCGATGGTCGCCTGGAGAACGCGACGACGCACGCGCCGCCGACCCCTACAGCCCCGCGGGCACGGGGCCGGTCTCGAACCGGAAGCCCATGCCGCGCACGGTCGAGATGTAGCGCGGGGCGTTCGCGTCGTCGCCGAGCTTGCGCCGCAGCCACGACACGTGCATGTCGAGCGTCTTGGTCGAGCCCGTCGGGTCCGAGTCCCACACCTCACGCATGAGGGTCTCGCGTGCGACGACGTTGCCGGCCGAGGCGACGAGCACCCGCAGCAGGTCGAACTCCTTGGCCGTCAGGTGCAGCTCGCGGTCACCCTGGAACGCGCGGTGCGCCGCGACGTCGACACGCACGTTCTGCGCGTGCAGCTCGTCCTCGTCGCCCGCCTCGACCGCGGTGCGGCGCAGCAGCGCGCGGACCCGGGCCAGCAGCTCGGCGAGCCGGAACGGCTTGGTGACGTAGTCGTCGGCGCCCGCGTCGAGCCCGACGACCAGGTCGACCTCGTCCGCGCGGGCGGTCAGCACCAGCACCGGCGTGGTCAGGCCGAGGTTCCGGATGGCGCGGGCGACGTCGAGCCCGTCCATGTCCGGCAGGCCCAGGTCGAGCACGACGAGATCGGCCGCGGCCGCCCCGTCGATCGCCCCTTGACCGGTACCTTGCACGCTCACGTCATAGCCTTCACGTCCGAGCGCCCGCGCCAAAGGCTCGGCAATAGCGGGATCGTCTTCCGCCAGAAGCACCTGGGTCATTCGCCCATGCTAGGTCACGCGCTGGTATCCGCAGCCAGGACTCGCGCCGCACCGCGGGTGTGAGGTTGCTCCGGCTGGCGTGCCCGGTCCGCGCCCACGGTCGCACGCGCGGGGCGCCCGTGGTCCGACCTGGGGCGCACGACGCGCCCGCCGCGCCGCCCTAGGCTCGCGGCATGAGCGTCTGGGACCGCCTCGTGCGCTGGGAGGACTCGCACCGGTTCGTCGTGGACGCGACCGGCGCCTTCCTGCTGTTCTTCGTGCTCGGTCCGCTCACCATGGTCGGGTCCGGGACAACCCTGGGCGAGCCCGCGCTCCTGCTGTGGGCCGCGCTGCTCATCGGCCCGCTCGCGTGGCGCCGGGTCCGGCCCACGGCCTCGGCCGCCGCCGTGTACGTCGTCGCGCTGGTCCAGCTCGTCACGGTGCCCGGGGTGCTGCCCGCCGACCTCGCGGTGCTCGTCGCGCTGTACTCGGTCACGGTGCACGGCCCGCGCTGGGCGCACCGCGTCGCGATCGGCGGGGCGCTCTTCGCGAGCGTGGTGCTGCCGCTGCAGCTCGTGGCCGACTACTACGCGTCCGCGGTCGTCGTGATCTGCATGCTCGTCGCCTCGAGCTCGCTGACCGTGTGGGCCTTCGGCCTCGTGCGGCGCTCGCGGCGCGAGACGCTCGAGGCGCTCGTCGACCGCGCGGAGCGGCTCGAGAAGGAGCGGGACCAGCAGGCGCAGATCGCCACGTCGGCCGAGCGCGCGCGCATCGCACGCGAGATGCACGACATCGTCGCGCACTCGCTGTCCGTCGTGATCGCCCAGGCGGACGGCGGACGCTACGCCGCCCAGGTCGACCCACCGGCCGCGACCCGCGCGCTGGAGACGATCGCCGAGACGGGCCGTGCGGCCCTGACCGACATGCGCCGCCTCCTGGGCGTGCTGCGCACCGAGGACGGGCGGCTGCGCGCCACCGCGGACGGCCCCGGCGTGCTGCCCGAGCCCGCACCGGCCCAGACCACGCCCCAGCCGGGCGAGGCCGACATCAACCGCCTGGTCGAGCAGGTCCGGCTCAGCGGCGCGCACGTGTCGCTCGTGCGCCTGGGCGAGCCCCACCCGCTGCCGCCCGGCGTCGGCCTGGCGGTCTACCGCATCACGCAGGAGTCGCTCACCAACGTGCTCAAGCACGCCGGACCGGCACCGCGCGTGACCGTCGTCGTGCAGTGGCTGCGCGACGCGATCGAGCTGGACGTCGCCGACGACGGACGCGGCGCGTCGGCCGGCTCCGACGGACTCGGCCAGGGTCTGCGCGGCATGCACGAGCGGGCCGCGATGTTCGGCGGCGAGGTCACCGCCGGGCCGCGCAAGGGCGGCGGGTTCCGTGTGCGCGCCCGGCTGCCGTTCCCGACCCGCTCCGGCTACGGTCCGAGCCGTGCGGCCGGCGCGCCCCCACCGATGACGCCCGCCGCACCCGACGACGAGACGGCGCCCGACGACGAGACCGGACCCGCCGGCGCGAGCACGCCTGCCGGCGGGACCGCGGCCGGCGCAGCGCCCACGACCACCTCCACGCCCGACCCGAGCACTCAGGAGCACAGCCGATGACCGAGCAGCCGAGCGGCGCCGCCCCGTCGAGCACCGCGGACCACGTCGTCCGGGTCGCCCTCGTCGACGACCAGCAGCTGGTGCGCGCGGGCTTCCGCATGGTGATCGACTCCCAGCCCGACCTCGAGGTCGTGCTCGAGGCAGGCGACGGCGCCCAGGCCGTGCGCGCGCTCGAGCCGGCCGCGCTGGCCGCGCTCGGCCGCGTCGACGTGGTCCTGATGGACGTGCGCATGCCGACCATGGACGGCCTCGAGGCGACCGCGCAGATCATCGCGCGCGGCACGCCCGAGCACCCCGCCCCGCGCGTGATCGTGCTGACGACGTTCGACCTCGACGAGTACGTGCTCGCGGCCATCCGGGCGGGCGCGAGCGGCTTCCTGCTCAAGGACGCCCCGCCCGAGGAGATGCTCGCGGCGATCCGCACGGTCCACCACGGCGACGCGGTCATCGCGCCCTCGTCGACCCGCCGGCTCATCGAGCACCTCGTCACGGCGCTGCCCGAGCCCGAGTCCGAGGACGGCACGCCCAACCCCGCGCAGGCGATGGTCGCCGAGCTCACCGAGCGCGAGCGCGAGGTGCTGCTCCTCATGGCCCGCGGCCGGTCGAACACCGAGATCGGCCGCGACCTGTTCGTCGCCGAGGCGACCGTCAAGGCGCACGTCGGCCGGATCCTGGCCAAGCTCTCCGCGCGCGACCGGGTCCAGGCCGTCGTCACCGCGTACGAGGCGGGTCTCGTCCGACCGGGCAGCTGACCGGTCCCCGGGCTGAGCGCCCGTCATGCCACGGGATGACGGGCGGCCGGAACGACGAGACCGCGGGCCGACGAGGCGGCGTCGGCGCTCTTCCTAGCCTGGTCACGTACCGATCCCGTCCCACCCGAGGAGCACCGTGTCTTCTTCCACGCCCGCAGCCGTTCCCCCCGGCACGCCCGGAGCGGTCCCCGCCTCGTCGGCGCGCGGCCTGACCAAGACCTATGGGTCGGGGGCCGCTGCGGTCCGCGCGCTCGACGGTGTCGACGTCGACTTCGCCGCGGGGGCCTTCACCGCGATCATGGGCCCCTCCGGGTCCGGCAAGTCCACCCTCATGCACCTGCTCGCGGGGCTCGACCTCGCGACGTCCGGGTCCGTGCGCCTCGGTGAGACCGAGCTGACCGCCCTCGACGACGACGCGCTCACGCACCTGCGTCGCGACCGGATCGGGTTCGTCTTCCAGTCGTTCAACCTGCTGCCGATGTTCACCGCGGAGCAGAACATCACGCTGCCGCTCGAGCTCGCCGGCACGCGGGTCGACCGCGAGTGGCTCGACCTGCTCACCGTGACGCTCGGGCTGACGGGGCGCCTGACGCACCGGCCCAGCGAGCTGTCGGGCGGCCAGCAGCAGCGCGTCGCGATCGCACGCGCGCTCGTCACCCGCCCCGACGTCGTGTTCGCCGACGAGCCCACGGGCAACCTCGACTCGCGCTCGGGCGCCGAGGTGCTCTCGTTCCTGCGCCGCTCGGTCCGCGAGCTCGGCCGCACGGTCATCATGGTCACGCACGACCCGACCGCCGCCGCCTACGCCGACCGCGTCGTGCTGCTCGCGGACGGCCGGATCGCCGGGGACATCGCCGAGCCCACGCCCGAGTCGGTGCTCGCCGGCCTCGAGGCCCTGCGCACGCTCGAGGCGCCCATCGCCGACGGGGTGAACGCCTGATGCTCCGCCTCACTCTCGCCCAGATGCGCCGCAGCCTGGGCCGGCTCACGGCAGCCGCGATCGCGATCGCGATCGGCACCGCCTTCGTCGCGGCGACGCTGCTCACCGGCGGCGTGATCAAGCGCACGAGCTACGACTCGGTGACCGCGTCGTTCGCCAAGGCCGACCTCGTGGTCGACGGCGACGTCACCGGGCTCATCGACGAGATCCGCGACGTGCCCGGCGTCGCCGCGGTCGACCCGGTGCTGGTCAGCGGCACCGAGATCAGCAAGGGCGCCGCGCGCTCGTGGCAGCTCGTGCTGCCGGTCGCCTCCGACCCCTCGCTGTCGTCCCTGACGGTCACCGAGGGCCGCGCGCCGGAGGCGTCCGACGAGATCGCCCTGCCGGCCTCCGTCGCGAAGCGGCTGGACGTCGAGGTGGGCGGGACCGTCGAGGTCGCGTGGACCACGTGGCCCGAGAACGCCGAGCCCGAGTACCACACCACCGACGCGAACGTCACGGGCCTCACCTCCGACCCGGGCGGCGCCTGGACCGGCTTCGGCGGTGCGACGCTCGCGACCCGCGACTCGATGCTCGAGTGGACCAACCTCGACCCGGAGACGGTCGGGTCGGAGGGCGCGCTGATCAGCGCCCCGAAGAACACGGCCGCGGTGCACGCCGCCGTCGCGGCGATGCTGGAGAAGGCGACGGCCGACCGCGAGTCCGCCGTGCCGGTCACCGTGAAGACGCGTGACGAGGCCGCCGAGGCGCAGATCGAGGAGACGGGCGACGGCAACAACTTCGTCGTCGCGGCGATCCTCGGGTTCGCGGCGGTCGCGCTGATCGTGGCCGCGCTCGTCATCTCGAACACGTTCCAGGTCATCGTGGCCCAGCGGGCCCGCACGCTCGCGCTCCTGCGGTGCGTCGGTGCGCTGCGCGGCCAGCTGCGCCGGTCGGTGCTGCTCGAAGCCGCGATCCTCGGGCTCGGCGCCTCGGCGCTCGGTGTGCTGCTCGGCACGGGCGTCGCGCAGGGGGCGCTGTCCGTGCTGCGTCGCATGCAGGACGACATGCCCCTGCCCGCCTACGTCACGCTGACGCCCTCGGTGCTGCTCGTGCCGGTGCTCGTGGGCGTCCTGGTGACGGTCCTCGCCGCCCTGGTGCCGGCTCGCGCCGCCACGCAGGTCAGCCCGGTCGCCGCGCTGCGGCCGATCGACGCGCCCGACGTCGCCTCGCGAGCCGGCAAGCTCCGGCTCGGGTTCGCACTCACGCTCGCCGTCGGCGGGGCCGGCGTGCTCGCGATGGCGCTCCTCGGGTCGGTCGGCAAGCCCGACGAGGCGATCGTCTGGCTCGGCCTCGGCATCCTCGGCGGCGCCGTGTCGTTCGTCGGCGTCCTCGTCGGGGCGGTGTTCTGGGTCCCGTTGATGGTCGCGCTCGTCGGCCGCCTGCTCGGCAAGGCGGGTCCGGCGGCGCGACTGGCGGCCGCGAACACGGTCCGCAACCCGCGGCGGACCGCCGCGACCAGCACCGCGCTGCTCATCGGCGTGACGCTCGTCGCGCTCATGTCCACGGGTGCCGCCAGCGCACGCGCGTCGCTCGCGGCGGAGCTCGACGCCCACTACAACGTCGACGTCGAGGTCACGAGCGCGTCCGGCGGCGTCGAGCCCCTGCCCGCCGACGTGGCGCGCACGGTCGCGGCGGTCCCGGGCATCGAGAGCGCCGTCGACGTGCCCACCGCCGAGGTGTCCATGGGCGACGCGTGGCTCACCGCGCGGGCCCTGACGCCGGAGGTCGAGGCCGTGCTCCGGGACGACCGGATCGCCGCCGCGGCGCGCGACGACCGGATCGTCGTGGCGACTGACGTGACCGAACCTGACGCGCCGGTCACGCACATCGACGAGTTCACGGGACAGCCGGTGGACGGCGGCACGCCCTCGACCCTCGAGCCGGTCATGGTCGACACCGGCCGCCCCGGCTACGCGTACCTGACCCCCGCGACGTTCGACACGATCGTCGGCGAGGTGCCGACGACCACCGTGTGGGCGCGGATCGCATCCGACGCGGACGCGGTCGCCGTGGTCGAGGCGGTGCGCAACTCGCTGGCCGACGAGTCCGTCGTGATCGAGTCGCCCATCTCGCTGCGCGCGCAGTACGAGCAGCTCATCGACACGCTGCTGGCGATCGTCGTCGGCCTGCTCGCGGTCGCGGTCGTGATCGCGCTGGTCGGTGTGGCGAACACGCTGTCGCTGTCGGTCATCGAGCGTCGACGCGAGTCGGCGACGCTGCGCGCCATCGGCCTGACCAAGCGGCGCCTGCGGCTGACCCTCGCGACCGAGGGCATGCTCATCGCGGGTGTCGGTGCCGTGCTGGGCGTGATCCTCGGGGTGCTCTACGGCTGGGCCGGCTCGGCGATCGCGTTCGGTGCGATGGGTGACTCGCGGCTCGCGGTGCCGTGGGGCGACGTGGGCGTGATCATCGCGGTCGCGCTCGGTGCGGGGCTCCTCGCCTCGGTCCTGCCGGCCAGGTCGGCCGTGCGGACGTCGCCCGTCGCGGCGCTCGCGGTGGACTGACCGGCCGCCGCGGCCAGACGTTCAGCGGCGCTTCGGAGTACCGGAGGGGGTACCCGAGGCGCCGCTGGCGTCTGCCCGCGACGCGGCCCCGGTCGTCACCGCGACGACCGCGGGCAGCAGCAGGCCGACGCCCACGACGACGGCCGCCAGGAGCACGCCCCACGCCCACACGCTCGACTCGACACCGAGCCACCCGATCGACAGCACGACGAGCATGATCTGCCAGGTCATCACGGGCGAGCGCGCCCAGCGACGCCCGCGCCACAGCCCGCGCGCGCCGGCCGCGAGGACGAACGCGATCGCGAGCCCGAACACGATGAGGAAGACGCTCGCCGCGGGCCGCACGGACACCCCGCGCACCAGGTCCACGGCCCAGGCCACGGCCAGGCCGGCCGCGGTCGCAGCCTCCAGGAGCGTCAGGAGGCACACCACGACGAGCGCGGCGGGGCGCCCGGCGGCGGGCGAGGACGGGGAGGAAGCGCTCACGGGCCGAGCCTACGGCGCCCACCCCGGCCGGCCGCCCGCGGGGCAGCGTCGACCGGCCGCGGCGGCAGTCGAGACGGTGCAGCGTGACCCATACCACGTTGGCAGGGGTGCCAATGACATCGAGCCGCTCAATTCGGTCATGACAAGCGCCCGAATCGATCCACGACGTGCGGATCACGCTCGAACGAGTGTGATCAACGCCTCATCCGTAACGGAGTCGAAACCATCTCGTAACCCCTTGTGCGATGGGGAAACGGGTGTGACTCTTGATGCAGCAGGTCTTCAGCCCAGCCCCCCCAACGAAACGTCCGCGACGTCGCGCGCGCCCTCACCAGGGTGCCGTGGTCGTCGTGCGCCCAAGGAGAGTTCGCATGGATTGGCGCCACCGCGCAGCATGTCTCGACGAGGACCCCGAGCTGTTCTTCCCGATCGGCAACACGGGCCCTGCGCTCCTCCAGATCGAGGAGGCCAAGGCCGTGTGCCGTCGTTGCGACGTCGTCGACACGTGCCTCAAGTGGGCCATCGAGACGGGTCAGGACGCGGGCGTCTGGGGCGGGCTGTCGGAGGACGAGCGCCGCGCCCTCAAGCGCCGCACCGCGCGCCAGCGCCGCGCGAGCTGACCGACTGACGCACAGCACTCTCGACGAAGGGCCGGCCACGAGGCCGGCCCTTCGTCGTTCCCGCAGCCGCTCGTCGCGGCCGAGGCGCCAGACCGGTCCGGGCATCAGCCGACCTGGGCGGCGTCGCGCGACGTGCGCAGCTGGACCTCGACGACGACCGCGGTGCCACCCTCGGGCCGCAGCCGCCAGTCGATGCTCCCCCGCAGCTCGTTGGTGACGAGCGTCTGGACGATCTGCGTGCCCAGCCCCGTGCCCGCCCCGCGGCCCTCCGGCACGCCCGAGCCGTTGTCGGCCACCGTCACGCTCAGGTCGTCGCCGTCGCGCTCGACGATCACCTGGACCTCACCGGACTCCCGTCCCGCGAAGCCGTGCTCGACCGCGTTGGTCACGAGCTCGGTGAGCACCAGGGCGAGCGCGGTCGCGTCCTCGGCACGCACCGAGCCGAACGTCCCCGAGACCGTGGTGCGCACGTGCGCCCCCGCCGACGCCGCGTCGGCCGCCAGCCGCAGGCTGCGCCCGACCAGGTCGTCGAACGGCACGCTCTCGTCGATCGTCTGGGACAACGAGTCGTGCACGAGGGCGATCGTCGCGACGCGGCGCATCGCCTCGGTGAGCGCGTCGCGCGCCTCGGGCGAGGTCATCCGGCGCGACTGCAGGCGCAGGAGTGCGGCCACGGTCTGCAGGTTGTTCTTCACGCGGTGGTGGATCTCGCGGATCGTCGCGTCCTTGGTGATGAGCTCGCGCTCACGGCGACGCAGCTCGGAGACGTCGCGGCACAGCAGCACCGCGCCGATGCGCGAGCCCTGCTCGGTCAAGGGCACCGCGCGCAGCGACAGCGCCACCCCGCCCACCTCGACGTCCGTGCGCCACGGCGCGCGGCCCATGAGGACCAGCGGCATCGACTCGTCGACCGTCGCGCGCTGCTCCGGGATGAGGTCGGCCGTGACCTCGACGAGCGAGCGCCCGACGAGGTCGCCGAGCGCGCCGAGGCGGTGGAAGCACGACAGCGCGTTGGGGCTCGCGTACATCACCTCCCCCTCGGAGTTGAGGCGCACGAGCCCGTCGCCCACGCGCGGCGCGCCGCGACGAGGGCCCGTGGGCGCGTCGGGCGCCGGGAAGTCGCCGGTCGCGATCATGCCGAAGACGTCGTCGGCCGCCTCGACGTAGTTCAGCTCGAGCCGGCTGGGCGTGCGAGCCCCGCCGAGGTTGGTCTGCCGGGCGATCACGGCGATCGGTCGCCCGTCGCGCACGACCGGGATCGCCTCCTCACGCACCGCGTACGACCCGAACCACCGGGGCTCGCGCGAGCGCAGCTGGCGCGACTCGTCGAGCGAGCGCTGGAGCTGGGGTCGCTGCCCCTCGGGTGCGCGGGACCCGACGACGTCGTCGTAGTGGACGGTCGCGCCCGTCGACGGGCGGCACTGCGCGATCGCGACGAAGTCGCCGTCGGTGGTCGGCAGCCACAGGACCAGGTCGGCGAACGCGAGGTCGGACACGACCTGCCAGTCGCCGACGAGCAGGTGCAGCCACTCGAGGTCCGCCGGGGGCAGGGGGCCGTGACGCTCGACGAGCACGCTCAGGGTGGACACCCGCCCAGCCTATGTGGCCCTACTAGGCTCGACCGCGCCGCGAACCGCGGCGAGGAACCCGAGGGGGCCGCCCGTGCACCTGTCCGAGATGCTCGTCCTGCCGACCGACCCGCGCACGGCCGCGCGCCTGCTCGCCGACCCGGACTACGTCCGCGAGAAGGTCGTCGCCAGCGGCGCGACGTGCGAGCAGGTCGACGTCACGCACGACGACATGGCACCCGACGACACGGCACCCGACGAAGCGGCACCCCACGGCGCTGCGCCCCACGCGGCGCCGGGTGCCTTCACCGTCACCTCCCGGCGCCTGCTGCCCACCGAGCAGATCCCCCCGCAGGTACGGGCGTTCGTCGGCGACCGCATCGAGGTGCGTCAGGTCGAGGCGTGGGAAGCACCGGACGACGAGGACGCCCGCGTGGGGACGGTCGTCGTCGAGGTGTCCGGCGCGCCCGTACGCCTCGCCGGGCGGGTCACGCTCGTCGCCCACGGACCCGCCGCGACCGCGATCCGGTACGAGGGCGAGCTGCGCGCCGGCGTCCCGCTGTTCGGCGCGGCGGTCGAGGAGGCGACGGCCGGGGCGATCCGCGCGGCGCTCGCGGCGGAGGCACAGGTCGCGCAGCGCCGGCTCGCGTGACTGGACGCGGGCCGCGCCATCAGCCCGCTCGACACGATGGACCACTCCCGGTCACCCGGGAGAGTCACGGGCGTCGTCGGGCGATGGTCACGGAAGCGGTTCCGCGCCGTAACGATTCGGTAACGTGGGAACTGTGGAAGTAACCCCTGACCTGCGGTGATACTCGTGTGGGATCGCTACCACGCCCAACTCGGACACCGACCTCCTTGACACCCCGCGGCCGCCCGACGACAGTGTGACCCAGCGCGTGGGAACGCTCCCGCAGACTGCGGAGGGGAGCGCTTCCAAGCGGGGTCTCTCAGACCCACGCCGACGTGGTTCCGGGTGCATGTCCGGGCCCCGAGGCGACAGGTGAGGTACGGCATGGCTGCCGTCCGACTGACAAGGGAGTCACAGTGCGCAAGACCACTCGAAAGTTCCTGGCCGTCACGGCCGGGGTCGCGAGCATCGCCCTCCTGGCGACCGCTTGCTCCGACGACAACGGCGGCAGCGGCACCCCGACGAGCGGCGAGACCAAGAAGGGCGACGACACGACGCCCATCACGCTCACCGTCGCGACGTTCAACAACTTCGGCTACACGGACGAGCTGCTCGCCGAGTACTCGAAGGACCACCCCAACGTCACGGTGAAGCAGACGATCGCTGCCAAGTCCGAGGACGCGCGTACCAACCTCACGACGAAGCTCGCCGCCGGTGGCGCGGGTCTCGCGGACGTCGAGGCCATCGAGATCGACTGGCTGCCCGAGCTCGTGCAGTCGGGTGACAAGTTCCTCGACCTCAACTCGGCGGACGTCGAGGGTCGCTGGCCCGAGTTCAAGACGAAGCCGGCCACGACGGCCAGCGGCGCGCTCATCGGCTACGGCACCGACGTCGGCCCCGAGGCGATCTGCTACCGCCAGGACCTCTTCGAGGCTGCCGGCCTCGAGAGCACGCCTGAGGCGGTCAAGGAGCTGCTCGGTGGCGACGGCGCCACCTGGGACAAGTACTTCGAGGTCGGCAAGCAGTTCACCGACAAGTCGGACAGCGCGTGGTTCGACTCGGCCAACGCCATCTACCAGGGCATGGTCAACCAGCTCGAGGCCGCGTACGAGAACACCGACGGCACGCCGATCCCGCTCGCGGACAACTCGGCCGTCAAGGGCCTGTTCGAGACGGTCACGGGTGCCGACGTCCAGGCGCTCTCGGCCCACCTCGGCCAGTGGTCCGGTGACTGGGACGCCGCGTTCCAGAACAACGGCTTCGCGACCATGCTCTGCCCGGCCTGGATGACGGGCCCGATCGAGGAGCGCGCCGGCGGCATCACCGGTTGGAACGTCGCTGACGTCTTCCCCGGCGGCGGCGGCAACTGGGGCGGCTCGTACCTGACGGTCCCCGCGGCCGGCAAGAACGCCGAGGCTGCCAAGGAGCTCGCGGCGTGGCTCACCTCGCCCGCCACGCAGATCAAGGCGTTCCTCAACGCTGGCACGTTCCCGAGCCAGACCGAGGCGCTCACCGACCCGGCCCTGACGGCGGCGACGAACGACTTCTTCAACAACGCCCCCGTCGGCACGATCTTCGGCAACCGCTACCAGGCGATCAAGGTCACCCCGTTCAAGGGCCCGAACTACTTCTCGATCCACACGACCGTCGCTGACGCGATCACGAAGGTCGACGTCGACAAGTCGGCGGACCAGGCTGCCGCATGGCAGGGCGCGCTCGACGCGTACAACGCGCTGGGTCTGTGACCCCGGTCGGGGTCGGGCGCTCCGGCGCCTGACCCCGACCAGCCGAGAGGCCGACTGACGCTGGTCGGCCCCGGATCCGAGCGGCGCCCGGTAGGTGCCCTCCCCTCGTGGGAGCACGGCACTTACCGGGCGCCGCGTCCACTCACGCCGTCATGAGGTGGTCATGTCCGTCCAGTCACCCGTCGAGCCCGAGAGCGATCTCGCGCCGGCTCCGCGGCAGCCGCGCCGCGTGGGCTTCTCCCAGACGCTCAGCCGCTGGGACGTCAAGGTCTCGCCCTACCTGTACATCTCCCCGTTCTTCATCCTGTTCTTCATCACGGGTCTGTTCCCGATCCTGTACACGGGCTACGTCTCCGTGCACAAGTGGCACCTGCTCCAGGGCCAGGGTGACTTCGTCGGCTTCGACAACTTCGCCGACGTGTTCAAGCAGAAGGACTTCTGGCTGTCCCTGCGCAACACGCTCTCGATCTTCGTGATCTCGTCCGTCCCCCAGGTGATCGCCGCGATCCTCATCGCCGCCCTGCTGGACCAGAACCTGCGCGCCAAGACCTTCTGGCGCATGGGCGTGCTGCTGCCGTACGTCGTCGCCCCCGTCGCCGTCGGCCTCATCTTCGGCCGGCTGTTCGCCGACCAGTCCGGCCTCATCAACAGCTGGCTGGGCGTGATCGGGATCGACCCGGTCCAGTGGCACGTCGATCCGCTCTCGAGCCACATCGCGATCGCCACCATGGTGAACTTCAGATGGACGGGCTACAACGCGCTGATCTTCCTCGCCGCGATGCAGGCCGTCCCGCGCGAGCTGTACGAGGCCGCGATCATCGACGGTGCCGGGCGTGCGCGTCAGTTCTTCTCCGTGACCATCCCGCAGATCCGCGCGACCGTCATCTTCGTCGTCATCACCTCGACCATCGGTGGCCTGCAGATCTTCGACGAGCCGCGCGTGTTCGACCCCGCCGGCGCAGGTGGTGCGTCGCGTCAGTGGCTGACGACGACCCTGTACCTGTACAACACGGGCTGGAGCGGCCAGTACAACCTGGGCCGCGCGGCAGCGATCGCCTGGCTGCTGTTCCTGCTGATCCTCGCGATCGGCATGGCCAACTTCTTCGTGACCAAGAAGATCGCCACCGGAGACGCCTCGCCGTCGAAGAAGAAGATCAAGGCCGCGCAGAAGCGATACGAAGCGCAGAGGAACTCCTGATGAACTCCATCCCCGCCATCGAGCAGGTCGCCGGTCGCGGTGCTGCGCGCGCCGCCGCCCGCAAGTCAGGACGCAAGGTCGGCGGCTACGACCGCCGCCCTCGGGTGTTCAACTACATCCTTCTCGCGCTCGTCGTCGTGATCGGCGTGCTGCCGATCTACTACACGCTGGTGATCGGCTCGTCCGACACGGTGTCGATCGCGCAGAAGCCGCTCCCGCAGCTCTTCCCGGACGCGAGCCTGTTCACGAACTTCAAGAACGTGATCAACGCTCAGGCGTTCAGCTTCTGGCAGGCCGTCGGCAACTCGCTGATCATCGCGGTCGTCGTCTCGGCGTCCACGGTGCTCCTGTCGACGCTCGCCGGGTTCGCGTTCGCCAAGCTGCGCTTCCCCGGCCGTAAGGGCTTGCTGATCTTCGTCATCGCGACGATGGCGATCCCGACGCAGCTCGGCGTGGTGCCGCTGTACATCATCATGACGAAGCTGAACTGGATCGGGCACCTGCAGGCGGTCATCGTGCCGTCGCTCGTGGGCGCCTTCGGTGTGTTCTGGATGACGCAGTACCTCGAGGAGGCTCTTCCGTACGAGCTCATCGAGGCAGCCCGCGTCGACGGTGCGTCGATGTTCCGCACGTTCTGGTCGATCGCCATGCCCGCCGCCCGGCCGGCAGCCGCGATGCTCGCGCTGTTCACGTTCGTCGCCCAGTGGGTCAACTTCTTCTGGCCGTCGATCGTGCTCAACAACCAGAACCCGACGCTGCCACTGGCGATCCGCCTGCTGCAGCAGAACTACTTCGTGGACTACTCGCTGATCATGGCGGGCGTCTTCCTGATGACCCTGCCGCTGCTCATCCTGTTCGCGTTCGCCGGTCGCCAGCTGGTGGCGGGCATCATGGCCGGAGCAGTCAAGGGCTGATCGCCGACGGTCGGGCCGGCAGCGTTGCCGGCCCGACCCCGGGGCCCCCGAGCGCCGATCTCGCGCCTGGCCCCGGACGACTGTCTGGCACACGAAAGGGAACTGACCGATGGTGGTCGAGAACTCACCCCTCGCCCTCGATGGCGACCGTCCGTCTGCGCCGACACTCGAGCAGGTCGCCGAGCGCGCGGGCGTGTCCCGGTCGACGGCCTCGCGCGCGATCAACGGCGGGCTCCGGGTCTCCCCGGACGCGCTGGCCGCAGTCGAAGCCGCAGTCGCCGAGCTCGGGTACACCCCCAACCGTGCCGCTCGCTCACTCGTGACGAAGCGCACCGACTCGATCGCACTCGTCGTGCCCGAGCCGGACGAGCGCGTCCTGTCGGACCCGTTCTTCGCGGGGACCCTCAACGGTCTCAGCACGGCGCTCGCCGACTCCGACATCCAGGTCGTGCTCGTGATCGCCCGCCCTGGCGAGTCCGAGCGCACGGTGCGCTACCTGCGCAACGGGCACGTCGACGGCGCGATCGTCGTCTCGCACCACCGCACCGACGACCTCGACCGCGTGCTGCTGTCGTCGCGCGTCCCGAACGTCTTCGTCGGGCGCCCGCTGTCCGTCGACCCGCGCGAGGTGCACTTCGTCGACACCGACAACGTCGCGGGTGGCGAGATGGCCGCACGCCACCTGATCGAGCGCGGCGTCACGCGCATCGCGACCATCGCCGGCCCGCAGGACATGTCCGCAGGCGTCGACCGGCTCACGGGCTGGCGCTCCGCGGTGCGGAGGGCCGGCATGTCCGACGACGCGGTCCTGCACGGCGACTTCACGCTGGCCTCGGGCGCCCGGCTCGCCCACGAGCTCGTGGAGCGGTACCCCGATGTCGACGGCGTCTTCATCGCGTCGGACCTCATGGCCGCCGGTGCGCTGGCCGCATTCGCGGAGCTCGGCAAGGAAGTCCCGGGCGACATCGCCGTGGTCGGTTACGACAACATCGGCGTCGCCACGTCGACGACGCCTCCGCTCACGACGATCGTCCAGCCTGTCGTGTCCATGGCCCGCGCGGCGGGCAACCGCCTGCTCGCACAGCTGCACGGCGAGCAGCTTCCCCGCGAGCCGCTGATCTTCGCCCCCGAGCTCGTCGTACGCGCCTCGGCCTGACCGTCGCGGCCCGCACGCCCGGCCGTGAGCCGCCCACCCGGGCCGCTCAGGGCGCCCCGTCACGCACGACGCAGGGGGTCGTGCGCGACGCGCCCACGGTGCCGTGCATCTGCGCCACCCGGCGTGACGGTGGCAGAGTGGCCCGCGTGACGTCGCCGTTGACCACAGCCCTCGCCCAGCTCTCCTCCGCCGTCGAGATCCTCGGCTACTCCCCCGGCCTGCACGAGATCCTCGCCACGCCTCGTCGTGAGATGCACGTCGCCGTGCCTCTGCGGCGGGACTCGGGCGAGATCGTGCTGCACCGCGGCTACCGCGTGCAGCACAACATCTCGCGCGGCCCCGGCAAGGGCGGTCTGCGCTACGCCGCGGGGGTCGACATCGACGAGGTCCGCGCACTCGCGATGTGGATGACCTGGAAGTGCGCCGTGGTCGACGTGCCGTACGGCGGTGCGAAGGGCGGGGTCGCGATCGACCCCCGGGAGTACTCGAGCGCCGAGCTCGAACGGGTGACGCGTCGCTACACCTCGGAGATCATGCCGATCATCGGCCCCGAGCGGGACATCATGGCACCCGACATCGGCACCGACGAGCAGACGATGGCCTGGGTCATGGACACCTACTCGGTCAACCAGGGCTACACGATCCCGGGCGTCACCACCGGCAAGCCGCTGCCCGTCGGCGGCTCGCTCGGGCGCGCCACCGCGACCGGACGCGGCGTGGTGCACGCTGCGGCCGCCGCGCTCGCCGACGACGGTGTCGACCTGTCCGAGGTCCGCGCCGCCGTCCAGGGCTTCGGCAAGGTCGGTTCGCACGCGGCGCACTGGCTGCACGAGGCGGGCACGCGAGTCGTCGCGGTGACCGACGTCGACGGCGGGACGCGCAACGACGACGGGCTCGACGTCGCGGCGCTGCTCGCGCACGTCGCGACCGGCGCACCGGTCAGCACGTTCGAGGGCGGCTCCGCGGTGTCGAACGACGAGATCTTCGGCCTCGACGTGGACCTGCTGATCCCGGCCGCCGTCGAGGGCGTGCTCGACGCCGACACCGCGTCGAGCGTCAAGGCGCGGTGGGTCGTCGAGGGAGCCAACGGGCCCACGACGCCCGAGGGCGACCGCGTGCTCGCCGACCGCGGCATCGTCGTCGTCCCGGACATCCTCGCGAACGCGGGCGGCGTCGTGGTCTCGTACTTCGAGTGGGTGCAGGCCAACCAGGCGTACTGGTGGACCGCCGAGGAGATCGCTGATCGGCTCGCGCAGCGGATGCACGCCGCGTACGCGAGCGTGTCTGAGACCGCGCGCGACCAGTCGCTCTCGCTGCGCGACGCCGCGCTCGCGATCGGGGTGCGACGCGTCGCGGAGGCGCACCAGATCCGCGGCCTCTACCCCTGACGGGCAGGGGCGTCGGCCGCCGTCGTCAGGCGGTCGGCGCCGGGGCGTCCGCGCGGGTGAGGACCAACCCGTCCCCCGCCGGTGCGACGAGCTCGACCACCGCCGCGGGCGAGTCCTCCTCCGTCCGCTCGAGCAGCGGGTCCGCGGCGCTCAGCGCGGCGCCGTCGGCCGCGCGCAGCTCGAGCGGCTCGGCAAGCAGGCGCAGGAGCTCGGCCTCCTGCCGCATCGCGGCGGGCGGTCCGGCCATGAGCGTCGAGGCCATCGGCCCGAACCTCAGCTCGTCGCCGTCGACCGACCAGGTCCCCCGCAGCCGGTTCACACCGCCCGTGCCGAAGACCTGCCCGTCGCCGTCGAACGTCAGCGAGGCGGTCCGCTCGGTCTCGGCAGCGGGCTCTGGCGTGGACGCGTCCGCGGCGGTCGTGGGCGTCCGCACGCTCACGTGCCACTCCCCGACGAGCTGCAGCATGACCCGATCATGGCACCGGCGACCGCGATCGGCCCGCGGTCGCGGTCCGGCCCGGTCTGCTGCACGCGTCAGCCCTGCGGCCGTCAGCCCTGCGCACGCCGGCCCTGCGTCGGCCGGCCGAGCCGGTCAGCCGATCGGCTGGGGGGGG
>NZ_BJLQ01000006.1 GCF_006538725.1 Cellulomonas gelida
GGTGAACGGCTCGGTGAACGGTTCGGTGAACGGGTTGGCGCCCAGCGCCTCCGTGAACGGCTCCGTGAAGGGTTCGGTGAACGGCTCCGTGAACGGCTCCGTGAAGGGCTCCGTGAACGGGTTGGCGCCGAGTGCCTCGGTGAACGGTTCCGTGAAGGGCTCGGTGAACGGCTGGGCCGCTGCGCCGGCCGGTCGGGATGCCCCCTGCGCACCCCGACCAGCCGACTGAGCGGACCCGGCGCCGAGCCCCGTCGGCCGCCCGTTCGTCGCGCCCGGCTCGTGCCCGTCAGCACGGGCCGCGTTGCGCAGCCCGTCCCGCCAGGTGGGCGTCGCCGCGACGACCGCGACCCCGAGCGTGTCGAGCACGACGTCGATCGGGTTGGCGACGGAGAAGCTCCCGTCGTCCTCGCCGGCCCACAGCAGGCCGACGACGGCGCCGGTAGCGTCGACCACGACCGACCCGGAGTCCCCGCCTGCCGAGAAGCGCTCGTGGCCCTCGACGGGCTCGACCCGGATCTGGTCGCGCAGCGTCCGCAGCCCGACCCCGGGGCCGAAGTCCACGGCGGTCGTGTAGTCGGTCGACGCGACGGTGCCGACGGTGACGCCGGTCGTGCGGCCGGACTTGCGGACGGTGGACCCGACGACCGCGCGCTGCGTCCCGGTGACAGGCCCGATCCCCAGGATCCCGGGCAGCCACGGAGCGCCGGGCGCGAGCGCGACCACGGCGGCGTCGATCCGATCCGTCACCGCGCCGCGCACGAGCGCGCCGAACCGGTCGGAGCCGGGCTTGCCGCCGTCGGCGAGTGCGGGCTGGATCCAGCGGCTGCCGACGTCCTCGCGGCCGTCACCGGCGGCGACGTGCCAGTTGGTGAGGGCGAAGGCGCGCCCCGTGTGCCGCTCGCGCACGACGACGCCGAGCGTGCCGTTGACGCTGCGGAGCTGGGCCTGGCCGTCCACGGGGATGGTGACGGCGTCCGAGGGGCCGATGCTGAGCCCGCCGACCAGGGGCCGGAGCCGACCGGGCTGGACCGCGGTGCCGACCGCCGTGGCGAGGCTCAACGGCGAGACGCGGCCTGCGACGACGTCGGTCGGCACGCCGTCGATCGTCTCGGGGATGCGGTCGGCGTCGGTCAGCTCGTCGAGCGGACGCTTGCGCTCGACGTGCACGACGATCGCCTGCTGGCCGGTCGGGCGGCCGTGCGACCACTTCTCGGCGATGTCGACGCCGACGACGCCCGCGCGGGCCAGGAGCACGTCCTCGATGCCGCGCTTCGTCGGGCGGATCCGGGCGCGCGCGTCGGCACCGGCCTGTGCTGTGCCGGGCGTCGCGGCGCCGGAGGCTGCGGTGTCAGGGGAGGACTCGGGCGCGGGGCCGGAGTCGGAGCGGGGGTCCTGCTCGGACATGGGGCTGACACTCCTCGTGGGTACGGGCGGTGGGCCGGGCGTCTCTCGGCTGGGCCGAGCCGCAGGTCAGGAGCAGGCGGCGGCGGCCCAGATACATCCGGCGACGACTGCTGCGACGAGAGCGTCGCGTTCAGTACCTTCGGGGCGCGCGCGCTGCGCCGTCGCCGACTCGGGTGTCCTTCGTTCGGGTGAACCTGGCGCGCGCGGACGGGCGGCGTATCTGGCGCCTCGCCGCGTGCTCCTCGTCGTCGACCCGTGAGGTGCGTGCCGCAGATGCCTTGTCGGGTTTGTCCTGGCCGTCCTAGTGTCAGAAGGCGGTCGTCCGACGACCGGTCGAGTGAGGGGTCTGATGATGAGTGACGACCTGGTGGAGCCGGTGGACACCGCGCTCCGCGGCCAGGGGGAGGGGCTCGCCGACCAGGCGGCCCGTGCTGTGGTGGCGTACCGGGAGGGTGACCGTGCACCGATGGCGGCCCTCGTGCAGGTCATGACGCCCTTGCTCTGGCACACGGTGCGAGCGCAGGGCGCCGGGACCGAGCAGGCGCAGGACATCGTGCAGAACGTCTGGCTCGCGCTGGTGCGCGAGATCGACACGATCCGGGACCCGCGGGCGACGTTGCAGTGGACCCTGGTGACCGCGAAGCGGGCCGCGTGGCGGGCAGTGCGGCGCTCGCGCGAGGAGGCCGCGCGGACCGACTCCGACGAGGCCGCCACGACCTGGCTGACCGCTCCTGCCGACGAGCTCCCCGACGCACGCGCGCTGCGCGACGAGCGTGACCGTGTCCTGTGGGACCACGTGCGGGCCCTGCCCGAGCGGTGCCGCCGGCTCCTCGGGCTCGTCGCGATGGTCGACCGACCGGACTACACCGTGGTCTCGCAAGCCCTGGGCATGCCGGTCGGCAGCATCGGTCCCACCCGCGGACGGTGCCTCGCGAAGCTGCGCGTCTCCCTCTCCTCCGACCCTTCCTGGAGCATGTCATGACTGACGACGCGACCCTCGCGCTCGTCGCAGCCGCGGGCGTCGACGACCTGGACCTCGAGATCCTGGGCCGCCTCGCGACCCTGGTCGACGCGGCCGACCCCGTGCCCGAGGGGCTCATCGACAGCATCGGCCTCGCGCTGACGATGGAGCTGCTCAACGCGGAGCTCGCCGAGCTGCACCTCGTCGGTGAGCCCGCACTCGCGGTGCGCGCCGACGAGACGAGCATCGAGGCGGGGACCATCACGTTCACGACCGACGTGCTCACGGTGATGATCTCGGTGCACCACGAGAACGACCGCGTGCGGGTCGACGGGTGGGCGGCGCCGGCGGGTGAGCTCGTCGTCGAGCTGCACCACGCGGGTCATGTCGAGACCACGACGTCCGACGAGGACGGCAGGTTCGCCTTCGTGGAGCTCGAGCGTGGTCCCGCGCGGCTCGTGCTGCGCCGGGCGTCGGACCCGACGATGCCTGTCGTGACACCACAGATCGAGCTCTAGCCGAGACCATGACCGAGAGCACCGGACCGGTCGACGCCGGGCCGTTGCCGGGTGACGATCCCCACCGCGCCGCCCTGGAGCGCGTCGCGGTCGACGTCGCGCTCGCGGAGGCGGACAACGCCGAGGGGCACCCCGGCATGGCCAGGCGCCGGCTGGTGGCGGCGCTCGCCCAGCTGGACCGCACGGGTGCGCCTGAGGGCGGCGAGCTGACCGACCCGCTGCGCGTGCGGGTGCGAGCGCGCGCGCTCATGGAGCTCGCGAAGTGCGAGTTCGAGACGCGCGGCGGGCCGCAGGCGGCGCTCGCCCAGCTCGACGGTCTCGTCGCGGCGGGTGCCGCGCACGCCTGGCCGGGGATCGTGCCGGCGGCGGCGGGCGTCCGCGGCCTGCTCGCGCTGCGTGCGGGCCGGCAGGAGGAGGCCCTGGTGGCGCTCGACGCCGCGGTCGAGCAGATCGAGGTCGCGGACCCGGTCGACGGCTGCCGGGCCCTGCTGAACCGCGGCACCCTGCACAGCGAGCGGCGCGACGTCGTGGCGGCCCGGGCGGACTACGAGGAGTGCGCTCGGCGTGCGCAGGCGGCCGGGTTCTCCCTGCTGGTGTTCAAGGCCGAGCACAACCTCGGCTACCTGCACTTCCACGAGGGGCGCCTGCCGGAGGCCCTCGCGTCGATGGAGGCCGCGGCGCGCAGCCTGCCCGGGCCCGTTCGGCCCACCGCGTTGCGGGACCGCAGCGAGGTGCTGCTCGAGGCGGGGCTCGTCGGCGTGGCGGACGAGATCCTCGCGCAGGCGGCGCAGATGTTCGCCGACGAGAGGCTGCCGCGCGAGGTGGCCGAGTGCGAGCTGGGCCGCGCGGAGTGCGCGCTCCTGCGGGGCGACCCGGTCGCGGCTCGGCACTGGGCGACGAGTGCGCGTCGGCGCTTCCAGCGTCGTGGCGACGAGGCGTGGGTGGTCCGCTCGGCGCTCCTGGCACTGCAGGCGGACGCCGCGGTCTTCGCGCAGCAGCCCGAGGGCAGGGCGTCGCGCTCGGGGTGGGCGGGGGTCGCTCGTCGGGCCGCGGAGGTCGAGGAGCTGTGCCGGACGACGGGACGCCCGACGTGGCAGCGCGCGGCCACGTACCTGCGGATCGAGGCAGACCTCGCGCGCGGCGCGGGTCCGGACCCGGCACGTGTGCTCGACGGGCTCGGTGCGGTCAGCACGGACGAGCCTCTGACGCTCCGGCTGCACGGGCGCCGGCTGCGCGCGCTCCTGGCGGCCGCGGCGGGGCAGCCCCAGCGCGCGTCCCACCACGTGCGGGCGGGCCAGCGCGACCTGGCGCTGCACCGCAGCCGGTTCGGGTCGCTCGACCTGCGGACGGCGGGCGCGGTGCACGGCACGGCGCTGTCGGTGCTCGACATGCGCCTCGCGCTCGCCACGGGGCGACCGGAACCGGTGCTGGAGTGCGTCGAGCGCGTGCGCGCGGTGATGGGAGGCGCGCCGCGCGTCAACCCGCCGACGGACCCGGACGCCGCTGAGCTGCTCGCGCAGCTGCGCAGGCTCGTCGAGGGCAGCCGACCGGTCACGGGGCGTCCCGCGGCGGACCCCGAGCGGATCCGGCTGTTCGCCGAGGCGCAGCGCCTCAAGCACGAGATCCTCGCGCGCTCGTGGCACGAGCCGGGAAGCGCGCGCGACGAGCGCGAGGGCCGGGCGCACGAGGTGCGCGCCGTGCTCGACAACCAGCCCCGCACCACTCTCCTGGACGTGATCGACCACCAGGGTCGCCTCCTGGCCGTGCGCATGGACAAGAGCGGCGCGCGCCTCACGGAGCTCGGCGAGGCGGCCGACGCGGCCGAGCTGGTGCGGCGCGTGCACGCGGACCTCGAGGTCGTCGCGAACCCCCTGGTGCCCGCGGAGCTGCGGGCGGTCGCGAACCGGTCGCTGCGCGCCGGGCTGGACCGGCTCGACGGCACGCTGGCCCCGGTGCTCGACGACGCCGACGAGCTCGTCGTCGTCGCGGGCGGGTGGCTGGGCGTGCTGCCGTGGTCGATGCTGCCGTCGCGGCGCGGGACCCCGACCGTCGTCGCGCCGTCCGTGCACCACTGGATGCGGTACTCGGGTGCCGGGCTGCCGGGCGCGCCGGTGACCGCCGCCGCGGGCCCGGGGCTGGTGCACGCCGCCGACGAGGCGAGGCGCGTCGCCGACCTGTGGCCGGGGGCGCGCGCCCTCGTCGACGACGACGCCTCGGTCGCGACCGTGGCCGAGGCGCTCTCGTCGCCCGGGATCGTCCACCTCGCCGCCCACGGCCGGCACGAGCCCGACAACCCGCTGTTCTCGTCGCTGCGGCTCGCGGACGGCCCGCTGTTCGCCCACGAGCTCGACGCCGGCGGCGAGGTGCCCGACCTCGTGCTCCTGTCGTCGTGCGAGGTGGGCCGCGCGACGATCCGGCACGGGGGAGAGGCGCTCGGGCTCGCGAGCGTGCTGCTGCGCACGGGCGTGGGGTGCGTGGTCGCGGCGATCGCGCCGCTGCCGGACGAGACCGCGATGCGCGTCATGACGAGCGTGCACGAGAGGCTCGCGGCCGGGGTCCCGGTCGCGGAGGCGGTCGCGGCGGCGTGCGACGAGCACGAGCGCTCGCAGGGCGACCTGGTGCCGCTCGTGTGCCTGGGTGCCCCCGTCTGACCAGCGCGATTTGGTCGCTCGTCGGGCGTGACGTAGTCTCGTCGTGCCCAAGACCGCCGGTCGTCGGTCCGCTCGTCGGACCAACCGAAGTCCCGCAGCTCGCGGAGGCCAGCGCAGGTGAGAGTTCTACACGATGGTGCGGTTCGTCCGCGCCGGTCTGTCGAGCCCCGCGCCTGCGCGGGGCTCTTCGTCGTTCTGGGGGACGGGGACCGGCACCACCATCGGAAGGATTGCCATGGCGAGGCCGGACAAGGCAGCCGCCGTCGCGGAGATCGCGGACAAGTTCCGCGAGTCCAACGCGGCCGTGCTGACCGAGTACCGCGGGCTCACCGTGGCGCAGCTCAAGACGCTGCGTCGCGCGCTCGGCGGCAACGCAACCTACGCCGTGGTGAAGAACACGCTGACCGCGATCGCGGCCAAGGAAGCCGGCCTGACGGGCCTCGACGACGAGCTCGCGGGCCCGTCGGCGATCGCCTTCGTCACCGGCGACCCGGTCGAGGCCGCCAAGGGTCTGCGTGACTTCGCCAAGGCGAACCCTGCACTGGTCATCAAGGGGGGCGTCCTCGACGGCCGCGCCCTGACCGCTGCAGAGGTCACCAAGCTCGCGGACCTCGAGACCCGTGAGGTCCTGCTGGCCAAGGCGGCCGGTGCGATGAAGGCCAAGCTCTACCAGGCTGCCTACGTCTTCACCGCGAACACCGCCCAGGCCGCTCGCGTCATCGATGCCCTGCGTCAGAAGCAGGAGTCGGAAGGTGCGGCTGCCTGATCCGGCTCACGCCTGATCTCGCACCGCGCATCACCCCACATCCCGCTTCGGACGCGTGCGCGTCCCGGAGCACCGAAGAAAGGAACGCCTCTCATGGCGAAGCTCACCACTGAGGAGCTCATCGAGCAGTTCAAGGGTCTGACCCTGATCGAGCTGTCCGAGTTCGTGAAGGCCTTCGAGGAGGTCTTCGAGGTCACCGCTGCTGCCCCCGTCGCCGTCGCCGCCGCGCCGGCCGCCGGTGGTGCTGGTGCCGACGCCGCCGCCGAGGAGGAGAAGGACTCGTTCGACGTCGTCCTGACCGCCGCCGGTGACAAGAAGATCCAGGTCATCAAGGAGGTGCGCGCGCTCACGTCGCTCGGCCTCAAGGAGGCCAAGGACCTCGTCGACGAGGCGCCGAAGCCGGTGCTCGAGGGCGTCAACAAGGAGACGGCTGAGAAGGCGAAGGCGCAGCTCGAGGGCGCCGGCGCTTCGGTCGAGCTCAAGTGATCTGACTCCGCGCGGGGCTCGTCCCCGTCGCGGAGACGCTCACGCACGAAGGCCCGCCACCCCGTCCGGGGCGGCGGGCCTTCGTCGTGCGTGCGGCGGCCGGCAACTTCCCGTCGGGGTGTGGTCTGTGCCACCATGGCCGCGGCGACAACGAGGTCGCCCGCCTGGCCGAAGGGCCGGGCGCGGACGCGGATCCGTCGGTCCGGCTGGAGCGAGCACCGGGTGGGTGCACCGTCGAGGTGCACCACGGGGGTGCGGCGCTCGCCGACCGGGTGGACTTCCGTCAGGGGGCCGAGTATGCTAGCGCTTTGCGCTGGCCTGTGCCCGCGATCTCAGATATCCCGAGCCGGATCTTGACGTATGTGCGCGTCGAGATCCGCCGTCGAGGCTGGGGGTCGCGCCTTGCCAGGCGGCGCAGCGTGCCTCTCGACCGCAGGGAAGGACCCCTCTTGGCTGCCTCGCGCACCCCTTCTGCACCGTCCGCCGACGCCATCGCGAACCGCACCGCATCCCGCCGCATCTCCTTCGCCAAGATCCACGAGCCGCTCGAGGTCCCTGACCTGCTCGGCCTGCAGACCGAGAGCATGGACTGGCTGCTGGGCAACGAGCGGTGGCAGGCGCGCGTGGCCGCGGCTCTCGAGGACGGTCGCAACGACGTCCCGCAGACCGCCGGCCTCGAGGAGATCTTCGAGGAGATCTCCCCGATCGAGGACTTCGGCGGCACCATGTCGCTCTCCTTCCGCGAGCACCGCTTCGAGCCGGCGAAGTACACGGCCGAGGAGTGCAAGGAGAAGGACTTCACCTTCGCCGCCCCGCTGTTCGTGACGGCCGAGTTCGTCAACTACACGACCGGTGAGATCAAGAGCCAGACGGTCTTCATGGGCGACTTCCCGCTCATGACCGAGCGCGGCACGTTCATCATCAACGGCACCGAGCGCGTGGTCGTCTCGCAGCTCGTCCGTTCGCCCGGCGTGTACTTCGAGCGCACCGCCGACAAGACGTCCGACAAGGACGTCCTGACGGCCAAGGTCATCCCGAGCCGTGGCGCGTGGCTCGAGTTCGAGATCGACAAGCGCGACAACGTCGGCGTGCGCGTCGACCGCAAGCGCAAGCAGAACGCCACGGTGCTGCTCAAGGCGCTCGGCATGACCGAGGGCGAGATCCGCGAGGAGTTCGCGGCGTACCCGGCGGTCATCGACACGCTCGAGAAGGACCACGTCCAGACGCAGGACGAGGCGCTGCTGGACCTGTACCGCAAGATCCGCCCGGGCGAGCCGCCCACGGTCGAGGCCGGTCGCGCGCTCATCGAGAACTTCTACTTCAACCCGAAGCGCTACGACCTCGCGAAGGTCGGCCGCTACAAGGTCAACAAGAAGCTCGGCCAGGACGCGCCGCTGTCGGACTCGGTGCTCTCGCGCGAGGACGTCGTCGCGACGATCAAGTACCTCGCCGCGCTGCACATCGACCAGACCTCGCTGCCGGGCACGCGCAACGGTGAGTCGATCGAGATCCGCGTCGAGACGGACGACATCGACCACTTCGGCAACCGCCGCATCCGCGCGGTCGGCGAGCTCATCCAGAACCAGGTCCGCACGGGCCTGTCCCGGATGGAGCGCGTCGTGCGCGAGCGCATGACGACGCAGGACGTCGAGGCCATCACGCCGCAGACCTTGATCAACATCCGCCCGGTCGTGGCGTCGATCAAGGAGTTCTTCGGCACCTCGCAGCTCTCGCAGTTCATGGACCAGAACAACCCGCTCGCGGGGCTGACGCACAAGCGGCGTCTGTCGGCCCTCGGCCCGGGTGGTCTGTCCCGTGACCGCGCCGGCATGGAGGTCCGTGACGTCCACCCGTCGCACTACGGCCGCATGTGCCCGATCGAGACCCCTGAGGGTCCGAACATCGGTCTGATCGGCTCGCTCGCGTCGTTCGGTCGGATCAACCCGTTCGGCTTCGTCGAGACGCCGTACCGCCGGGTCGTGAAGGGTCGCGTCACGGACGAGGTGCACTACCTCACGGCCGACGACGAGGACCGTCACGTCATCGCCCAGGCGAACGCGCCCCTCAAGGAGAACGGCGAGTTCGAGGAGGACCGCGTCCTGGTCCGCACCAAGGGCGGGGAGATCGACTACATCCCCGGCGAGCTCATCGACTACATGGACGTCTCGCCGCGCCAGATGGTGTCGGTCGCGACGGCCCTGATCCCGTTCCTCGAGCACGACGACGCGAACCGCGCGCTCATGGGCGCCAACATGCAGCGCCAGGCCGTGCCGCTGGTCCGCTCCGAGGCCCCGCTGGTCGGCACCGGCATGGAGCGTCGTGCGGCCGTCGACGCCGGCGACGTGATCGTCGCGACGAAGCCCGGTGTCGTCACGGAGGTCTCGGCCGACCTCATCACGGTGGCGAACGACGACGCGACCTCCTCGACGTACCGCGTCGCGAAGTTCCGCCGCTCGAACCAGGGCACGTCCTACAACCAGCGCGTGCTGGTCGACGCCGGTCAGCGCGTCGAGGTGGGCTCGGTCCTCGCCGACGGCCCGGCCACGGACGAGGGCGAGCTCGCGCTCGGCCGCAACCTGCTGGTCGCGTTCATGTCGTGGGAGGGTCACAACTACGAGGACGCGATCATCCTGTCGCAGCGCCTCGTGCAGGACGACGTGCTGTCCTCGATCCACATCGAGGAGCACGAGGTCGACGCCCGTGACACCAAGCTCGGCCCCGAGGAGATCACGCGGGACATCCCGAACGTCTCCGAGGAGGTCCTCGCGGACCTCGACGAGCGCGGCATCATCCGCATCGGTGCCGAGGTCGCGGCCGGCGACGTGCTCGTCGGGAAGGTCACGCCCAAGGGCGAGACCGAGCTGACCCCGGAGGAGCGCCTGCTGCGTGCGATCTTCGGCGAGAAGGCGCGCGAGGTGCGCGACACCTCGCTCAAGGTCCCGCACGGCGAGTCCGGCACGGTCATCGAGGTGCGCACGTTCTCGCGCGAGGACGGCGACGAGCTGCCCGCGGGCGTCAACGAGCTGGTCCGCGTGTACATCGCGCAGCGCCGCAAGATCACGGACGGCGACAAGCTCGCCGGCCGTCACGGCAACAAGGGCGTCATCTCGAAGATCCTGCCGGTCGAGGACATGCCGTTCCTCGCCGACGGGACCGCCGTGGACGTCGTCCTCAACCCGCTCGGTGTGCCCGGCCGTATGAACGTCGGCCAGGTCCTCGAGACGCACCTGGGCTGGGTCGCCAAGCAGGGCTGGGACATCCAGCTCGCCGAGGGCGACGTGGCGTGGCGTGACGGTGTCCCGGCGATCGCCGCCTCGTCGCAGCCGGGCAACCCGGTCGCGACGCCCGTGTTCGACGGTGTCCCGGAGCAGACCCTGACGGGGCTGCTCGGCTCGACGCTGCCGAACCGTGACGGCGAGCGCATGGTCGGCTCGGACGGCAAGGCGCGTCTGTTCGACGGCCGCTCCGGCGAGCCGTTCCCGGACGCGGTGTCGGTCGGCTACATGTACATCCTGAAGCTGCACCACCTGGTGGACGACAAGATCCACGCGCGTTCGACCGGCCCGTACTCGATGATCACGCAGCAGCCGCTGGGTGGTAAGGCGCAGTTCGGCGGCCAGCGCTTCGGCGAGATGGAGGTCTGGGCCCTCGAGGCGTACGGCGCGGCCTACACGCTGCAGGAGCTCCTGACCATCAAGTCGGACGACGTCCCGGGCCGCGTGAAGGTGTACGAGGCCATCGTCAAGGGCGAGAACATCCCCGACTCGGGCATCCCGGAGTCGTTCAAGGTCCTGCTCAAGGAGATGCAGTCGCTCTGCCTGAACGTCGAGGTGCTGTCGTCCGACGGCGTCTCGATCGACATGAAGGAGAACGACGACGAGGTCTACCGCGCAGCGGAGGAGCTCGGCATCGACCTGTCGCGTCGCCCCAACGCCAGCAGCGTCGAAGAGATCTGACGTCGAGCCCCGGTCCGGCTGCCCAGCAGGGATGCCGGACCGGGGGCCCGCACCCCTTTAGCAACATTTCCGTCCGCCGGACACCCGCGAGCACGCGGGCCGGCAAGCGAAGGAAGTAGGACCACCCTTGCTCGACGTCAACGTCTTCGACGAGCTGCGTATCGGCCTGGCCACGGCCGACGACATCCGTGCCTGGTCGCACGGCGAGGTCAAGAAGCCCGAGACCATCAACTACCGGACCCTGAAGCCGGAGAAGGATGGCCTGTTCTGCGAGAAGATCTTCGGTCCCACCCGGGACTGGGAGTGCAACTGCGGCAAGTACAAGCGCGTGCGCTTCAAGGGCATCATCTGCGAGCGCTGCGGCGTCGAGGTGACCCGTTCCAAGGTGCGCCGTGAGCGCATGGGCCACATCGAGCTGGCCGCCCCCGTCACGCACATCTGGTTCTTCAAGGGTGTGCCGTCGCGTCTGGGCTACCTGCTCGACCTCGCGCCGAAGGACCTCGAGAAGGTCATCTACTTCGCGGCCTACATGATCACGTGGGTCGACGTCGACGGTCGTCAGGAAGACCTCCCGAACCTCCAGAACGAGATCGACCTGGAGCGCAAGGAGATCACCGACCGCCGCGACAACGACATCAACAACCGCGCCGCGAAGCTCGAGGCCGACCTGGCCGAGCTCGAGGCCGAGGGTGCCAAGGCCGACGCGCGCCGCAAGGTCCGCGACTCGGCCGAGCGCGAGATGGCGCAGATCCGCAAGCGTGCCGACGCGGAGGTCGACCGTCTCGACCAGGTGTGGGACCGGTTCAAGAACCTCAAGGTCGCCGACCTCGAGGGCGACGAGCTGCTCTACCGCCAGCTGCAGGACCGCTACGGCAACTACTTCGAGGGCTCGATGGGCGCCGCGGCGATCCAGAAGCGCCTCGAGGCCTTCGACCTGGAGGCCGAGTCGGACAACCTGCGCGAGATCATCAAGACGGGCAAGGGCCAGCGCAAGACGCGTGCCCTCAAGCGTCTGAAGGTCGTCAACGCGTTCCTCACCACGACCAACTCGCCCACGGGCATGGTCCTCGACGCCGTCCCGGTCATCCCGCCGGACCTGCGCCCGATGGTCCAGCTCGACGGTGGCCGCTTCGCGACCTCCGACCTGAACGACCTGTACCGCCGCGTCATCAACCGGAACAACCGCCTCAAGCGGCTCCTGGACCTGGGCGCGCCGGAGATCATCGTCAACAACGAGAAGCGGATGCTCCAGGAGGCCGTGGACTCGCTGTTCGACAACGGCCGTCGTGGCCGCCCCGTCACGGGCCCCGGCAACCGTCCGCTGAAGTCGATCTCCGACATGCTCAAGGGCAAGCAGGGCCGGTTCCGCCAGAACCTGCTCGGCAAGCGCGTCGACTACTCGGGCCGTTCGGTCATCGTCGTCGGCCCGCAGCTCAAGCTGCACCAGTGCGGCCTGCCCAAGCAGATGGCGCTCGAGCTGTTCAAGCCGTTCGTCATGAAGCGTCTGGTGGACCTCAACCACGCGCAGAACATCAAGTCCGCCAAGCGCATGGTCGAGCGCGCGCGCCCGGTCGTGTGGGACGTGCTCGAGGAGGTCATCACCGAGCACCCGGTGCTGCTGAACCGTGCACCCACGCTGCACCGTCTGGGCATCCAGGCGTTCGAGCCGCAGCTCGTCGAGGGCAAGGCGATCCACCTGCACCCGCTCGTCTGCGCCGCGTTCAACGCGGACTTCGACGGTGACCAGATGGCCGTCCACCTGCCCCTGAGCGCCGAGGCGCAGGCCGAGGCCCGCATCCTCATGCTCTCGAGCAACAACATCCTCAAGCCGTCGGACGGCCGTCCGGTGACCATGCCCTCGCAGGACATGATCATCGGCCTGTTCCACCTGACGTCGGACAAGCCGGAGGCCACGGGCGCCGGCCGGGCGTTCAGCTCGGTCTCCGAGGCGATCATGGCGTTCGACCAGGGTTCGCTCGACCTGAACGCGGTCGTCAAGATCCGCTTCGACGACCTGGTGCTCGGCGAGGACGCGGCGCCCGAGGGCTGGGAGCCGGGCCAGACGCTGCTGTTCGAGACGACGCTCGGCCGTGCGCTCTTCAACGAGCTGCTGCCGGTCGACTACCCGTACGAGAACGGCGTCGTCGACAAGAAGCGCCTGTCGGTCATCGTCAACGACCTCGCCGAGCGCTACCCGAAGGTCGCCGTCGCGGCGTCCCTCGACGCGCTCAAGGAGGCCGGTTTCCGCTGGGCCACGCGCTCGGGCGTGACCATCGCCATCTCCGACGTCGCGACGCCGGCGGCGAAGGCCGCGATCCTCGAGGAGCACGAGGCGCGCGCCGCCAAGGTGCAGGGCCAGTACGAGAAGGGCCTCATCACCGACGACGAGCGTCGTCAGGAGCTCATCGAGATCTGGACGCAGGCCACCGACAAGGTCGCCAAGGCGATGCAGGAGAACTTCCCTGCGCGCAACACGGTGTACCGGATGGTCGGCTCGGGCGCGCGTGGTAACTGGATGCAGGTCCGTCAGATCGCCGGTATGCGCGGTCTCGTGGCGAACCCGAAGGGCGAGATCATCCCTCGTCCGATCAAGTCCAACTACCGCGAGGGCCTGTCCGTCCTCGAGTACTTCATCGCCACGCACGGTGCCCGCAAGGGTCTGGCGGACACCGCTCTGCGGACCGCCGACTCGGGTTACCTCACGCGTCGTCTGGTGGACGTCTCGCAGGACGTCATCGTCCGCGAGGACGACTGCGGCACCGAGCGCGGCCTGACGATGCCGATCGGCGTCCCGGGTGGCGACGGCGCGCTGCGTCGTCACGACAAGGTCGAGACCAGCGTCTACTCGCGCACGCTCGCGACGGACATCGAGGTCGACGGCGAGGTCATCGGTCACGCCGGTGACGACGTCGGCGACGTGCTGCTCGACCGTCTGCTCGAGTCGGGTGTCGACACGCTCAAGGTGCGCTCGGTGCTCACCTGCGAGTCGCGCGTCGGCACGTGCGCCAAGTGCTACGGCCGCTCGCTGGCCACCGGCAAGCTCGTCGACATCGGTGAGGCCGTCGGCATCATCGCGGCCCAGTCGATCGGCGAGCCCGGCACGCAGCTGACGATGCGTACCTTCCACACCGGTGGTGTCGCCTCCGCGGAGGACATCACGCAGGGTCTGCCGCGTGTCCAGGAGCTCTTCGAGGCCCGCACCCCCAAGGGTGAGGCGCCGATCGCGGAGTTCTCGGGTCGCGTGGTGATCGAGGAGGGTGACCGTTCGCGGCGCATCGTCCTGACCCCGGACGACGGCTCGGAGGAGATCGCCTACCCGATCACCAAGCGCTCCCGCCTGCTGGTCAACGACGGCGACCACGTCGTCGTCGGGACCCAGCTGGTCCAGGGTGCCGTGGACCCGAAGAAGGTCCTGCGCATCCTCGGCCCGCGCAAGACGCAGGAGCACCTGGTCGACGAGGTGCAGGAGGTCTACCGCTCGCAGGGCGTGGACATCCACGACAAGCACATCGAGGTCATCGTGCGGCAGATGCTGCGTCGCGTGACGGTGCTCGACTCGGGCTCGACCGACCTGCTGCCCGGCGAGCTCGCCGAGCGTGGCCGGTTCGAGGACGCCAACCGTCAGGCGGTTGCCGAGGGCGGTCAGCCGGCCTCGGGTCGTCCCGAGCTCATGGGCATCACGAAGGCGTCGCTCGCGACCGACTCGTGGCTGTCGGCGGCCTCCTTCCAGGAGACCACCCGCGTGCTCACCGAGGCCGCCATGTCGGGTCGCAGCGACCCGCTGCTCGGCCTCAAGGAGAACGTCATCCTCGGCAAGCTCATCCCCGCCGGCACCGGTCTGCCCCGCTACCGCGACATCGCGGTGGAGCCGACGGAGGAGGCGAAGGCCGAGCTGTACCCGACGTTCGGCTACGACGAGATCGACTTCCCGGCCCTGGGCTTCGGCTCCGGCGAGGCGATCCCGCTCGAGGACATCGACTTCGGCGACCTGCGCTGACGTCGTACTCCTGATCCGACCCGAGGGGGTCCACCGCACCGCGGTGGGCCCCCTCGGGCGTTGACGCACGAGCTCGAGGTCGCCCGCGCGACCCGGCACGGACCGTGGCTATGCTGCCCGACATGTCCGTCTACTCCGATCCCGACGAGGTCCTCGCGCGCGTGCGCGACGACATCGCGGCCGCGCAACGACGCGCGGTGGCGGCCGGCGAGGTCCGGGACCGGATCGACGCCATCCGGGGCCGTGCGTCCTCGCCACGAGGGGACGTGCTGGTCGAGGTCGACGTCTCGGGACGGCTCACCGACCTCGAGCTCGCAGACGAGGCGCTCGACCGCGGCGGGCGCGAGCTGTCGCGGCTCGTCGTCGAGCTCGTCGGGCGGGCCGGCGCGGAGGCGGGCGCGCGGGCCGTGGCGGCCATGGAGGAGGCGTTCGGCGCCGACGACGGCGCGAGCGCGCACCTGCGCGCCGAGGTCGCCCAGCGCTGGGGGGCGACCCCGTGAGCAGCGAGCTCGTGCTCGACACCGAAGTGCTGCGCCGGCACGCGGGGCGGGTGCGCAGCCTCGGGTCGGACGTCGGGGCGGCGCGTTCGGCCGTGGGCTCGGCCGACCTGCACGGCGGCGCGTTCGGCGTCCTGTGCTCGTTCCTGCCGAGCATCGTGTCGGGCGCCGCGCGCGCGTCGCAGGACGCGATCGTGGAGCTGGACGGCGCGGTGTCCGCGGCGTCCACGGGGCTGACGGGCATGGCCGCCTCCTTCGAGGCCTGCGACGAACGGGTGGCCCTCGCGCTGCGCGCCCTGACGCGAGCGCTGGACGGCGCATGACCGACTCGCTCGTCGTCCCGGGGCAGGACACGACGACCGCGGTCTCCGGCACAGGGGTGGTCGAGTCGGTCCACGACCTGGCGCAGGCGCTGCAGGGCGGGTCGTGGCTGGAGGTGGGGCTGGCGGGCGTCGGCGCGGCGCTCGACGTGGCTGCCACCGTGGTCGACCCGCTCGGCTCGCTGATCGCGGCCGGGTTGGGCTGGCTGATGGATCACCTCGAGCCGCTCAAGGGCTGGCTGGACGACCTCACGGGTGATGCGGGCGCGGTCGCCGGGTTCGCGGGGACGTGGGACAACGTGGCCGCGGCGATGGGCACCGCGGGCGAGGACCTGAGCCACATGGCGCGTGCCGATCTCGAGGCGATGCAGGGTGCGGCGGTGGTGGCGTACGCCAGGTACGCCGACGACCTGGCGGCGAAGATGCGCGCGTCGTCGGCGTCGTCGTCGGCGGTGGCCTCCGCGCTGCGGACGTGCGCGACGGTCGTGCAGGTGGTGCACGACCTGGTGCGCGACACGATCGCCCAGCTCGTCGGCTCGATCATCTCGTGGGCGGCCGAGGCCGTGTTCACGCTCGGGCTGGCGACCCCGTGGATCGTCGGCCAGGTCTCGACGCGCGTGTCATCGCTCGCGACGCGGGTCGGCCGGTCGGTCGTCGACGTCGTGACCTCCGCGAAGTCCCTGAAGAACCTCGTCGAGGCGATGCGTGAGGCCCTCGCCCGCCTCGCCGCGAGCGTGCGCCGCTCGGCGGACGCGCCGCCCGCCCGGCCGGACGGGCCGGTCGTGCACACCGGCGGCGAGCACGGGCCGCGTCCGCGCCAGGACTGGCGTGCGGAGGAGTGGTCGGAGCGGGTCTACGACTCGCTGCGCGCGGACCCGGACCTCGCCGCGGACATGGCGCGGCACAACCCCGAGTTCTCGCAGGTCGACGTCGACCGCGCGATGGACCACGTGCTGCGCGACGAGCACCTGCTGGGCACTGACTACGATGACCCGTACACGGGGCGGTTCGACGCGAGCCCGGACATGGCGGAGGCCTTCGAGCGGCTGCGCTCGGGCACGGCGACCGAGCTCGACCGCATGCTCCTGCGCCACGAGATCGCCGAGGCGCGCTACATGGACGCGCATCCCGGTGCCTCGTACGCGCAGGCGCACCGGGCGGCGACCGAGGTGTCGGACTGGCGCTCGGCCCTCGACGCGAGCCGGAGGGGATGACGATGGCGGGCACGGCGTTCGGGCGCAAGGTCGCCGAGTCGGCGACGGAGGTGCGGTACGCCTTCGGGGAGACGCCGGTGGCCGACGAGGGTGTGCTGGTCATCCCGTTCGAGGACCTGGACGCGTGGTACGTCGAGGGCACGCAGGACCGTCCGATCTCCGCGCAGTGGGCGCTCGTGAAGGTGCTCCGGCTGCACCGACGCGAGGGAGCATGGCCGGAGAGAGCCGCGTTCTACTCGTGACCGCGGACGGCTCCGCGCACGGCTGACCAGCGCGGGCGGACCCCCGGTTGCGGCGCAGCGCGAGCACGGGCAGCGTCACAGTGCCGGTCCTTTGACGGTGTCCGGGCGAGGAAGGTAACGTTGGACACCGTGCCCGCGCCGTCGGGCCCTCGCGCGTGCACTCGCACGGGTGTCGTCCGCTTCGTACGGACCCGCCCCGCAGGTGCGCAGGGACACCAACCCCCGCCTCTCGTGCGGTCCCCGCCGCCCGGCTCCCGCTGGGCCTCGGAGCCGGAGGAGAACGGGGCGACACGCCCGAGCGCGTGGGTCGGTTCGGGACTCACGACCATGCGATAGCCGCGCGACGGGCGGCGACTCGCGCACTTGCCGGCCGTCCAGGGTGACGGGCACCGGTCGACCAGAGCTCATCTACCAGACGGAGACGTAGTGCCTACGATCCAGCAGCTGGTCCGCAAGGGCCGGCAGGCGAAGACGAACAAGTCGAAGACGCCTGCCCTCAAGGGCAGCCCGCAGCGTCGTGGCGTGTGCACGCGCGTGTACACCACGACCCCCAAGAAGCCGAACTCCGCTCTGCGCAAGGTCGCCCGTGTGCGCCTGTCGTCGGGCGTCGAGGTCACGGCCTACATCCCCGGCGTCGGCCACAACCTGCAGGAGCACTCGATCGTGCTCGTCCGCGGCGGTCGTGTGAAGGACCTGCCGGGTGTCCGCTACAAGATCGTGCGCGGCGCTCTCGACACGCAGGGCGTGAAGAACCGCAAGCAGGCGCGCAGCCGCTACGGCGCGAAGAAGGGCTGAACCGATGCCTCGTAAGGGTCCCGCCCCGAAGCGGCCGCTGATCGTCGACCCCGTCTACGGGTCGCCGGTCGTCACGCAGCTCATCAACAAGATCCTCCTCGACGGCAAGAAGACCGTCGCGGAGTCGATCGTCTACGGCGCGCTCGAGGGCGTGCGCGAGAAGACCCAGCAGGACCCGGTCGTCGTGCTCAAGCGCGCGCTCGACAACGTGCGTCCGTCGCTCGAGGTCAAGTCGCGTCGTGTCGGTGGTGCCACGTACCAGGTGCCGATCGAGGTGCGTCCCGTGCGCTCCACGACGCTCGCGCTGCGCTGGCTCACCGACTACTCGCGCGCTCGTCGCGAGAAGACGATGACCGAGCGCCTCATGAACGAGATCCTCGACGCGTCCAACGGCCTCGGTGCCGCTGTGAAGCGCCGGGAGGACATGCACAAGATGGCCGAGTCCAACCGGGCCTTCGCGCACTACCGCTGGTGATTCCAGCCGGTGCGGCCGGCACGCGTCAGCGTGTGCCGGCCGCACACCGAGCCAACCGACAAGGGGCAGACCAACGTGGCACTTGACGTGCTGACGGACCTCACGAAGGTCCGCAACATCGGCATCATGGCGCACATCGATGCCGGCAAGACGACGACCACCGAGCGGATCCTGTTCTACACCGGGGTCAACTACAAGATCGGTGAGACGCACGACGGTGCGTCGACGATGGACTGGATGGAGCAGGAGCAGGAGCGCGGCATCACGATCACGTCCGCCGCGACGACCTGCTACTGGAAGAACAACCAGATCAACATCATCGACACGCCTGGCCACGTGGACTTCACGGTCGAGGTGGAGCGCTCGCTGCGCGTCCTCGACGGTGCCGTCGCAGTGTTCGACGGCAAGGAGGGCGTGGAGCCCCAGTCGGAGACCGTCTGGCGCCAGGCCGACAAGTACGACGTCCCGCGCATCTGCTTCGTCAACAAGATGGACAAGCTGGGCGCGGACTTCTACTTCACCGTGAAGACCATCGTCGAGCGCCTCAAGGCCAAGCCGCTGGTCATCCAGCTGCCGATCGGCTCGGAGAGCGACTTCATCGGCGTCGTGGACCTGGTCGAGCAGCGTGCGCTCGTCTGGCGTGGCGAGACCGCGCTGGGCGAGAAGTACGAGGTCGAGGAGATCCCCGCCGACCTCGTCGAGAAGGCCGCGCAGTACCGCGCGGAGCTGCTCGAGGCCGTCGCCGAGACCGACGACGAGCTGCTCGAGAAGTTCCTCGGTGGCGAGGAGCTGACGGTCGCCGAGATCAAGGCCGGCATCCGCAAGCTCACGGTCGCCTCGGAGGCCTACCCGGTCCTGTGCGGCTCGGCGTTCAAGAACAAGGGCGTCCAGCCCATGCTCGACGCCGTCATCGACTACCTCCCGACCCCGCTCGACGTCCCTGCCGTGCAGGGCCACGACGCGAAGGACGCGGAGATCGTCGTCGAGCGTCACCCCGACGCGACCGAGCCGTTCTCGGCTCTCGCGTTCAAGGTGGCGTCGCACCCGTTCTTCGGGAAGCTGACGTACGTCCGGGTCTACTCCGGCTCCGTCGAGCAGGGCGCCCAGGTGCTCAACTCGACCAAGGGCAAGAAGGAGCGCATCGGGAAGCTCTTCCAGATGCACTCCAACAAGGAGAACCCGGTCCAGGAGGCCACGGCCGGCCACATCTACGCGTTCATCGGGCTCAAGGACGTCACCACCGGTGACACCCTGTGCGACCCGAGCTCGCCGGTGGTGCTCGAGTCCATGACCTTCCCGGAGCCCGTCATCGACGTGGCGATCGAGCCGAAGACCAAGGGCGACCAGGAGAAGCTCTCCATCGCGATCCAGAAGCTCGCCGAGGAGGACCCGACGTTCCGGGTCAAGCTCGACGAGGAGACCGGCCAGACCGTCATCGGCGGCATGGGCGAGCTCCACCTCGACATCCTCGTCGACCGCATGCGTCGCGAGTTCAAGGTCGAGGCGAACGTCGGCAAGCCGCAGGTCGCGTACCGCGAGACGATCCGTCGTGCGGTCGAGAAGATCGACTACACGCACAAGAAGCAGACCGGTGGCTCCGGCCAGTACGCGAAGGTGCAGATGACCTTCGAGCCGCTGGACCCGGCCGAGGGCGAGCTGTACGAGTTCGAGAACAAGGTCACCGGTGGCCGCGTCCCGCGCGAGTACATCCCGTCCGTCGACCAGGGCATCCAGAGCGCGATGCAGCTCGGCGTCCTCGCGGGCTTCCCGCTCGTGGGCGTCAAGGCGATCCTGCTCGACGGTGCGGCGCACGACGTCGACTCCTCGGAGATGGCGTTCAAGATTGCCGGTTCGATGATCCTCAAGGAAGCTGTCCGCAAGGCCGACCCGGCTCTGCTCGAGCCGATCATGGCCGTCGAGGTCCGCACCCCTGAGGACTACATGGGTGATGTCATCGGCGACCTGAACTCGCGCCGCGGCATGATCCAGTCCATGGAGGACGCCACGGGTGTGAAGGTCATTCGCGCCCAGGTGCCCCTCTCGGAGATGTTCGGGTACGTCGGTGACCTGCGGTCGAAGACCCAGGGTCGTGCGGTGTACTCGATGCAGTTCGACAGCTACGCCGAGGTGCCTCGGGCCGTGGCCGACGAGATCATCAAGAAGACCCGGGGCGAGTAGTCCCACAGGTCGAAACCTGTAGTTCCATCACACAAACCGACCCGTGGGGCCGCGCGCTCTGCAGGTACCTTCCGGTAGCTGCAGCCGGGCAGTCTCTACCAAGTCCTGAGGAGGACACCTAGTGGGCAAGGCGAAGTTCGAGCGGACGAAGCCGCACGTCAACATCGGGACCATCGGTCACGTCGACCACGGCAAGACGACGCTGACCGCCGCGATCTCGAAGGTGCTGCACGACAAGTACCCGGACCTGAACCCCTTCACGCCGTTCGACGAGATCGACAAGGCGCCTGAGGAGAAGCAGCGCGGTATCACGATCAACATCGCGCACGTCGAGTACCAGACCGAGAAGCGTCACTACGCGCACGTCGACGCCCCCGGTCACGCCGACTACATCAAGAACATGATCACGGGTGCGGCGCAGATGGACGGCGCCATCCTCGTGGTCGCGGCCACCGACGGCCCGATGGCCCAGACGCGTGAGCACGTCCTGCTCGCCCGTCAGGTCGGCGTCCCGTACCTGCTCGTGGCGCTCAACAAGTCCGACATGGTCGACGACGAGGAGATCCTCGAGCTCGTCGAGATGGAGGTCCGCGAGCTGCTGTCGTCGCAGGGCTTCGACGGCGACAACGCGCCGGTCGTGCGCGTCTCGGGCCTCAAGGCGCTCGAGGGCGACCCGCAGTGGGTCAAGTCGGTCGAGGACCTGCTGGACGCCGTCGACGAGAACGTGCCGGACCCGGTGCGTGACATCGACAAGCCGTTCCTCATGCCGATCGAGGACGTCTTCACGATCACCGGTCGTGGCACCGTCGTGACGGGCCGCGTCGAGCGCGGTCAGCTCAAGGTGAACGAGGAGGTGGAGATCGTCGGCATCAAGGAGAAGGCGATCAAGACCACCGTCACCGGTGTCGAGATGTTCCGCAAGCTGCTCGACTACGCCGAGGCCGGCGAGAACGTCGGTCTGCTCCTGCGCGGCACGCGCCGCGAGGAGGTCGAGCGTGGCCAGGTCGTCGTGAAGCCGGGTTCGATCACGCCGCACACCGAGTTCGAGGGCCAGGTCTACATCCTGGCCAAGGACGAGGGTGGGCGTCACAACCCCTTCTACACGAACTACCGTCCGCAGTTCTACTTCCGGACGACCGACGTCACCGGTGTCATCACGCTGCCCGAGGGCACCGAGATGGTCATGCCCGGCGACAACACGGAGATCTCCGTCACGCTGATCCAGCCCATCGCGATGGAGGAGGGCCTCGGCTTCGCCATCCGCGAGGGTGGCCGCACCGTCGGCTCGGGTCGCGTCGTCAAGATCATCAAGTGATCCTCGCCCTTCGGGGCTGATCGCTCGGCAGGGCCCGGGAGCTTCGGCTCCCGGGCCCTGCTGCCGTCTGCGGGCTCTGGCGGTGTCCGCCCGCGGCGGGTGGGGAGTGAAACGATTCGGACAGCGGCCCGGACGAGGGATCCTCTCGCCGGGCCTCGCGCGCGCGATTAGCGTCCTGCGCATGTCTGCTGAGCTTCCCGAGTCGCGTCCCACGGCCGACGGCCGCCGCACCGCGACCGCCGTCGACCCGGCTCCTTCGTCCCCGGCGTTCGACGCCGTGCTCGACCCCACCGGCTCGGGCGGCACCGCGGCCCCCGCGCAGCCGGGCCGGGGCAAGGTGCTCGGCTGGGTGATCGGGATCGCCCTGGCGATCGTCGTCGGCGTGGGTGCGTACGCGGTGTTCGGTGGCAAGGGTGCCGCCGACGACGCCACGAACGACGACGGTGGGCCGGTGTCCGCGTCGATCGCCCGCGGGACCGCGGACACCGCGGCGCTGACCCTCGAGGGGTCGGTCGGCTCGGTGCTGCTGCGTGCCGACGCGGGCGCGGACGAGCTCGTCGGGATCGAGGCCACGGGCGCCGACGCCGCCGCTCAGCTCAGCGAGGGCGACCCGGCGGTGGCGACGCTGGCCGGCGACGCGTCGAAGGTCCGATTGGCCCCCGAGGTCGCGTGGACCGTGGCGCTGGGTGCGGAGACCGACACGGTCACCGCGAACCTGATGGGCGCCAAGGTCGCGGGCGTCGAGGTCACCGCGGGTGCTCGCTCGGTCGACCTGACGCTGCCGGTGCCGGACGCGCCGGTCACGGTCGACCTGAAGTCCGGCCTGGGGTCGTTCGTGCTGCACGTCCCTGCCGGGGTGGCGGTCCTCGTCGACGTCCAGACCGGCGCGGGTCAGGTGATGGTCGACGACCGCACCGAGAACGCGGTCGAGGCCGGGACGCAGATCCCCACCGAGGGCTTCTCGGCCGACGGGCCGCACTACGTCGTGAAGGTGAGCAGCGGCGTCGGGACGATCATGGTCCACCACGACGCTGCGTGACGGTCGCCCGGGACCGGCAGCTGGCACGAGGACGGCCGCTCGGACGACGGTCGGCAGGACGGCGGCCGGCAGGACGTCCGGAGTGCTACCGTCGCCCGAGTTCGTCCGACTCGGCGAGGCGGGGGTGCGTGCGGTGAGCGAAGGGTTCTCGGCGACGGCCGGGACGCTCGACGAGGCGGGCAAGGAGCTGCTGCAGGTCGTCACGACCCTGCGGCCTGCTGACCCGGCGGCGTGGCCGGCCGGCGACGGCGTCTACGGCTTCGCGTCGTTGAGCGGCGCGATGGCCGAGGCGCAGACGGCGATGACCACCCGCGTGGGCGATCTCGCGAGCGTGACCGTCGGCTCGGCGATCCGGCTCCAGGACTGTGCGCAGGCGTACCGCGACGCCGAGGAGCGCGTGCGCGCCGCGCTCGAGAAGCTCGCGAGCCTGCTCGTCGGAGCCGTGCGGTGAGGGTGCTGCCGGGCGACGCGGGCGCCGTGAGTGCTGCGGCCACGCAGGTGAGCGGCGCGGCGACCGCGGTGGCCGAGGCCGGCGCTCTCGTGCACGGTCAGCGCGGGGCGCTCGACTGGACCGGTGCGGCCGCCGACGCGTGCGACGCCCGGCTGGGAGCCGTCGAGTCCGGCGCCGGGGCGGTCGAGTCGAGCCTCACCGCGATCGCGGGAGCGCTGACCGGCTTCGCTGCGGAGCTCGCGGCGGCCGAGGAGGACGCGAGGGCCGCCGACGACGACCGCAGGCGGGCGAGGGCCCGGGTCGCCGCCGACGCGCTCGACCTCCCCGCCTGGTACGACTACCTGCGGGCACGCGCGCGGGTGTGGAGCGCGACCGGTCGGGCGGAGGCTGCCGCGGGCCGCGCCGCGGACGCGGTGCGCGCCGCCCTGGGCACCGACAAGCCAGCGATCGACGCGCTGTCCGACGCCGCGCGCCGCGACACCCAGGTCCCGGACGACATGCTCGACAAGGGCTCGTGGGACCAGGCAGACGTGCGGCAGCAGGGGATTGGCTCCTGCTACCTGCTTTCGTCGCTCATGGGCTTCATGCGCACCGACGACGGTGACGCCCTGCTGCGGCGCAACGTGCGCTGGGACGCCCTCAAGCAGGGCTACTGGGTGACCCTCTACGTCGACGGCAAGCCGACCGAGGTGTTCGTCGACGGCGTCTACGACGGCGGCGTGCGCCAGCCCGCCGGCACGGTCGGGCTGGTGTCCGTCTACGAGGCGGCTCTCGGCATCCACCTCGGCTACGCCGACCTCGACGACGGTGGCTACCCCGAGGACGCGATGGAGATGATCACCGGTCGCGACGCGAGCTCGTACACCACCGACGACACGTGGTGGCCGTGGGACGACGAGTTCGGCGGCAACCGCGAGAGCATCGCCGAGCGGCTGGCCGACGGTGCGGCGGTGACGGCGGACACCGGGGGGCGTCCCGATGCCGACGACGTCACGGTGCAGGTGCGGCGCGACGGCGAGCTGACCGACATCGAGGTCGACGTCGTGGGCGGGCACGCCTACATGGTCGAGCGGATCGACGACGACGGCGGGGTGTGGGTCCGCAACCCGTGGGGCCAGGGCAACGGTGCGGACGGCGGAGAGGTGTTCCGGATGGACGCGGACGAGTTCGCGCGGATCTTCGGACGCGTGACGGTCTCGCAGGCACCGGCATGAGCGAGTCGTTCGAGCTGCGTGCCGGGACGCAGCGGGAGGTTGCCGAGGCGCTCGTCGGGGTCGTGGGGCTCGACGTCGTGGACGGCGCGATGCGCGCGCGCCTCGCGGTCGGGCTGCACGGCGCCCGCCACCGCGCCTGGGTGGATCGCGGGCAGGCGCTCTCGCTGCCGGGCTGGGGCACGCTGACGGTGCGGGACGTGAGCGCCGTCGGGGTCGGCCGCGCGGAGCTCGAGTTCGTGCCCGAGTCGGGGGAGCGGCGGTGAGCGACACCGCGACCGGGCGCCGGGTGCGTCCCGTGGTGCTCGCCGGCGTGGGCCTCGGGGTCGTCGCCGTGGCCGTCGCTGCCGTCCTGGCGTGGTCGGGGCGGGGGGACGAGGCGCGGTGCGAGCGCACGGCCGAGACTCCCGCCGGCGGGGTGGTCGAGAGCGCCGCGGGTGGTGCGCAGCTCGTCGTCGGCGACGTGGTGCTCGGGATCGGCGGGCTCTCGGACGACGGGTGCTCGGTGAAGGTGGCGGGTGAGCTCGGCTGGGTCGCGGTGGGGGAGCGGGTCGAGACCGACGGCGTCCCGGTGATGCTGCTGAGCGTCGAGCCGCGCGGGGCCGACGACGACGCCGTGGGTGGGCGCTTCGAGGCCACGTTCTGGATCGGGGCCGACGGCGCGTAGCGGTCGGACGGCGCGCGGAGCGTGAACGGCGCGCACCGGCGCGGGTCGAGCGCGTGCGGGGCCCGGGTGCCCGGTCGCTGCGCGGGATCCGCCGCGCGATGAGGTGCAGGTCACCGCCGGCCCGGGTTGGAGATGCAGGCGCTCGTCTGGCACACTGTTCAGGTTGCCCGCTACGGGTGTGCCTTCGTGCGCGCCAGGCTGGGCCGACAGACGTGGCGAACCGCGTCAGCCCCGGGGTCGACCCGGCGGTGGCGGTTCGACGACAACCACCGACCTCATACCGGGAACGGTATGCAGCGCCCAGGTGCGTCGCGAAGAGCGACACGCCCGAGCGCGGGGGTCGGACGGACCAGTTCGAAGAGAGAGAAGTAGACGACGCCATGGCGGGACAGAAGATCCGCATCCGGCTCAAGTCCTACGACCACGAAGTCATCGACAGCTCGGCGCGCAAGATCGTCGACACGGTGACTCGCGCTGGTGCGTCGGTCGTGGGCCCGGTGCCGTTGCCGACCGAGAAGAACGTGTTCTGCGTCATCCGGTCGCCCCACAAGTACAAGGACAGCCGCGAGCACTTCGAGATGCGCACGCACAAGCGGCTCATCGACATCATCGACCCCACGCCCAAGGCCGTCGACTCGCTCATGCGTCTCGACCTGCCTGCGGACGTGAACATCGAGATCAAGCTCTGATCGCTGGGAAGGAACTGATCCTCATGGTTACCCAGCAGAACGCGCGCCCCGTCACGGCCCTGCTCGGCCGCAAGCTCGGCATGACCCAGCTGTGGGACGAGGCCGGTCGCCTCGTGCCCGTCACGGTCGTCGAGGTCGGCACGAACGTCGTGACGCAGGTCCGCTCCGCTGAGGCTGACGGCTACGCAGCGGTCCAGCTGGCCTTCGGCCAGATCGACCCGCGCAAGGTCACGCAGCCGCTCAAGGGCCACTTCGAGAAGGCCGGGGTCACCCCGCGCCGGAACGTGGCCGAGATCCGCACGTCGAACGCGTCCGAGTACACGCTCGGCCAGGAGATCGACGCGACCGCCTTCGAGGCGGGTCAGCTCGTCGACGTGATCGGCACGACCAAGGGCAAGGGCACCGCCGGTGTGATGAAGCGTCACGGCTTCTCCGGCGTCGGCGCCTCGCACGGTGCCCACCGCAACCACCGCAAGCCGGGCTCGATCGGTGGCGCCTCGACGCCGTCGCGCGTGTTCAAGGGCCTGCGGATGGCCGGTCGGATGGGCGTCGCCCGTCAGACCACTCAGAACCTGACCGTGCACGCGATCGACGCCGAGCGGGGCCTCCTGCTCGTCAAGGGTGCCGTCCCCGGCCCCAAGAACGGTGTCGTCGTCGTGCGATCCGCTGTGAAGGGTGCGTGACCTCGATGAGCGACACGCTGACCGTCGACGTCGTCGACCCGCAGGGCAAGAAGGCCGGCACGGCCGACCTGCCCGGTGAGGTCTTCGACGCCCAGACGAACGTCCCGCTGATCCACCAGGTCGTCGTCGCGCAGCTCGCCGCGGCCCGACAGGGCACGCACGACACGAAGTCGCGTGGTGAGGTCCGTGGTGGTGGTAGGAAGCCGTACAAGCAGAAGGGCACCGGCCGCGCCCGTCAGGGCTCGACCCGTGCGCCGCAGTTCGCCGGTGGTGGCGTCGTCCACGGCCCCACGCCGCGTGACTACTCGCAGCGGACCCCGAAGAAGATGAAGGCCGCGGCGCTCCGCGGTGCTCTCTCGGACCGCGCTCGCGCCGGCCGCGTGCACGTCGTCTCCGGGTTCGCCCCGGGTGAGGCCCCGTCGACCAAGGCCGCTCTCGCGGTGCTCGACAACCTCACGGTGCGTCGTCACGTGCTCGTCGTCGTCGAGCGTTCCGACGAGATCACGTGGAAGTCGCTGCGCAACGTCGAGCGCGTCCACCTGCTCGTCGCCGACCAGCTCAACACCTACGACGTCCTCGTCTCGGACGACGTCGTCTTCACGCAGGGTGCGCTCGACGCGTTCCTCGCGGGCCCCGTCAAGGGCGCGAAGGCGACGGCGACCTCGACCGAGGCCGAGGAGGAGTCCAAGTGACCAACGTCGGCAAGGACCCCCGCGACATCCTGATCGCGCCGGTCGTCTCCGAGAAGAGCTACGGCCTGCTCGACGAGGGCAAGTACACCTTCCTCGTCGACCCGCGGGCGAACAAGACCGAGATCAAGATCGCCGTCGAGCAGGTGTTCGGCGTGAAGGTCGACTCGGTCAACACCGCCAACCGTCAGGGCAAGGCCCGTCGGACCCGTTTCGGCATCGGCCGCCGCAAGGACACGAAGCGTGCGATCGTCACCCTCCGCGAGGGAACGATCGACATCTTCGGCGGTCCGGTCGGCTGAGCGAAGGACTGAGGACTCATGGGAATCCGTAAGTACAAGCCGACGACGCCGGGCCGCCGTGGCTCGAGCGTGGCCGACTTCGTCGAGATCACGCGCTCCACGCCGGAGAAGTCGCTGGTCCGCCCGCTGACCAAGTCGGGTGGCCGCAACAACACCGGTCGCGTGACCACGCGCCACCACGGTGGCGGTCACAAGCGCGCCTACCGCGTGATCGACTTCCGTCGTCACGACAAGGACGGCGTGCCGGCCAAGGTCGCGCACATCGAGTACGACCCCAACCGCACCGCGCGCATCGCGCTGCTGCACTACGCGGACGGCGAGAAGCGCTACATCATCGCGCCGAACAAGCTGTCGCAGGGTGACGTCGTCGAGGCCGGTGCCGGCGCCGACATCAAGCCCGGCAACAACCTGCCGCTGCGCAACATCCCGACCGGTACGGTCATCCACGCCATCGAGCTGCGGCCCGGCGGCGGAGCGAAGATCGCCCGCTCGGCCGGGACGTCGGTGCAGCTCGTCGCGAAGGACGGCCCGTACGCGCAGCTGCGCATGCCGTCCGGCGAGATCCGCAACGTCGACCTGCGCTGCCGCGCGACGATCGGCGAGGTCGGCAACGCCGAGCAGTCGAACATCAACTGGGGCAAGGCCGGCCGCATGCGCTGGAAGGGCAAGCGCCCGACCGTCCGTGGTGTCGCGATGAACCCGATCGACCACCCGCACGGTGGTGGTGAGGGCAAGACCTCCGGTGGCCGCCACCCGGTGAGCCCGTGGGGTCAGGCCGAGGGCCGTACCCGCCGTCCGAACAAGCCGAGCGACAAGCTCATCGTGCGCCGTCGGCGCACCGGCAAGAAGCGCTGATAGGAGCCCGAGAGAATGCCTCGCAGCCTCAAGAAGGGCCCGTTCGTCGACGGCCACCTGCAGAAGAAGGTCGACGTCCAGAACGAGGCCGGAACGAAGAACGTCATCAAGACGTGGTCGCGTCGTTCGGTCATCACGCCGGACTTCCTGGGCCACACGTTCGCCGTCCACGACGGTCGTAAGCACACCCCGGTGTTCGTGACGGAGTCGATGGTCGGGCACAAGCTCGGCGAGTTCGCCCCGACGCGGACGTTCCGCGGCCACGAGAAGGACGACCGGAAGGGCCGTCGCCGCTGACCCCCGGGTCAGCTGGTGACGCTCTGACGGCAGAGACAGGAGTAGACACGATGGAAGCCAAGGCGAAGGCGCGGTTCGTCCGCGTCACGCCCCAGAAGGCCCGACGCGTCGTCGACCTCATCCGTGGCAAGCAGGCCGGGGAGGCCGTGGCGGTGCTGAAGTTCGCGCCGCAGGCGGCCGCGGAGCCCGTCCTCAAGACGGTGCAGTCGGCGATCGCCAACGCGGTCGAGGGCGCCAAGCGCAACAGTGAGCGCCTCGACGAGGCCAACCTCTACATCTCGGAGGTCTTCGTCGACGAGGGCCCGACCCTGAAGCGGTTCCGGCCGCGCGCTCAGGGTCGCGCCAGCCAGATCCTCAAGCGCACGAGCCACATCACCGTGGTCGTCGCGGAGCGCGAGACGAAGGGACGGTCCTGACAGTGGGGCAGAAGGTCAACCCGCTCGGGTACCGCCTGGGCATCACCACCGACCACAGGTCGCGTTGGTTCGCGGACTCGACGAAGCCGGGTCAGCGCTACCGCGACTACGTTCGCGAGGACGTGCAGATCCGTAAGCTCATGAGCACGGGTCTCGAGCGCGCCGGCATCGCGAAGGTCGAGATCGAGCGCACGCGTGACCGCGTCCGCGTCGACATCCACACCGCCCGCCCGGGCATCGTCATCGGGCGTCGTGGCGCGGAGGCCGACCGCATCCGCGGCGAGCTCGAGAAGCTCACGGGCAAGCAGGTCCAGCTCAACATCCTCGAGGTCAAGAACGCCGAGCTCGAGGCTCAGCTGGTCGCCCAGGGCATCGCCGAGCAGCTCGCGAGCCGTGTGTCCTTCCGTCGCGCGATGCGCAAGGGCATCCAGTCCGCGCAGCGGGCCGGCGCCAAGGGCATCCGCGTGCAGGTCTCCGGCCGTCTCGGCGGCGCGGAGATGAGCCGTACGGAGTTCTACCGCGAGGGTCGTGTGCCGCTGCACACGCTCCGCGCGAACATCGACTACGGGTTCTTCGAGGCTCGCACCACCTTCGGCCGCATCGGCGTCAAGGTGTGGGTCTACAAGGGCGACATGACCGAGAAGGAGTACGCCCGCGAGCAGGCCAGCCAGGCCCCGCGGCCGTCCCGTGGCGGTCCGCGCGGCGAGCGCAGCGACCGTGGTGACCGTGGCCCGCGTGGCGGCGGTCGTCGTGAGCGCGAGGCGCAGGCTCCTGCCGCCGAGGCTCCGGTCGAGTCGAACCCCGAGGCGACCCCTGAGACCGGAACGGAGGCCTGAGCCGTGCTGATCCCGCGCAGGCTGAAGCACCGCAAGCAGCACCACCCGGGGCGCTCCGGCGCCGCGACCGGTGGTACCACGATCTCGTTCGGCGAGTACGGCATCCAGGCTCTTGAGCCCGCCTACGTCACGAACCGGCAGATCGAGGCTGCTCGTATCGCCATGACCCGCCACATCAAGCGTGGCGGCAAGGTCTGGATCAACATCTACCCGGACCGGCCGCTCACGAAGAAGCCTGCTGAGACCCGCATGGGTTCCGGTAAGGGTTCGCCCGAGTGGTGGATCGCCAACGTCAAGCCGGGCCGAGTTCTGTTCGAGCTCGCCGGCGTCCCGGAGCCCCTGGCGCGCGAGGCCATGCGCCGCGCGCAGCACAAGCTCCCGATGAAGACCCGTTTCGTGGTTCGCGAGGGTGGTAACTGATGGCTATCGGAACCAAGGACCTGGCTCCTACCGAGCTGGACGCCTTCGACGACGAGAAGCTGGTCGCCGAGCTGAAGAAGGCCAAGGAGGAGCTGTTCAACCTCCGCTTCCAGTCCGCGACCGGCCAGCTCGAGAGCCACGGGCGGCTCAAGGCCGTGCGCCGCGACATCGCCCGGATCTACACGATCCTGCGCGAGCGCGAGCTCGGTATCCGGACCGCGCCGAGCGCGAGCGAGTGAGGCTGACATGAACGAGAAGCACACCACCGCCACGGCGGAGCACCGCGCGTACCGCAAGACGCGCCGTGGCTACGTCGTGAGCGACAAGATGGACAAGACCGTCGTGGTCGAGGTCGAGGACCGGGTCAAGCACCCGCTCTACGGCAAGGTCCTGCGCCGCACCTCCAAGGTGAAGGCGCACGACGAGCAGAACACGGCCGGCATCGGCGACCTGGTCCTCATCATGGAGACCCGCCCGCTCAGCGCGTCCAAGCGCTGGCGCCTGGTGGAGATCCTGGAGAAGGCCAAGTAAGATCTCGCGGCTTCGGCTGCGTGAAACGGCTGCTCTCGAGCAACCATCCAGTTGCCCACGGGCGGCGGGGAAGTCCCACCGGGTCGTCCCCGCCGCGACGTGTGCATCACGGCAACTATCCGTTCGGCCAGGCTCGGCCCGCTCGGGACCGAGAACCCGCCAGACGACAGGAGTAGGTAGATGATCCAGCAGGAGACGCGGCTTCGCGTCGCCGACAACACGGGTGCGAAGGAGATTCTCTGCATCCGTGTGCTCGGCGGTTCCGGCCGCCGCTACGCCGGGATCGGCGACGTCATCGTCGCCACCGTCAAGGACGCCATTCCCGGCGGCAACGTCAAGAAGGGCGATGTCGTCAAGGCGGTCATCGTGCGCACCCGCAAGGAGCGCCGGCGCCCGGACGGCTCGTACATCAAGTTCGACGAGAACGCGGCCGTGATCCTCAAGAACGACGGTGAGCCTCGCGGCACGCGCATCTTCGGCCCGGTCGGGCGCGAGCTGCGTGACAAGAAGTTCATGAAGATCATCTCGCTGGCTCCGGAGGTGCTCTGACCATGGCGAAGATCAAGAAGGGCGACCTCGTGGTCGTCATCTCGGGCCGTGACAAGGGCAAGCAGGGCCGTGTCCTCGAGGTCCTCACGGAGACGCAGCGCGTCGTCGTCGAGGGCATCCAGCGCGTGCAGAAGCACGTGAAGGCCGGCCAGACGTCGCGTGGCACCCGCACGGGTGGCATCGAGACCGTCGAGGCGCCCATCCACATCAGCAACGTGATGCTCGTGGACCCGGAGACCAAGAAGGGCACCCGGGTCGGCTACCGCTCCGAGCAGGTCGAGCGCGACGGCCGCACCCGGACGGTCCGCGTCCGCGTTGCCAAGCGCTCCGGGAAGGACGTCTGAGATGACTGAGACGACGATCCAGGCTCCGGCGACGCCCCGCCTGAAGTCCAAGTACAACGACGAGATCAAGTCGGCTCTCTTCGAGCAGTTCTCGCACGAGAACATCAACCAGGTCGCGCGCCTCGTGAAGGTCGTCGTGAACATGGGTGTCGGAGAGGCCGCCAAGGACTCGAAGCTCATCGACGGTGCGATCCGCGACCTGACCCAGATCACGGGCCAGAAGCCGCAGGTCACGAAGGCTCGCAAGTCCATCGCGCAGTTCAAGCTGCGTGAGGGCATGCCGATCGGTGCGCACGTCACGCTGCGCGGCGACCGTGCGTGGGAGTTCCTCGACCGCCTGCTGTCGACCGCGCTGCCTCGCATCCGCGACTTCCGCGGCCTGTCGCCCAAGCAGTTCGACGGCCACGGCAACTACACGTTCGGCCTCGTGGAGCAGTCCGTGTTCCACGAGATCGACCAGGACAAGATCGACCGTGTCCGCGGTATGGACATCACGGTCGTGACCACGGCGGACACCGACGACGAGGGCCGCGCCTTGCTCAAGCTCCTCGGCTTCCCGTTCAAGGAGGACTGACCCATGGCGAAGACCGCTCTGATCAACAAGGCGAACGCCAAGCCCAAGTTCGCGGTGCGTGGCTACACGCGCTGCCAGCGCTGCGGCCGTCCGCACTCGGTGTACCGCAAGTTCGGCCTGTGCCGGATCTGCGTGCGGGAGATGGCCCACCGTGGCGAGCTCCCCGGCGTCACCAAGAGCAGCTGGTAATCCCCTCACGACTCGATCGTCGGTAGGTCCCGGGCCGCTTCGCGCGGCCCGGGATACCCCGGCGAGAAAGGGCTGAAGCCCCCATGACCATGACCGACCCGATCGCAGACTTCCTGACTCGTCTGCGGAACGCGAACTCGGCGCACCACGACACCGTGTCGATCCCGTTCTCGAAGCTCAAGTCGCACATCGCGGAGATCCTCCAGGCCGAGGGTTACATCCAGGGCTGGAAGGTCGAGGAGGCCCCTGTGGGCCAGAACCTCGTCGTCGAGCTCAAGTACGGCCCGAACCGCGAGCGTGCGCTCGCCGGCGTCAAGCGCGTGTCCAAGCCGGGCCTGCGCGTGTACGCCAAGTCGACCAACCTGCCCAAGGTGCTCGGCGGCCTCGGCGTGGCGATCCTGTCCACGTCCTCCGGCCTGCTCACCGACAAGCAGGCAGCCAAGAAGGGCGTGGGTGGGGAAGTCCTCGCCTACGTCTGGTGATCTGAGACCAGGAAAGGAGCCAAGCCATGTCTCGTATCGGCAGGATTCCCGTCCCGGTCCCGGCTGGGGTGGACGTCAACATCGACGGCGCCGTCGTCACCGTGAAGGGCCCGAAGGGCACCCTCACGCACACGGTCGCCTCGCCCATCGAGGTCAAGCAGGAGGACGGCACGCTCGTCGTGTCCCGTCCTGACGACGAGCGCTACTCGCGCTCGCTGCACGGCCTCACCCGCACGCTTCTGGCCAACCTGGTCACCGGTGTGACGGAGGGCTACATCAAGAAGCTCGAGATCGTGGGCACGGGTTACCGCGTCACGGCCAAGGGTTCGGACCTCGAGTTCGCCCTCGGCTTCAGCCACCCGGTCGTCGTCTCGCCGCCGGAGGGCATCTCCTTCGTGGTCGAGGCCCCGACGCGCTTCTCGGTGCAGGGCATCGACAAGCAGCAGGTCGGCGAGGTCGCCGCGAACATCCGCAAGATCCGCAAGCCCGAGCCGTACAAGGGCAAGGGTGTGCGTTACGCGGGCGAGAACGTGCGCCGCAAGGTCGGAAAGGCTGGGAAGTAAGCCATGGCGATCAGCATCAAGGGCAAGGGCAAGGCGATCTCGCGCAAGCGTCGTCACCTGCGCCTGCGCAAGAAGGTCGTCGGCACGGCGGCTCGTCCGCGCCTCGTCGTGACGCGCTCGGCGCGCCACATCACGGCCCAGGTCGTGGACGACGCGATCGGTCAGACCGTCGCGTACGCGTCCACGCTCGAGGCCGACCTGCGCGGCGCCGAGGGCGACAAGTCGGCGAAGGCGAAGAAGGTCGGCGAGCTCGTCGCCGAGCGCGCCAAGGCCAAGGGCATCGAGGCGGTCGTGTTCGACCGCGGCGGCAACAAGTACCACGGCCGCGTGGCCGCGGTGGCCGACGGCGCCCGCGAGGGCGGTCTGGCACTGTGACCACGACGATCCGGAAGAAGAGGACTCACTGATGGCTGCTCCTGCACGCAGCAACACCGGTGCTCAGGGCACCGGCGGCGAGCGCCGCGACGGCGGTCGCCGTGATGGCGGCGGTCGCCGTGGCGACGCCGCAGAGAAGAGCGCGTTCCTCGAGCGCGTCGTGACCATCAACCGCGTGGCCAAGGTCGTCAAGGGTGGCCGTCGGTTCAGCTTCACCGCGCTCGTCGTGGTGGGCGATGGTGACGGCACCGTGGGCGTCGGCTACGGCAAGGCCAAGGAGGTGCCCGCGGCGATCGCCAAGGGTGTCGAGGAGGCGAAGAAGAACTTCTTCCGCGTCCCCCGCATCCAGGGCACGATCCCGCACCCCATCACGGCCGAGGCCGCTGCCGGCATCGTCCACCTGCGCCCCGCCGCGCCCGGTACCGGTGTGATCGCCGGTGGCCCGGTGCGTGCGGTGCTCGAGTGCGCCGGCATCCACGACGTCCTGAGCAAGTCGCTCGGTTCGTCGAACGCGATCAACATCGTCCACGCGACGGTCGCGGCCCTGCGTGGTCTCGAGCAGCCTGAGGCCGTGGCCGCGCGCCGTGGCCTGCCGCTCGAGCACGTCGTGCCGGCCCCGCTCCTGCGGGCGCAGGCCGCCGGCCAGGCTGCGAAGGCCGCCGAGAAGGTGGGTGCGTGATGGCCCGCCTCAAGGTGACGCAGAAGCGCTCCGGCATCGGTGGCAAGCAGAACCAGCGCGACACGCTCCGCACGCTTGGTCTCAAGCGCATCGGCGACGTCGTCGTCAAGGAGGATCGTCCCGAGATCCGCGGCATGGTGAAGACCGTGCAGCACCTCGTGGCGGTCGAGGAGGTCGAGTGACCATGGCTGACGAGAAGAACGACAAGGTGGCCGCTGAGGCCGAGGCTGCGCCCAAGGCCGCCGCCAAGAAGGCTCCGGCCAAGAAGGCGACGACCGCGGCTGCCGAGAAGGCTCCGGCCAAGAAGACGCCCGCGAAGGCCGCTGCCAAGGACGAGGCGACCGAGGCCGCTCCGGCCAAGGCTGCTCCGGCCAAGGCCGCTGCCGCCAAGAAGGCTCCCGCCAAGACGCAGACCGCTGCCGCCAAGAAGGCGGCGGAGGCTGCGGCTCAGCCGGGTGCCGGTGGCACGCTCAAGGTCCACCACCTGCGTCCGGCCCCCGGCGCCAAGACCGCGAAGACCCGTGTCGGTCGTGGTGAGGCGTCGAAGGGCAAGACCGCGGGCCGCGGTACCAAGGGCACCAAGGCTCGCTACCAGGTTCCGGACCGCTTCGAGGGTGGGCAGATGCCGCTGCACATGCGGCTGCCCAAGCTCCGTGGCTTCAAGAACCCGTTCCGTGTCGAGTACCAGGTCGTCAACCTGGACAAGCTCTCGGCGCTGTACCCCGACGGTGGCGACGTGACGGTCGCCGACCTGGTCGCCAAGGGCGCGGTCCGCAAGGGCCAGCGCGTCAAGCTGCTCGGCGACGGTGACCTCACCGTCAAGGTCTCCGTGGCCGTGGACGCGTACTCCGCGTCGGCCAAGGAGAAGGTCGTCGCCGCGGGTGGCTCGATCACCGAGGGCTGACGCCCCCACGTCCGTCAGGACGCGCACGACACCTGAAGCGGGTGGTTCCGGCTGAGGCCGGGGCCACCCGCTTCGTCGTGCGCGGCGCGAGACGGCCGTCGCGGCCCTCCGTGGGCCCGTCGCATCGCGCAGTCGTGGGCGGGGTCGGCCCGGCGCGGAGGTCGCGTGTGCGGCCGCTGACGGCTCCGTGACGCCCCGAAACGGTTCGCGCCCGCGCGCGGGCGGCGGGGTCGCGTCGTCGGCGGAGAGGGCGGCGGCGCGCGAGTCGACGGCGTCCGGCTGCGACGCGGGCTCGCTGCGCGACCGGTCCTGCCCCGCGCGCGCATCTCGCCGGACGCGATGAATCGCCGCTGACCTGCGGGGACGGTCGGACGCCGCGGCCTTGGCCGCGTGCGCAGTGCGCCGCCCGAGCCGTGACGAGCGGTGGAGCACCGGCTGCGGTGCGCCCGCTCGAGACGGCGGGCGCAGCTCGTCGGCGTCCTGCAGATGGGCACGGTGACGGTGACCGCCGCGGCAGGGGGCATACTGCTCCTGCTCGCCGCTCGTCGGCGTCGGTGAGCGCGCGGGTAGCAGGGACGCTCACCCGCGTTGACAGAGCCGGGTCGGGTTGCAGGTAGTCTTGCTGCGGCCTTGGCCAGGTCATGGCTGACGACGTGCCGCACGGGCGGCTACCCAGGAGGACAGGTGCTAGGCGCATTCGTGCGGGCGTTCCGGACGCCCGACCTGCGGCGGAAGCTGCTCTTCACCATCGGCATCATGGTGGTGTTCCGCATCGGATCCTTCCTGCCCACACCAGGGGTGTCCTACCCCAACGTGCAGCAGTGCATCGACGAGATGGGCACGGGCAACGACCTGCTCGGCCTCGTGAACCTCTTCAGCGGCGGCGCGCTGCTGCAGCTGTCGGTGTTCGCGCTCGGGATCATGCCGTACATCACGGCGAGCATCATCGTGCAGCTGCTGCGCGTGGTGATCCCCAAGTTCGAGGAGCTGCACAAGGAAGGTCAGTCGGGTACCGCGAAGCTCACGCAGTACACGCGCTACCTGACGATCGCCCTGGCGGTCCTGCAGTCGACGACGGTCATCACGATCGCGCGCAGCGGCCAGCTCTTCGGCGGCTGCACCGTCGACGTCATCCCGGACAGCTCGTGGATCACGCTCGTCATCATGGTCATCACGATGACCGCCGGTACGGGCCTGATCATGTGGCTCGGCGAGCTGATCACCGAGCGCGGTGTCGGCAACGGCATGTCGCTGCTCATCTTCACGTCGATCGCGGCCAGCTTCCCGCCGGCGCTGTGGTCGATCGCCGGTGGCAACAACGGCGCGACGAAGTTCCTCATCGTGTTCGCGATCATCATCCTGGTCATCGCGCTCGTCGTCTTCGTCGAGCAGAGCCAGCGGCGCATCCCGGTGCAGTACGCCAAGCGCATGGTCGGTCGCCGCATGTACGGCGGCTCGAGCACCTACATCCCGATCAAGATCAACATGGCGGGCGTCATCCCGATCATCTTCGCGTCGTCGCTCCTGGCGATCCCGGGGATCATTGCGCAGTTCGGCGACCAGACCTCGCCGTGGGTGCTGTGGGTCTCGCGCAACCTCGCGGTCGCGGACGCCCCGCTGCACCTCGCGCTCTACGTCTTCCTGATCATCTTCTTCTGCTACTTCTACACGGCGATCACGTTCAACCCGGACGAGGTCGCGGACAACATGAAGAAGTACGGCGGCTTCATCCCGGGCATCCGGGCGGGCCGTCCGACCGCCGACTACCTGAGCTATGTGATCTCGCGGATCACGGCTCCCGGCTCGCTGTACCTCGCGATCGTCGCGCTCATCCCGACGCTGGCGTTCGCCCTGCTCGACATCGGCCAGAACATCCCGTTCGGCGGGTCGTCGATCCTCATCGTGGTGGGCGTCGGTCTGGAGACCGTCAAGCAGATCGAGTCGCAGCTGCAGCAGCGTCACTACGAAGGGTTCCTCCGATGAGCACGCGTCTGGTCCTGCTGGGCCCCCCCGGAGCGGGCAAGGGCACGCAGGCGGCCCGCCTGGCCGAGCGTCTGGGCGTCCCGGCGATCTCGACCGGCGACATCTTCCGCGCGAACATCAAGGGCGGCACCGAGCTCGGCCGCAAGGCGCAGGAGTACTCCTCGCGCGGCGCGCTGGTGCCCGATGAGGTCACGAACGCCATGGTGCGCGACCGCCTCGCGCAGGCGGACACCGCCGAGGGCTTCCTGCTCGACGGGTACCCCCGCAACGTGGCGCAGGTGGCCGAGCTCGACACGATCCTGGCTGACGCCGGCGTGACGCTCGACCTCGCGGTCGAGATCACGGCGGACCCGGAGGTCGTCGTCGAGCGGCTGCTGAAGCGTGCCGAGATCGAGGGCCGCGAGGACGACACGGCCGACGTGATCCGTCACCGGCTCGACGTCTACGCCGAGCAGACCGCGCCGATCTCGGACGTCTACGCCCAGCGCGAGCTGCTTGCGCAGGTCGACGGCATCGGCGAGGTCGACGAGGTCACCGAGCGTCTGCTGTCGGCGATCGGCTCCGCCGTCCGCTGAGCGGTCGGTCGGGACGAGTGGGCGCCGTGTTCGGCCGCGAGAAGATCGAGTACAAGACCCCGGACCAGGTGCGCACGATGCGCCGGGCCGGGCTGGTGGTCGCCGACGCGCTGGACGCCGCCCGTGCGGCCGCGGTGCCGGGGGCGACGACCGCGGACGTCGACGCCGCGGCGGCTCGGGTCATCACCGCGAGCGGCGCGAAGCCGTCCTTCCTCGGGTACCACGGGTACCCGGCCACCGTGTGCGTCTCGGTGAACGACGAGGTCGTGCACGGGATCCCGGGGGAGCGGGTGCTCGTCGCGGGTGATGTGGTCTCGATCGACTGCGGCGCGATCGTCGACGGCTGGCACGGCGACAGCGCAGTGTCCTTCGTCCTCGGTGAGGGCGACCCGGGCGACGTCGAGCTCGTCGCGACCGGCGAGGCGGCCCTGTGGGCCGGCATCGCTGCGCTGGCAGGGGCCGACCGCCTCGGGGTCGTGGGCGATGCGGTCGAGGACGTCGTCGACGACGCGCACACCGCGGGCCGCAACGGCGGCGTGCGGTTCGGCGTGGTCGAGGACTACGTGGGGCACGGCATCGGCTCCGCGATGCACCAGCCGCCGGACGTGCTGAACTACCGCACCCGTGACCGCGGCGCCAAGGTGCGCCCCGGCCTGTGCGTGGCCGTCGAGCCGATGATCGTGCGCGGCGACCAGGCGACCCGTGTCCTGGCCGACGACTGGACCGTCGTGACCGAGGACGGGTCGCGTGCGTCCCACTGGGAGCACACCGTCGCGATCCTGGAGACCGGGATCTGGGTGCTCACGGCCCGCGACGGTGGCGCGGCGGGACTCGCCCCCCACGGCGTGGTGCCCACACCGCTCGCCTGAGCCTCGCCGGGGAGTCGGACGTCACGTGCGCGAGAGGGCGGAGCGGTTTCGTCGAACGGGTGCCATGGCGTAAAGTGTCCCGTTGGGTGTGTGCGCTCCGTAGGTTGCGCGTGACCGGGAAACCGGCCGAGCGGCTTGGAGCAGCACCCGCTCCCTTCCACGATCTCGACGACGGCCCGGCTCCTTGCCTGTCCGCGTGGATGTCGTGGTGCTCGACACGACCGACAGTTAGCGGAGGATATGGCGAAGAAGGACGGCGTCATCGAGATCGAGGGCAGCGTCGTCGAGGCGCTCCCGAATGCGATGTTCCGCGTGGAGCTCACCAACGGCCACAAGGTGCTCGCGCACATCTCGGGCAAGATGCGACAGCACTACATCCGGATCCTCCCTGAGGACCGGGTGGTCGTCGAGCTGAGCCCGTACGACCTGTCCCGCGGTCGCATCGTCTACCGCTACAAGTAATCACCACGAGAACGCCGTCGGCCCCGTGAGGGCGCGCGGCGGCGGAGGAATCACGCGATGAAGGTCAAGCCCAGCGTCAAGAAGATCTGCGACAAGTGCAAGGTGATCCGCCGGCACGGTCGCGTTCAGGTGATCTGCGAGAACCTGCGTCACAAGCAGCGCCAGGGCTGATGCCCCGGCGGCATCTCGCCGCACCACGCCCCGAGCGCTCGGGGCACGCACGACGGACCGTCAGGTCCGGCAAGCGCATCGTCGCTCCGGCGGCCGCACCCGAGGTCTGACCCACGGGACGGGCGCCGGCGAACCCTCGGCTCGGAGGCCGGGGCCCGCAGGCACGTGGGAAGACGGTGCGGAAGACCTCCGAGCAGTTACAGGAGCCACCAGGCACATGGCACGTCTCATCGGAGTGGACCTCCCCCGCGAGAAGCGGCTGGAGATCGCGCTCACCTACATCTACGGGGTCGGCCGCACGCGCGCCAAGGCCACCCTCGCGGCCACCGGCATCTCCGGCGACCTGCGGGTCAAGGACCTCGGCGACAACGAGCTCGTCGCCCTGCGCGACTACCTCGAGGGCAACTACAAGCTCGAGGGTGACCTGCGACGTGAGGTCGCCGCGGACATCCGCCGCAAGGTCGAGATCGGCTGCTACGAGGGCCTGCGTCACCGCCGCGGCCTTCCGGTGCGCGGTCAGCGCACGAAGACCAACGCGCGTACCCGCAAGGGCCCGAAGCGCACCGTCGCCGGCAAGAAGAAGGCCGGGCGCAAGTAACGCCCCCGCTGCCGGCAGCCCGATCCGTAGAGAGAAGAAGAGCAGATGCCTCCCAAGTCCCGTACCGCCGTGCGCAAGCCGCGCCGCAAGGAGAAGAAGAACGTCTCCCACGGCCAGGCGCACATCAAGAGCACGTTCAACAACACGATCATCTCGATCACCGACCCCTCGGGCGCCGTGATCTCGTCGGCGTCGTCCGGCCAGGTCGGCTTCAAGGGCTCGCGCAAGTCGACGCCGTTCGCGGCGCAGCTCGCCGCCGAGGCCGCCGCGCGTCGTGCGCAGGAGCACGGCATGCGCAAGGTCGACGTCTTCGTCAAGGGCCCGGGCTCGGGTCGTGAGACGGCGATCCGTTCGCTGCAGGCCGCTGGTCTCGAGGTCGGTTCGATCCAGGACGTGACGCCGCAGGCGCACAACGGCTGCCGTCCGCCGAAGCGCCGCCGCGTCTGATCGACACCCGTACCGGGCCGAGCCCCTGCCCGGCCCGGTACGGGTGCACGCGGCTCACAGACTCATCCCCTGGCATGCGGACCGAGGCATGACCGGGAACGCAACACCTGCGTGGCGTCATATGGCGGACGTCCGCTGAGAGGAAACACACCGTGCTGATCGCACAGCGCCCCACCCTGACCGAAGAGGTCATCTCGGAGGTCCGTTCGCGGTTCTCCATCGAGCCGCTCGAGCCCGGCTTCGGCTACACGCTCGGCAACTCGCTCCGCCGGACGCTGCTGTCCTCCATCCCCGGTGCCGCCGTCACGTCGATCCGCATCGACGGCGTCCTGCACGAGTTCTCGACCGTGCCGGGTGTCAAGGAGGACGTCACCGAGATCATCCTCAACATCAAGAACCTCGTCGTCTCCTCGGAGAACGACGAGCCCGTCGTGATGTACCTGCGCAAGCAGGGCCCCGGCGACGTCACCGCGGCGGACATCGTCCCGCCGGCGGGGGTCGAGGTGCACAACCCCGAGCTCCACCTGGCCACGCTGAACGACAAGGGCAAGCTCGAGATCGAGCTCACCGTCGAGCGTGGCCGTGGCTACGTGTCGGCCGCGCAGAACAAGTCGTACGACACCGAGATCGGCCGCATCCCGGTCGACTCGATCTACTCGCCCGTGCTCAAGGTGACCTACAAGGTCGAGGCGACGCGTGTCGAGCAGCGCACCGACTTCGACAAGCTCATCGTGGACGTCGAGACGAAGGCGGCGATCAGCCCGCGCGACGCGCTCGCGTCGGCCGGCAAGACGCTCGTCGAGCTGTTCGGTCTGGCTCGCGAGCTCAACGTCGAGGCGGAGGGCATCGAGATCGGCCCGTCGCCGACGGACGCGGCCCTGGCCGCGGACCTGGCGCTGCCGATCGAGGACCTGCAGCTGACGATCCGCTCGTACAACTGCCTCAAGCGCGAGGGCATCCACACGGTCGGCGAGCTCGTCGCCCGGTCGGAGGCCGACCTCCTGGACATCCGCAACTTCGGCGCCAAGTCGATCACGGAGGTCAAGGAGAAGCTCGCCGAGCTCGGCCTGACCCTCAAGGACAGCCCGCTCGACTTCGACCCGTCCGCGTCGGCGTACTACGGCGACGACGAGGGCGACTTCGTCGAGGACGAGCAGTACTGACATCAGCACCGGTCCAGTACTGACCCGGTACTGACGAAGAACTTCAAGGAGAACTGACCATGCCCACGCCCACCAAGGGTCCCAGGCTCGGTGGCGGTCCCGCGCACGAGCGGCTGATCCTCGCGAACCTCGCGACCCAGCTGTTCGAGCACGGCCGCATCACGACGACCGAGGCGAAGGCCAAGCGCCTGCGTCCGCTCGCCGAGCGCCTCATCACGTTCGCCAAGCGCGGCGACCTGCACGCCCGCCGTCGCGTCCTGACCGTCGTCAAGGACAAGAGCGTCGTGCACGTGCTCTTCACCGAGATCGCCCCGGCCCTGGCCGAGCGCAACGGTGGCTACACGCGCATCACGAAGATCGGTCCGCGCAAGGGCGACAACGCGCCCCTCGCCGTGATCGAGATCGTGCGCGAGCCGCTCTCGCCGAAGCAGGCCGTCGTCAAGGAGGCCACGAAGGCCGCCGAGAAGGCCGCCAAGCCGAAGGCCGCCAAGGTCGAGGACGCGCCGGTCGAGGACGTCGTCGCCGACGCTCCCGTCGAGGACGCGCCCGCCGACGAGGCGAAGGCCGACGACAAGGCCTGACGCTCGCCGTCGCCGCACGAAGGCCCGGACACCCCACGGTGTCCGGGCCTTCGTCGTCCCGCGTCCGGGCCCCGCGAGCGACCGGCCAGGTGGGCCCGGTTCAGGTCGGCTCGGATCAAGGGGGGTTCGCCGGTCAGGTGAACAGGCAGAAGGGGTGCCCCGACGGGTCCAGCAGGACACGGACGTCCTGCTGGGGCTGTGCGGTGGCCAGGACCGCCCCGCAGCGGATCGCCCAGGCCGTCGCAGCCGCGAGATCCTCGACCAGGACGTCCAGGTGCTGGGTGGCGTTCTGGCCATCGGGGCTCGCGGGCCACGTGGGGCGGCGGAACTGGCGCTCGTGCTCGAAGTTGAGCGTGAGTCCCGGTCGGCCGGGGTCGCCCGTGGCGACCTGGGCCCAGCCCGCGTCGTCGCCGTGCGGTGGGTCCTGGGCCGTCACGCGGCCGCCCAGAAGGCGTGCGTAGAAGTCGGCGAGCAGCGCGGGGTCGTCCGTGCCGATCGTGACCGAGGTGGCGTGCAGCGAGGGACGGTCCATCCCGTCACGCTAGGCCCGGCCCGGCCGGCGCGCTCCGTCACGGAGTCGCCGGCCGGGCTCAGCTGGTCGTACCGGTGCTCAGCTGCGGCGGCGACGGGCCGTCAGCGCCGTCGCACCGAGCGCGAGGCTCAGCAGCGCGAGCGCCACGAGCGGTCCGGCGGTGGCACCGGTCGTCGCGAGCTCGTCGTCCTGGTCGTCCCGGCCGCCCGAGGTGGGCGTCGGCCGCGGCGTCGCCGAGGGGTCCGGCGAGGCCGAGGGGTCCGGTGTCGGCACCGCTGCTCGGACCTCGACGGCGACCCGGGCGCGCTCGCCCGAGGCCGTCATGACGACGATGTGGTGGGTGCCCGCGGGGGTCGAGGCGGGCACCGTCACGTCGACGACGAGCGCGCCGTCGGCATCCGCACGCACCTCGGCGAGCAGCACCGGCGTCGAGTGCAGCTCGATGCGTGCCTGCTCGTGGGGCTCGAGCCCGGACACCCGGACCTCGAGAGCGCCGCCGGGGGCGATGCGCGGCGTGGAGACCTCGACCTCGGGGACCGGCGCCGGGGCCACGACGAGCGTCGTGGTCGCCGTGGCGTCGTCGCCGACACCGTTCGTGGCCCGGAACGTCACCGTGGAGGTCCCCGCGGTCGTGGGCGTGCCCGTGAGACGGCCACCCGACGAGGTCGGCACGAACGTGACGCCGGCCGGCAGGCCGCTGGCCGTGACGGTCGGGGCCGGGTACCCGAGCGAGGCGACCGTGGCGGTGAGCGGCTCTCCCACGACGACGTCGACCTGGCCGGGTGCCGTGATCGACGGCGGCGCCTGGACGACGACCGTCCACGGCACGGTGAGCGCGGTGCCCACCGCGTTGTCGAGCGTGACCTGCACGTCGTGCGTGCCGAGCGCGGACGTGGTGCCGGTCAGTCGCAGCTCGCCGCCGCTCACGGAGACGGACAGGCCGGCGGGCAGGCCGGTCGCGGTCGCGGTGGGCTCGGGGTGCCCGAGCACCGGGGTGAGGGCGACGTCGACCGCGGTGGCGGCGCGCACGACGGTGGTCCCGCCGCTCAGCGTCGTCGTCGGGGGAGCGGGGACCGTGAGGGTCACCGTGGCCGTCGCGGTGCCGCGCACGTTCGTCGCCGTGACGACGACCTCGTGCTCGCCCTGGTCCGCCTCCGACGGCGTGCCTGAGAACGTCGCGGATGCGGCGTCGAACGTCAGCCACGCCGGCAGCGGCGACGTGGTGAGCGTCGGCGCGGGGTGGCCGGTCGGCTCGAGCGTGAGCGTCGAGGCCGTGCCTGCCGGGAACCTCGCGGCGACGTCGTCGCCCGCCGAGGGTGCCGACTCGACGTCGAGCACGATGCTGGTGCTCGACTCGTCGCCGACCCCGTTGCCCGCCGTGACGACGGCCGTGAACCGGCCGTCTCGCGTCGGCGTCCCTGCGAGGCGAGCGCCGTCGCCGTCCTCGACGAGCGTGACCCCCGCGGGCAGACCCGTGACCGTGAGCGCGGGGGCGGGGTAGCCCGTGACGGTGAGCGGGATCAGCGTCATCGGCGCACCGAGCACGAGCGTGGCGGACGCCGCCGCCGAGACGCCCGCGGGCTCCTGCACGACGACGGTCCAGCCGGCGTCCGTCGTCCCGGTGGCGCTCGTCAGCGTGACCTCGACGTCGAACGTGCCGGCCTGGGTCGGGGTGCCGACGAGCCGCACGGCGGCGCCCGTCTGCTCGATCGCGAGGCCGGCGGGAAGCCCGTCCGCGTCCGCCACGGGCGTCGGGTGCCCGGCGAGCGTGAAGGCCGCACGGTCGACCGCGGTCCCGAGCCGCAGGGTCGTGGCGGACGGCGGGGACGCGAAGGTCGGGACCGATGTGACCTCGATGGTCACCGGCACCGGCGTCGGGTCCGTGTCGACGCCGTTGGAGGCCGACAGCGTCACGGTGTAGGTGCCCGGAGACGTCGGGGTGCCCGAGACGATCCCGCCGGACAGCGTGAGCCCTGCGGGCAGCGCGGTCGTCGAGAGCGTGGGCGCCGGGTAGCCGCCGAGGGTGATCGGCAGCACGGCAGCGGTGTCCACCGGGAGGGTGACGGTGGGCGGTGCGCTGAGCGTGGCGGGCACCTGGACGACGACGGTGAACGACAGGGTCGCTGCCGTCCCCACCCCGTTGGTCGCGGTCACGGTGACGTCGTGGCGCCCACCGGTGGCGTTCGTCGTGCCGGACAGCAGCACACGACCGCCCGAGACGACCACGCCGAGCCCGCTCGGCAGGCCCGTCGCGCTCACGGTCGGGGCGGGGTAGCCGGTGACGAGCCCGACGTCGACCGTGCCCACCGCGGTGCCGCGCCGGACGGGGACGTCGGTGACGCTCGCGGTGAGGGCCGCCGGGGCGGTCACGACGACGGTCACGTTCGCGGTCGCCGTGCCCGCCGCGTTCGTCGCCGTGACGGCGAACGGGCCGAACGAGCCCGAGACGGCCGCACCCGGGGCCGCGGTGAACGTGCCCGTCGCGGCGGTGAACGTCAGCCAGCCGGGGAGCGCCGAGCCGAGCGCGAGCGTCGGACGCTCGTGCCCGCTCCATGCCAGCGCCAGGGAGTCGGTCGTCCCGGCCCGCAGCGTGAGCTCGGGCGACGCGTCGGCGAAGGACGGGCCCTGCAGCACGTCGATCGTGAGGTCCCGCGCGACGGCCCCGCCGACACCGTTGTCCGCGGTCACCCGGACGACCACGGCGCCGCTCGCGGTGGTGGCGGTGGGGGTCCCGACGACCTTCACCTGGCCGGGCGTGCTCGTGTCGAGCGAGAGGCCCGGCGGCAGCGACGCTCCGCCGAGGACGGTGGTGGTGAGCGTCGGGCTCGGGTAGCCGGTCGCGACCAACGTCGCGCCGGTGAGTGCGGAGCCCAGAGTCGTCGACACCGCCGCCGGCCCGGTCACCTGCGGGGCGGCCTGCACGGTCCATGCCCAGGTGGTGGTGGCGGTCGCGAAGCCGTTGTCCGCCGAGATCGTCGCGGTGCCGGTGGCCTGGGCGGCGCTCGTCGGGCGTGCCGGCGTCCCGGTGATCGCTGCGGTCGAGCCGGTCAGGACCGCCGACAGGCCCGCGGGCAGGCCGGTGGCTGTCACCTCGAAGGGGTCGCCCGTCAGCGGCACGGGCAGCGACGTCGCCGAACCCGCCGTCACGAGGGTCGTCGTGGGGGCGGTCACCGTGGGCCGCGGGCCGACGACCAGGTCCAGGGTCCCCGTTCCCGTGCCCCACGCGTTGGTCGCGGTGACCGTCACGATCCTCGCGCCCTGCAGGGTGGGCGTGCCGGTGATGGCGCCGTCGGAGTAGCTCAGCCCGGCGGGCAGTCCGGTGACGTCGACCTGCGGTGCCGGGTATCCGGTCGTCGTGATCGGGATCGAGACCGGCTCGCCCAGGATGACGTCGTGCCGCTCGTTCGCGGCCGTGACCACGGTCGGCTGCTGGCCCACCACGACCGACCTGCTGAACGAGGCCGTGCGGTACTCGTTCCCCACCGTCGTCGCGACTGCGAACGTGCCCGTGGCGGTGGGCGTGCCGGTCAGCTGGACGTCGGAGCCGACCAACGCCAGGCCCGTGCCGGCGGGCAGCCCGGTGGTCGGGCCGAGGATCGTCGACCCGGGGGTCGAGGTCACGGTCCCGAGGGTCGTGGGACCGGCGACGCCGACGGTCGCGTCCAGGGCCGAGTAGGTCACCGAGACGGGCGACGGGACGACGACGGGGATGGTCGCGTCCGCCGTCAGCGCGTTGGCCACGTCGGCGTGCAGCGTGACCGAGGTGTCCGCGTAGGAGGTCCCGGGGTTGCCGGTGAGCGTGACGGTCGTCGTCGTACCCGACTTGCTGGTCGAGACGTTCATCCAGGACGGCTTCCCGGAGGTCATCGTGACGTCGGGCGCGGGGTTGCCGGTGACGGCCACGGTCCGCGTCGTGGTGGTCGACGGGGGGAAGACGAGCGGGCTCGTGCTGGCGAACGCGGGTGCCACGTACGTGGGCTCGCCGACGTTCGCCCCGATGCCCTCGAACGTCACCGAGACGTTCTGGTTGGTCGTCGTCGCCGAGACGAACAGGGTGACCTTCTTGACCCGGCTGCGGTCGAAGCCCGACGGGAACGTGAAGACCGCGACGTCGCCCACGTAGGCGGGCGTGTAGCGGATGGTGAGCCAGTCGCCCGCCGCGCCGCCGTTGCGCGTGAGCCCGCCGACGCTCGCGACCTTGCCGTTGACGTCCTCGGCGCTGACGCCGAACGTCACCGCCGACGGCTGGTTCGGCGTCACGTCGCGGTACTTGAGCTGCAGGCGGTCGGCACCTGCCTGCTCGAGGTTCACCACCGAGTCCGCGGTCCAGGTGACCTGTGCGTTCGCGTAGTTGCAGCCGAGCGCGTCCGGGACGCGTGCGTCGACCTTCATCGTCCCGGTGCCCATGGTCAGGGCGTTGTTCCCCGACGGGCTGCACGTGTTGTTCCCTGCGACCAGGGTCCGCGTGCCCATCGCGTTGCCGGCGAAGTCGTCGACGCTGAAGCCGATGTCCTCCGCGGTGGCGGGTGCGGCGAGTCCCGCGACGAGCGTCACGAGGGCGAGCGTGGCGGTGGCGAACGTCGCGGTGGCACGGCGAAGGGGGGCAGGGATGCGCATGGGTTCCTCGCGGACGGGTGTGCTCCGGCGGCGGCGGCCACCGAGCGTCGCCACGACGCTACGGACCAAGGTCCCGAGGGGAAACGCCGCGGATCGCCCATGTCGTAATCGCGGGGGTTGCTCCTGGGCCGAACGGGTGACCGAGCGCCCCGCAGGTCGCGGTACGGTCCGACGATGGGGGTCGTCCTGGTGCACGGGGTCCGCACGTCGCGCACGATGTGGCGCCCTCAGGTCGAGGCGCTCGCGCGGGCGGGCCTCGCGACCGTCGCGGTGGACCTGCCGGGTCACGGCACGCGCGCGGACGAGCAGTTCACGCTGGACGAGGCGGTCGCGACCGTCGCGCGCGCGGTCGACGCGCTGGGCGGACGGGCGCTCGTCGCCGGGCTCTCCCTCGGCGGATACGTCTCGATCGCGCACGCCGCGCGCCACCCCGAGCAGGTCGCCGGGCTCGTCGCGGCGGGGTGCTGCACGCGTCCCCGGCGTGTGCTGGTCGCAGGGTGGGCGACGGTCGCCCGGGGCATCGGCCGGCTGCCCGACGCGGGCGCGGGCCTGAACGAGCGGTTCGCGCGCACCTTCGTCGGCGAGCAGGCGACCTCCGACCTGGGCGCGGGTGGGTTCGCGCTCGAGGTCATGGGCGACGTGCTGCGTGAGGTCGGTGCGTTCGACCCGGTGGCCGCGCTCGCCCACGTCCGGGCGCCCGTGTGGCTCGTCAACGGGCGCTGGGACCACTTCCGGGGCGACGAGCAGCAGTTCCTCGCGGCATGCCGCGACGGTCGGCTGGTCGTCGTGCCGGGGGCGACGCACCTGGTCAGCGTGGTCGCGCCGGTCCGGTTCACGCGCGTGCTGCTCGAGGCGTCCGCCGAGGTGAGCGTCAGTCCGTGAGCTTGGCGTCGTGCATCGCGCTCGCGAACGCCCCGTCGACGTGCACCTGGAGCTGGTCGCCCTCGTAGCGCGTGATCTGCTGGAGCGCACCGCTCTCGGCCCGGTAGTACACGTGCGGGCTCAGCGGTCCTGGCATGTCCTGGCCCGCGCGCGCGACGCGTGACATGAGGTGCAGCGCGTGCACCACGGTCGCGTCGTGCAGCACGTGCACCAGGAGGCTCGAGCGCGTCGGCAGGGCGACGAGCGTGCCGAAAGGTCGGTCGGTCAGGCCGACCGACGCGAGCAGCTCGTCGTGCAGCAGGAGGCGCGAGGCGCCGAAGTGGTCCTCGCTCTCGAACACGTGGACCTCGTGCTCGACGCGCTGGTGCGCGGGAGCGGGCAGGCGGCGCAGCCCGGCGAGCGCGGCGTCGCCGAGCGCGGCCCACCCGCCGAGGCGGGTGGTGAGCAGGATGTCGACGGTGTCCGGGGTGTCGATCGCGGCGCGCACGCACAGCCCCGCACCCAGCGACGGTCCGGCGTCGGGGTCGACGACGGGGAGCTCGGACTCGGCCACGATGCGCGCCACCAGCCGACGCCCGAGCTCGTCGGCCGGGGCCACAGGCGCCGCGTCATCGAGGACCGACGGGTCGTCGGCGCGCTGCGCGCTCGCGCGCGGGGACTGCTCGGGCTCGTCGGGTCGACGCGTGAACCAGGCCATGGCGAGGACCGTAACGTGTGCCCGGCTCAGCCCCGGCGTCGGCGTGCCGCCCGGCGCGCGCGCCGGCTGCGGTCGACGAGCCCCAGCCCGGCGAGCGTGTCCGCGAACCGTCCCTCGATGCGCACCTGCACCTCGTCGTCCGCGTGCTCGGTGATGCGCTGCAACCCGCCGTCGACGTCGCGGAAGTACACGTCCGCGCTGATGGCCCCGGCCTCCGAGGACCGCATCCGGGCGACCGTGGCCATGAGGTGCGCGGCGCGCAGGACCTGCTCGTCGCGCACGACGTGCACGAGCAGGGCCCGGGGGTCCGGCAGCGCCACGAGCGTGCCGTGGGTCAGGTCGTCCACGCCGACACCCGCCAGGACGTCCTCGAGGACCAGGACCAGGCTCGCGGTGCGGTCGTCGCCCGAGAAAGCGTGCATCGCGTGGCTGGCGACCTGGTGCTCGCGCGCCGGCAGGGCACGCAGCGCGGCGAGATCGTCGTCGGTGGGGACGTGCGCGCCGGCCGGTTCGACGAGCGCGGGCACACCGTCGCGCAGCACGACGACCACCTCGGTGGGCTCGGGTGCGGCGTCGTCGGCGACCGCGGCCTCGTCGTCCGCGGGCGCGGGGGGATCAGTCGCCATGATGTCCGACCCTACCCATCCGTGGGCCTGACGATCAGCCCGCGGTGAGGGTCCAGGCGCGCACGCCGCCGACGATCCCGGCCTGGTTCGGCACCACGACGACCTCGTCGCCGAGCCGGTCCAGCACGTTCGGCGTGACGTGCCGCGCGTTGCCGCCACCGAGGTACACCCGGTCCCAGTGGAAGACGGGCCGGAACCCCTCGACGACGCGCTGCACGCGCCGCGCCCACAGCGCGTTGCCGAGGCGTCGGCGCTCGGGCTGGCCGATGTACTCGTCGTACGTGACACCGCGCCGCACGGGTGCGTGGGACAGCTCCAGGTGCGGGGCGAGGCGCCCGCCGTCGAAGAGTGCGGACCCCAGGCCGGTGCCGAGGGTCAGCACGAGCTCCAGCCCGGTCCCGGAGACCACACCGGCGCCGTGCACCTCCGCGTCGTTCAGCACGATCGTCGGCAGGCCGAGCCGCGACTCGAGCGCCGCCCGTACGTCGCACCCGGACCACGCGACGACGAGCGCGGGGTCGACGCTCGAGCGCGGGCCGCTGCGGGTCACGTAGTGCGGCGTCGCGACGACCACGCCGTGCCGGATCATGCCCGGCATGCCGACGGTCACCCGGTCGGCCGGCGGGAGGTCCGCGGCGATCGCCGCGATCGTCTCCACGAGACGCTGCGGGGGCAGGGGGTAGGGCGTGGGCACCCGCAGCGCGGGCGCGTGCAGCGTGCCGGCGGCGTCGAGCACCGACGCCTTGATGCCGCCGCCACCGCAGTCGACGGCGAGCGTGTACGGGTCCTGACCGGGCACGGGCCCACGCTAGTGCGCGCGGGCGCCCGGTACCGTGGCGGGCGTGACCGTCCGCCTGCGCCTCGACCTCGCGTACGACGGCACCGACTTCGCCGGGTGGGCGCGCCAGCCCGCGCTGCGCACGGTGCAGGGGGCCCTCGAGGACGCGCTCGCGACGATCCTGCGCACCGGACCGCGCGGCCTGGCGGCGCCGCGCCTCGTCGTCGCCGGCCGCACCGACGCGGGGGTGCACGCCCGGGGGCAGGTCGCGCACGTCGACGTCGACGACGACGCGCTCGCGGCCGCTCGAGGGCGCAGCGAGCGCGACCCGCTCGACGCGCTGACCACCCGGCTCGCGGGCGTGCTGCCCGCCGACCTCGTCGTGCACCGTGCGAGCCTCGCGCCGGTCGGCTTCGACGCGCGCTTCTCGGCGCTGCGCCGCCGCTACGCCTACCGGGTGTGCGACACGGCCGCCGCGCGCGACCCGCTGACCCGCTCGCACGTCCTGTGGCACGCACGCTTGCTCGACGTCGACGCGATGCAAGAGGCCGCGGACGCGCTCGTCGGGCTGCACGACTTCGCGGCGTACTGCAAGCCGCGTCCGGACGCCACGACGATCCGCACGCTCGAGCGCTTCGCGTGGTCCCGTCCGGCCGACGGGCCGGATGCCGGGCTCGTCGTCGCGACCGTGCAGGCCGACGCGTTCTGCCACTCGATGGTCCGCTCGCTGGTCGGTGCGAGCCTCGCAGTGGGCGAGGGCCGCAGGCCGGTGACCTGGCCGGGCGACCTGCTCGCGGCGCGTCGTCGCGACGCGGCCGCGCACGTCGTGGCGGCGCACGGGCTCACGCTCGAGCACGTCGAGTACCCGCCCGACGACGCGCTCGCCGCACGCGCCGACCGCACGCGCGCCCGGCGCGGCGAGCACGAGGTGACGCGCGCCGACGGGTGCTGCTGAGAGGCTCTCGCGCGTCCGGGAGACGATGGACGACGACGAACGGACGACGAAGTGAAGGGCGAAGGCATGGTGACGCAGACGCAGGCCGCCGTCGCGGACGTGCTCGCCGAGCTCGCCGCGCTCGAGGACCCGAAGATCCGCGCGGTCAACGAGCGCCACGGCGACGACCACGGCGTGAACCTCACCCGGCTGCGCGCCGTGGCGAAGCGGCTGAAGACCGACCAGGACCTCGCGGGCCGCCTGTGGACGACCGGTGACACCGCCGCGCGCCTCGTCGCGATCCTCATCAGCCGACCGAGGGCGTACCGCGCCGACGAGCTCGACGCCATGCTCCGCGACGCGCGCGTGCCCAAGGTGCACGGGTGGCTGCTGAGCTACGTCGTGCGCAAGAGCCCGCACGTCGAGGAGCTGCGCGTGCTGTGGTTCGACGACCCCGACCCGGTCGTGGCGAGCGCGGGGTGGGCCCTGACGAGCGACCGCGTCGCCCGGGCCCCGGACGGACTCGACCTGACCGGGCTGCTCGACCGCATCGAGGCCGACATGCGTGACGCGCCCGAGCGTCTGCAGTGGGCGATGAACGAGTGCCTCGCGACGATCGGCATCCACCACCCGGAGCTGCGCGCCCGGGCGATCGACATCGGTGAGCGTCTCGAGGTGCTCAAGGACTACCCGACCCCTGCGGGGTGCACGTCGCCGTTCGCGCCGGTCTGGATCGGCGAGATGGTGCGCCGCCAGGCGCTGGCACCGGCCCCCTCCGCACGTTCCTGACGCGCGTGCCGCGCGCCCGGCCGGGTGGTGCGGGAGGCTGATCCCGAGCGAAGGAGGCCGTGCCATGACCGTCGCCCCGCCCGAGGTCGGCGCCGCGCTGCTCGCGCACGCCGAGCCGCCCGAGGAGGTCCTCGCCGCGCTCGCCTCGACGTCCGACGGGCTGGCCGACGACGAGGCGAGGCGCCGGCTCGCGCAGGTCGGGCCCAACCGGCTCCCCGAGGCGCCGCGCCCGAACGTGGTGCTGCGGTTCCTCGGTCACTTCGACGACGTCCTCATCTACATCCTGCTCGCGGCCGCGGTGCTCAAGGCGATCCTCGGCGACTGGGTCGACTTCACGGTCATCCTCGTCGTCGCGGTCGCGAACGCGGTCGTGGGGTTCGTCCAGGAGGGGCGCGCGGACAAGGCGCTCGCGGGCATCGCGACGATGCTCTCGCTCGAGGCCGATGCGCGGCGTGACGGCGAGTGGCGCTCGGTGCCCGCGGACGACCTCGTGCCGGGGGACGTCGTGCGCGTCCGCTCGGGCGACCGGGTGCCGGCGGACGTCCGGCTCCTCGACTCGACCACGTTGCAGGTCGAGGAGGCCGCGCTCACGGGGGAGTCCGTCCCCGCGGTCAAGGAGGTCGCGGCGGTGGGCGCCGACGCGGGTGTGGGTGACCGCAGCTCGATGCTGTTCTCCGGCACGATCGTCACCGCGGGGCGAGGGACCGGTGTCGTGGTCGCGACGGGCCCGGCCACGCAGATCGGGCGGATCCAGGAGCTCGTCGCCGGGGTGGACCACCTCGACACCCCGCTGACCCGCCAGCTCGCGCGGCTCGGCAAGCAGCTCAGCCTGCTGATCCTGCTCATGGCCGGCGCGATGCTCGTCATCGGGCGCGTGATCCACAGCTTCGCGCTCGACGAGCTGGTCTCCGCGGCGATCGGGTTCGCGGTCGCGGCGGTTCCCGAGGGCCTGCCCGCGCTCGTCACCGTGACCCTCGCCCTCGGCGTGCAGCAGATGGCCCGCCGGAACGCGATCACGCGCAAGCTCACGGCGGTCGAAGGGTTGGGCTCGGTCACGACGATCTGCTCGGACAAGACCGGGACGCTGACCCGCAACGAGATGACCGCGCGGACCGTGGTCACCGCGCACGGTCGCTACGACGTCGACGGCCTCGGCTACGAGCCCGTCGGCGCCGTGCGGGTGCAGGGCTCTGCTCAGAGGCAGGACGCCGTGCCCGGGGACGGCGCTCCGGGCGACTCGACGGACGCGCCGCTCGACCTCGCGCGTCACGGCGACCTGGCCGACCTCGTCGTCGCCGGACAGCTGTGCAACGACGCGCGCGTCGTCCGGACCGACGGCCGGTGGGGGATCGTCGGCCAGCCGACCGAGGCCGCGATCGTCGTGCTCGCGCTCAAGGTGGGGCTCACGGCCGACGCGACGCGGCTCGCAGTCGTGCCGTTCGAGTCCTCGACCAAGTTCTCCGCGACGCTCGACGAGCTCGCCGACGGCACCCGGTTCGTGCACGTGCTCGGCGCGCCCGACCGGCTCCTCGAGCGGTGCACGACGCAGCGCACGCAGGCCGGTCCGGCGCCGCTGGACGCCGCGCGCTGGCACGCAGCGATCGACGAGCTCGGCGCGCAGGGGCTGCGGGTCCTCGCGGCGGCCCGCCGCCCGGCGCCCGGCGAGGACGCGCTCGCGGCCGACGACGTGGGCAGCCGCCTCGAGTTCCTCGGGCTCGTCGGGATCGTCGACCCGCCGCGTCCGGAGGCGGTGGCCGCCATCGCGGACTGCCACCGCGCGGGCATCAAGGTCAAGATGATCACCGGCGACCACCCGGGGACGGCGCTGGCGATCGCGCGTGAGCTGGGGATCGTCGACGTGGGCGAGGCTCGCGGCGACGACGAGGTCGAGGTGCTCACCGGCGCCGAGCTGGAGGCCATGACCAACGAGCAGCTGCGGCGCCGGGTACGCGGCGTGGACGTGTTCGCGCGCACGTCGCCCGAGCACAAGATCCGGATCGTGCGCGCGCTGCAGTCGCACCGCGAGGTCGTCGCGATGACGGGGGACGGCGTCAACGACGCACCCGCGCTGACGCGGGCGGACATCGGCATCGCGATGGGCATCAAGGGGACGGAGGCCACCAAGGAGGCCGCGGACATCGTTCTCGCCGACGACAACTTCGCGACGATCGAGCGCGCGGTCGAGGAGGGTCGCCGGATCTACGACAACATCCGCAAGTCGGTGGCGTTCCTGCTGCCGACGAACGGCGCGCAGTCGCTCGTCATCCTCGTCGCGGTGCTGCTCGGCCTGTCGCTGCCGCTGTCGCCCGTGCAGATCCTGTGGATCAACCTCGTCACCGCGGTCACGCTGTCGCTCGCCCTCGCCGGCGAGCCCGCGGAGCCTGACATCATGACGCGGCGCCCGCGCTCGCCCGACGAGCACGTCGTCTCGGCCCGGTCGCTCGCGCTCGTGCTGTTCGCGTCCGTGGTCATCGGCGGCGCGACGCTCGCGGTGTACCTGCTGGAGCGGCACCGGCTCGGCGCCGCCGACGCGCACGCGCAGACCGTCGCGGTCGCGATGCTCGCGTTCGCGCAGCTCGCGTACCTGTTCAGCTGCCGGTTCCTGGGGTCGACGAGCCTGACGTGGCGCGTGCTCGTCGGCAACCGGCTGGTGTGGATCGCGGCAGGCGCGCTGGTCGTGCTCCAGCTCGTGTTCACCTACGCGCCGTTCATGAACGACTGGTTCGACTCCGCGCCGATCGAGCCGCGCGACTGGGGGATCACGATCGTGGGCGCGGTGGTCGTCTTCCTGCTCGTCGAGGGTGCCAAGGCGGTCACGCGACGCGTCATGCGCCCGTGAGCCATCAGCCGAGGAACACCTGGGCGCACAACGGGCCGCGGTCGCTCGGCACGCACCCCACGCCGATCGACGTGAACAGGCGCTGCAGGAGGTTCGCGCGGTGCCCGGGCGAGGCCAGCCACCCGTCGACGGTGGCCCGCGCGCTCGGGTAGCCCAGCGCCAGGTTCTCCCCGACGGTCCCGACGTCGCACGCGTCGACGATCTCGTCGAGCGGGTCGTGCTCGAAGCGGTCCTCGGCGACCAGGACGCTCGCCCGGTGCACCGCCTGCTCGGTCGCGCACGGCGAGACCGCGAGCTCGGGCAGGCCCGCGTCGCGGCGCGCGGCGTTCGTCAGCGCGACGATCTCGTCGGCGAGCGCGGTGTCGGTCTCGGGCACGGGTGGTGCCTGCGGCGCGGGGGAGGGCGCGGGTGCGGCGGCGGTCGTCGGGCTGACCGGTGGCGCCGAGGGGGCGGACGAAGGCGAGGACGACGAGCCGGTGCCGGGCGCGCTGCCGTCGCTGGCCGACGACGGGGCCGCCGACCGGGACGGTGCCGCATCCGCATCTGCCGGGGGTGTGGCCGGGTCGGCGTCGCGCGTCGTCGACCTGCTCGCGGGCCGCGGCGACCCCGCCGCGGCCCCGGGCCGGTCGGGCGCCTCCGCACCGGCGCTCACCCCCGTGGCACGGACCTGCTCGGCACCCGAGCCGCCGCCCGCACCACTGCCCGGGGCGAGCAGGAGGGGAACGCCGAGGACGGCGACGACCACCACCGCGAGGGTGGCCGCGGCCTCGGCGAGGCGACGGCGGCGGGTCGCGCGGGCGCGTCGCCAGGCGTGGTGGCGGCGCAGGTCGCGGCGCCGCGGGTCGATCGGGGGAATCGCCACGAACCGGACGTTATCGGATCGTGACCTGCGGGGGAACGGGTTCCGCGTGCGGGTTCGCGTGGTGCCGCTCGGCTGAGCGCGGGGGAGGCGCCGTCAGTCCTCGTCGCGGTAGCTCTGGTCGACGTAGACCTCGTCGACCAGGTGCATCGCGGCCTCCTCGGCGCTCGCGGCCCCGCCCGAGACACCCTCGTCGCGCGCGAACGCGTCGGTGCCGCCCGCCTCGACCGCGTCGTCGTCGGCCGTGAGGCGCCCCGCGCGGTCCTGCTCGCGGTCGCCCGTGACGCGCGGCGGGGCCTCCCAGACCTCGGGCTCCTCCTGCGTGATGCGCTGGTCGATCGTCTCGCGGTGCTTCTCCTCCCACGGGGTCTCGCCGTAGTGGGAGCGGTTGTCGCGCTCGGGCGGGGAGTAGCCCTCGTCGAGCAGGTCGTCGACGCCGCGTTCGATCAGGGTGTCCTCGCGCGAGAGCTGGTCGCTGTCGCCGTCGGAACCCGTGGCCGGGTCGAAGCTGGTGCCGGGCGTGTCGCTCATGTCACGACGATGTCACCGAGTGACGCAGGTCGCCACCCCCGCAAAGTCCTTGGTCCGCTCGTCGTGCGCGCCGCACACTGGCCTGCATGGGCCACCTGGACGTGATGGGGGTCGGGTACGTCCTGCCCGACGGACGACCGCTGCTCGACGACGTGACGTTCCGCGTCGCCGACGGTGCGCGCGTCGCGCTGATCGGGCCGAACGGCGTCGGCAAGTCCACGCTGCTGCGGATCGTCACGGACGACGAGCAGCCGCACGCCGGCTCGGTGGCGCGCAGCGGCGGCCTGGGTGTCATGCGCCAGGACGTGGGCCGCATCGACGACGAGCGCAGCGTGCGTGACCTGCTCGCCTCGCTCGCGCCGCGCGCGGTGGCCGACGCCGCGGCCGAGCTGGCCGCCGCCGAGCTCGCGATGATGGAGGTCGACGACGAGCCGGCGCAGATGCGCTACGCCCAGGCCCTCGTCGACTGGGCGGACGTGGGCGGCTACGAGGCCGAGGCGGGCTGGGACCAGGTCACCGACGCGGTGCTGTCCATCCCGTTCGAGCGCGCGCAGTACCGCGAGGTGCGCACGCTGTCCGGCGGCGAGCAGAAGCGCCTGGTCCTCGAGGCGCTCCTGCGTGGCCCCGACGAGGTGCTCCTGCTCGACGAGCCCGACAACGCGCTCGACGTGCCGACCAAGCGCTGGCTCGAGGACCAGCTCGTCGCGTCGTCGAAGACCGTGCTGCTCGTGAGCCACGACCGCGAGCTGCTCGCGAAGGTCGCCACGCACGTCGCCACGCTCGAGCCGTCGCCCGCGGGCGCCTCGGTGTGGGTGCACGGCGGAGGGTTCGGCACCTACCACCAGGCGCGTGAGGACCGGCGCAGCCGGGCCGACGAGCTGCTGCGCCGCTGGGAGGAGGACCACGCCAAGCTCAAGGCCCTCGTGCTCACGCTCAAGCAGCGCGCGACGTTCAACGACGGCATGGCCTCGCGCTACCAGGCCGCGCAGACCCGCCTGCGCAAGTTCGAGGAGGCCGGGCCGCCCGCCGTGCGCGTCCAGGAGCAGTCGGTGAAGATGCGTCTGCGGGGCGGCCGGACGGCCAAGCGCGCGGTCGTCGCGCGGGACCTCGAGCTCACCGGGCTGATGCGGCCGTTCGACCTCGAGGTCTTCTACGGCGAGCGCGTCGCGGTGCTCGGCTCGAATGGCTCGGGCAAGTCGCACTTCCTGCGGTTGCTCGCTGCCGGCGGCTCCGACCCGGGGCCCGAGCACGAGCCCGCGGACGACGTCGTGGTGGCGCCCGTCGCCCACAGGGGCTCGGTGGTGCTCGGCTCGCGCGTGCGCCCGGGGTGGTTCGCGCAGAACCGCACGCACCTCGACCTGGTGGGTCAGACGCTCCTGGAGGTGCTGCACCGCGGGGACGGGCACCGCTCGGGGCTCGGCCGCGAGCAGGCGAGCCGCGCGCTGGACCGCTACGAGCTCGTGGGGCAGGCCGAGCAGCGCTACGAGACGCTCTCGGGCGGGCAGCAGGCGAGGTTCCAGATCCTGCTGCTCGAGCTGGGCGGGGCGACGCTCCTGCTGCTCGACGAGCCGACCGACAACCTGGACCTGCACTCGGCCGAGGCGCTCGAGGACGGCCTCGCGGCCTTCGAGGGCACCGTGCTCGCGGTCACCCACGACCGGTGGTTCACGCGCACGTTCGACCGGTTCCTGGTCTTCGGCGCCGACGGCTCGGTCCGGGAGACGCCCGAGCCGGTGTGGGACGCGGGGCGCGTCGCACGCGTGCGCTGAGCGTGGCGCTCGTGGTCAGGCGACCACGAGCGTCACGGCGAGCGCGGCCATGACGAGCGCGACGACGAGGTCGAGCACCTGCCACGCACGCGGGCGTGCGAACAGGGGCGCCAAGCGCGTCGCCCCGAAGCCCAGCGCGCTGAACCAGGTGGCGCTCGCGAGCACCGCCCCGGCCCCGAACGCCCACACCGCGCTCTGCTGGTGTGCGAGCGACCCCAGCAGCACGACCGTGTCGAGGTACACGTGGGGGTTGAGGAACGTCAGGGCCAGGCACGTCACGACGACCGCGCGCCGCGACGCAGGGCCCTCGGCGGCGGGGTCGAGCCGCGCCGGGTGTCGGGCGCGCCGGAGCGCGACGACGGCGAGATACGCGAGGAACGCCGCGCCGAGCCACCGGGTCAGGCTCAGCGCCGTCGGGTGGGCGGCGACGAGCGGGCCGAGCCCCGCGATCCCGGCGAACACCAGCAGCAGGTCGCCCACGGTGCACAGCGCGACGACCGGGACGACGTGCTCGCGGCGGATGCCCTGGCGCAGCACGAAGGCGTTCTGCGCGCCGATCGCGACGATCAGGCCGAGACACGCGAGGAAGCCGGCTGCCAGGGAGGGGATCACCCGCAGGACGCTAAGGGCGCTCGCCAGGTGCAGTCCATCTCAGGTTTCTGCAGGACCATTAGCATCACTTCATGAACGTCGACCGCGCCAGGAACGTCGACCGCGCCATGAACGTCGACCGCGCCATGAACTTCGACCGCGCACAGCTGCGTGCGCTCGCGGCGGTGCTCGACGAGGGCACCTTCGAGGCGGCGGCGGCCCGGCTGCACGTCACTCCGTCCGCCGTCAGCCAGCGCGTGCGCGCGCTCGAGCAGCAGGCCGGGCGCGTGCTCGTCGTCCGGGCGCGCCCGTGCCGGGCGACCGAGCCTGGAACCGTGCTCGCCCGTCTCGCCGGGCAGCTCGCGCTGCTCGAGCACGACGCCGCGGCGCAGCTCGGCGGGCGCTCGGCCGGCGAGGACGGTGCTCGCGCCGCGTCTGCGACCCGCCTCGCGATCGCGGTCAACGCCGACTCCCTGTCGAGCTGGTTCCCCGCCGCGCTCGTCGGCCTGCCCGACGACGTGGTCGTGGACCTGCGCCGCGAGGACCAGGACCGCACCGCCGAGCTGCTGCGCGACGGCACCGTGACGGCGGCGGTCACGGCCGACGAGCACGCGGTGCAGGGCTGCCGGGTCCGCTCGCTCGGGGCGATGCGGTACGTCGCGGTCGCCGCGCCGGACGTGCACGAGCGCTGGTTCGCCGACGGCCCGACCGCGCACGCGCTCGAGCGGGCACCGGTGATCGCGTTCAACCGCACCGACGCGCTGCAGCACCGGTTCGCGGCGCGGCTCGCCGGGCGCCAGGTCGCGCCGCCGGTGCACCACGTGCCGTCGAACAGCGCGTTCGTCGAGCTCCTCCTGGCGGGGCTCGGCTGGGGCATGGTGCCGCAGGGCGCAGCGGAGCGGCCCGTCGCGGACGGGTCGCTCGTCGAGCTCGCCCGCGAGCCCTACCTGGACGTGCCGCTGTACTGGCAGCACTGGGCGCTGCGCACGGCGACGCTGGACGACCTCACCGCGCGGGTCGTGCGGGCCGCGACCGCCGCGCTGCGCCCGGTGTGACCAAGTCCTGTTTTGACCCCCGCCGAGGGGCGCAGGTAGTCTGTTGAGTCGTTGTGCGTCCCTGTCGTGCGCCCGTGGCTTCTCACCACGCGGACCGATGGTCAGGCCCGGTGCGTTCCCACTCTCCGGTCCGCGGATGCGCCACCGACAGCATCGACCGGTTCTGCGCGCCCGCGCGCCGAGCCCCGGTCGCCACACGGCAACACGAGACGAAGGCAACGACCGTGCGTACGTACACCCCGAAGCCGGGCGAGATCGAGCGGAACTGGTACGTCATCGACGCGACCGATGTCGTCCTGGGCCGACTGGCCACCCACGTGGCCACGCTCCTCCGCGGCAAGCACAAGGCCACCTTCGCGCCCCACGTCGACGGCGGTGACTTCGTCATCGTCATCAACGCGGAGAAGGTCGCCCTCACCGGCAACAAGCGCGAGAACAAGCTCGCGTACCGCCACTCCGGCTACCCGGGCGGCCTGCGCGCCACCCCGTACACGGAGCTCCTGGCCAAGCACCCCGAGCGCGCGATCGAGAAGGCCGTTCGCGGCATGCTCCCCAAGAGCACGCTCGGCCGTCAGCAGCTCGGCAAGCTGAAGGTCTACGCCGGTGCGGCGCACCCGCACCAGGCGCAGCAGCCGAAGCCGTTCGAGATCACCCAGGTCGCGCAGCAGGCCTGAGGCCGGCGCGAGTAGAGACGACAGGACACCCACGTGGCAGAGACGACGGTCGACATCGACCTCGAGGGCGAGACGCCCACCAGCTACACCTCCGAGACCTCGGCCCCCACGGGTCGGGGCCAGAGCATCACCGCCCCCGGGCAGGCCCTCGGCCGCCGCAAGGAGGCGATCGCTCGCGTTCGCCTGGTGCCCGGCACCGGCGAGTGGAAGATCAACGGCCGCACCCTCGAGGACTACTTCCCGAACAAGGTGCACCAGCAGCTCGTGAGCTCCCCGCTCAAGGTCGTCGACGTCGAGGGCCGTTTCGACGTCGTCGTCCGCGTGACGGGTGGCGGCACGTCCGGCCAGGCCGGCGCGGTGCGCCTGGGCATCGCCCGCGCGCTCAACGCCATCGACGCCGAGCACAACCGCCCGGCGCTCAAGAAGGCGGGCTTCCTCACGCGTGACGCGCGTGTGGTCGAGCGCAAGAAGGCCGGTCTCAAGAAGGCCCGCAAGGCGCCTCAGTACTCCAAGCGCTGATCCAGCGCGTGCCCGATGGCCCCGCCGGTCACCCGACCGGAGGGGCCATCGGCGTCTGTGGGCCGCGACGCGCGGTCCGCTCCGCGGCCTGACCGGCCGCCCCCGCGCCCGGGAACCGGGCCGACGGGCCAGTAACGTTGCACGCGCGACGACGAAGGGGTCTGACATGGGTCAGCTGTTCGGTACCGACGGGGTGCGCGGGCTCGCGAACCGTGACGTCACGGCGGAGCTCGCCCTCGACCTGGCGGTCGCTGCGGCACACGTGCTCGGCTCGCGGGGCGAGTTCGAGGGGCACCGGCCGCGCGCGGTCGTGGGACGCGACTCGCGGGCGTCGGGCGAGTTCCTCGCCGCGGCGATCTCCGCGGGGCTCGCCTCCGCGGGCGTCGACGTGCACAACGTGGGCGTGCTGCCCACGCCGGCGGTCGCGTACCTCACGGCGAGCCTTGGCGTGGACATCGGCGTGGTGCTCTCCGCGTCGCACAACCCGATGCCGGACAACGGCATCAAGTTCCTCGCGAGCGGCGGGCACAAGCTCGACGACGACCTCGAGGCCGCCATCGAGGCGCGCATCGGCGAGGACTGGGACCGTCCCCTCGGCGCCGCCGTGGGCCGCATCCGCGTCGACACCGGCGGCGCGGGCGACTCGTACGTCCAGCACCTCGTCGGGAGCATCGCCACGCCGCTGACGGGCCTGCGGATCGCGGTGGACTGCGCCAACGGAGCCGCGAGCGAGGTCGGCCCGGCCGCGCTGCGCGAAGCCGGCGCGGACGTCGTCGTGATCAACGCGTCGCCCGACGGCCGCAACATCAACGAGCTGTGCGGCTCGACCCACCCCGAGCAGCTGCAGGCGTTCGTCGTGGCCTCGGGTGCGGACCTCGGTGTCGCGTTCGACGGCGACGCGGACCGCTGCCTCGCGGTCGACAGCTTCGGCACGCTCGTCGACGGCGACCAGATCATGGGCGTGCTCGCCGTCGCGCTGCGCGACCAGGGCGAGCTCGCGGGCGACACGCTCGTCGCCACGGTGATGAGCAACCTCGGCCTGCGCCTCGCGATGGACGCGGTCGGCATCACGACGCTCGACACCGCGGTCGGTGACCGCTACGTGCTCGAGGCGATGCGCGCCGGCGGGTACACGCTCGGCGGCGAGCAGTCGGGCCACATCATCATGTCGAAGCACGCGACCACCGGCGACGGCGTGCTCACCGCGCTGCACCTCGCGTCGCGCGTCGCGGCGACGAGCACGCCGCTGCACGAGCTCGCGTCGATCGTCCAGCGCCTGCCGCAGACGCTCCTCAACGTCCCTGGTGTGGACAAGAACCGCACCGACGACGAGGCGCTGCTGGCGGCCGTGGCGGCCGCCGAGGCCCGCCTGGGCCGGACGGGCCGGGTGCTCCTGCGCCCCAGCGGCACCGAGCCGCTCGTGCGCGTGATGGTCGAGGCGGCGACGCAGGACGACGCCGACGCGGTGGCGGGCGAGCTCGCGGACGTCGTGCGGGACCGGTTGGCGCTGTGACGACGCTCGACGCCCAGCTCCGCGACGAGGTGCTGCGGCTGATCGAGCGCGCGGGCGAGCGCACGGCGCCGATCGTCCGTGCGGGGCACCCCGTGCTCCGGGCGCTCGCGCGCCCGTACGACGGCCAGCTGGCCGACGACGAGCTCGCGGCCCTCGTCGCGCTGATGCACCGCACGATGCGCGCCGCGCCGGGTGTAGGGCTCGCGGCGCCGCAGGTCGGCCTGCCGCTCGCGCTCGCCGTGATCGAGGACGCCGGGGTGGCCGACGAGCGCGTCTCGGAGGTCCGCGAACGGGCGCCGCTGCCGTTCCGCGTCCTGGTCAACCCCTCCTACGAGCCGGTCGGCGACGCGCTCGCGTCGTTCTACGAGGGCTGCCTGTCCGTGCCCGCGTACCAGGCTGTCGTCGCGCGGCACCGTCAGGTGCGCCTCACGGGCGCCGACGAGACCGGTGCGCCGCTCGACGAGGTCGTCACGGGCTGGTCCGCGCGGATCGTCCAGCACGAGACCGACCACCTGCGCGGCACGCTCTACCTGGACCGCGCGGAGCTGCGCTCGCTCGCGGCCGCCGACGAGGTGGGCCTGCGCTGGGCGACCGAGCCGCGGCCTGAGGCCGCTTCGGCCGCGCTCGGGTTCGTCCTGCCCTCCTGAGCCCCGGAACCAGCGCCGCGCGCCGCGCGTTGGGCTGATCAGGGCCCCCGCGTCCTGCCTGCGGGTGCCGCGGGGTCGAACCAGGGGTGACCTGCGGATGACCGGGGGTCGACCAGGGTGGTCACGGGTGCCGCCGCGGTCCGTGGCACCGTACGGTGGACCACGGGGCGATGCCCGTGGTCAGCGGACAGCCTCGGACGGACGGAGCGAGATGGGTCTGGAGCAGTGGGCGCTCGATCTCGCGGGCTCGCCGTGGGTGTACCTGGCGATGTACCTGTTCGCGGCGATCGACGGGTTCTTCCCGCCGATCCCGAGCGAGTCCGTGGTGATCGCGCTGGCCGCGCTCGCAGTCGGCCCCGGCGGTGAGCCGTCGCTGTGGCTCCTGGTGCCCGTCGCCGCGGCGGGCGCCTTCACGGGGGACCAGATCGCCTACACGATCGGCTCGCGCGTGAAGGTGCACGAGCTGCGCCTGTTCCGCTCCGGCAAGGCGCAGGCCGCGCTCGCGTGGGCGGAGCGCGCCCTCGAGCGGCGCGGGGCGTCGTTCATCATCGCGGCCCGCTACATCCCGATCGGCCGCGTCGCGGTCAACATGACCGCCGGCGCGGTGCGCTACCCGCGGCGCCGGTTCACGCTCCTGGCGGGGATCGCCGCGATCACGTGGGCGTGCTACTCGACCGTGATCGGCGTGAGCGCGGGTGCCGCGTTCCGCGACCACTCACCGCTGTGGGGCGTCGTCGTCGGCGTCATCGGCGGGGTGGTCATCGGGATCCTCGTCGACTGGCTGCTGCGTCGCTGGATGGGCGGCAGCGCGCCGGCGGAGGCCGTGCCGGCCACGGCTGCCGACGAGACGGGCCAGGACACCGCCGAGACGGGCGACGAGACGAGCGGGGCGGTCACGCCGACGCAGGAGCGTGACCCCGGGACGCGGGTCCCTCCGGCCTGACGGCTCCTGGGCTACAGCTTGCGCAGGCGCACGCGCTGCACGCTGTGGTCGGAGCCCTTGGTGAGCACGAGCGTCGCGCGGCTGCGCGTCGGCAGGATGTTCTGCTCGAGGTTGGGCGAGTTGATCGAGTCCCAGATCGACTCGGCGCGCTCCACCGCCTGCTCGTCGGACAGCGACGCGTACCGGTGGAAGTAGGAGGCCGGGTCCGCGAACGCGGTCTGCCGCAGGCTCAGGAACCGGTCGACGTACCACTGCCGCACGTCGCGCGGCTTGGCGTCGACGTAGATCGAGAAGTCGAAGAAGTCGCTCACCGCGAGGCTCGACACCCCCTCGGCGGACGACCGTGCGGGCTGCAGCACGTTGAGGCCCTCGACGATCAGCACGTCGGGCCGCCGCACCACGATCTGCTCGCCCGGGACGATGTCGTACGTGAGGTGCGAGTACACGGGTGCGCTGACCTCGGGCCGGCCCGCCTTGACCTTGGAGACGAAGCGCAGCAGCGCGCGCCGGTCGTAGGACTCGGGGAAGCCCTTGCGCTGCATGAGGCCGCGCCGCTCGAGCTCGGCGTTCGGGTACAGGAACCCGTCGGTCGTGATGAGCTGCACGCGCGGGGTCGCGGGCCAGCGCGCGAGCAGCTCGCGCAGCAGGCGCGCGGTGGTGGACTTGCCCACCGCGACCGATCCCGCGACACCGATGACGAACGGCGTGGGGGTGATGTCCTCGCGCAGGAACGTCGAGGACGCCGCGTGCAGCCCGCGGGTCGCCTCGATGTACAGGTCGAGCAGGCGCGAGATCGGGCGGTAGATCGCGTCGACCTCGGCGAGGTCGATCGGGTCGCCGATCCCCGCGAGCCGGTCGACGTCGGCGTCGGTCAGGGGCAGCGGGGTCGATGCCGAGAGCCGGCGCCAGGCCTCGCGGTCGAGGTCGACGTAGGGCGTGGAGGGTGCCAGGGACGGTGTCGACGACGACGGGAGCACAGAGACGATTGTGCCGGACGCAAGCCCCCTGGCACGTGACGCGGACGACGTCCGAGTCGTCGGGTACGCGGCCGATGCCCCGGGGATGCCCAGTAGACTCGCCGCCATGTGTGGAATCGTCGGCTACGTCGGTAGCCCGGTCGCCAGCGCCCGCCCGCTCGACGTGGTCCTGGAGGGCCTGCGTCGTCTCGAGTACCGCGGGTACGACTCGGCGGGCGTCGCCCTCGTCGGCCCCTCGCACGAGCTCGCGACCGCCAAGAAGGCCGGCAAACTCGCGAACCTCGTCGAGGAGATCGACGCCCACCCGCTGCCCGACGCCACCGCGGCGATCGGGCACACCCGCTGGGCGACGCACGGCGGACCCACCGACCTGAACGCGCACCCGCACGTCGCGGGCCGGCTCGCGGTCATCCACAACGGCATCGTCGAGAACTTCGCGGTCCTCAAGGCCGAGCTGCTCGCCGAGGGCGTCGAGTTCGTCTCGGAGACCGACACCGAGGTCGCGGCGCAGCTCATCGCCCGCGCCTACGCCAAGACCGGTGACCTCACGCAGGCGATGGCGCACGTCGCGCGCACGCTCGAGGGCACGTTCACGCTGCTGGCCGTGCACGCCGACGACCCCGACACCGTAGTGGGCGCGCGGCACGACTCGCCGCTCGTCGTCGGACTGGGCGAGGGGGAGAACTTCCTGGGCTCGGACGTCGCGGCCTTCATCGCGCACACGCGCGAGGCGCTCGAGCTCGGCCAGGACCAGGTCGTGACGATCACGCCCGACGCGGTCGAGGTCACCGACTTCGACGGCAACGCCGCGCAGGCGCGTCGCTACACGGTCGACTGGGACGCCGCCGCCGCCGAGAAGGGTGGCTTCGCGTCCTTCATGGACAAGGAGATCCACGACCAGCCGCACGCGGTCGCGGACACCCTGCTGGGCCGGACCGACGTCAGCGGCCGCCTCGTGCTCGACGAGGTCCGCATCGACGAGTCCCTGCTGCGGGCGGTCGACAAGATCGTCGTCATCGCGTGCGGCACGGCGGCCTACGCCGGGCACGTCGCGAAGTACGCGATCGAGCACTGGTGCCGGATCCCGGTCGAGGTCGAGCTCGCGCACGAGTTCCGCTACCGCGACCCGGTGGTCGACGAGCGCACGCTCGTCGTCGCGGTCTCGCAGTCGGGCGAGACCATGGACACGCTCATGGCCGTGCGTCACGCGCGCGAGCAGGGCGCCAAGGTCCTCGCGATCGTCAACACGCACGGCTCGACCATCCCGCGCGAGTCCGACGCGGTCCTCTACACGCACGCCGGCCCCGAGATCGCGGTCGCCTCGACCAAGGCGTTCCTCGCGCAGATCACGGCCGCCTACCTGCTGGGCCTGTACCTCGCGCAGCTGCGCGGCAACATGTACGCCGACGAGGTCAAGTCGATCCTCGACGAGCTGCGCGCGATCCCCGACAAGATCCAGCAGGTGCTCGACCGTGGCGGTCGCGTGCGCGAGATCGCGCGCTGGATGGCGGACACGCAGTCGGTGCTGTTCCTCGGCCGGCACGTGGGCTTCCCGGTCGCGATGGAGGGTGCGCTCAAGCTCAAGGAGCTCGCCTACATCCACGCCGAGGGCTTCGCGGCGGGGGAGCTCAAGCACGGCCCGATCGCGCTCATCGAGCCCGGCCAGCCGGTGTTCGTCGTCGTGCCGTCCCCGCGCGGCCGGCACTCGCTGCACTCGAAGGTCGTCTCCAACATCCAGGAGATCCGGGCCCGTGGTGCGCGCACGCTGGTGATCGCAGAGGACGGCGACGAGGCCGTGCGCCCGTTCGCCGACGAGGTGTTCTACGTCCCGCAGGCGCCCACGCTGCTCGCCCCGCTGCTCGCGGTGGTCCCGCTGCAGATCTTCGCGTGCGAGCTCGCGACCGCCAAGGGTCTCGACGTCGACCAGCCGCGCAACCTCGCGAAGTCCGTCACGGTCGAGTGACCGGTGGAGCTCGCCGACGCGCAGCGTGAGGTCGAGACCATCAGCCGCGTCTACGCGCGGCTGCACGGGATCGAGCGCACCGACGACTGGGCGGTGCTCAAGCTGGGCGAGGAGGTCGGCGAGCTGACGCGCGCCTACCTCGCGGCCACGGGGCGCTCACGCCACCAGGGCGAGCCCGCCGACCTCGCGGACGCGCTGCGCGACGAGGTCGCGGACGTGCTCGGCATGCTCATGATCGTTGCGCACCGCCTCGGCGTGGACCTCGACGAGGCCGTCGAGCGCAAGTGGCTGCGGTGGAAGCACCTGGTCGAGGAGCAGGACCGGCTGCCGGCGCCGGATCAGGGCGTGACGGGACTGGGCCTGACGAGCCCGGGCGTGCCGGGGCAGGGCACGTGATCGCGGGCGTCGGGATCGACGTGGTCGACATCGCGCGGTTCGTCGCCACGCTCGAGCGCGTCCCCGCCCTGCGGGAACGACTGTTCACGCCCGACGAGCGCGAGCTGCCCGCAGCGTCGCTCGCCGCGCGGTTCGCCGCGAAGGAAGCCATCGCCAAGGCCCTCGGCGCGCCTCCGGGCATGTCGTGGCAGGACGCGACCGTCCGGCGCGTCGCCGGGGCCCAGCCGGTCGTCGAGGTCACCGGTACGGTGCTCGCCCGGGCGTCCGAGCTCGGCATCGCACGGTTCCACCTGTCGATCTCGCACGACGCGGGCATCGCGTCCGCGGTCGTCGTCGCCGAGCGCGACTGACGCGAAGGCCCCGCCCCCCGGCGGGACGAGGCCCTCGCGTGCGGTCGGGCTGCCGCTAGCGGCGGATCGTCCTCGTCGCGGAGTACGCGGTCCCGTTGTGGTAGCCGGTCTTCGAAGCCGTGACCTTGACGCGGATCGTCCTGCCCGCGTCCGCGCTGGTCAGGACGTAGGTCGAGGCGGTCGCGCCGGGGATCGCCGCACCGTCACGCTGCCACTGGAACGCGTACCGCAGACCGGAGCGCGACCAGGTCCCGGGCGACGCGGTGAGCGTCCGCCCGACCGCGGCGACCCCGGTGATCGTCGGAGCGCCCGTGACGGTCGGCGCTGAGCCGCGCCGGACGGTGTTCGTCGGCACGGACGTCCGCACGCCGTGCCCGTACCCGTCGACGTACGGACGCAGCCGGGTGCGCACGGAGATGGCAGCGCCGCGGTCGGCGGCCCGCAGCCGGTAGGTCGACGCGGTCGCGCCGGAGATCGGCGCGCCGTCGCGGAGCCACTGGAAGCTGACCTTGCCCTTGACGGACCACGTGCCGGCCTTCGCCGTGAGGGCCGCGCCGACCTGGGCCCGGCCGGTCACGGTCGGGACGGTCCGGGGCTGTGCACCCAGGACGTGGACGTCGACCCGGGACGCGCCGCCGGCGAACGACGAGGCGGTCGTCAGCGAACGGGTCAGCGCGCGGTTCTTGCCGCCGTAGTAGTACGCGTCCTCGAAGTGCACCGTGTCGTCGCCCGTGTCCACCGGGATCGCGACCGTGTAGCGTGCGCCCGCGAGCAAGCCCTGCGTCGGGAGCGTGAGCTGGACGGCCTCGCCCGACGCGGTCGTGGCGGCGCGCGTGGCACGCGCCTGGGCTGCGGCGCCGGCGGTGGCCGCCGCCGAGGCGAGCTGCTCGCCGAACGGGAGCGTGCCGTCGCCCGGGCCGATCAGGTCGGCGAGGAGCGCGTTGCCCGCGATACCCATGAGCCGACCGTTCCCGGGCTCGACGACGAAGAAGCCGGCCGGCGACCAACGAGGCTCCTTGCCGTCGGATGGAAGCACGACCGTCACGTCGGTGGCCTTCGCCGAGGCGTGCGCGGTGACAGCGAGCCCCGTGGTCCCGGCCCTCACGAGCGTGGCGTCGGCGGCACGCGCCACGAGTGCGCCGGGCGTGTAGTAGCCCCCGCCCATGACACCGAGGACGTCCAGGACGCTGATCTGGTACGACCGTCCCGCCTTGAGCCCGGTGAGGCTGAAGGAGCCGTCGGGCTCGGGGAAGGCGAAGGCCGACGCGTCCTCGCCCGTCGCGCCGGGCGCCCACGCCATCACCAGCGTGAGCTCGGTGTCCGTGCCCGTCGGGGCCGACAGGGTGCCGCTGATGCTCGTCGTGGTGGCCGCCGTGGACGTCGTGGAGGTCGAGGTCGTCCCGGCCGCCGCGGCGGGCGTCGCGCCCGCGAGCATGGCGCCGAGGGCGGCGACGAGCGCCAGGAGCGCGACGAGCACGCGCGGACGGGCAGGGTTCGAGATCTGGTGCATGGGCGTCCTCCGGTCGCCGGGCGCGGCACGGTGACGCGGCCCGTACGCGAGGGTCCCGCATCCCGCGGACGACCTCGTGCCGCTGTCACCCGAACGGACCCTGCGCCCGCCCGAGTGCTCCCGGTCTGCCCGCGTGACCTGCCCGTGCCGGGTCCCGCTTCGGGTGACGACGCCAGCAACGGCGCGTCGTCGCGGGCAGCACGAAGGCCCCGTCCCGAGGCGGGCGGGGCCCTCGTGGTGGTGCTGGACGACGGTGGTGGTGCTACTTGACGGTGGCGGTGCTGGCCGAGCGTGCGGTGCCGGTGGCGTAGCCGGTCCGCTTGGCGGTGACGCGCACGGAGATCTTCTTGCCGGCGTCGGCCTTGGTCAGCGCGTACGTCGACTTCGTCGCGCCGGTGATGTCCTTGCCGTCGCGCAGCCAGCGGTAGGAGTAGGTCAGCCCCGTGAGGTTCCAGCTGCCGCGGGAGGCGGTGAGCTTCTTGCCGGCCTGGGCGGTGCCGCTGACCTTGGGCGCGGCGGTGGCCTTCGGCGCAGCGCCCAGGGCGACCTTGGCGGTCTGCGCGGACGACTTCACGCCGTAGCCGTAACCCTTGATGGTCGGCTTGAGCGTGGTGCGCACGGACACCCTCGCGCCGTGGTCACTGCCGCGCAGCGTGTACGTCGAGGCCGTCGCGCCGGAGATGGCCTTGCCGTTGCGCAGCCACTGGTAGGACACCGTGCCGGCAAGCGAGAACGTGCCGGCCTTCGCGGTGAGGGTCTTGCCGACCTTCGCGGTGCCGGTGACGGTCGGAGCGGTCTTCGCGGTGGCGCCCAGGACGTGCCAGTCGACCTTCGTCGTGCCGCCGGTGAACGTCGCCGCCGACGACAGCGACCGGGTGACGGAGCGGTTCACGCCGCCGTAGAAGTAGAGGTTGTCCTCGAAGTCCGGCGTCGCCTCGCTCGGCACGGCGACTGCTGCCAGCGTGTAGTCCACGCCCGAGACGAGCCCGGCCGTTGGCATGTCCATGCGCGTGACCTCGCCGTCCGCGAGGGCTGCGAACGAGCCCCGCAGGGGGCTCGCGGTCGGGCCCGCGCGCATGGCTCGCGCGTCTCCGGAGCCCGCGTTCCCGACGAAGCCGGTGATGCGGCCGTTGCCCGGCTCGAGGACGTAGAAGCCCGCGGGGTTCCACGTGGGGTAGGTCCCGTCCGCGGGGAGCACGATGCCGATGTCGGTGGCGGGCGCGGACGCGCGCGTCCGGATGGTGATCCCGGTGCTCCCGGCCTTGACCAGCGTCGCGTCGGCGGCGGCGGGCACCAGCTTGTCGCGCGTGTAGTAGCCCGCGCCGGTCTTCCCTGAGTAGTCGATGACGCTGAGCTGGTAGGACGTGCCCGCCTCGAGCTCGTCGAGCGTGAAGGAACCGGTGCTGTCGAGCGAAGCGGTGTCCGTCACGTCGTCGAACGTCGCCGTCCGCTCCCAGGCGACGACCGCGATCGCGTCGAGGTAGGCGCCGGACGGCACGGTGACCCGGCCGCTGATGGTGGCCGACGCGGCGCTCGCGGGCGCGGCGGCGACGAGGGTCGCCGCGAGCAGCGTCCCGCTCGTCGCGAGTGCGAGGAGCGCGCGGGAGCGCGTCTTCGTGATCGTCATGGGTGTCCTTCGGTCGCGTGGTGATCGGGCGAGGGGACTGGCCCCCGGGTGCTGGGATGGGGGCCCTGCGAGTCCTCAGCCGCGGGGGCTCGTCGGGCGCATCGGCCCGGCGTGAGGATGGCGCACTTCGCTGACCTGCACGTTCACCGTCACCCGTACGGCGCGCGCGAGTTGCCCCGGATGTCCGTTGCGTCGGCCGCAGGCGCCCGGACGTCACCCGCACGGGGGAGCCCGAAGGTCCTACGCGCCGGCGAGCCTGGCCTGCTCGTCGGCGACGATCGCGCGGGCCAGGTGCGGCGCCGAGACGTCGATCGCGGCCGCGGCCGCGTCGGTCAGCGCGGACTCGCGCACGTACGCGTCGAAGACTCCGCGCTTGGTCTCGAGCGTCTCCAGGAGCCGTTGGTCGACCGAGTCCTCGACGATCAGCCGGTGCACCCGGACGGTGCGGACCTGGCCCATGCGGTGAGCCCGCGCGATCGCCTGGGCCTCGAGCGCGGGGGAGACCTGCGGCTCGCACAGCACGACGACCGAGGCGGCCTGGATGTTGAGGCCGACGCCACCGGCACGGACCTGGGCGACGAGCACGGCCGGGCCGGGCGCGGCGGTGAACTCGTCGACGAGGCGCAGCCGCGCGGCCGCGGACGTGGAGCCGGTCAGCGGCCCGAGCACCGCGGTCGTCGGTGACAGCGCGGCGTGCACGACGTCGAGGACCTCGCGGAACCACGAGAACACGACGACCTTGTGACCGTTCGCCCCGGCCTCGGCGCAGATCTCGAGCAGCCGCTCGAGCTTGGCGCTCTCGCGCGGGTCGGTCGAGACGAACGCGGCGCGACGCATCGCCGGGAAGCTGCCGGCCTCGACCGCCGCGCGGTAGGCGGCGCCGTCGACCGCACCGAACTCCTCCCACTCGTCGACCTGGACGAGGGGCGGGAGCTCGGCGAGCACGTCGTCGAGGTTGCGCCGCAGGTACACGGGTGCGACCGCCGAGCGGAACGCGTCCGCGCCGGCGGCGCCCGCGCCCGGGTCGATCGCGTCGGCGAGCTCGGGCCGCAGGTGGCGCACGAGCGCGCAGAACTCCTCCACGGTGTTCTCCATCGGCGTCCCGGTGAGGAACAGGACGCGGTCCGAGCGCGCGGCGACCCGGGCGACGGCCTGGCTCCGCTTCGCGTCGGGGTTCTTCACGAAGTGGGCCTCGTCGACGACGAGCATCGCCGGGCTCGCGTCGTCGAGGGCGAGGCGCCGCAGCGTGCTGAACGTGGTGACCGCGACGCCGCCGTGCGCCACCCAGTGCGCCGCCGCCTCGTCGCGCGCGTCGCCGTGCAGCAGCAGCGCGGGAAGCGCGCTGTGCGTCGCGAGCTCGCGCACCCAGGTGTGCACCACGGACGCGGGGGCGACGACGAGCACGTGCGTCGCGCCGCCCGCGACGAGGTGCGCCATCGCGGCGATCGCCTGCACCGTCTTGCCGAGCCCCATCTCGTCGCCGATGATCACGCGCCGCTGCACGAGCGCGAACCGCGCGCCGAACGCCTGGTAGCCGCGCAGGGACGCGCGCAGCAACGACTCGTCGAGGTGCTGCGCCCCGATGCGGCCGACGATCTCGCCGGGTAGGAACCCGGTGGCCGCGGCGACGTCCTCGCGGAGGTCGACCAGCGGGGCGAGCAGCGCGTAGTACGTCGCCGAGCGCCGTTCGAAGTCGGCCCACGCCGCGGTCGTCGGCACGACGTGGCGGACGGTCTCGGAGATGCGCGTGGCGGCGCGGGCGACGTCGGCGGACCGCGCCCACGCCACGAGGTCGGTCAGGTGCGCGACCGCCTCGTCGGCTGCGGCCTTGCGCGTGCCGCCGATGAACAGGCGCCGCAGCGGTCCCGCGGCCGCGGGCGCCGCCGTGAGGCTCGCGCGCGACACGTCGTCGACCAGGCGGCGGAGCTGGGGGACGAGCGTCTCGTCGTCCCCGACGACGGCCTCCCACGTGCGCACGGCACGCAGCAGCTCGGTCGCGAGCCGGTCGGACGGATCGACCTCGATGCGCAGCTGGACGCTCTCGCGCGCGGCGCGCGCGATCTGCTCGGCCGCGGCGACGATCCGAGCGGCGGACTGCGGGCCGATCCCCGGCGCCGCCTGCAGGCCGTGCGTGCCTGCGCGCAGCACGTCCGCGATGGTGCGCACCCCGTGCGCGGCGAGGCCGTCGAGCGAGAGCCGCCCCTCGGTCACGTCGCGCACGCGATCGACGGGCACCCGCGCGAGGTCGGTCTCGGCAAGACGTGCCCGCATCGCCTCGAACGCGCTCACCACGGCCGAGCGCGCACCGTCGACGTCGGCGACGAGCGCCGCCGCCCAGGCGGCCTGCGCCCGTGCGTCCCCGAGCAGCGCGATCACGTCGGCGCGGCCCGCCCGACGCGGTCGACCGACCTCGCCGCGCGCCTCGTCCTGCGTGATCACGGCCCGAACCTAGCCGCCCGGTGCCTCGTCGGCGTCCGGCACGAGGTGGGGAACCGGCTCGGCACGGTCCTGCTCGGCGCGGACGAGCTCGACGCTGATGGCCTGGTGGCGCAGCAGGAACGCCGCCTCGTCGAGGCGCTTGACCCGCAGCCAGTGCGTGACCTCCTGGTTGCACTTGCTCGCGTTGCACGAGCGGCACGCGGGCACCACGTTGTCGAGCGTGTAGCGCCCGCCTCGGGACAGCGGCAGGACGCAGTCCTTCTGCAGCGGCACGTCCTGCGCGCCGCAGTACGCGCAGCCCGACCACGCGGCGCGCAGCGCGCCCCACTGCTCGGCGGTCAGGTCGTTGTCCGCGCGCGCCATGCGCGAGCTGCGCCGCCGGGCGTACCTCGCCGCGGCGGCCCGGCTGCGCACCTTCTTCACGCGGGCAGGCTAGCCGCCCGGGGCGCGGACCCCGCGCAGGCGCGTCAGCGCAGCTCGGGGACCACCTGCGACTCGAAGAGCTCGATGCTCGAACGGTCGTAGGCCGCGTCGGCGAAGTACGTGATCGCGTACCCGAGGCCGAGACCGCGCAGCTCCTGGAGCGTGGCGACGATCTGCTCGGGCGTGCCGACGAGCGGGCCGCGGCGCAGGTCCTCGGCCGTGCTCGCGGCCTTGTCGGGCACGGTCAAGGACAGGTGCTCCTCGATCCACGCGAACTTGTCGTCCACATCGGCCTGCGTCTCGCCGATCACCACGTTGTAGTTGGCCGACCGCGTGATCTCGGCGACGTCGCGCCCGATCGCGGCGCAGTGCTCCGCGAGCACCGCCGACTTGTGCGCGAAGCCCTCGGGTGAGCCGTCGAAGTTCGTGTACTGCGCGTGCTCGGCCGCGATCCGCAGCGTCTTCTTCTCGCCGCCGCCCGCGATCCACAGCGGCGGACCGTCGACCTGCAGCGGGAGCGGCGAGAGCTGCGCGCCCGCCACCTGGTAGTGCGCACCGTCGAACGTCGCGACGCCGTTGGTCCAGAGCTGCTTGAAGATCTGCACGCCCTCGTCGAGCATCGCGATCCGCTCGCCGGCGCGCGGGAAGCCGTAGCCGTACGCGCGCCACTCGTGCTCGTACCAGCCCGCGCCGATGCCCATCTCGACGCGTCCGCCCGAGATCACGTCCGCGGTCGTCGCGACCTTGGCGAGGTAGGCGGGGTTGCGGTACGCCATGCACGTGCACATCTGCCCGAGCCGCACACGCGACGTGCTCGCCGCGAACGCGTTGATGAGGCTCCACGCCTCGTGCGTCGCCTCGCCGTTGGGCTCGGGCACAGCGTGGAAGTGGTCGTAGACCCAGATCGACTCGAACGCGTCGCCCTCGTCGGCGTGCCGGGCGAGCCCGCTCATCACCGCCCAGTGGTCGCGCGCGTCGATGCCCGTGAGGTCCTGGCGCCAGCCCTGCGGGATGAAGAGTCCGAATCGCATGTGCCGCACGTTACCGCCGGGCCGCGAGCAGGGCAGGCCGCGAGCAGGTCGCGAGAAGGTCAGGCGGGGAGCGACTCGCCCAGTCGCACGACGAGCGCGGCGACCCCCGTGCCGAGGGCGGCGGCCGCGGTGACCGCCGCGACGATCAGCACCAGCGTCGCGCGCGTCGTGCGGCCCTGCCGGCGGGGCGTGGCGTCGGCCGGGTTCGCGGGGTCCACCCAGACGGTGCCGTCGAACGTGTACGGCACGCCGGGCGCCCGCACGAGCCAGACGAACAGGTGCGCGCGCAGCGGGCGTCCGTGCGGGTCGGGGTACTCCACGTCGACGAACGTGCCCGGCCCCACGTAGGTGCTCGAGAGCTCGCGGGCGGGGACCCGCACGCGCGGCACGCGGCGCGCCACCGAGAGCGCGCGGAACCCGACGACGGCGAGGACGACGGTGAGCGCGACGCACCCCACGCAGACGAGTGCGAGCACGGACGACGCAGGCATGTCGACCACCGTACGGGCGGGTGCTCGGCACCCGCCGGAGCGCCCGACGAGCGGGACGGGCACCTCCGCGAGCACGCGCCGTCCCCGCGGAGGTGGTGGAGCGCGGGTGTCGGCGCGAGGATGGACCCCGTGCTGCTGTCCTGGACGTCCGCGCAGGTCCGCGCCGCCGAGGAGCCGCTCCTGGCCGCGGGCGTGCCCCTGATGGAGCGTGCCGCGTTCGCGCTCGCCGGGGCCGTGGCGCGTGAGCTGCGCGCGCGGCGCGGGCGGGTCGTCGGCGGGGTCGTCGTGCTGCTCGTCGGGCCGGGGAACAACGGCGGGGACGCGCTGCACGCGGGCGCCGTGCTGCGCCGCCGTGGCGTGGACGTCCTCGCGCTCGCCCTGGCGGACCGGGTGCACGACGAGGGTCGCGCGGCGCTGCTCGCCGCGGGCGGACGCGTGCTCGTGGTCGACGACGTCGACATCGCCGTCGACCGCGCGCGAGGTGCCGACGTGCTCGTCGACGGGATCCTGGGGATCGGCGCACGGGCGGGTGGGCTGACCGGCGGCGCCGGCGCGCTCGTCGAGCGGCTCGACGCGTCGCGCGACGAGGGCGCGCCCGTGGTCGTCGCCGTGGACACGCCCTCGGGCATCGGCGTGGACGACGGGAGCGTGTCCGGCCCGGTGCTGCGCGCGGACCGCACGGTGACGTTCGGCGGCTCCAAGCCCGGCCTTGTCCTGCCGCCCGCCGCGCACCTCACGGGCGTGCTCGAGGTGGTGGACCTCGGGCTCGCGCTGCCCGACGAGCCCGCAGTCGTGCGGCTCGAGGATCGCGACGCGGCCGCGCTGTGGCCCGTGCCGGGCCCGGACGCGCACAAGTACACGCGCGGTGTCGTCGGCGTCGTCGCCGGTGCGCGGCGCTACCCGGGCGCGGCCGTGCTCGCGACGTCGGCCGCGGTGCTCGCCGGGGTCGGCATGGTGCGGTACCTCGGGGACGTGGGCGACCTCGTGGTCGCGCGGCGTCCCGAGGTGGTCGTCGGGCCCGGACGGGTGCAGGCATGGGTATTCGGCCCGGGGGTCTCGCCCGACGACGCCGCGCAGCGACGTCGCATCGAGCACGCCTTCGAGGGCGTGCTGCACCGTGGCGAGCCCGCGGTCGTGGACGCCGGCGCGCTCGAGCTGCTGCCCGAGCACGTGCCGACGCACGTCGTGCTGACCCCGCACGCCGGCGAGCTCGCGCGGCTGCTGTCCGACCGTGGCCACCGCGTCACGCGCGCCGAGGTCGAGCACCACCCGCTGCGCTCGGCACGCCTCGCACACGAGCTCACGGGCGCGACGGTGCTGCTCAAGGGGCACGTGACGCTCGTCGTCGGGGCGGGCGGTGCGGTGTACGCGCAGGCGGCTGCCCCGGCGTGGCTCGCGACCGCGGGTGCCGGGGACGTGCTCGCGGGGCTGCTGGGGGCGATGCTCGCGGGCCGTGCCGACGACGTGGTCGAGGACCCGACGCTCACGGCCGCCGTCGCGGCCGCTGCCGCGCTCGTGCACGGCCGCGCGGCCGACGTGAGCAACCCCGGCGGGCCGGTGACCGCGCGCGGGGTCGCGCTCGCGCTGCCGGAGACCGTCCGCGCCCTGCTGGCGGACGCGTGACCGCGACGGACGACGCCGCCGCGGCGAGCCCCGCCCTCGGCGCTCCGCTCGACGCCTCGCGCGATGCAGCGCTCGATCCAGCGCTCGTGGACCGCGTCGAGGCGCTGCTGGCGCGCGGCGGGCGGCGGGTCCTCGGGCTCGTCGGGCCGCCCGGTGCGGGCAAGACGACGCTGGGGCGCCAGGTGCGCGCGGCGTTCGGTGACCGCGCCGTCGTCGTGCCGATGGACGGGTTCCACCTGGCGCAGAGCGAGCTCGAGCGGCTCGGCCGCGCCGACCGCAAGGGCGCTCCCGACACGTTCGACGCCGCGGGGTTCGTCGCGCTGCTGCGCCGGCTGCGCGACCCGCAGCCCGGGGAGGTCGTGTACGCGCCCGAGTACCGCCGTGACCTGCGCAACGGCGTCGCCGGGGCGATCGCGGTCCCCTCCGACGTGCCGCTCGTGGTGACCGAGGGCAACTACCTGCTGCTCGACGACCACGGGTTCGCGCCCGTGGCCGGCCTGCTCGACGAGTCCTGGTACCTCGCGCCCGCGGACGATGTCCGGCTCGCGCGGCTCGTCGCGCGGCACGAGCAGTACGGCAAGTCGCCGCAGGCCGCGCACGCGTGGTCGCACGGCCCGGACGAGCGCAACGCGGCGCTGGTCGCCACCACGCGCCCGCGCGCGACCCTCGTCGTCCGGCCGGCCTGACGGCGCTCACCCGCGTCCACCCGCCCACCCGGGTCCCGCGGCCGGACGGGTGGACGCGGTGCGAGGATGGGCGCGTGAGCTTTCCCGCCCGAGCCGTCGTCGACCTGTCCGCCCTCGCGTCCAACGTGCGCTCGCTGCGCGCGCACGCGCCCACCGCGCAGCTCATGGCCGTCGTCAAGGCCGACGCGTACGGCCACGGGCTGCTGCCGTCGGCACGCGCGGCGCTCGCGGGGGGTGCGACGTGGCTCGGCACCGCGCAGATGGACGAGGCGCTCGCGCTGCGTGCCGCGGGGATCACCGAGCCGCGCGTCCTGACCTGGCTGTACGCGCCGGGTGCCCCGATCGCCCGCGCGATCGAGGCCGACGTGGACGTCGCGGTGTCGTCGGCGTCGGCGCTCACCGAGGTCGTCGCCGCCGCGCGCGCCGTCGGGCGCACGGCGCGCGTGCACCTCAAGGTCGACACGGGTCTGGGGCGCAACGGGCTGACGCCGGTCGACCTGGCCGACGTGCTGCCGGGCGCGCTGCGCGTGCAGGCCGAGGGCGCGGTCGCGCTCGTCGGGATCTGGTCGCACCTCGCGTTCGCCGACGAGCCCGACCACGCGACGGTGCGCGCGCAGCACGAGGTGTTCGCCGACGCGGTCCGGCTCGCCGAGTCCGCAGGCGCCCGCCTCGAGGTGCGTCACCTCGCCAACTCCGCGGCGACGCTGACCTCGCCGCAGGTGCACTACGACCTCGTGCGCCCCGGCATCGCGGTGTACGGGCTGTCGCCCGTGCCGCAGCTCGGCGAGCCCGCCGACTTCGGCCTCGTGCCGGTGATGACGCTCGAGGCCGAGCTCGCCACCGTCAAGCGCGTGCCCGCGGGCCACGGCGTGTCCTACGCGCACCAGTACGTCACACCGGTCGACACCGTCCTCGGGGTGGTGCCGCTGGGGTACGGCGACGGCATCCCGCGGCACGCGTCGGGCACGCCGGACCGCCTGGGCGGTCCGGTCCGCGTGGGCGAGCGCACGCTCGGCGTCGCGGGTCGCGTGTGCATGGACCAGCTCGTCGTCGACCTCGGCCCCGAGGCGGGCGAGCAGGCCGGCGACCGCGTCGAGCTGTACGGCACGGGGGCCGACGGTGGCCCGACCGCGCAGGACTGGGCACGCGCGGCCGGCACGATCTCCTACGAGATCGTCACGCGCCTGTCGCGGTCCGTCCCGCGCGAGTACGTCGGGCTGGACCCGCAGACCGGCGCGCCCGCCGGGACGGCGGCGGCCCGATGAGCGCGCAGCTCGTCGTGACGCTGCCCGACGCCGAGGCCACGCGCGCGTTCGGCCGCGCGCTCGCCGCGCACCTGCGTGCGGGCGACCTCGTGATCCTCACGGGCGACCTCGGCGCGGGCAAGACCACGCTGACGCAGGGCATCGGAGCCGGCCTGGGCGTGCGCGGGCAGGTCGCGTCGCCGACGTTCATCATCGCGCGCGAGCACCCGTCGCTGCCGCGGCCCGACGGCACGCGCGGACCCGACCTCGTGCACGTGGACGCCTATCGGCTGGGCTCGCTCGACGAGGTCGAGGCGCTCGACCTGGACTCGAGCCTCGAGGAGGCCGTGACGGTCGTGGAGTGGGGCGCGGGCTGGGTCGAGTCGCTCGCCGCGGACCGGCTCGAGGTCGCGCTGACCCGCCCGCGAGGTGCGGCGTCCGGAGAGCCCGTGGACGACGAGGACGACGGCGGGGGCGGCGAACGCGTCGTGACCGTGCGCGCCGTCGGCGACCGGTGGGCGGACGTGCCGCTGGCGGACGCGCTCGCGCCCGGGGCCGGCGCGGCGGACCCGACCGCACCCGTGGCAGGCTGAGCGCCGTGCCTCTGCTCGCTCTCGACACGTCGTCGTCCGTCGCGGTCGCGGTGACCGACGACGACGGCCACGCCCTGTCCCGTCGCCGCGCCGACCTGCCCCGGCACCACGCCGAGCTGCTCGCGCCGCTGGTCACCGAGGCGCTCGCGGACGCGGGCGTCGACCGGCTGGACCTGTCGGCCGTGGTCGTCGGCACAGGCCCCGCACCGTTCACCGGGCTGCGGGTCGGCCTCGTGACCGCGCGCACGCTCGCGCTCGCGCTGGGCATCGACGCGCTCGGCGTCCCGAGCCTGGACGCGATCGCCGTCGCTGCGCTGCGGTTCGTGCCCGCGGGTGCGCCGCTCGTCGTCGCGACCGACGCGCGCCGGCGCGAGGTGTACTGGGCCGCGTACCGCCGCGACGAGGCGGGCACGCCGGACGTCGTCGTCGCGCCTCGCGTGGGACCCGCGGCCGAGATCGCCGACGAGCCCGCGCTCGCGGGCGGGTGGGTCACGGGCGCCGGTGCGGCGCTCTACCCGGAGGCGTTCGCGCACCTCACGCACGTGGACGCGACCGACGACCTCGACGCGGCCGAGCTCGTGCCGCTCGCGCTGGCGCGTCGTGCCGCGGGGCTCGCACAGCCCACCGACCCGCTCTACCTGCGCCGCCCGGACGCCGTGCCGTCGGCCGGGGCCAAGCGCGTGCTCGGATGAGCTCGGCACGGGGCTCGGGACGAGCGCCGCTACGGCTGCGGCCCCTGACGCCCGACGACGTGCCCGCGCTCGACGTCCTCGAGAAGCAGCTGTTCGGCGCGGCCGCGTGGTCCACCGACTCGCTCGCGCAGGAGGTCGTCGGGCCCGGACGGTGGTACGTCGGTGCGCAGTACGGCGCGGGCCCGCTCGTCGGGTACGCGGGGCTGTGGTTCGACGGGGTCGACGCGCAGGTGATGACGATCGGCACGGCAACCGCCCACCAGGGCACGGGAGTGGGACGCGCGCTGCTCGACGCGCTCGTGGCGCGTGCGCGCGAGCTCGGCGCGCCGTCCGTGCTGCTCGAGGTGCGCGTCGACAACGAGCCCGCACTGCGGCTGTACGAGGCGGTGGGTTTCGAGAAGCTCGGCATGCGCCGGGGGTACTACCAGCCCGAGAACAAGGACGCGTGGACCATGCGGCTCGACCTGGCCGCGACGCACGGGACGGGGGAGCGGACATGACGGAGACGACGGGCCCGACGAACGAGGCCGACGACGCGACGCGGGCCGCAGTGCTCGTGGACGCCCTGACCCTGGCGGCCGCGCTCGCGGGCGACGAGCCGCCCGTGCTGCTCGACGTCCGCTGGGCGCTCGGACGCACCGACGGGCACGAGCAGTACCTCGCCGGACACCTGCCCGGGGCCGTGTACGTGGACCTCGACGCCGAGCTCGCGGCGCCGCCGAGCGCCGCGCACGGCCGCCACCCGCTGCCGGACGTGGCCGCGCTCGAGGCCTCGGCGCGGCGCTGGGGCGTGCGCGAGGGTGTCGCCGTGGTCGCGTACGACGCGAGCGGCGGGACGTCGGCCGCGCGCGCCTGGTGGCTGCTGCGCTGGGCGGGCGTGCCCGACGTGCGCCTGCTCGACGGCGGGCTGGCCGCCTGGACCGCGGCGGGGCTCTCCCTCGAGTCCGGTGAGGTCGCGCCCGAGCCGGGCGACGTGGTGCTCACCGCGGGCGCGCTGCCGACGATCGACGCGGACGCCGCGGCGCGGTGGGGCCAGGACGGCGCGCTGCTGGACGCGCGCGCGGGCGAGCGGTACGCGGGCGAGGTCGAGCCGGTCGACCCGCAGGCGGGTCACATCCCCGGCGCGGTGAGTGCCCCCACGGGCGAGAACCTCACCGAGGACGGCGCGTTCCTGCCCGCCGACCGGCTGCGCGAGCGGTTCCGGGCCCTCGGCGCCGCCGCGGGTGCGCCCGTCGCGGTGTACTGCGGCTCGGGGGTCACGGCCGCGCACGAGGTCGCGGCGCTCGCGTCGATCGGCGTGGAGGCAGCGCTGTACCCGGGCTCGTGGTCGCAGTGGTCGAACGACGAGACGCGTCCGGTGGCCACCGGGCGCTGAGACGACGGACGCGCACGCCCCGCAGGGGACGTGCGCGTCCGTCGGTCAGGCTGCTGCGAGGGGTGTCAGACCGTCGCGGAGACGTCGGACCACGCCAGGCGCGCGGCGCGCGGGTGGGGCGTGCCGACGCCGTCCCGGTGGCCCACGAGCACGACGAGCTGCGACTGCCAGCCCGACTCGGCGAAGAACTCGGCGTCGATCCCGGTGGTGTCCACGCCGCCGATGGGACCGGCGTCGAGCCCCGTCGCGCGCAGCGCGGTGATCAGGTAGCCGGTCTGGATGAGCGTGTTCTGGCGGGCCATCCCCGCGCGCTGCTCGGGCTGGGCCTCGAGCGCGTCGACCATCGACGCGCGGTGCGGGGCGAGGACGGGCAGGAGGCGGTGGAAGGCCGGGTCGGCGGCGACGACGAGCGTCAGCGGTGCCGCGAGGATGCGGTCGCGGTTGCCCTCGGCGGCGTGCGCGGCGAGGCGCGCCTTGCCCTCGTCGGAGCGCACGACGAGCAGGCGCAGCGGCGAGGTGTTCATGGCCGTCGGGCCCCACTTGAGCAGGTCGTAGACCGCCGCGAGCTCGTCGTCGGAGACGGGCTGGTCGGTGAAGGCGCCGATTGTGCGCGCCTCGCGGAACAGGAGGTCGGCGACCTCGTCGGCGACCGCGTACGCGGGCGTCGGGAAGTCGAGGGAGTCGATCGTCGCGCTGTCAGTCGTCATAGTTCAGTTGAAGCGTGAAGTAACTCGGGCGCTTCCCGCGAGGGGAGTGAGGCTCGCCACACGGCCTCCGTGCCCCGGTTCGGACGCCGTCGCGCGGGGACCTACAGTGGTCGCCATGCCTGTCAGCGAGCCGCTGGTCCTGGGGATCGAGACCTCGTGCGACGAGACCGGGGTCGCGCTCGTGCGCGGGTACGACCTCCTCGTCGACGCCGTCGCGTCGTCCGTCGACGAGCACGCGCGGTTCGGCGGGATCATCCCCGAGATCGCGTCCCGTGCCCACCTCGAGGCCATGGTCCCGACGATCGAGCGCGCGCTGGCGACGGCCGAGGTGACGCTCGACGAGGTCGACGCGATCGCCGTGACCGCAGGCCCCGGGCTCGTCGGGCCGCTGACCGTCGGGGCGTCCGCCGCCAAGGCGCTCGCGATCGGCCTCGACAAGCCGCTGTACGGCGTCAACCACGTGATCGGTCACGCGGTGGTCGACGAGCTCGTCGACGGGCCGTTCCCCGAGCGGGTCATGGCGCTCGTCGTCTCCGGCGGGCACTCGTCCCTGCTCCTGCTCGACGACACGGTGCACGTGACCGAGCTCGGCTCGACGCTCGACGACGCCGCGGGCGAGGCGTTCGACAAGGTCGGCCGCCTGCTCGGCCTGCCCTACCCGGGCGGCCCGCACATCGACCGGCTGGCGCGCGAGGGCAACCCCGAGGCGATCCGCTTCCCGCGCGGGCTGACCGCCGCCAAGGACCAGGCGAAGCACGCGGCCGACTTCTCGTTCTCGGGGCTCAAGACCGCGGTCGCCCGGTGGGTCGAGGCGCGCCAGGACGCGGGCGAGGAGCTGCCCCTGGCCGACGTCTCGGCGTCGTTCGCCGCGGCGGTCGCCGACGTGCTGACGGCCAAGACCATCGCGGCGTGCCGCGCGCACGACGTGCGCACGCTCGTCGTCGGCGGCGGCTTCTCCGCCAACTCCCAGCTGCGGGAGCTGGCGGCGGCGCGGTGCGCCGAAGCAGGCATCGAGCTGCGCATCCCGCCGATCCGGTTCTGCACCGACAACGGCGCGATGATCGCGGCGCTCGGCTCGGCTGTGGTGCGCCGGGGGATGCGTCCGTCGTCGCTCGAGATCCCCGTCGACTCCTCGATGCCGCTGACCCAGGTGCTCGTCTGACGCTCCTGACCTGCCGCGTCGTCGCGGCGAAGTTAGGTCGGAAGTCACGCGCGGTCGTCGTCGCGCGTTCCTAGCGTGGGCCGTGGGTGCGACGTGGTGTCCCGCGTCGCGCGGTGCGGGGGCGACGGCGCCCGCGCACCGGTCTCTCGACGAGGAGGGCGCACGTGAGCGTGCACGACCGGTCCGAGCGTGAGCGCGTCACCGTCACGGTGGACGGCGTGGAGCTGGAGGTCGACGCCGGCCTGACGATCCTGCAGGCTCTCGCGGCCGAGGGCGTCTCGATCCCGTCGCTGTGCCACGACGTGCGCATGGAACGCTCGAACGCGAGCTGCGGCCTGTGCATGGTCGAGGTGGGCCCCGACGCGCGTGACGTCAAGGCGTGCCTGACGCCGCTGTCCGCGGGGATGGTCGTCACCACGCGGTCGCCCCGGCTCGAGGAGTACCGCAAGGTGCGGCTCGAGCAGCTGCTGACCGACCACAACGCGGACTGCGTCGCGCCGTGCGTGCAGACGTGCCCCGCGAACGTCGACGTCCAGACCTACCTGCAGCACGTCGCGGACGGGAACTACGAGGCCGCGGTCCGGGTCATCAAGGACCGCAACCCGTTCCCGTCGGTGTGCGGGCGGGTGTGCCCGCACCTGTGCGAGTCGGCATGCCGCCGCAACCTCGTCGACGAGCCCGTGGCCATCAACTACGTCAAGCGCTTCGCGACCGACTGGGACATGGCGCGACCGACGCCGTGGATCCCGCGCACCGCACCGTCGACCGGCAAGCGGATCGCCGTCGTCGGCGCCGGCCCGTCGGGGCTGTCCGCCGCGTACTACAGCGCACTCGCCGGGCACGCCGTCACGGTGTTCGAGAAGCAGGAGCACGCGGGCGGGATGATGCGGTACGGCATCCCCGAGTACCGGCTCCCGAAGGCCACGCTGAGCCACGAGATCGACATCATCCGCGCGCTCGGCGTCCAGGTGGTGACCGGCAAGGCGCTCGGCACGCACCTGAGCCTGGAGGACCTGCGCCGCGACTTCGACGCGGTCTACCTCGCGATCGGCTCGTGGCGCGCGACCCCGCTGCGCATCGACGGCGAGAACCTCGAGGGCGTGTGGCTGGGCATCCAGTACCTCGAGCGCGTCGCGAAGGGCGACGAGATCCCGCTCGGCCGAACGGTCGTCATCGGCGGCGGCAACACCGCGATCGACTGCGCACGCACCGCGCTGCGCACGGGCGCGACGCACGTGCAGCTCGTCTACCGGCGCACGCGCGAGGAGATGCCCGCCGAGCCGTTCGAGGTCGAGGAGGCCGTCGCCGAGGGCGTCGAGATGCTCTACCTCACCGCACCCGAGCGGATCACCGCCGACGAGACGGGCGCCAAGCGCCTGACGTGCCTGCGGATGGAGCTCGGTGAGGCCGACCGCACCGGGCGTCGTCGCCCCGTGCCCGTCGAGGGCAGCGAGTTCGAGATCGAGGCCGACACGATCATCGGCGCGATCGGGCAGAGCACGGACACGGCGTTCCTCTACTACGAGATGCCGGTGCACATCAGCACGTGGGTGCGCGGCCGGCCCGCGCACGGCGCCGAGGAGGCCGCGTACGCCGACCTGCCCGTGCGGCTCAACCAGTGGGGCGACGTCGAGGTCGACGGCCGCACCATGCAGTCGTCCGAGGCGAAGATCTTCGCGGGCGGCGACTGCGTCACCGGTCCCGCCACGGTGATCCAGGCGGTCGCGGCCGGCCGGCGCGCCGCCGCGGCGATGTCGGACTTCGTCCTGCGCGGCTACGTGCGTCCCGGGCACGAGGACTACTCGTGCTCGCGCGGCACGCTCGAGGACCTGCCGCGGCACGAGTTCGAGGAGGTCGTGCGCGTGCCGCGCGCGACCATGCCCGCACTGCCCGTGGCCGAGCGCCTCGCGGGCTTCGCCGAGGTCGAGACCGGGCTCACCGAGGAGCAGGCACGCACCGAGGCGGCGCGGTGCCTGGAGTGCGGCTGCGCGAAGCAGGACTGCTGCCAGCTCCGCGACGAGGCGACCGCGCACGGCGTGGTGTTCGCGGCCCCGCTGCACGTGCGGCCGTACGAGCCCGTCGTCGCGGACCACCCGTTCATCGTCCGGGACAACAACAAGTGCATCGCGTGCGGTCTGTGCGTCAAGGCGTGCGCGGAGCTCGAGGGCCCGGGCGTGCTGGCGTTCCAGTACCACGAGGGCCGGCTCGTCGTCGGCACGCACAACGGGCTGCCGCTGTCGGAGACCGACTGCGTCTCGTGCGGCCAGTGCGTGCGCGCGTGCCCGTGCGGCGCGCTGGACTACGTGCGCGAGCGCGGCGACGTGTTCACCGCGATCAACGACCCGAGCAAGGTCGTCGTCGGCTTCGTCGCCCCGGCCGTGCGGTCGGTCATCGCCGCGGAGTACGGGATCGAGCCCGCCGAGGCGAGCGCGTTCATCGCCGGGATGATGCGCAAGGTCGGCTTCGACAAGGTGTTCGACTTCTCGTTCGCGGCGGACCTGACGATCCTCGAGGAGACCACCGAGTTCCTCGACCGGGTGGGCCGCGGCGGCGTCCTGCCGCAGTTCACGTCGTGCTGCCCGGGCTGGGTCAACCTCGTCGAACGGCGCTACCCCGAGCTCATCGACCACCTGTCGAGCTGCAAGAGCCCGCAGCAGATGATGGGCACGACCGTGAAGCACCACTTCGCCGCGCAGGCGGGGATCACGCTCGACGACCTGTACGTGGTGTCGATCGTGCCGTGCATCGCCAAGAAGTACGAGGCCGCGCGGCCCGAGTTCGCGCCCGACGGCGTGCGGGACGTCGACGCCGTGCTCACGACGACCGAGTTCCTCGAGATGATGCAGATGCTGCGCCTCGAGGCGGCCGACGTGGAGCCCGGCGAGTTCGACGAGCCCTACTCGCGCGTCTCCGGCGCCGGCGTGCTGTTCGGCGCGTCGGGCGGCGTCGCCGAGGCCGCGATGCGCATGGCGGTCGAGCAGCTCACGGGCGAGCCCCTCGTCGAGCACCTGGACTTCCACGAGCTGCGCGGGCTCGAGGGGATCAAGGAGGCGACCGTCAGCGCCGGCGGCGTGGACGTGCGGGTCGCCGTGATCTCGGGCCTGGGCAACGCCGAGCCGCTCATCAAGCGGGTCATCGCGGGCGAGGACGTCGGGTACGACCTCGTCGAGATCATGGCCTGCCCGGGCGGCTGCGTGAGCGGCGCCGGCCACCCGGTGCCGAAGTGCGCCGACGAGACGCCCGGCCGTCAGCAGGTGCTGGTCGAGATCGACCAGCTCTCGACGCTGCGCAAGTCCCAGGAGAACCCGGACATCCTGCGGCTCTACGACGAGTTCTACGGCGCGCCCGCGTCACCGCTCGCGCACGAGCTCCTGCACACCACCTACGCGCCGTTCCGCGGCTGAACCGCACCGAGGAGACCGTCATGAGGCTCACCGCGAGACTGCTCGGCGCGATGCTCGCGGTGGCGCTGACGACCGGGTGCGCCGCGTCGTCGACGGCGCAGCCCGCGGGGGGCGGCACGCCGGCCACGACGAGCGCCGCGACGAGCACCCCGACGCCGACCGCGTCGGCCGAGCGGGTCACCGTGCGGATCGCCGCACTGGCCGGTCCGACGACGATGGGGCTCGTCGGGCTCATGCAGGCCGCCGATGCGGGGACGGGCCGGCAGGACTACGAGGTGACGACGTACGGCACGCCCGACGAGGTCGTGCCGCTGCTCGTCAAGGGCGAGGTGGACGTCGCGCTGCTGCCCGCCAACCTGGCCGCGGTCGTCTACCAGCAGACCCGCACGGACGCGGGCCCTGCGGTGCAGGCGCTCACCGTCAACACCCTGGGCGTGCTCTCGGTGCTCGAGAACGGCACGAGCGTCCAGTCGCTCGCGGACCTGCGCGGGCGGACCGTGTACTCGACCGGCAAGGGGGCGAGCCCGCAGTACGTGCTCGAGCACCTGCTGCGCCAGTCGGGGCTGACACCCGGCACCGACGTGACGGTCGAGTTCAAGTCGGAGGCCACCGAGGTCGCGGCGCTGCTCGCGGCGACCCCCGGCGCGGTCGGAGTGCTGCCGCAGCCGTACGCCACGGCGGTCATCGCCGGGAACCCCGGCGTGCGCGTCGCGGTGGACCTCACGCGGGCGTGGTCGGACCTCGGCAACGCGTCGCAGCTCGTCACCGGGGTCACCGTGGTGCGCACCGCGTTCGCCGACGAGCACCCGCAGGCGCTCGCGGACTTCCTCGCCGACGACGAGGCGTCCGTGACCTTCGTGAACGACTCGCCGGCCGAGGCCGCCGAGCTCGTGGTCGCGGCAGGCCTCGTCAAGGCCGTGCCCGTCGCCCAGGCGGCGATCCCGGCGAGCCACCTCGTGTTCCTCACCGGCGACGCGCTGCGGCCCGCGCTCGAGGGGTACCTGCAGGTCCTGCACGACGCGCAGCCGAAGTCCGTGGGCGGGGCGATGCCCGGCGACGACTTCTACCTCGCGGACGCGGGCTAGCGGGCGGTCGGGTGCCGTCGTGACCGACGCGAGCGAGGTGGTCGGCGCCCGGGCACCCGTCCGTCGCGGGCGGTTCCTCGTCGCCGTCGCCTGCTGGCTCGTGGTGTGGCAGGTGGGGGCTGTGGCGCTCGGCCAGCCGATCCTGCTCGTCGGGCCGTGGGACGTGGCGGTGCGGCTCGTCGAGCTCGTACCGACCGGGACCTTCTGGGCCACGGTCGCCCGGACGCTCGCCGGCGTCGTCCTGGGCTTCACGGCCGCGGCCGTGGCGGGGGTGCTCCTCGCGGCGGCGTCGGCGGCCTCGTCGTGGGCCGACGCGATGCTGGCACCCCTGATCTCCACGATCCGCGCGACGCCCGTGGTCGCGTTCATCATCCTGCTGCTGCTCTGGACCGACTCGTCGCGGCTCGCGGCCGTCGTCGCCTTCCTCATGGCGCTGCCGATCATGTACACGAACGTGCTCGAGGGGATCCGGAACCGCGACCGCCGACTGCTGGAGATGACCCGCGTCTTCGCCGTGCCGTGGCCGCGGCGCGTGCTCGCGGTGGACGTGCCCGGCGTGCTGCCGTACTTCGTCGCGGGCTGCCGGACCGGCGTCGGGCTCGCGTGGAAGAGCGGGATCGCGGCCGAGGTGATCGGGCTGCCCGCGGGCACGATCGGCGAGCAGATGTACCAGGCGAAGCTGTTCCTGGCGACGGCCGACCTGTTCGCGTGGACGGTCGTGGTCGTCGTGCTGGCCGCGCTGACCGAGCGCGTGGTGCTCGCGCTGCTGGAGCGCGCGCGGCGACGGCTCGCGGGCGAGCCCGCGCCGCCGCTCATCGACCCGGCGGGTGGTGCCCGATGACCGAACCGCGCGACGACATGGCGCTGCACGACGACATGGCGCTGCACGACGTCATCGCGCTGCACGACGTCACCGTGCGCTACGGCGAGAACGTGGTCCTGGACCGGGTCTCGCTCGAGCTGCCCACCGGCACGACGACCGCGCTGACGGGCCCCAACGGCGTCGGGAAGACGACGACCGTGCGTGTGCTCCTCGGGCTCGTGCGGCCCTCGTCGGGCCGCGTGGCCGGCCTGCACGAGTGCACGCGGGCCGCCGCGTTCCAGGAGGACCGGCTGTGCGCGCACCTGTCCGCCGCGGCGAACGTGCGGCTCGTCCTGCCACGCGCCGCCGAGGCCGGGGTCGAGGACGGGCTGCGCGCGGTCGGGCTCGACGAGGCCGCGTGGCACGTGCCGGTGCGCACGCTGTCGGGTGGGCAGCGACGACGGGTCGCGCTCGTCCGCGCGCTGCTGCCACCAGCCGACCTCGTCGTGCTCGACGAGCCGTTCGTCGGGATCGACGCCGCGAGCCGCGACGCGGTGCTGGCCTGGACCCGCGACCGGCTGGCCGGGCGCACCGCGCTCGTGGTGACCCACGACCCCACCGAGGCCGCGGCCCTCGGTGCGACGCTCGTGCGACTCGACCCGCCGCGCACGGTGAGCGATCAGGACGATGCCTAGTCACCCTCGGCGTGCTCCGCGCGTGCTGCGGGTGCCGGTCCCCGGTTGTCCACAGATCGAGGGGAGTGCCCGCACATGCGCGTCCTGACGCAGCTAGCGTGACGCCCCGGACCGATCCGGCAGGGGGACGTATGCGGGTGGAGATCGACTCGGAGACGGTGGCACGCAGCGTGCGCACCCTCGACCGGATGGTCGACCGGCTCGACGAGCTCGTGGCGCAGACGCGGGCGGTGGCGGCGGACCAGAGCGCGGCGACGTGGTCGACGCTGCCCGCGGCCGAGCGGTTCGCCACGACGTACGGCGAGGGGGTCGACACGCTCGCGGACCGGGTCGCCGCCGCGCGGACCGCCGCCGTCGACGCGCGGAGCGCGCTGACCGGCTCGGTGCGCGCGCTCGTGGGGATCGACGAGACGATCTTCGCCGAGCTCCAGCGCCTCGCCGCGGGCACGTCCGGATCGTCGGTGCGCGACACGCGCCCGGTGCTCCGGGTGTACCCGGGCGCCGCGACGGCGTCCGTGGGTGGGCTGTCGTGACGGGCGTGAACCGTCCTGCGCAGTCGTCCGACGGGCCGGCGGCCCGCGAGCTCGCCTGTGCGCTCGAGGGTGCGCCGGCGCAGGCGCACGCGGACGCGGGGCAGCTCGGGGGAGTGGCCACGGCCCTCGAGGAGCTCGGGGCGACGCTCAAGCGGCTCGCGGGCGACCTCGGCATCGGCGGCATGTCCGCGCAGGCGGCGCGGGACGGCGTCGCGAGCCTGGCGACGAGCGTGCTCGGCGCCGCCGACACCGCGGACGCGCTCGGTGCGGCTGCGACGCGCGCTGCGGGAGCCCTCGCACGTGCCCGCACCGAATACGAGACCCTGCCTGCGGGCGAGCTGACCGCCGCGGCGCGTCAGGCGCTGATCGAGTCGGGCGCGGGCCCCGGCACCTCGTCGATCGTGGCGGCGCGTGCTGCCGAGCGCGAGCGCGTCGCGACCATCGCGCTCGTGACCGTCGGCGCTGCGATGGACGACGCCGCCGACCGTGTCCGCGCGGTCGCACCGAGGGCCGCGGGGTCCCCGCGCGGCGCCGCGCCCGACGGCCCCCGCGACGGTCGACCCGGCGGTGAGTCGCCCTTGCCGGTCGTGCCTGGTGTACCGACGCCCGGGCCCGCCCCGCACCCGCCCGTCCCGCACCCTCGCGTCCGGCAGCCGCCCGTGCTGCCGCCGCCTGCGCCGTCCGGTCCCGAGCCCGTCGACCCGCCGCCGACGTTCGGGATGGAGCCGCCCGCGCCGGTGTGCCGGACCGACCCGGTCGAGCGGCCGGTCCCACTCGACCGGGTCCCGCCGCTCGCTCCCGGCCTTCCCGTCGTGCGCACGACGTGAGGGTCGACCTGCTCGAGTCGTGAGGCCCCGCTGCGCCGTCGGTCCAGGCTGTGTCGGGGGTCGCGGACAGGCGTCGTCAGGTCTGAGCGCGGACCAGGTCGCGCAGAGGGCGCAGGTCGCGGACCGTCCACGTCGGTGCGTGGTCGCCACTCGGCGCGTCGCGACCCGTCCGGTCCACCCACACGCTGCGGATCCCCACGCTGTGTGCGCCCGCGACGTCGCTCGTGAGCGAGTCGCCGACGTGCACGACCTCGTCGGGGCCGAGCCCGAGGAGCCCGAGCGCGTGCTCGAACGACGGCGCCGCGGGCTTGTAGGCGCGCGACTGCTCGCTCGTGACCCGCAGTGGCACGTCGAGCCGAAGGTGGGCGAGCGCGGCGAGCAGGACGTCGTCGTCGACGTCCGAGACGAGGCACACCGGGACGGGAGGGTCGGCCAGGAGCTCGAGCGCGTCGGGGTAGGCCTGCGGGGCGGTCCACTGCGCGTACAGGGGGTCGAGCAGCGCGTCGAGGTCGAGCCCGTGCTCGCGCGGGGGGAGCGTGCGAGCGAGCGAGTCCCGTGCGAGGTCGCGCAGGCGGCGGAACGCGTCGCCGTGCGCCTCGTCGGCCACCCGCTCGTACTCCTGCGACCACGCGGTCGAGACCTCGTGGCGGCGGAGCCCGGTCGCGGCGGCGACGTCGGAGCACACCGCGGCGAACGGCTCGTCGTCGTCGTGCACGACCGTCCCGTAGAAGTCGAGCAGCAGCCCCCTGATCGTCACGCCGGAAAACATAGCGACAGCGCCGACTAGCCTCGCCGCATGTACGTCCCCGTGTTCAACGCGATCACCGACGACGACGCGCGTGCGCTGGTGCGGGAGGTCGGCTCGGCCGAGCTCGTGACGGTCGGACCGGACGGCTTCCCGCTCGCCACGCTCTTGCCCGTGCTGTGGCACGACGACCGGCTCGTCGCGCACATGGCGCGCGGGAACCCGCAGTGGCGGTCGATCGAGCCGGGGATGCCGGGCCTCGCGATCGTCGAGGGACCGCAGGCGTACGTCTCGCCGTCCTGGTACGCCTCCAAGACGGAGCACGGCCGGGTCGTGCCCACGTGGAACTACTCCGCGGTGCACCTGAGGGGCCGTGTCACGGTGCACGACGACCCGGACTGGCTGCGCGACCTGCTGACGCGGCTGACCGACGCGCACGAGGCCCACCGCGCGCAGCCGTGGGCCGTGACGGACGCGCCGGAGGCCTTCGTGACCAAGCAGCTGCGCGCGATCGTCGGGATCGAGCTGGTGGTCGAGCGGGTCGAGGGCAAGGCGAAGCTGAGCCAGAACCGGTCGGACGCCGACCGGGCGGGGGTCGTCGCCGGCCTCCGACAGGACGGCGGCTCTGGGACCGCGGCGGTCGCCGACGCGATGGTCGCTGCCCGGTCCTGACCCGTCAGGGGTTGTGCCGGGCCCCGGACGCGTCTAACGTACAACCACATGGTTGTAGAAATGGATCGTGCGCCGCTCGACCAGGACGAGGTCGATCGCCTGTTCGGCGCCCTCGCGGACGCCACCCGGCGCGACATCGTCGCCCAGGTGCTCCGCGAGGCGCAGTCGGTCTCCGCGCTCGCGCGGCGGTACGACATGAGCTTCGCAGCGGTCCAGAAGCACGTGGCCGTGCTCGAGCGGGCAGCGCTCGTGCACAAGCAGCGGCGAGGACGTGAGCAGATGGTCGGCGGAGACGTCGAGACGATCCGGGCGGCGACCCGGCTCCTCGACGCCTACGAGTCGATCTGGCGCGGACGCGTCGACCGCATCGTCGACCTCCTGGCGCAGGACGCCGGACCGGACGACCCGAGGGACCCGCAGGACGAGCAGACAGGGAGTCACCGATGACCGTCGTCAGCACGACCAAGGACACCGAGGCGCTGCGCCTCGTGATCGTCAGCGAGCTCGCCGCCGCGCCCGAGCGGGTGTGGCAGGTGTGGGCCGACCCGCGCCAGCTCGAGCGCTGGTGGGGGCCGCCCGAGTGGCCGGCGACGTTCGTCGACCACGACCTGCGTCCCGGGGGCCGCACGTCGTACTACATGACCGGTCCGGACGGGACGAAGGCGCACGGCTGGTGGCACGTGACCGCGACCGACGAGCCGCACTCGCTCGCGTTCGACGACGGCTTCGCCGACGACGCGGGAGAGCCGACCGACGACATGCCGGTCACGCGTGGGCACGTGACGCTCGAGGCGATCCCCACCGGGACGCGCATGACGATCACGTCCCAGTTCCCGACGCTGGAGGCGCTCGAGCAGCTCGTCGGGATGGGCATGCTCGAGGGCATGACGCTCGCGCTCGGCCAGATCGACGCGATCCTGGCCGATGGCTGACGCGGCCGACGGCGCGCCCCCGAAGGTGACGGGCCCGGCGTCGTACTTCCCGTCGATCGAGAAGACCTACGGGCGGCCGATCGACGAGTGGCTCACGCTCGTCGCCGCCCGCCCGGCCGACGAGAAGCACCTGGAGACCGTCACCTGGCTCAAGACCGAGCACGGGCTGGGCCACGGCCACGCCAACGCGGTCGTCGCGTACGTCCGCGCCGCCCGGTCCTGACCCCTGGTTCCCTCGGAATCGCGCCCGCCCTGACGATCAGGAGGGCATGGGTCTCGATCTGCTGCTGGCCGTGCCGTTCGCCGCGTTCGCCGTGTGGTGCCTCGCCAGCGCGATCGGGCCGCGAGGGCGACGGGCGACGACAGGCGGGTCGCCCGCTCGTCGCGCGACGCTGAGCGCGCGTGACGGGCGGCCCGGCCTCGACCTGCTGGTGCCGGACGTGGACACGGTCGTCGAAGGCGCGCGGATGCTCGCCGCCGACCTCGGTGGGGGAGCGCTCACCATCGAGGCACTGGGACCGCTCCAACTTTCGCAGGACCCGCTGCAGGCTCCGGGCGGCCTGCCGGTCGCGGAGGATCGCGCCCGCTCGTCGGCCCGCGACCCGTGGGGTGAGCCGGACGGGGCCGGTCCCGCCGTCGTGGAGCAGGTCGTGACCGCAGCCGGACCGATGTGGCGCCGCACGGTGCGCACGGCGCTCGCGACGACCGTGACCGACCTGCACGTGGACCACGGCGGATGGGCGTTCGTCGTCCGCCTGGTCGGCGGCTCGGACCACGAGCCGCTCCTCGCCGCCGCGGAGCGTGTGCTCACGAGCTGGCGCTGGCACGACCAGGTCCCGGCCCGCCGCCCAGCGAGCTGACCGCAGCCGACGACGCGCGTCGTCGTCGGGGGCAGGGGCTGCGAGACTCCAGATCGGCCCGGGGCGCAGTGCCGGGCCGGGCTCCTGGATCCCCACGGGATACGCAGTGCCACCGTGCCGCTCCGAGGGCGAGCGGTGATCACGATCATGTCGCTGGGTGCCGTGGGCGCCCTCCAGGACGGTCGTCCGATCCTCGAGGCAGCGCGTCGTCCGGACGCGCTGCGCACGCAGACCCCACCGAGCTGGACGTGGCTGGGTCCGGTCGAGCGCGACGAGACCGCAGCCGGGACCGGGTGGCGACTGACGGTGCTCCTCGACGGGGGAGGGACGATGTTCGCGGACACCCACATCGACCGGGACGGCTGGGCCTACGTCGTCGGCGTCGTCGCGCCGCCGTCGCGGCACGCCGAGGTGGCGCTGGTCGCCGACGCGATGCTGGACACCTGGCGCTGGATCGCCCCGCTCGCGAGCCGGTACTAGCGGCGTCCAGCGGCCTACAGCGGCTTGCCTGCGCGCAGCTCGGCGACGAGGGAGGCGACGACCGCGTCGAGCTCTCCCGCGTTGCGGCGCGCGACGGCCCGCTGCCGCTGGTAGGACGCGCCGCGACGCAGGATCACGCGGACCTGCTCGAGCTCCTCGGAGCACCCCAGGCGTTCGGCGACCGGCGCGAGCACGGTCAGCCAGTGCGCGACCGAGTCCGTGACGAGCTCCTCGTCGCCCGCCGCGTTCGTGATGATGATCGCGTCCATGCCGTAGCGCGCCGAGCGCCACTTGTTCTCCTGCACGAACCACGTGGGCATCGACGGCAGCGGCTCGCCTGCGTCGATCAACGACGAGAAGTGCTCGACGAAGCAGTGCGTGAGCGCGCCGATCGCGGTGACCTCGAGCAGGTTCGTCGCGCCGTCGGCGATGCGCATCTCGAGCGTCCCGAACCGCGGCGCGGGGCGCACGTCCCAGCGGACCTCGTTGAACTGGTCGATCACGCCGGTGTGCAGCATGTCCCCGACGTACTGCTCGAGCTGGGACCACTCGTCGAACTGGTACGGCAGCCCGGCCGTCGGCAGCTGCTGGAACAGCAGCGCGCGGTTGGAGGCGTAGCCGGTGTCCTTGCCGCCCCAGAACGGGGACGACGCGGACAGCGACTGGATGTGCGCGAACACCGTGAGCATCGCGCGCGAGATCGGCAGCACCTTGGCCCGGTCCTCGATGCCGACGTGCACGTGCACGCCGTAGATGAGCATCTGCCGGCCCCACCACTGTGTGCGGTCGATGAGCGTCGCGTACCGCTGCTTGTCGCTGACCTTCTGCGTGGCCCAGTGCGCGAAGGGGTGCGTGCCGCCGCCCATGAGGTCGATCCGCAGGGGAGCGGCCGCCGCGGCGACCTCGTCGAGCGCACGACGCAGGTCGGCGCCCGCCTCACCCACGGTGCGGCACTTGCCGGACGAGACCTCGACCGTGTTGCGCAGCAGCTCCTGGGTGATGTTCGGATGATCGGTGCCGACGGTGTCGAAGATCGCCTGCGCGGCCTGGCGCAGGTCCCCCGAGTCGGCGTCGACGAGGGCGACCTCCCACTCGAGCCCGACCGTCGAGCGTTCGCTGCTCGCGAACGGCAGGTGCACGGGCGCGGCCATCAGGAGCCTCCCGGCGCGCTCGTGCCCGCGAGCTCGTCACCGACGGGCTCCACGACGAGGACGCTCTGGTGCCCCGCGACGCGCGTGAGCACGATCGTCGCGGTCGCGTCGCCCCGCAGGTCGAGCTGCCGGCGCAGCTGCTCGGGCACGACCGCCGTGCCGCGCTTCTTGATCGTCAGGCGGCCGACGCCACGCTCGCGCAGGTAGGTGCGCAGGCGCTTGAGCCCGAACGGCATCCGGTCCAGGACGCGGTAGGCCGTCGCGAACGGGGTCGCCTGCAGCTCGTCGGACGTCACGTAGGCGATCGTGGGGTCGACGAGCCGGCCGCGCACGTCGAGCGCGACGTCGCCGACGAGCCCCGCGCGGATGACCGCGCCGTCGGGCTCGTACAGGTACGCGCCGATCGCCCCGACATGCGCGTGCGCGACCTCGACGGGAGCGAGCACGTGCGGCTGCCCGCCCCGCAGGACGAGCGCCGAGCGGCCCGGACCCTCGGGAGCGAGCGGGCCGAACCACAGGCCGAGCTCGACGACGTCGCCGTCGACGGACACCCACTGGGCGCGCGCGTCGTCCGGCAGGTCGCGGTGCGCGATGCCGGGGCCGAGCTTGAGGCCGAGGGCGGGGACGCGCTCGCGGACCGCGAGAACAGCGTCCAGCGGCGGGGAGTAGGAGGCGGGGTCGTGCACGCGCGAACCGCCGCCCGTGCGACGAGCGGGGTCGGCGTACACGCCGTCGACGCCCGTCAGGTCCAGGCTCAGCCCGTCGGTGTGCCGGACCTCGACCTCGGGGAAGTGCCGCAGGTTCACCGTCGCGATGGCTGCGGTCATCTCGTCGAGCTCGGCGGCCGTCACGCGCAGGCCGACCCCTGCGAACGCGAGCGCGTCCGCGCCGATCCCGCACGTGAGGTCCGCGACGTGCGTGAGGCCCGCGTCGCGGTAGCGGCGCGCGTGGTGCGCCCCGACCTCGAGCCGGGTCGCCTGCTCGAGGCCCGCCGCGGTGAACAGCATGCCGTCGGCGAAGTCGCCGAGCTTGGCGTGCGCCTTGCCGCGCAGGCGCGACTGCGTGAGCGCGGCCGCGACGAGGGAGGGGTGCAGGCCCTCGGCGCGCAGCCGCTCGCCCAGCGGCATCGCGAGCCGCTCGTCGTACCGGGGGCAGGGCGGACAGCAGCGCCCACCCGTCGGGGGTGAGCAGCCGGCTGAGGCCGTCGGCATCCATGTCGGCGATCCTTGCACCCTGCGGGCGTTGCGCGGGACCCGCTCCGCGCGTCGGGCCGGCGTGTGCTTCCACTCCTGCTTCCAGGCGTGCGCCCGGCCCGTCGGCGCTGGGGTTAGCACTCGCCTTGACCGAGTGCCAAGCGGTTCCTAGAGTGAGGAACTGGCACTCTCGGTATGAGTGTGCCAACGCGCCAGGTCTCCGGCACCCGCGACGACGGTGGCTGGGCGCGACCCACTGAACCACTCAACACACGCGAAGGGGAGGTCCGCAGTGTCGGTCTCCATCAAGCCGCTCGAGGACCGGATCGTCGTGAAGCCCCTGGAGGCGGAGACGACGACGGCCTCGGGTCTGGTCATCCCGGACTCCGCCAAGGAGAAGCCCCAGGAGGGCGAGGTCCTCGCGATCGGTCCGGGTCGGATCGACGACAAGGGCAACCGCGTCCCGCTCGACGTCGCTGTCGGTGACAAGGTCATCTACTCGAAGTACGGCGGCACCGAGGTCAAGTACTCCGGCGAGGAGTACCTGATCCTCTCGGCGCGCGACATCCTGGCGGTCGTCGTCAAGTGATCCTGCACTGACCCGTCCGCGGGTCAGGCGACGCGAAGGCCCCCGTCCTGATGGACGGGGGCCTTCGACGTTCCCCGGTGGGTCCGGAGCTCGGGGCCGCGGGCGCTCAGCCGGCGCGGGTCAGACGGGGGTTCAGGCGGTGGTGCGGGCGACGACGGTGCGGCCCCGCTGGGCGAGCAGCGCGGCGCGCTCGTCCTCGGACAGGCCGCCCCAGACGCCGTAGGGCTCGCGCACCGCGAGGGACTGCTCGCGGCACTGGTCGAGCACGGGGCACGTGGCGCACACGGCCTTGGCGGCCTCGGCGCGACGTCGGCGAGCGGATCCACGCTTGCCTTCGGGGTGGAAGAAGAGGTCCTGGTCTGCGTCGCGGCAGGCGCCTTCGAACTGCCACTCCCACAGGTCCATCACGGGTCCGGGCAAGCGCGAGATCTCGGCCATGCGTCCTCCTCGTCGATCGTCCGGCTGCGGATCCGGGCGATCGGTTCGTCCTGGCTTCACTGCTGCTGTCAAGGTCGTCGTGCCACGTCGTCACGGCGTGTGACCGGAACGCTACAACCGCGCCACAATCCGGTCAAGACTCGTTCGATAACAGGTCGCGGCGCGGTTCTGTGTGCGCGTCTGTGCCGTTTTGACACGATCGGGTGACGCGCAATGGGTTGCCGGGCGCGATTCTGGGCCGGACGGCCTGGCAGAATCGCGCCATGACCTTGTCGCCCGACGACGGCTCGGCCGGACCCGAGCGCGACGACGGTGGCCGACGGGTCGGTGCCCCTGCGCACCACGCCGCGCCGCTCACGGTGGCGGCGGTCGCCGCGCGCCTCGGCGTCGCGCCCGCGACGCTGCGGACGTGGGACCGCCGGTACGGGCTCGGGCCGTCCGAACGGTCGGCCGGCTCGCACCGGCGCTACTCGGCGGCCGACGTCGAGCGCCTCCTGGTCATGCGGCGGCTCACGCTCGACGGTGTCGCGCCCGGTGATGCGGCACGGCTCGCGAGCGTCGCGGACGTCGAGGTGCCCGAGGGAGGGTCCGGAGGGAGCCTCGCGGCCCGACCGACGGGGACCCTCGCGGGCGCGTCGCGCGCCGTCGTCACCCCGACCGCGCTCGTCGACGCCGCGCTCGCGGGCGACGCCGCGGCCTGCCGGGACATCGTGACGATCCCGCCCGGCGCCGGGACCGTCGAGCTCGAGCGGTGGTGGACCGACCTGCTCGAGCCTGCGCTCACCGAGCTCGGGCGGCGCACGGTCGTCGACCGGCCCGGCGCGGACGCCGCGCTCACCGTGCGCGCCGCGGCGGTCGAGGCGCTGCGCGCGTGGCTGCCGCCCGCGCCGCGCGACCGCGGAGTCGTCCTCGTCCTCGTGCCCGGGGGGCAGGAGCGGCCCCTGCTCGTCCACGCGCTGACCGCGGCGCTCGTCGCGGCGGGGATCGACGCGCGCGCGGTGGGCGGGCCGACGAGCGTGCACCACGCGCTCGAGCTCGTCGTGATGACGCGGCCGTCGGCGGTCGTGACCGTCTCGCGCCGCGCCGAGGTGGACCTGTCGCCGGTCGCCGAGATCGCGCGCGCACACCCGACCCTCGCGCAGTTCGTCATGCTGCCGGACGGGGCGCCGGCCGTGCCCGCGGGCTCGTCGGTGGCGCGCTCGCGCACGTTCCGCGGGCTCCTGCACGAGGTGCTGGCGGTCGCGGCAAGTCCGCCGAACGGGTGAAGTCTGGGCCGTTCGGCGGCGGCCGGGCAGGGGGAATTGCGCCGGTGTCCGACCGGCTCAATTCGCCCAGAGGGCCGCACCGGGCCACGAAGCGCCCGTGCGTCGGCGCCCGCTCGCGCTTGGGAGCCGCTAACGTCGCACTTCCGAGTGGCCGATAGCACAACGAAGGCCCGAGGGGGAACACCCGCAGAAGGAGGACGCGATGGCAGGGGTGGTCGTCTGTCACGCCTCGACCGCAGTACGCGAGCGACTGGTCGTGACGTCGATCGGAGTGCCGACGCTCAGCCCTGTGCGTGCGGCGGCGACGGTCGACGAGCTGCTCGCGCACGCGCGCCGCGTCCCGCCGACGGTCGTGCTGCTCGACGCGCACATCCCGGCGCCCGGAGCGGGGGAGGCCATCCGCCGTCTGCGCGCCGTCGCGCCCGGTGTCGCCGTGGTCCTGCTCGCGCAGCCTGACGACTCGGCCGCGCTCGACCGGGCGCTCGCGCTCGGGGCCCGGGGCTTCCTCGCGCCCGACGTCGGCCGCGCCGAGCTCTCGGCCGTCGCCGCGCACGTCCTGGCGAGCCCCGTGCTCGCCGGTGCGCAGCGCGCGGTCGTCGACGTGCCCCGTCCGTCGCTGCCGTCGTCGGGCACGCAGGCCGACGTCAGTGAGGTGCCCGAGGAGCCCGCACGTCCCGCCGTCACGCTCACGAAGCGTGAGATCGAGGTCCTGGTGGGGATGAGCAACGGCCGGTCGAACGCGCAGATCGGCGCCGAGCTGTTCCTCTCGGAGGACACGGTCAAGACGCACGCGCGGCGCCTGTTCCGCAAGCTCGGCGCCAACGACCGTGCCCAGGCGGTGGCCATCGGGCTGCGCGGCGGGCTGATCCGCTGACCCACTCCTGACGAGCGTCGTTCGAGCCGGTCCGGCACCGGGTCCGAGTGTCAGCCCGGGCGCTCGCCGCGCGCGTCCCGGGGCCTGGACGGGACCGCCGACCATCGCCCGCACGGACGTATCCTGATCCGATGACGGGACCCGACTCGCCGGCCGACCCCTTCTCGCGGATCGGCCTCACGTACGACGACGTCCTCCTGCTCCCCGGGGAGACCGACGTCATCCCGAGCGAGGTCGACACGACCTCCCGGCTCACCCGCGAGATCAGTGTGCGCGTGCCGCTGCTCTCGGCGGCGATGGACACGGTCACCGAGTCGCGCATGGCGATCGCGATGGCCCGGCAGGGCGGCATCGGCATCCTGCACCGGAACCTGTCGATCGCGGACCAGGCCCACCAGGTGGACCGCGTGAAGCGCTCCGAGTCCGGCATGGTCACCGACCCCGTCACCGTGGGTCCGGACGCGACGCTCGCCGAGCTCGACGCGCTGTGCGGCATGTACCGCGTGTCCGGCCTGCCGGTCGTCGACGACGAGCGGCGCCTGCTGGGCATCATCACCAACCGCGACCTGCGCTTCGTGCCGATGGGCGAGTTCGAGACTCGCCGCGTGCGCGAGGTCATGACGCCCATGCCGCTCGTGACCGCGCCCGTCGGGATCGACCGGGACGACGCCGCCGCGCTGCTCGCCAAGCACAAGATCGAGAAGCTGCCGCTCGTCGACGCCGCGGGTGTGCTGCGCGGCCTCATCACCGTCAAGGACTTCGTGAAGTCCGAGCAGTACCCGCTGTCGACCAAGGACGGCGAGGGCCGGCTCGTCGTCGGCGCCGCGATCGGGTTCTTCGGGGACGCCTGGGAGCGCGCGACCGCGCTCACCGAGGCGGGTGTCGACGTGCTCGTCGTCGACACCGCCAACGGCCACGCCCGCCTGATGCTCGACATGGTGCGCCGTCTCAAGTCCGACCCGCTGACCCGGCACGTGCAGGTCATCGGCGGCAACGTCGCGACGCGCGAGGGTGCTCAGGCGCTCGTCGACGCCGGTGTGGACGCGGTCAAGGTCGGGGTGGGTCCGGGGTCGATCTGCACGACGCGCGTGGTCGCGGGTGTGGGCGTGCCGCAGGTGACCGCGATCTACGACGCGTCCCTCGCGTGCAAGCCGGCTGGCGTTCCGGTGATCGGCGACGGCGGCCTGCAGTACTCGGGCGACATCGCCAAGGCGCTCGTCGCGGGTGCCGACACCGTGATGCTCGGCTCCTTGCTCGCGGGCTGCGAGGAGTCGCCCGGCGACCTCGTGTTCGTCAACGGCAAGCAGTTCAAGCACTACCGCGGCATGGGCTCGCTGGGTGCGATGGCCTCGCGCGGTCGCATCTCGTACTCGAAGGACCGGTACTTCCAGGCGGACGTGTCGTCCGACGAGAAGATCGTGCCCGAGGGCATCGAGGGGCAGGTGCCCTACCGCGGCCCGCTCGCGGCGGTCGCGCACCAGCTCATCGGTGGCCTGCACCAGTCGATGTTCTACGTCGGTGCGCACACGATCCCGCAGCTCCAGCAGCGCGGGAAGTTCGTGCGGATCACGGCTGCGGGGCTCAAGGAGTCCCACCCGCACGACATCCAGATGACCGTCGAGGCGCCGAACTACTCGTCGCGTCGCTGAGTCCTCCCGCACCACGTCCGACGGCGACCGTCCCCTGTGGGGCGGTCGCCGTCGGCACTTCTCGGTGTCACGCGGGACGCGCTCCCTGAACGATTCAGCCATGGGCCGGGCGTCGGCCTCCTCGATAACGTTCTCCACCTCGAAGTCGCCTGACCGGTAGGCGCCATGTGAGCGCTCACCGGCCAGATCGAGCGGCAGTCCCTCGCACGCAGCGGTGCGGCGCGTGCGCGACCGAAGGAGCAGCCATGCGCGTTGGACGATCACCCGGACGACGAGTGGGGGCGGCGCTGCTGGCGACGTTCGCCCTGCTGCTCGGGTCCCTGACAGCAGCGGCGCCGGTAAGCGCCGCGACCACGAGCGGGTGCGGCACGTCGCCCACGCTCTCCACGGGTCAGCACTCGATCACGAGCGGGGGGACCACCCGTTCGTTCCGGCTCGACGTCCCCTCCGGGTACGACCGCAACCGCCCGTACCGGCTCGTCGTCGGGCTGCACTGGTGGCACGGGACGTCGAACGACGTCGTCAACGAGAACTACTACGGGCTCAAGCCGCTCGCCGGCGACAGCACGATCTTCGTGGCGCCCCAGGGCATCGACAACGCCTGGCCCAACTCCAACGGCCGTGACCTGACGTTCATCGACGACGTGCTCAAGCGGGTCGAGTCGACGTTGTGCGTCGACACGACCCAGCGGTTCGCGCTCGGCTTCAGCTACGGCGGTGGCATGAGCAACGCGATCGCGTGCGCGCGTGCGGACGTGTTCCGCGGCGTGGCGATCCTCAACGGCGCCGAGCTCAGCGGGTGCGCGGGCGGGACGCAGCCGATCGCGTTCCTCGGGTCGCACGGGGTGAGCGACGACGTGCTCAACATCTCGATGGGCCGGTCGCTGCGTGACCGCGCGCTGCGCAACAACGGCTGCCAGGCACAGTCCGCGCCCGAGCCGTCACCCGGCAGCGGCACGCACACGCGCACCGCGTACTCGTGCCGCGACGGCTTCCCCGTCGTCTGGCTCGCGTTCGACGGCGGGCACGCGTGGGCCGCGCGGGACCGCAACCAGGGACAGTCCTGGGTCCCGGGCGAGGTGTGGAGCTTCTTCACGGCGCTGAGGTCGACGACGACGACACCGACGCCCACGCCGACCCCGACGCCCACGCCGACCCCCACTCCGACTCCCACCCCGACCCCGACGCCGAGCCCGTCGGCCACGGCCACGACGCCGCCACCCGCGGGCGCCGGGTGCACGGCGACGTACCGCACGATCAACTCCTGGCCCGGAGGTTTCCAGGGGGAGGTCACGGTCACGGCGGGGTCCGCCGCGCTGAGCGGCTGGACGGTCACGTGGGACCTGGCCGCCGGGCAGGGCCTGTCCCAGCTGTGGGGTGGCACCTCGAGCGTGAGCGGGTCACGCGTGACGGCGGCGAACGCAGCGTGGAACGGCTCGCTCGCACCGGCAGGTGCGACGACCCTCGGGTTCATCGGCACGGGCTCCCCGAGCACGCCGGCAGTGGCGTGCGCGGGACGGTGACCGGCGCAGGCTGACGTCGGCACCGCACGGGGTCGTCGTCCGCGTCCGGGTCGGCGCGGACGACGGCCCGTGCCGACCCGGACGACGACCCGGACGAGTCAGGCAGTGTGGCGCCCCGTCAGGGTGCGGTGAGTGCCGCCGCCGGAGCGGGGACCACCATGAGTGCGTCGAGCACGGACTGCGCAGCCTCCGCGGCCTTCCGGGCGTGGTAGGCGGCGCGCCAGGCCGCGACGGCGACGTGCTGCCGGTCGTGCAGGTCCTGCGGGTCGGCGGCGGCCAACGCGGGCGACGAGGCGATCACGCGCTCGAGGACGTCGAGCGTCGCGAGCGCGTCGGCGTCGGCGGTGTGCAGCAGCCCGGTGACCACGTCGTGGTGCTCGCACAGGTCCACGAGCCGGCGCCCGCCCTCGCGCGCGGGGTCCGCCATGCGGTCGAGGACCATCGGGTCCAGCACGGGGCGGACCGGTCCGCCGAGGCGCTCCGGCAGCGTGGGCAGACCGTGGCGCTCGAGCTCGGCGTCGAGGACCGCGAGGTCGAAGTCGGCGTTGTAGGCCACGAGCGCCGAGCCGCTCAGGAGCGCGGCGGCGATCTCGCCGGCGATCTCGTCGAGCGCGGGTCCTGGGGCCGTGCCGTGCGTGCGCACGTGCGCGGTCGTCAGGCCGTGGATGGAGCCCGCCGCCTCGGGGATCTCGACGCCCGGGTCGATCAGCCACGTGCGCACGTGGCTCCCGGTGGTGTCGCGCCGCACGAGCGCCGCGCTCACCACCCGGTCCCGCCGGACGTCGATGCCCGTGGTCTCGGTGTCGAACCCCAGCAGGGAGACCTGGTGCAGTCTCGCGAGCGGGGACCCTCTCGTGGTGCCGTCCATCGGCGCAGCATCCCATCGCGCACCCACACGGCCGGGCACCGACACCGCCGGACCTGCCGGACATCGGCAGTGCCGCACGCCGTGACCTCACGCCACACGGCCCACCCGGATCGCGAACGCGCGACGCGACCCGTGAGCCCGCGCCGGTAGGCTCGTCGGGTGAGCAACGAGATCGAGATCGGCCGCGGCAAGCGCGGAAGGCGCGCCTACTCCTTCGACGACATCGCGGTGGTGCCCTCGCGGCGCACGCGTGACCCGCAGGACGTGTCCGTCGGCTGGCAGATCGACGCCTACCACTTCGACCTCCCGGTCGTCGCCGCACCCATGGACTCGGTGATGAGCCCGGCCACCGCGGTCGCGCTCGGGAACCTCGGCGGACTGGGCGTGCTCGACCTCGAGGGCCTGTGGACGCGCTACGACGACCCCACGCCGTACCTCACCGAGATCGCCGCGCTCGATCCGGCCCGCGCGACCGCGCGCATGCAGGAGATCTACTCCGCCCCGATCCAGCCCGAGCTCATCACGGCCCGGCTCAAGGAGATCCGCGCCGCCGGCGTGACGGTCGCGGGTGCGCTGTCCCCGCAGCGCACGCAGGAGCACTGGCGCACCGTGGTCGACGCGGGCGTCGACCTGTTCGTCATCCGCGGCACCACGGTGTCCGCCGAGCACGTCTCGGGCAACGCCGAGCCGCTCAACCTCAAGCGCTTCATCTACGAGCTCGACGTGCCCGTGATCGTCGGCGGCGCGTCCACGTACACCGCGGCGCTGCACCTCATGCGTACGGGTGCGGCGGGCGTGCTCGTCGGGTTCGGCGGTGGCGCCGCGCACACGACGCGCGTCTCGCTGGGCATCCACGCGCCGATGGCGACGGCCGTCGCGGACGTCGCGGCCGCACGCCGCGACTACCTCGACGAGTCGGGTGGCCGCTACGTGCACGTCATCGCGGACGGCGGCGTCGGCCGCTCGGGCGACCTCGTCAAGGCGATCGCGTGCGGCGCGGACGCGGTGATGCTCGGGGCCGCGCTCGCGCGTGCGAACGAGGCGCCGGGCCGCGGGTTCCACTGGGGTCCCGAGGCGCACCACTCGCACCTGCCGCGCGGCGAGCGGGTCGAGGTCGGCACCTCCGGCACGCTCGAGCAGATCCTGTTCGGCCCGGGTCACACCGCCGACGGGACGCTCAACGTGATCGGCGCGCTGCGCCGCGCGATGGCGACGACGGGCTACTCCGACCTCAAGGAGTTCCAGCGCGTCGAGGTCGTGCTCTCGCCGTACCAGCCGCGCTGACCCGGCGCGCGACGGGTCAGCGGGGCGCAGGCCCGCGGTCGTCGTCGTCGTCGAGGCGGTCGTCGAGCCGCGCGTAGAGCAGGGCGTGGACCTGCTCGACGCGCGGGATGTCGTCGAACTCGAGCGGGTCGTCGGAGGCGGACTCGACGATCAGCGTCCCCGTCCGCAGGATCCGGTCGATCAGCCCGTGCCGGAACTGCACGCTGTTGATGCGCAGCACCGGGATGTCGATGCCCGAGCGCGTGATCACGCCCTGGCGGAACATCACGCGCTTGTCGGTGATGACGAAGTGCGTCGTGCGCCAGCTGACGAACTTCACGACGAACCAGGCGAAGGCTGCGAGCCACACCACGCCCGCCGCGACGCCGACGACCGTCGCGGTCGAGTCGGCCACGGTGTCGCCGGTCGACCAGAGCAGCCCCCAGGCGGCGAGCGCGGTCACGACGAGGAGCACCAGACCCGGCCCGATGAGCGCCTTGATGTGCGGGTGCTTGTGCACCACGACCACCTCGTCGTCGGTCAGCACGTCCATCGGGTATGCCACGGGTCCTCCTCGCGCGTCGTCGTCGTGCGCAGCATCCCACGCCGCGGGCGGGGCGTGGGCCGGGTGCCGACCTGACGGGCGCGAACGGGTGAACGAGCAGGTCAGACAGTGATCTCGCGCAACCGACGCGGCGAGCCGTCGGTCGCGTGGTGCCGTCCGACGGGCACGACGAGCGGCGTGCCGGAGACCGGGTCCGCGATGACCTGCGCGGTCATCCCGAACACATCGGCGACGAGCTCGGGCGTCACCACGTCGGCCGGTGGGCCCTGGGCGACCAGGCGCCCCTCGCGCAGCGCGACGAGGTGGTCGGTGTACCGCGCGGCGAGGTTGAGGTCGTGCAGCACCATGACGATCGTCGTGCCGCGCGAGCGGTTGAGGTCGGTGAGCAGGTCGAGGACCTCGACCTGGTGCGCGACGTCCAGGAACGTCGTCGGCTCGTCGAGCAGGAGCACGTCGGTCTCCTGCGCGAGGGCCATCGCGATCCACACGCGCTGGCGCTGCCCGCCGGAGAGCTCGTCGACGGGCCGGTCGGCGAGGTCGAGGATGTCGGTCGCGGCGAGCGCGGTCTGCACCGCGACCTCGTCCTGCTCCGTCCAGCGGCGGAACCAGCCCTGGTGCGGGTAGCGCCCGCGCCCCACGAGGTCCGCGACCGCGATGCCCTCGGGGCTCACGGGCGTCTGGGGGAGCAGGCCGAGCACGGTGGCGACCTCGCGCGAGCCGATCGCGTCGATCGGCCGGCCGTCGAGCAGCACGCGGCCCGCCTTGACCTTGAGGAGTCGGGCCATGGCGCGCAGCAGCGTGGACTTGCCGCACGCGTTGGCGCCGACGATCGTCGTGATCTTCCCCGAGGGGATCTCGAGCGTCATGTCGTGCACGACGACGCGGTCCTCGTACCCGATCGTGGCCGCCTCGACGGCGAGCGTGTGCACGGTGTTCTGCGACGGGCCGGTCACAGGCTTCCTCCCGAACGGTTGGTCCTGGCCAGCAGCCAGAGCAGGTAAGGCGCACCCAGGACGCCCGTCACGACGCCCACGGGGAACCGTGCGACGAGCAGGTGCTGGCCCGTGAAGTCCCCGACCAGGACGAGCAGCGCGCCGACGAGTGCGGCCGGGACGAGCAACGAGCCCGTGCCGCGCACGAGGCGGTGCGCGATCGGGCCGGACAGGAACGCGACGAACGCGATCGGCCCGGCGGCGGCCGTGGCGACCGCGACCATCGCGACCGCGACGACCAGCAGCGCCAGCCGGGCGCGGTCGGGGCGGACGCCGAGCGCTGCCGCGGCGTCGTCGCCGAGCTGCAGCGCGGTCAGGCGACGCGACAGGACGAGCAGCGTCGGGACCAGCACCGCCATCGCGAGCGCGAGCGGGCCCACCCCGGGCCAGAACGCGGAGTTGAGGCTGCCCGTGAGCCAGCGCAGCGCCTCGTTCGCGTCGTACACGCCCGCGCGGGTCATGGCGTAGCTGATCACCGAGTCGAGCATCGCGCCCACTGCGATGCCGATGAGGATGAGGCGCGCGCCCTGCACGCCGCGCCGCCACGACAGCGCGTAGATCGCTCCGGCCACGGCGACGCCCGCGACGACGGCGACACCCGCCAGCACCGCCCCGCTGAGCCCGAGCACCGTGATCGCGAGGACCGCGGCGGCGCTCGACCCGGCGCTGATGCCGATGATGTCGGGGCTCGCGAGCGGGTTGCGCAGCATCGTCTGGAACACGACCCCGCCCATGCCGAAGCCGAGGCCGACGAGCAGCCCCGTGAGCAGGCGCGGCAGGCGCAGCGACTCGATGGTGAAGCTCGCGCCCGGGACCTGCTCGCCCAGCAGGACGCGCAGCACCTCGAGCGGGCTGTACGACCGCTCGCCGATGCACAGCGTCACGACCGCGACCGCGAGCAGCGCGCCCACGAGCACCGCGACGACCGTGCGCCGGCGCCGCGCGCGGGCGCGGCGGCCCGCGGCGACGACCCCGCCGGCGAGCGGCACGTCGGGACGGTCGAGCACGGCGGTCACAGGTCACGCACCTTCTGGCGACGGATGATCGCGATGAAGACCGGCGCGCCGAGCACGGCGGTCACGATGCCGACCTCGATCTCCTGGGGGCGTGCGACGACCCGGCCGACGACGTCCGCGGCGAGCAGGAGCGCGGCACCCAGCGCGGCCGAGTAGGGGAGCAGCCAGCGGTGGCTCGGGCCGGTGTAGCGCCGGGCGAGGTGCGGCATGACCAGGCCGACGAAGCCGATCGGACCGGCGATCGCGACGGCCGCACCGCACAGCAGGACGGCGGACGCGGCGCCGACGGCGCGCACCAGCCCGAGCCGCTGGCCGAGCCCGGTGGCGACGTCGTCGCCGAGTGCGATCGCGTCCATGCCGCGCGCGCACCCGACCGCGAGCACGGCGCCGACGACGAGGAACGGCACGACCTGCCCGATCTCGCCGAACGACGCGCGCCCGATCGACCCCACCTGCCAGAACCGGAACGTGTCGAGCACGTCGGTGCGCGTCAGCAGCACTATCGAGACCATCGAGACGAGCGCGGCGCTCGTCGCTGCGCCGGCCAGCGCGAGCTTGAGCGGGGTCGCGCCCTCGCGCCCCATCGAGCCGATCCCGTACACGAGCAGCGACGCGAGCGCGGCGCCCAGGAACGCGACCCAGACGTACTGCGTGAGCTGCGACATCCCGAACCACGCGATGCCGAGCACCACGAACAGCGACGCGCCGGAGCTCACGCCGAGCAGCCCGGGATCCGCCAGCGGGTTGCGGGTCAGGCCTTGCATCACCGCACCGGCGAGCCCCAGGGCTGCGCCGACGAGCAGACCGAGGACCGTGCGCGGCACGCGCGACTGCACGGCGGCCTGCGCGATGTCGTCGGTGTCCGCGTGCAGCACGCCCGCGACCACGTCGGACCAGCCGACGACGCGCGAGCCGAATGCGAGCGAGCACACGACCGCCACGGCGACCGCGAGCACGCAGACGACGAGGCCGATCGTGCGCCGACGGTGCAGCGACCCCGACCCGCCCCGGTGCGGGGAGGGTCGGGGTCGCTGCGGACGGCGCGAGGGTCATCCGACCTTCTTCGCCGCCGCCTCGAACAGGTCGAGGTAGTCGTCGAGCGCCCACGGCACGGACAGGACGGTCGGCCCGGACGTGGCCGCGGCGAGCGGCGTGGCGTCCGGGACCACCGCGACCGAGCCGCGCGCGACGGCCGGGATCTTGTTCAGCAGCGGGTCGGCCTGCAGCGTGGCGAGCGTCGTGTCGTCGCCGTAGACGACGAGGACGTCGACGTCGGCGAGGGTGTCGGCCTGCTCGGCGGACACGCTGAGGAAGAACTCCTGGGAGTCGCCCGCGAGCTCGACGATCGAGGGCGCGTCGGTCATGCCGAGGTCGTTGACGAGCTGCACGCGCGCGTCGAGCGGCGTGTAGACCGAGATCGTGCTCGGGTTCGCCGGGTCGATCCACGCGTACGCGAACGTCTTGCCCTCGATGTCGGGACGCGCGGCGAGCCCGTCGGCGATCTTCGCCTCGACGTCGTCGACCAGGGCCTGCGCCTGCTCGCCGAGACCGAGCGCCTGGCCGTCGATGAGGGCCATGTCCTTCCAGTTCGTGCCCCACGCGGCCACCGGGTAGGACACGGTCGGAGCGATGCCCTGCAGCGTGTTCCAGTCCTCCTCGGTGAGACCCGAGTACGCGGCCAGGACCACGTCCGGCGCGGTGTTCGCGACGGACTCGAACGGGATGCCGTCGGTCTCGTCGAACAGCTCGGGCAGCGTGTCGCCCGTGCCGCCGATCGCCTCGAGCCCCTCGAACGTCCACGGCAGCACGCCGTCGCTGTCGTCGTCGCCGTACGTCGACTTCTGGATGCCCACGGGCACGATGCCGAGCGCGATCGGCACGTCGTGGTTGCCCCAGTTGACGGTGGCGACCCGCTTGGGCTTCGAGTCGATCGTCGTGGCGCCGAACGTGTTCGGGATCGTGACCGGGAAGAGGTCCGGTGCGGGGGCGTCGGTCGACTGCGCGGTGGCGTCGGCGGTGCTGTCACCGGTCGCGTCGCCCGACGACGAGCACGCGGCGAGCGCCAGCGCGGCGGCGGCCGCGACGGCGGCGAGCTGCAGGGGACGCAGGGCGCGCCGGCCGGCGCGCGGGAGAGCGGAGCTCATGAGGATCCTCACGGTGGGAAGCTGCTCGTGTCATGGGCCTCGCAGGGCCCTGCCTGTCGGGCCGGCGATCCGTGTGTCGTCCGCGCGGTCTCGATTAGGCGAGCCTCACCTTAGTCCTGCCGCGGGGGTGCGCCAACGTCGTCCACGTCACATCCGGCGGACTCGCGGCGGCTCGGTGCTCCCGGGTGCACCGGCCGGCGCGATGTCGCCCGATCGGGGCGCGGCGCGTGCGCAGGTGTCGCCAGCGCCCGCGCGTACGCTGGCGAGCATGTCGCAGGAACACGACGGTCAGCACGAGCGGCAGCCGGGTTCGGCCGAGCTGTTCGACCCCGAGACCGACCCGCTCGCCACCTACGTGCTCGAGCCGGAGGACATCGCGACGCTCCTGCGCCGCGTGGTCTCCTCGCCGGGCGCAGCGACCCACACGTCGCACGCCCCGTTCACGGGCGCCCCGATCGCCGCGGTGCCGCTCTCGACGCCCGACGACGTCGCACGCGCGGCCCGCTCGGCACGCGCCGCGCAGCGGCTGTGGGCGGCGCGCAGCGTGCGCGAGCGTGCCGCGGTGCTCTCCGCGGTGCACGACCTCGTCCTCGAGCGGCAGAGCGACGTGCTCGACCTCATCCAGCTCGAGACCGGCAAGGCGCGCGTCTCGGCGTTCGAGGAGGTCGCGGACATCGCGCTCGTCTCGCGGCACTACGCGGCGCGCGCGCGGCGGTACTTGGCGCCCCGGCGCGTGCTGGGGACGGTCCCCGGGCTGACGAGCACGCGCGTGCTGCGGCACCCCGCCGGGGTCGTCGGCATCATCGCGCCCTGGAACTTCCCGCTGACCCTCACGCTCGGCGACGTGCTGCCGGCGCTGGTCGCGGGCAACGCGGTCCTGCTGCGCCCGGACCCCCAGACCGCGCTCACCGCGCTGTGGGCGGCCGAGCTGCTCGAGGACGCGGGCCTGCCCGCCGGCGTGCTGCAGGTCGTCGTCGGCGACGGGCCCACCATCGGCGCCGCGGTGATCGAGCACAGCGACCACGTGAGCTTCACGGGGTCGACCCGCACGGGTCGGGTCGTGGCAGCCGGTGCGGGCGAACGGCTCGTGCCGGCGACGCTCGAGCTCGGCGGCAAGAACGCGATGTACGTCGCGGACGACGTGGACGTCGACGTCGCCGCCGAGGGCGCCGTGCGCGCGTGCTTCGTCGGCGCGGGTCAGGTGTGCGTGAGCATCGAGCGGATCTACGTGCACCGCGACGTGTTCGACGAGTTCGCGCACGAGCTCGCCCGCCGGACGCGCGAGCTGCGCCTCGGCACGGGCCTGGACTACCGCAGCGACGTCGGCTCGCTCACGTCGGCCGCGCAGCTCGCGACGGTCGTCGAGCACGTCGAGGACGCGCTCGGGCTCGGCGCGCGCGTGCTCGCCGGTGGCGTGCACCGCAGCGACCTCGGGCCGTGGTTCTACGAGCCCACGGTGCTCGTCGACGTCTCGCCGCACGCGCGCCTGTTCCGCGAGGAGACCTTCGGGCCCGTCGTCGCGCTGTACCCGGTGGCGTCCGACGACGAGGCGGTCGCGGCCATGAACGACACCGAGTTCGGGCTCAACGCGAGCATCTGGACGGCCGACGCGCGTCGCGGTGCTGCGCTCGCCCGGCGGGTGCACGCGGGGTCGGTCAACGTCAACGAGGGCTACGTCGGGACGTGGGGCTCGCTCGGCGCGCCGCAGGGCGGCTGGGGCGCCTCGGGCATCGGCGTGCGGCACGGCCGCGAGGGCCTGTGGGAGACGACGAGGCTGCAGTCGATCGCGGTGCAGCACGGCGCGCACGGCGTGCTCGGCCTGCCGCCCGTCGGCCTGCGCCGGCTGTTCGACCTCGGCACCGACGTGTGGCCGCAGGTGTACACCGAGCTGCTGCGCGTGATGAAGGCGGCGCGCCTGCCCTGAGGCCGGGCTGCCGAAGCGCGCAGGACGACAGACAGGACGGGCCGGACCCCGCGAGGGTCGGCCCGTCCCGCGCTCAGGTGTGGATGCCGGTCAGGCGCGGCTCGCCTCGACGACGTCCACGGCCAGGCGCGCGATCGCGAGCTCCTCGTTCGTCGGGTACACGACGACCGTGGTCGGCGACGAGTCCGTCGAGATGATCGTCGGCTCCTTCTTGCGACCCGCGTTGCGCACGGGGTCGATCTCGATGCCCAGGCGCTCGAGCCCCTCGAGGGACCGGGCACGCACGATGTCGTCGTTCTCGCCGACGCCCGCGGTGAACGCGATGACGTCGACCCCGCCGAGCACCGCCGCGTACCCGCCGACGTACTTCTTGATCCGGTGCGCGTAGACGTCGATCGCGATCTTCGCCGCCTCGTCGCCCTCCTCGACCAGGCGGTGGACCTCGCGCAGGTCGTTCTGGCCCGTCATGCCCTTGAGCCCCGAGCGGCGGTTGAGCAGGTCGTCGACGTCGTCGACGCTCATGCCCGCGTTGCGCATCAGGTGGAAGGTGACCGCCGGGTCGATGTCGCCCGAGCGCGTGCCCATCACGAGGCCCTCGAGCGGCGTCAGGCCCATCGACGTGTCGACCGCGTGCCCGTTCTTCACCGCCGACGCCGACGCGCCGTTGCCCAGGTGCAGCACGATCGTGCTCGTCTGCGCGACGTCCCGGCCCAGGTACGCGGCGACCTCGTGCGCGACGTACTGGTGCGAGGTGCCGTGCGCGCCGTACCGGCGCACCTTGAACGTCTCGGCGACCTCGCGGTCGATCGCGTAGTGCGCGGCCGCGGCGGGCAGGTGGTGGAAGAACGCCGTGTCGAAGACCGCGACGTGCGGGACGTCCGGCAGGAGCGCGCGTCCCACGCGGATGCCCGTGAGGTTGGCAGGGTTGTGCAGCGGGGCCAGCGGCGACAGCTCCTCGATCTGCTGCTCGACGTGCGAGTCGACCAGCGCGGGTCCGTCGAACACGGGCCCGCCCTGCACGACGCGGTGGCCGACCGCGATGACGTGGGACGCCGACAGGTCGGGTCCGACCGCCTCGAAGAGGCTGAGCACGCGGCGCAGGCCTTCGCCGTGGTCGGGGACGGGCAGCTCGCGCTCCGTCGTCGAGTCCTGCGTGACGTGCTTGAGCGAGCCCATCTCCTCGCCGATCCGCTCGACCAGGCCCCAGGCGATCGCGTCGCCGCCGACGGGGTCGACGAGCTGGTACTTGATCGACGACGAACCGGAGTTGACGACGAGGACGCTCGTGGTGGGGGTGCTCATGACTGGTCCTCCTCGCCGGCCCGCAAGGCCTGCGCCTGGATCGCGGTGATCGCGACGGTGTTGACGATGTCCTGCACGAGCGCGCCGCGCGACAGGTCGTTGACCGGCTTGCGCAGGCCCTGCAGGACGGGGCCGATCGCGACCGCGCCCGCGGAGCGCTGCACGGCCTTGTAGGTGTTGTTGCCGGTGTTCAGGTCGGGGAACACGAACACCGTGGCCCGGCCCGCCACCGTCGACTCGGGCAGCTTGGTCTGCGCGACCGACGCGTCGACCGCGGCGTCGTACTGGATGGGACCCTCGACCGACAGGTCGGGACGACGCTCGCGGACCAGGGCCGTGGCGGCCCGGACCTTGTCGACGTCCGCGCCGAAGCCCGACTCGCCCGTCGAGTACGACAGCATCGCGATCCGCGGCTCGATGCCGAACTGCACGGCGGTCTCCGCGGACGAGATCGCGATGTCGGCGAGCTGCTCGGCGGTCGGGTCCGGGATCACCGCGCAGTCGGCGTACACGAGCACGCGGTCCTCGAGGCACATGAGGAACGCGCTCGAGACGCTCGAGACGCCCGGAGCGGTCTTGATGATCTCGAAGCTGGGCTTGATGGTGTGCGCCGTGGTGTGCAGCGCACCCGAGACCATGCCGTCGGCCAGGCCGAGGTGGACCATCATCGTCCCGAAGTAGGAGACCGACGGGACGATCTCGCGCGCCCGCTCGACCGTCATGCCCTTGTGCGCGCGGATCTTGGCGTACTCCGCGGCGAACCGGTCGACGAACTGCGGGTCGTGCGGGTCGATCACGTCGGCCCCGTCGAGCGCGAGGCCCAGCTCGGAGGCCCGGGCCCGGATGGTGCTCTCGTCGCCCAGGATCGTCAGGTCCGCGACGCCTCGCTGCAGCAGCGTGGAGGCCGCCCGCAGGATCCGGTCGTCGTTGCCCTCGGGCAGGACGATGCGCCGACGGTCCGCGCGTGCGCGGTCCAGCAGCGTGTACTCGAACATCAGCGGCGTCACCACGTCGGGCTTGGCGACGTCGAGCGCCGCGAGCAGCGCCGGGCCGTCGACGTGCCGCTCGAACAGCGACAGCGCGGTGTCGACCTTGCGCTGCGAGTCCGCCGAGAGCCGCCCGCGCGTGGAGGCCACGGTGCTGGCCGTGCGGAACGTGCCGAGGTCGGTCGCGACGAGCGGCAGACGGCTCCCGAGGCCCTCGACGAGACGCGAGATCGTCTTGGACGGGCGGAACCCGCCGTTGAGGATGATGCCCGCCAGGGTCGGGAAGCCGTCCGCCTGGTGCGCGAGCAGCAGGCCCAGCAGGATGTCCGAGCGGTCGCCCGGCGTCATGATCACGGCGCCGTCGGACAGCCGCCCGACCAGGTGCTCGATCTCCATGGCACCGACCAGCATGTCGAGGACCTCGCGCCCGAGCAGCGCCGGGTCGCCCGAGATCAGCGTGCCCTCGACCGCCTCCATGAGCTGACCCATGGTGGGCGCCGAGAGCAGCGGGCTCTCCGGGAGCGTCCACGTCGGACGCCCCAGCGAGTTCTGCACGAGGCGCCGCACGACGTCGAGCGCGGGCTGCGCGCACCGGTTCGGCACGACCGCCGCCACGTGGGCGTGGTTGAGCGCGAGCTCGTTGATCGCGACCTCGACGACCTGCTCGATCTCGTCGGGACGGCGCTTGTTGCCGTTCACGACGAGGACCACGGGCGCCCCCAGGTTCGCCGCGATGCGCGCGTTGAACGCGAGCTCGGTGGGCGAGGTGACGTCCGTGTAGTCGGTGCCGACGATCACCACCGCGTCGCAGCGGCGCTCGACCGCGTGGAAGCGCGCCACGATCTGCGACAGCGCCTCCTCGGGGTCGTCGTGCACCTTCTCGTAGGTCGTGCCGATGCACTCGTCGTACGACAGGTCGACGCCGTCGTGCTCGAGCAGGAGCTCGAGCACGTAGTCACGGGTCTCGGTCGAGCGCGCGACGGGGCGGAACACCCCGACGCGCTGGACGGTGCGGGCGAGGAGGTCGACGAGCCCGAGGGCGACCGTCGACTTCCCGGTGTCCCCTTCAGGGGACGCGACGTAGATGCTGCGTGCCACGGTGGGCGTACTCCAGTCCTGCTGGTTGTGCTGGTGGGTCGGGCGGCGGCGTGCTACTCGTTGTCGCCGCCCGTGAAGACGGTGGCGTCGATCTGCTCCGTGCTCGACAGGTCCTGCGCGTCAGGCCAGACCCAGTCACGCACCGCCGGCAGGTCCTCGCCGTGCTCGCGCGTGTACTGACGGGCCTCGAGCCGTGCGTCCACCATGCGCTGGCGGAGCCCGGCCTGCGAGGCGCGCAGCCAGTGCACGTGGTCGATGACGTCGATGACCAGGTGGAAGCGGTCCAGGTCGTTGAGCATCACCATGTCGAACGGCGTCGTGGTGGTGCCCTCCTCCTTGTAGCCGCGCACGTGCAGGTTCTGGTGCCCGTTGCGGCGGTACGTGAGGCGGTGGATGAGCCACGGGTAGCCGTGGTACGCGAAGACGATCGGGCGGTCGGCCGTGAAGATCGTGTCGAACTCCGCGTCGGACAGCCCGTGCGGGTGCTCGCGCTCGTCCTGCAGGCGCATGAGGTCGACGACGTTGACCACGCGCACCTTGAGCTGCGGCAGCTCGCGCCGCAGGATGTCGACGGCCGCGAGCACCTCGAGCGTCGGCACGTCACCGGCCGCGGCCAGCACGACGTCCGGCTCCTCGTCCTGCGCCTCCGAGCCGGCCCACTCCCAGATGCCCAGCCCGCGCGTGCAGTGCGCGACGGCCTGGTCCATCGTCAGGAAGTTCGGGGCGGGCTGCTTGCCGGCCACGACGACGTTGACGTACTGACGGCTGCGCAGGCAGTGGTCGTACGTGCTCAGCAGCGTGTTGGCGTCCGGCGGCAGGTACACCCGCACGACCTCGGCCTTCTTGTTGACCACGTGGTCGATGAAGCCCGGGTCCTGGTGGCTGAAGCCGTTGTGGTCCTGGCGCCACACGTGGCTCGACAGCAGGTAGTTCAGGCTCGCGATCGGGCGCCGCCACGGGATGTCGTTGGTGACCTTGAGCCACTTGGCGTGCTGGTTGAACATCGAGTCGACGATGTGGATGAAGGCCTCGTAGCTCGTGAACAGGCCGTGCCTGCCGGTGAGCAGGTAGCCCTCGAGCCAGCCCTGGCACTGGTGCTCGGACAGCATCTCCATCACGCGACCGGCGCGGGCCAGGTGCTCGTCGACCTCGGGGCCGAAGAACTCGGCGTTCCACTGCTTGTCCGTGACGCCGTACACCGCCTGCAGGCGGTTGGAGGCCGTCTCGTCCGGACCGAAGATCCGGAAGTTGTCGGGGTTGCGGCGGATGACCTCGGTCAGGTACTCGCCGAGCACGCGCGGCGCCTCGGCCATCGAGCCGCCGGGGGTGGGGACGTCGACCGCGAAGTCGCGGAAGTTCGGCAGCCGCAGGTCGCGCAGCAGGATGCCGCCGTTCGCGTGCGGGTTCGCGCTCATGCGCAGGTCGCCGGCCGGGGCGAGCGAGCGGATGTCCGGGTCGAGGGCACCGGTCGCGTCGAACAGCTCGGCGACCCCGTACGACTGCAGCCACTCCTCGAGCACGTGCAGGTGCTCCGCGGTGTCCCGCGCGTTGGCGAGCGGGACCTGGTGGGCGCGCCACGAGCCGGTGGTCTTCTTGCCGTCGATCGTGTCCGGGCCGGTCCAGCCCTTCGGCGTGCGGAAGACGATCATCGGCCAGGCCGGACGGCTCAGGTCGCCCTGCGCGGCGCGGGCCTTGATCGCGGCGATCTCGTCGAGCACCTCGTCGAGCAGCGTCGCGAACCGGCGGTGCACCTCGATCGCGGGCTCGTCCGCGTCGTATCCGCCCTCGAACACGAACGGCTTGTGCCCGTAGCCGACCATGAGCGCGTGCAGCTCGTCGTCGCCGATGCGGTCCAGGACCGTGGGGTTGGCGATCTTGTAGCCGTTGAGGTGCAGGATCGGCAGGACGACGCCGTCCTGGGCCGGGTTGACGAACTTGTTCGAGTGCCAGCTCGTCGCGAGCGGGCCGGTCTCTGCCTCGCCGTCGCCGACGACCGCCGCGACCAGCAGGTCCGGGTTGTCGAACGCCGCACCGTACGCGTGCGACAGCGCGTACCCGAGCTCGCCGCCCTCGTGGATCGACCCGGGCGTCTCCGGTGCCACGTGCGAGGGGATGCCGCCCGGGAACGAGAACTGCCGGAACAGCCGGCGCAGGCCCTCCTCGTCCTCCGTGATGTCGGAGTACGTCTCGGAGTACGTCCCGTCGAGGTAGGCGCTCGCGACCAGGCCCGGTCCGCCGTGGCCGGGGCCGGTGACGTAGAGCGTCGACTGGCTGCGCTGGGCGATCGCGCGGTTGAGGTGCGCGTACAGGAAGTTCAGGCCGGGCGTGGTGCCCCAGTGCCCGAGCAGGCGCGGCTTCACGTGGTCACGCGTGAGCGGTTCGCGCAGCAGCGGGTTGTCCAGCAGGTAGATCTGACCCACCGACAGGTAGTTGGCGGCGCGCCACCACTTGTCGATGCGGACCAGCGTCGCGTCGTCGATCTGCGTCCCGCTGCCGGCTTGCCATGTCGTCGTCGTGCTCATCATCGCTCCCCGTGTCGTCCCACGGCCGCGCCGCGGGTGGTTCGAGCCGCTTCCAGCCAACCCTGCGAGCAAGGACACCCATGGGACGTCTTACCCAGGGCCCGGGCGTCACCGTTCATACAACAGCATTCAGCATGGTCGCGCTCAGCGAGATCTTCGCAGGTCACGCGGCTGTCCGGGGGTGTCAGCCGCGCTCGGCGCGGCGGGGTGTGACGTTGGTGACGCACCGTCGTCTCCCCGTGCGCGGGATACGGTGAGGTGTGCCCGAACGACCGTCCGTGACCGCCTCCGAGCAGGCCCAGGCCGACGAGGCCCCGCGCGTCGGGACCGCGTCCGGCGAGGCCGCCCCGGGCGCGTCGTCGGGCGGGTGGTCCGTCCAGGAGGCGGGTGAGCCGACGACGATGCTGCGTGCGGCCGTGCGGCCGCGCATGCTCGGGATGCTCGTGCTTCTCGCGGCGGCCGCCACGGTGTGCGGACTGCTCGGGGCGTGGCAGCTCGACCGCGCCGAGGTGCGCGGGCACCGTGCGCAGGCCGAGCACGAGGCGTCGATCGTCGCCGCTGAGCCCGTGCCGCTCGGCGACGAGCTCAGCCCGCAGACGGCGTTCCGCGGCGAGCTCGTGGCGCGCAAGGTGTCCGTGACCGGCAGCTACGAGCCCGCCGGCCAGCTCGTCGTGCCGGACCGCGTGCGCGACGGCGCGACCGGCTACCTGGTCCTGACGCCGCTGCGGGTGAGCGACGCGGGTGGCGCCTCCGGCGCGCAGGCCGCGGGTGCGGTGCTGCCGGTCGTGCGCGGCTGGGTGGCCTCGCCCCAGGATGCCGACGAGCCGCCCGCCGGTCCCGTGGCGGTCACGGGGTACCTGCAGGCGTCCGAGCAGGCGGGCGACGGTGTGCAGGACGGCACCGTCTCGGCCATCTCGTCGGCCGAGCTCGTGGGGGAGTGGGGCGGTCCCATCTACACCGGGTACCTGGTCCTCGTCGGCTCGCAGCCCGCGCAGGACCCCGCGATCGCACTGCTCGAGCCTCCGAGCACGCCCGGCTCGGGCCTCAACGTGCAGAACCTCGCCTACGCGGCGCAGTGGTGGATCTTCGGCGGCTTCGCCGCGGCGCTCTGGCTGCGGATGGTGCGGGACGAGGCGCGCGGGCGTCCCGCGGGCCCCGGCCCGTCCGTGCCGGGTCCGGGGGCGGCGCCGCCCGCTCGCGGGTCGGCCGCGCGCGACGACGAGGCGGGGGCACCCGACCAGCAGTGACGCCCGGCCAGGGCGATGCCGCGTGCCCGTCGTGCCGCACGGGAGTTGGTGCGACGATGCACACCGGGGGACGTCGGCCCGACCGACGCCGGCACATCGACAGGAGACGACGATGCTCGCGCAGGGGACGTACGACGCCGACTACATCGCAGACTGCCGTGGACAGGTCGAGGCCGAGATCGCGGCGTTCGACATCGCCCGGGCGGACAGCGACGTCGACGACACCGCGCTGGAGGACCTCGAGGGGAGCTACTTCGCGGCGCTCCTGCTCGCGCTCGAGATGCGGTTCGTGCACCGGCTGCGCGCCAAGGAGGGCAAGGACGGGAACCCGCTCAACGAGGTGCGGCTCCTGGTCGAGTCGCTGATGTCGAACGGCGGGCGGATGGTCGAGGACTCCAAGCTCGGGCTCGACCCGGAGCGCAGCGTGCTGCACACGCGCCCGGGGGAGGACATCGTCCTGCGCTACGACGACTTCGTGCGCCTCTCGCGGGCGTTCTTCGCGGAGATCGAGGCGCGGTACGTCGAGGACTGACGCGCTCGCAGCCGACGCCCCTGTTCGCTCTCAGTGAACAGGGGCGTCGGCTGCGGGTGGCCCTGTGCGGGGGCGCACCCGGTCAGGACTCGTGCTGCCACGACCGCCAGAGCGCGGCGTAGTCGCCTCCCGCCGCGACCAGCTCGTCGTGCGGGCCGATCTCGGTGATCAGGCCGCCGTCGACGACGGCCACGCGGTCCGCGTCGTGCGCGGTGTGCAGGCGGTGCGCGATCGCGACGACCGTGCGCCCCGCGAGGACGCCGTTGAGCGAACGCTCCAGGTGCCGCGCGGCGCGCGGGTCGAGCAACGAGGTCGCCTCGTCGAGGACCAGCGTGTGCGGGTCGAGCAGCACGAGCCGCGCGAGGGCGATCTGCTGGGCCTGCGCCGGGGTCAGCGGGGCGCCACCCGAGCCGATCTCCGTCGCAAGGGCCTCGGGCAGTGCGGCTACCCAGCCCCATGCGTCGACCGCCTCGAGCGCGCGCCGCAGCGCTTCCTGCGACGCGTCCGGGTCGGCGAGCCGCAGGTTGTCCGCGACGGTGCCGACGAAGACGTGGTGCTCCTGCGTGACGAGCGCGACGTGCCCGCGCAGCTCCTCCAGCGGCAGGTCGACGAGCGGTACGCCGCCCACGCTCACCGTGCCACCCGTGGGCGGGTGGATACCGGCGAGCATGCGGCCCAGCGTCGACTTACCCGCACCGGACGGACCGACCACCGCGAGCCGCTCGCCCGAGCGCAGGTCGAGGTCGATGCCGTGCAGCACGTCGTGGCCCTCGCGGTACGCGTAGCGCAGCGAACGAGCGCTCACGTCCTCGTCGGTGGGCGTGCCCTCACGCGCCTCGCGGTCCGGCTCGACGAGCCGGATGCCGACGATCCGCGCGAGCGAGGTCCCCGCGACCTGGATCTCGTCGAGCCAGAAGATCAGGTCCCAGACGGGGCCCGACACCTGGTACGTGTAGAGCACGATCGTCGCGACGACGCCCAGCGTCACGTGCCCCTGCGAGACCAACCACCCGCCCCACAGCAGCACCGCGACGGGTGCGGCGGTGAAGGCGAAGTCCACTCCCGGGAACAGCGCGGTGCGCAGGTTGAGCGTCACGCGCTCGGCGTCGAACGCCTCGCGCAGGTCGTCCTCGACGCGTGCCTCGCGGCGCGGGCCCATGCGCAGCGCGTCGACCGTGCGCGCGCCCTCGACCGACTCCGTGATCGTGCCGTTGAGGGTCGCGTACGCGGCGGACTCCCGCAGGTAGGCAGGCGTCGCACGGCGCAGGTACCAGCGCACGACGACGAGCATCACCGGCACGCCCACGAACATCGCGATCGCGACGAGCGGCGACAGGACGACGCACGCGACCACGGTGAGCGTGATCGTCACGATGGCGACGATGACGCGCGGCACCCCGAAGCGCACCGCGTTCTGCAGCTTGTTGACGTCGTTCGTCGTGCGGGCCACGAGGTCACCCGTGCCCGCCCGCTCGACGGTCGACAGCGGCAGCGACGTCACGGTCTCGATGAACTCCTCGCGCAGGTCGGCGAAGACCATCTCGCCGAACAGCATCGAGCTGCGCTGCGCGAACCGCGTGAGCACGGTCTGCCCGAGCACCGCGCCCGCGCCGAGCGCGACGAGGGAGTTGACGTAGCCCGTGGTGGTGCCGTCCGCGACCGCGTCGACGAGCCGCCCGAGCAGCCACGGCCCGGCCAGGCCGAGGACCGCCGCGAACGTGTGCAGCACCGCGATGCCGGTGAGCGGCCGACGGTGGGCGCGCAGGAGGTGGACCGCGTACGCGCGGACCGTCGCCGCGTCGGCGATGGGCAGCTTCACGGCCGACCTCCTCGTGTCTCGTGGGTCCCGGCGGGCTGTCCGTCGAGCAGTGCGTCGAACGCCTCGTCGGCGATCGGGTCGTCACCCGTCACGTCGACGGGCCGCGTCACCACCGCCGGGACACCCTGCGGAGGCGTCTCGTCGTCCAGGTGACGTTCGACGACGCGGCGGTACGCCGCGCCGTGCGCGTCCTGGCGGGCCAGCAGCTCGGCGTGCGTCCCGGTGGCGACCACGCGGCCGTCCACCAGCAGCTGCACCTCGTCGACGTGGTCGAGCACGAGCGGCGACGCCGTCACGACGAGCGTCGCGCGTCCGTGCCGCTCGCCGGCGAGCCGGGCCGCGATGCGCGCCTCGGTGTGCGCGTCGACCGCGGACGTCGGCTCGACCAGCAGCAGGATCTCCGGGTCGAGCAGGAGCGCACGCGCGAGCGCGACGCGCTGGCGCTGGCCGCCCGACAGCGACCGCCCCTTCTCCGGCATCTCGCCCGCGAGCCCGTCCGGCACGGAGTCGAGCACGTCGTGCGCGTCGGCGAGCGCGATGGCGCGCAGCAGGCGCTCGGCGTCGCCCGGGCCGTGCACGTCGAGCTCGCTCGCGAGCGTGCCCGAGAACAGGTGCGGGGTCGCCTCGGCCAGCAGGATCCGCTCGCGCACGACCTGCTTGTCCAGGTCGGCGAGCAGCACGCCGCCCAGCCGCACGGGCGTGGCGACCTCGGCCTCGTCGTCGAACCGACCCATGCGCGTGGCGATCGCCGCAGACTCGTCGGGGTCCGCGCTCACGAGCGCGCTCACCAGGCCGGGCCGGACGGTGACGCCCGAGGTCTCGTCGACCAGCGGGACCCCCGGCGGCGGCGGTGCCTGCGTACCCGGGCGAGCACCCGTGGCGGGCACGACGCGCAGCACGTTGAGCACCTTGCCGGCACCCACGTGCGCACGCGTCGCGGACTGCACCGTGTACGTCATCTGCTGGACCGGCCACGCGAGGAACGCGGCGAACCCGTACGCCTGCACCAGCTGGCCGGGCGTGATCTCGCCCGCCACGGCCAGGTGCGCGCCGTACCAGATCAGCACGACGACGAACGCCCCCGGCAGGAGCACCTGCAGCGCGTCGAGCCAGGACTGCGTGACCGCGACGGCCTCACCCTTGCGCCGCACGAGCTGCGACTGCTCGCGGTAGCGGGCCGTGAACACGCCCTCGCCGCCGATCCCGCGCAGGATGCGCAGGCCCGAGACCGTGTCCGAGCCGAGCGTCGTGAGCCGGCCGGACGCCTCGCGCTGCGCGACCTGACGGCGCTGCAGCGGCTTGACGAGCGCGGCGATGCAGATCGTCACGGTCGGCAGGCCGAGCACGACGATGAGGCCGAGCGGCACCGAGGTGCGCAGCATCACGAATGCCGCGATGCCGTAGGCCACGATCGAGCCGATGAACCGCGCGGCGGTGTGGAAGATCTCGCCGATGCGCAGCGCGTCGTTCGCGACGGCCGAGACGACCTCACCGGTCGGCAGCTCCGCGGTGATGGTGTGACCCGAGCGGGCGACACGGTGCCCGACGAGCTGGGACGCCGCGAACGAGGCGCGCAGCCAGTTCTCGACGTCGTAGCGGTGCCCGATCGCCGAGGCGGCGGCCGAGATCACGCCCAGCACGGCGAGCGCACCCGCGGCGCGCCACAGGTCGGAGTCGAAGCCGTGCGCGAGGCCGGAGTCGATCGCGTAGCCGGTGACGTACGGCAGCGCGGCCTGGCACGAGAACATCAGGATGCCGAGCAGCACACCGACGGTGAGGATGCCCCACTGCCGGCGCGCCTGCCACAGCAGGTACGCCACGGGACCCGTCAGAGGCGGGGTACCCGGGTCAGCCAAGGGGAGGGATCGCACTCGTTCCACGTTACGGGCGGGCACCGACACGACTCGACTCGTTTTCCGCCGGGGTCCGCGCCGGGCTCTGCGCCGGGCTCTGCGCCGCCGTGGTCCCCCACGTGCCGCACGGTGGACGTCGGGCCGGAGCAGCGGGACGCGGCGACTACCCTGAGGGCGTGACTCAGACGCCTGAGCAGCCGACAGCTCACCGCCCGGTCCTCGTCGTCGACTTCGGCGCGCAGTACGCCCAGCTCATCGCACGGCGCGTGCGCGAGGCGAGCGTGTACTCCGAGATCGTGCCCCACACGGCCACCGTCGCGGACCTGCTCGCCAAGGACCCCGCCGCGATCATCCTGTCCGGGGGCCCCTCGTCGGTGTACGCCGACGGCGCGCCGTTCGTCGACCCCGCGCTGTTCGAGGCCGGCGTGCCGGTCCTCGGCATCTGCTACGGCTTCCAGGCCATGGCGCAGGCGCTCGGCGGGACCGTCGCGCAGACGGGCCGCCGCGAGTACGGCGGCACCGCGCTCGAGGTCTCCGCGACCGGCACGGTGCTCGCGGGCAGCCCCGAGCAGCAGACGGTGTGGATGAGCCACGGCGACGCGGTGCACGCGGCGCCCGAGGGCTTCGACGTGCTCGCGACGAGCGAGGGCTCACCCGTCGCCGCGTTCGAGAACCGCGAGCGGCGCCTGTTCGGCGTGCAGTGGCACCCCGAGGTCAAGCACTCGCCGCTCGGTCAGAAGGCGCTCGAGAACTTCCTCTACGAGGGTGCGGGTCTGACGCCCGACTGGAACCCGGGCAACGTGATCGCCGAGCAGGTCGAGCGCATCCGTGCGCAGGTCGGCGACGCGCGCGTGATCTGCGGGCTGTCCGGCGGCGTCGACTCGTCGGTGGCCGCAGCGCTCGTGCAGCGTGCCGTGGGGGACCAGCTCACGTGCGTCTTCGTCGACCACGGGCTGCTGCGCTCGGGCGAGGCCGAGCAGGTCGAGAAGGACTTCGTCGCCTCGACCGGTGTGCGGCTCAAGATCGTCGACGCGCGTGCGCGGTTCCTGCAGGCGCTCGCGGGCCACACCGACCCGGAGACCAAGCGCAAGATCATCGGCCGCGAGTTCATCCGCGTGTTCGAGGACGCCGCGCGCGAGGTCGTCGCCGAGTCCGGCGAGACCGGAAGCGAGGTCAAGTTCCTGGTCCAGGGCACGCTGTACCCCGACGTGGTCGAGTCCGGGGGCGGCGAGGGCGCGGCGAACATCAAGTCGCACCACAACGTGGGCGGCCTGCCCGACGACCTGCAGTTCGAGCTCGTCGAGCCGCTGCGTGCGCTGTTCAAGGACGAGGTGCGCGCGGTCGGCCTCGAGCTCGGCGTCCCCGAGGCCATCGTCTGGCGCCAGCCGTTCCCCGGACCGGGCCTCGGCATCCGGATCATCGGCGAGGTCACGGCCGAGCGTCTCGACGTGCTGCGCGCCGCCGACGCGATCGCTCGTGAGGAGCTCACGCGCGCCGGCCTGGACCGCGAGATCTGGCAGTGCCCCGTGGTGCTGCTCGCCGACGTGCGTTCGGTCGGCGTCCAGGGCGACGGCCGGACCTACGGCCACCCGATCGTGCTGCGACCCGTGTCGTCGGAGGACGCCATGACGGCAGACTGGACCCGCATGCCGTACGACGTGCTCGCGACCATCTCGACGCGCATCACCAACGAGGTGCCCGAGGTCAACCGGGTCGTCCTCGACGTGACGAGCAAGCCGCCGGGCACGATCGAGTGGGAGTGACCCGGCATGACGAGGGATGAGGACGTGACGACGGACGCCGGGACGACGACGGACTGGAGCCGCAAGGCGCGCGGCTCGCTCACGCGCTACCGCGTGATGGCATGGATCACGGGCGCCATGCTCCTGCTGCTGTGCGCCGAGATGCTGGTCAAGTACGTGCTGCACGCCGACGGCGTCGCGGCCGCGTTCGGGTGGGTCCCGTTCGCGCACGGGTGGATCTACGTGGTCTACCTCGTCACGGTGTTCGACCTGTGGGCGACCATGCGGTGGCGCTTCGGCCGGCTCGTGACCATGGCGCTCGCGGGCATCGTGCCCGTGATGTCCTTCGTCCTCGAGCGACGCGTGCACACGCAGGGACTCGCGCGCGTCGAGGCGGCGGAGGCCGCGCAGCCCGTCACGGGCTGACGGGGCTCGTCCTGCGCTCCCCGCCGGGAGCGCCTCTCGTCGTGCCCGCAGAGCGTCACCGGGTGCGATTCGTCCCCATCTCGCTACAGTCGACCTGCAGAACGTAGGCACCCGCACGTCGCACGGCCCCTGCGTCCGTCGGGTCGGCAAGGGGAACGCTCGAGAGAGGGGAACCGCACGTGGCGACCACCGCTGGCAAGCACGGAGCTCGGGGGCTCGGCCTCTGGGTCATCGTCTTCGGGATCCTGTTCATCGTGGCCGGTGCGGTCACGTGGGGTCTGGTGGCGAGCAACCTCGCCGCCGAGAAGATCACCGTCTCCGACGACGCGAAGGCCTTCCAGGGTCAGCTCGTCGACACGCCGTGGGAGGCCTGGGTCCAGGCCGACATCATCAACCATCACGCGCTCGACGCCTCGGGCGGCAAGACGTACGCCGAGCTCGACCGCGAGGACCCGGTCCGCGAGACGATGATGACCGCGTCGTTCCTCCGGGCGTCGCTCTTCACGTCGGTCGTCGCGTTCGGCGTGGCGCTGCTCGTGGTCGGCCTGGGGGTCGTGTTCCTCCTCGTCGGCTTCGCGCTGAGGCGGCTGAGCCCGGTCGACGTCGTCGAGACCGACTCGCGGGTCGTCGGCCCCGCGCCGGTCGCCGCCGCGCCCGTGGCCGCAGCGCCCGTCGCCGCCGCACCGGTCGCCCCGACGTCACCGCCCCGCGCGACGACGGCTCCCGCCACGACCGCGGCACCCGCCGCTCCGACGACGGCTGCTCCGACGACCTCGGCACCGCCGGTCGTGCCGGACACCACGACTCCGGCCGCGCCTCCGGCGTCCGCGCCGCCGTCGCACGTCGCGCCGCCCGACCCGGTCGTCGACCCGGCGCGGCGCGACGAGCCGCGCGCCTGACGTCTCGCACGACGACGAGGGGCTCTCACCCGGGTGGGTGAGAGCCCCTCGCGCGTGCGGCACCGCTCAGCGTCGGCGGCGCGTGCCCGAGATGATCGAGCCGATCAGCAGGGCCACGCCCGCGCCGGCGACCAGCACGATCGCCGCGACGTCGACGTCGATGCGCCGCCCGCCCGCCCAGGCCAGCACGCCCACGCCGAGCACGGCCAGGACCAGGCCCCACACGACCGTCCCCACGCGGGGTCCGCGCTCGGGTCGCTCGACCTCGGCGGCCTGCGCGGCGACCGGCGGGTCGCTCGCCGTGGCGGGGGGCGTCGTCGAGATGCCCTCGTCGGCGGCCGCACCGGTGGGTGCGGTGCTCGCCGGGACCTCGGTGGTGAGGGTCTCGCCGGGGAGGTTCTCGGTGGCGAGAGTCTCGCTGGTGAGGTCCTCAGTGGTGGGGACCTCGGTGGTGAGGTCCTCAGTGGTGGGGACCTCGGTGGTGAGGGTCTCCGTGGGGTCGTCGCCCGTCCCGGGGTGGCCGGTGGTGGGCTGCTGCTCGGTGCTCATGAGTTCTCCCGGGTGATCGTGACCTCGCCCGCACCGACGGAGACGTCGAGCGACAGCTGCGGGCTGCCGGTCTCGCTCGCCTGGTCGCGGAAGGTCGAGTCGTCCATGCGGATGCCGCTGGCCGTCTGGTAGTCCCCGTCCACGTCCCACGTGACCTTGCCGAGCCCGACGCGCACCGCGGCCTGGACCGCGGCGTCGTCGGGGACGACGATCTCGACGCGCCCGGCCCCGACGGACACGGGCACCTGGAGCAGGTCGTCGCTCAGGGGGACGTCGGTCAGGTCGAGGACGGCGTCGCCCGCACCGAAGTGCAGGCCCTCGGCGGCTGCCGTGCGCGTCGTGACGACGACGGGGTCGGTGCTCTGGTGGATCCCGGACCCGTCCCAGGCCCAGTCGCGGTGCGTCGCCGCGCCCACGGGGAGGGAGGCGATGAGCGCCATGATCGCCAGGAACCCGAGCGAGCCGCTGGTGCGACCGCGCAGGCCGGAGACCACCACGCCGATGCCCGCGAGGAGTGCGGTCACCCCGAGCGTCGTGAGCAGTACCGGGCCGTCGAACTCACCGGCGCGGTCCGCCGCGAGCAGGCCGGCGAGCGTCAGCAGCGCGAGCGCGACGACGATGCCGATGCTCGTCGCTCCCGGCCCGCGTCGACGCGGGGGCTTGGGGCGCGGGGGTGCCGACGGGGTCACCGGCCGCGGCCCGTACGCCGTGGGCGTGCCGTACGCGGTGGGCGTGGCGGCGTAGGCGGGCGCCGCCGGAGCGGCCGGGCCTGACGCGTGGGCCGTGGGCGCCGAGGCGTAGGCCGTGGCCGAGCCGTAGGGGGGACCGGCGTACGGCGAGGTGTACGGCTGCCCGCCGCCCGAACCCGACGCGTACGCGGGGCTCGTCGCGGTCGCGGAGGCGTAGGGGGCGCCCGGGCCGTAGGGCGTGGTCCGCGGCGCGGGGCCCGACGAGCCGGGCGTGCCGTACGGCGGGACCGCACCGGCGGGCGGTCGGCCGGGAGCGTGCGTCGCGCGGTTGCGGGAGATCAGAGCGGGCACCGCGATGACGAGCCCGACGACGAACCCGAGCCACAGCAGGCCGGACAGGAAGCCGGCGATGTCGTGCGCCCACGGCGGCCCTGCGACGCCCCACCAGCCGTCGCCACGGCCGAGGCCCATGACGAGCAGCGCGGCGATGCCCAGCACGGCGATGTCGAAGCGTCCGGCGAACAGCTCCTCGGCGTGGATGCGCCCGTCGCGACGCTCGGGCAGCAGTGCCCATGCGAGCGCGTACGCCACGGCGCCGACGCCCGACAGCAGCGCGGCGACGACGAACAGGCCGCGCACGATCAGCGGGTCGATGCCGAGCCGGTCGGCGATGCCGGAGCACACGCCACCGATCCAGCGGTCGTCCGAGCGCTGGACGCCGAACCGGCGGATCGAGCCGAAGAAGCCGGCTCCGGCGACGCCCGGACCGCCCGCCCCGGGCCCGTCCTGGGGCGGGCTGCCGTACGCGGGGCCGCTCGGGGCGGGACTGCCGTAGGCGGGGCCGCTCGAGGCGGGCTCGGCCGACGACGCGCTGGAGGCGCTCGCGCCAGGTGTCGTGGCGTGCGTCGTGCCCGGCGCCGTGGTCGGGACCGCGTCCGGGGTCTCGTCGTGCGGTCGCCCCTGACCGGGGGTCGTGGGTGGGGTCGTCTCGTCCATACGACGATCCTGGCCGCGCGGCGAGCTCCGGCGACATCGGGTTCCCCCCTGAGCGGACCCTGAACCTGCCTGGCCCGACCCCTGGTCCTGACCCTGGAAGTGGCCCCTGACCTGCCGTGGACGGCCCCGCGGGCGCGCGGACGTGTGACGATTCTGGTGTGGACGTGACCGCCGAGCCGAGCCTGCCGCCGGGCGCCGTCCCCGCGCGCACGCCGCGCGGGGCGCTGCGTCGGCCGGAGCGCGGTCGCTGGTGCGCGGGCGTGGCCTCGGGCGTCTCGGCGCACCTCGGACTGCCGCTGCCGGCGGTCCGGGTCGGGTTCGTCGTGCTCACGCTGCTCGGCGGGGTCGGCGTGATGCTCTACGGCTTCTGGTGGCTCACCGTGCCCGCGGGCGACCCGTGGCGCGCCGCGGCGGACACCCGGCCCAGCGCGCTGTCGCGCGTCGCGCGCCGACCGGCCGAGTCGGGTGAGCGGGCGTCGCGTCGGTGGCCCGTGACCGACATCGCGGTGGGGCTGCTCCTCGTCGCGATCGCGGTGCTCCTCGCGGCGCTGCGCCAGGACCGGCTCGACGCGGGCTGGGTGCTCCCGATGCTCGTGGTGCTGGCCGGCGCGGCTCTCGCGTGGAGCCAGCTCGACGAGGTCGCGCGCGGGCGGCTGCGCAGCCGCGCGGGGGGCCGCACGCCGTTGCCGGTCGTGCGGCTGCTGGGCGGCGTGGTGCTCGCGGGTGTCGGCGTGCTGCTCCTCGTCGGGCAGGCGACCGGGCCGGGGGTCGACGCCGCGACGTTCGCCCAGTCCGTCGTCGCCTCGCTCGCGGTGCTCGCCGGGGTCGCGGTCGTCGTCGCACCGTGGTGGCTGCGGCTGTGGCGCGCGCTCGCGGACGAGCGCGCCGCGCGGGCACGTGAGTCCGAGCGCGCGGACATCGCGGCGCACCTGCACGACTCGGTGCTGCAGACGCTCGCGCTCATCCGCGCGCGGGCCGACGACCCCGCGGAGGTCGCGCGCATGGCGCGCGCGCAGGAGCGCGAGCTGCGCGAGTGGCTCTACGACGACCGACCGGCCCCGGGCACGTCGCTCGCGGCCGCGCTGCGGGCCGTGGTCGCCGAGGTCGAGGACTCCCGCTCGGGGCCGGGCGGTGAGCCGGTCGCCGTCGACGCGGTCGTCGTCGGGGACCGCGTTCCCGACGAGGCGACTGCCGCGCTGCTGCAGGCGACGCGCGAGGCGCTCGTCAACGCGGTCGTGCACGGGCGGCCGCCCGTGTCGCTGTACCTCGAGGTCGGCACCGACGAGGTCGAGGTCTTCGTCAAGGACCGCGGCGACGGGTTCGACGTCGACGCGATCGGCGCGGACCGGTTCGGGGTGCGCGAGTCCATCATGGGCCGCGTGCGCCGGCGCGGAGGCACCGCGACCGTGACCAGCAGGGACGGGCAGGGCACCGAGGTGCACCTGTCGATGCCGTTCGCCGCGACGCCGCCGGTGGCGGCCGAGCCCGGCGAGCCCGTGACCGAGGAGGAGCGATGACGCAGGAGGTGCCGGTCGTGCCGGCCGGAGCCGTGGACGTCGTGCTGGTCGACGACCACCACCTGTTCCGGACGGGGGTGCGGGCCTCGCTCGACGCTCGGGTGAACGTCGTCGGCGAGGCGGCGAGCGTCGACGAGGCGGTGCACGTCGTGCACGCGCTCGCACCGCCCGTCGTCCTGCTCGACGTCCACCTGCCCGGCGGCGACGGCGGAGGCGGCGCCGAGGTGATCCGCGCGTGCGCCGATCTCACGAGCACGCGGTTCCTGGCGCTCTCGGTCTCCGACGCGGCCGAGGACGTGGTCGCGGTGATCCGTGCGGGCGCGCGGGGGTACGTGACCAAGGCGATCGACGGGCCGGCTCTGAGCGACGCCGTCCGGCGGGTCGCGGACGGTGACGCGGTGTTCTCGCCGCGGCTCGCGGGGTTCGTGCTCGACGCGTTCGGCGCGGCTGCGGGTGACGTCGCGACGGGCGACGACGAGCTCGACCGCCTGAGCGCGCGCGAGCGCGAGGTGATGCGGCTGATCGCGCGCGGCTACACCTACCGCGAGGTCGCGGGCGAGCTGTTCATCTCGATCAAGACCGTGGAGACCCACGTCTCGGCGGTGCTGCGCAAGCTGCAGCTCTCCAGCCGGCACGAGCTCACGAGATGGGCCGCGGCTCGTCGTCTGCTGTGACGGGCTCGACGCCGTTGCCACGTCCTGACATGTTGTCGGCAAGTGCTCCCGCTCCCGTACGCTGTGCCGCATGGAGCTCCTGAAGAACCTGCTGCTCGTCCTGCACCTGATCGGCTGGGCCATGGTCCTCGGTGGCGTGCTCGCCACCATGCGTGCCCCGAAGCTCGCGCCGGGCGTCCTGCACGGTGCCCTGACCGCGCTCGTGACCGGCATCCTCATGGTCGGCGTCATCGAGATGGGCGACCTGCACCCGGTCGACCACGCCAAGATCGGCGTGAAGCTCGTCATCGCGCTCGTGGTCACGGCGCTCGTCGTCGTCGGCCAGCGCAAGCCCGAGAAGGTCACGACCGGGTACCTGGGCGCGATCGCCGGCCTGACCGTCGCCAACGTCGCGATCGCGGTGCTCTGGCGCTGACCGCGACGTGCTCGAGCGTCAGGCTGCGACGGCCTGGCGCTCGAGCATCTGCGTCCCGTCTGGTCTCAGTCGCGGGCGAGGGCTGCCGATAGGCCGTGGGACACGTCCCTCGGTGACACGGAGCCAGCAATGCGGATGTCCTCGATGTCCATCGTCCAGAAGCTCGCCGCGCTGGTCACGCTCACGGCGCTCGGCCTCGCCGTGCTCACGGTGCTCGCCGTGGTGCGCGCCGAGCAGCGGATCATGTCCGAGCGCCGCGCCGCGACGCAGCAGGTGGTCGAGACCGCGCTCGGGGTCGTCGAGCACTACGGAGAGCTGGCGACGACCGGCGCGCTCTCCGAGCAGGCCGCGCAGCAGGCCGCGACCGACGCCGTCGCGGGCCTGCGGTACTCGGGCGACGAGTACTTCTGGATCAACGACATGGGTCCGACGATGGTCATGCACCCCGTCAAGCCCGAGCTCGACGGGACCGACCTGTCCGGTCAGGTGGACCCCGACGGCACGCAGATCTTCGTCGAGTTCGTCGACGTCGTCCGCGCGCAGGGCGCCGGGTTCGTCTCCTACCAGTGGCCCAAGCCCGGCGCCGAGGACCCCCAGCCCAAGGTCTCGTACGTCGCGGGCTACGAGCCGTGGGGCTGGGTGATCGGCTCGGGCGTGTACGTCGACGACGTGCGCGGGGCCGCGGTCGTCGACGCGCGTGGGCTCCTCGCCGCGGGCGTCGCCGTGCTGGTCGCGGTCGCGTTGGCCGGGCTGGTCGTCGCGCGGTCCGTCGTGAGCCCCGTCACCGGCGCCACGCGCGCGTTGACGGACGGCGACGCGGGTGCGCGGCTGCCCGTGGGCTCGGGGCGCACCGAGCTCGACCGGCTGGCGCTCGCGCTCAACGGGACGCTCGACCGCTCCGCCGCTGTCGCCTCCGACGTGGACGCGGCGTCCAACGACCTGCTCGACGCCGCGCAGCGCCTCGTCTCCGCGGGCGACGAGCTCGGCGAGGCGGCCGCCGACGCGGTCTCGCGCACGAGCGACGCGGGGGTTTCGGCGCGCAGCGTGAGCGAGGGCATCGACACGGTCGCTGCGGGGACGCACCAGATGGGCGCGTCGATCGGGGAGATCGCGCGCAACGCCGCGGAGGTCGCCCGCATCGCGTCGCACGCCGTCGACGCGGCGGAGCGCACCAACCGCACGGTCGCGACGCTCGGCGAGTCCTCGGCCGAGATCGGCTCGGTCGTGAAGGTGATCACCTCGATCGCGGAGCAGACCAACCTGCTCGCGCTCAACGCGACCATTGAGGCCGCGCGGGCCGGCGAGGCCGGCAAGGGCTTCGCGGTCGTCGCGGGCGAGGTCAAGGAGCTCGCGTCCGAGACCGCGCGAGCGACCGGGGACATCGCCTCGCGGGTCGAGTCGATCCAGGAGGCGGTCGCGCAGGCGGCGGCCGAGATCGGCCAGATCACCGAGGTGATCGGCCAGATCAACGACTTCCAGACGACGATCGCCGGGGCGGTCGAGGAGCAGACGGCCACGACGTCCGCGATGGCGTCGGCCGTCGCCGAGGTCGCCGAGGGCGGGCGGCGTGTGGCGGCGGTGCTCGAGGAGGTCGGCGCGGCCACGGCGCGCACGAGCGGCGAGATCGACACGATCCGGTCGGCGGCGCACGAGCTCGGCTCGACGTCGCACCGGCTGCGCGAGACGGTGGGCGCCCTGGCGGTCTGACCCCGCGCCTCACCGCGTGGCACGACCGCACCCGCGCCGTCCGGGCACGCCTGGCGCGCACGCCGGTACGACGACGGGTCCCGTAGGGTCGCCGCGTGAGCGGGATCGCGGAGGTCGTCGTCGGGCTCGTCGTGCTCGTCGGGTTGTTCGGCGTCGTCGTGCAGGTGCTGCCCGGCGCGCTGCTGGTCGCCGGTGCGGTCGTGGTGTGGGGCGTCGTGACGGGCGGCGCGGCCGGCTGGACGGTCGTCGCGGTCGCCGTGCTCGCGACCCTGGTCGCAGCGGTGGGCAAGTACCTGCTCGCCGGCCGGCACCTCAAGCGCGCGGGTGTGCCGAACAGCACGCTCGTGTGGGGCGGCCTGGCGGGCGTCGTGCTGTTCTTCCTCATCCCGGTGATCGGGTTGCCCCTCGGTTTCGTCGGCGGGACGTACCTCGCGGAGTGGGTCCGCGTGCGCGACGCGCGTCCCGCCTGGCGCGCCACAGTCGCAGCGATGCAGGCCACGGGCCTGTCGATCCTCGTGGAGCTCGCGGGCGCGATGATCGTCACGGTCGCGTGGCTCGTCGGGCTCGCGGTGACGTGACGGGACCGGGGTGCGGGCGTCCCTCGGTGTCGGTGGCGGGACCTAGGCTGGACGCGCCATGACGTCGCTCTTCGATCACCTGCCCTCGTCCCTCGGCGCCGCCTTCGGTGCGGCCGCCGCCCGCTCGCACACGGGTGAGTCCTCCGGGCTCCCGCTCGTCGTGCCCCCGCGCACGGACGGCGCCGACGAGCCGGACGACACGTCCGCGCACCGCGCCCGCCGCGAGGAGGACGAGGCCGCGCGGACCGCGCGCGCCGACGCGCTGCTCGAGGGTCTCAACCCCCAGCAGCGTGAGGCGGTCGTGCACCACGGCGGCCCGCTGCTGATCGTGGCCGGCGCGGGTTCGGGCAAGACGAGGGTGCTCGCGCACCGCATCGCGTACCTGCTCGCGACGCGGCGGGCGCGCGCGGGCGAGGTCCTGGCGATCACGTTCACGAACAAGGCCGCGGCCGAGATGCGCGAGCGCGTCGGCGGTCTCGTGGGCCCGGCCGCCGCGGGCCGGATGTGGGTCTCGACGTTCCACTCCGCGTGCGTGCGGATCCTGCGCCGCGAGGCGAGCACGCTCGGCCTGCGCTCGAGCTTCTCGATCTACGACTCGGCGGACTCCCAGCGCCTGCTCACGCTCGTCGCGCGCGAGCTCGACCTGGACCCGAAGAAGTACCCCGCCAAGGCGCTCGCGTCCAAGATCTCCGCGCTCAAGGACGAGCTGGTGGACCCGGAGACGTTCGCGGCGACGTCGGGCGGCGGCAGCGCCAACGACTTCGACTCGGCGCTCGCGCAGGTCTACATGCGCTACCAGGCGCGGCTGCGTCAGGCGCACGCGCTCGACTTCGACGACCTGATCATGACGACCGTGCACCTGCTGCAGGCGTTCCCGGCGGTCGCCGAGCACTACCGGCGGCGGTTCCGGCACGTGCTCGTCGACGAGTACCAGGACACCAACCACGCGCAGTACGTGCTCGTGCGCGAGCTGGTGGGCACGGGGGAGGGCGACGTCGAGCGCGGCGAGCTCACGGTCGTGGGCGACGCGGACCAGTCGATCTACGCGTTCCGCGGCGCCAGCATCCGCAACATCCTCGAGTTCGAGGCCGACTACCCGGACGCGCGCACGATCCTGCTCGAGCAGAACTACCGCTCGACCCAGACGATCCTGTCGGCCGCCAACGCGGTCATCAGCAAGAACCCCGGGCGCAAGCCCAAGCGCCTGTGGACCGACTCCGGCGCGGGCGCGCAGATCGTTGCCTACGTGGCCGACGACGAGCGCGAGGAGTCGCGGTTCGTCGTCGAGGAGATCGACCGGCTGGGCGACTCGGCGGGCGTGCGGCCGGGCGACGTCGCGATCTTCTACCGGGCCAACGCGCAGTCGCGCGTGATCGAGGACGCGCTCGTGCGCGTCGGGCTGCCCTACAAGCTCGTCGGCGGGACGCGCTTCTACGAGCGGCGTGAGATCAAGGACGCTGTTGCGTACCTGCGCGCGGTCGCGAACCCCGACGACGACGTCAACCTGCGCCGCATCCTCAACGTCCCCAAGCGCGGGCTGGGCGAGCGGTCGGAGGCGATGGTCGCGTCGTTCGCCGAGCGTGAGCGCATCTCGTTCGGCGCCGCGCTCGAGCGGCTCGACGAGGTCCCCGGCCTCGGGACGCGCGCCGTGACGGGCCTGAGCGCGTTCGTCGAGCTCATGTCGGGGCTGCGCGCGCTCGCCGCGACCGCTGGCCCTGCCGAGGTGCTCGGCGCTGTGCTCGACCGCAGCGGCTACCTGGCCGAGCTGCGCGCGAGCGAGGACCCGCAGGACGGGTCGCGCGTCGAGAACCTCGCGGAGCTGCACGCCGTGGCCACCGAGTTCGAGCAGAGCGACCCGGACGGCGACCTGGCGGACTTCCTCGAGCGCGTCTCGCTCGTGGCCGACTCCGACCAGATCCCGTCGCCGGACGGCGGGGACGACGCGGACGCCGACGACAAGCCGGAGCCCGGAGTCGTCACGCTCATGACGCTGCACACCGCGAAGGGGCTCGAGTTCCCGGTCGTGTTCCTCACCGGCATGGAGGACGGGACGTTCCCGCACATGCGGTCGTTGTCCGACCCGGACCAGCTCGCGGAGGAGCGGCGGCTCGCGTACGTCGGCCTGACGCGCGCGCGAGAGCGGTTGTACATCTCGCGTGCGGCGATCCGTACCGCGTGGGGCGTACCCAACGAGTTCCCGCCGAGCAGGTTCCTCGGCGACCTGCCCGAGGAGCTCATCGACTGGCGGCGGCGCGAGTCGTCGACGTCGCAGCTGCGGGGCGGCTGGGGCTCGGGCTTCGGGTCCGGGGGTCGCTCGTCGGGCGGCTACGGCTCGAGCCGGGCCGGTTCGGGTGGGTACGGCTCGGGTGGGTACGGCTCGGCCTCGGGGCGTGAGGAGCGCGAGAAGCGTCCCGCGCTGCCCTCGACGGGCGCGACCTTCGGCTCGGCGACGCCGCGCCCGGTCACGGCGATCCCGCAGCTCGCGATCGGTGACCGCGTGACGCACGACGCGTACGGGCTGGGATCGGTCGTCGCGCTCGAGGGCACCGGGCACAACGCGGTCGTCAAGGTGGACTTCGGCAGCGAGGGGATGAAGCGCCTGCTCCTGCGGTTCTCGCCGGTCACGAAGCTGTAGGCGCAGGTCACGGATGTGCGCGTGCGCGGAGTGTCCATCCCTCGCCCCTTCAGTGCCGATCTAGCCTCGTCCCATGAGCTCTGCGTGTGAGGAGTGCCCGTGACGACCACGTCCCCGCCCCCGGCCTCTGGGCCTCGGACCGAGACGGTCACGCGTCCGGCCGCGGGAGCGGCCGGGGAGCACGCACGCACGAGCGCTGACGCCGCCGCTGAGCACCGGACGCGCGGCGGCGACGGTCGGATCCGGGGGCTCGACGGGCTCCGCGCGATCGCCGTCCTCGCGGTGATCGCCTATCACCTGTGGCCCGAGGCGGTGCCGGGCGGCTTCCTCGGCGTGGACGTGTTCTTCGTGGTCAGCGGGTTCCTCATCACCACGCTGCTGCTGCGGCAGATGAGCCGTACCGGCCGGCTCGACATGCCGGACTTCTGGAAGCGACGTGCGCGTCGGCTCCTGCCTGCGCTGGTGTCGGTGCTGCTCGTCGGCACGGTCGCCGCGCGCCTGGTCGAGACCGACCTGCTCGTGGGGATCGGCAGGCAGTGGCTCGGCGCGCTGACGTTCTCGACGAACTGGCTCGAGATCGCCGCAGGCACGAGCTACTTCGACGCGACCGCGCCCGAGCTGTTCCAGCCCTTCTGGTCGCTCGCGATCGAGGAGCAGTTCTACCTGCTCTGGCCGCTCGTGCTCCTGGGGCTCGTGCTGGTCGCCGCCGGGCTGCGGCTGCGCTCCGGGGCGCGGGCGATGGCGTTCGTCGTCGCGGCAGGGGCGGTCGCCAGCGCGATCGCCATGGCGGCGGCGTACACGCCCGGTGACGACCCGACGAACGTCTACTACGGCACCGGCACCCACCTGTTCGGGCTGCTGATGGGTGCGGCGGTCGCGATCGCGGCGAGCGGGCACCTGCGGCTCCTGCCCGACACCGCCTGGGCGCGGACGCTGCCGTACGCCGCGCTCGTCGTGCTGGTGGGGCTCGGGGCCACGATGGCCGCCGACGACGTCTGGACCTACCGCGGCGGCATCGTGGTGGGCTCCCTCGCGGCGCTCGCGCTCGTCGTCGCGTGCGCGCAGGAGCGGCCCGCGGGGCTCATCCGCGCGCTCGAGCTGCGGCCCGCGGAGTGGGTGGGGGAGCGCTCGTACGGGCTGTACCTGTGGCACTGGCCCGTGATCCTCGTGGTCAGCGCCGCGCTGGGCGACGCACCCGGCTCCCCGTTGTGGTGGCGCACCCCGCTGATCGCCCTCCCGGTCACATTCGTGCTGGCCGCGCTCAGCCACCGGTTCGTCGAGACGCCCGTGCGGCGCGACGGGTTCCGTGCCGTGTCGCGGCAGGTTCTCGCCGCCCTCCGAGGTCCTCGTCCTGTGGCACGCGTGGCTGCGGTCGCTGCGGCGGTGCTCGTCGTCGGTGCGACTGTGTCGGTCGCGACCGCGCCGACGACCTCGTCCACGCAGCGCGCGATCGAGGCCGCGCTGCAGGAGATCGCCGACCGCGAGGCGCGTGGCGCGGACGACCAGGACCGCGACACCTCGAAGGGCAAGCCCACGGCCGGTGCGACGCAGGCCCCGACCGCCGGTCCCACCGGGACGCCGAGCAAGGAGCCGACCACCGAGCCGACGGGCACCGCCACGCCGCCGGGCTCCGCGGTGATCGACGGGGCCGACGTGATCGGCTTCGGCGACTCGGTGCTCTCGGCCGCGGCCCCGACGCTGTACGACGTGTTCCCGAAGATCGCCATCGACGCCAAGCCGATCCGCAAGTGGGTCGACGTGCCCGCGCTGGTCGGCGCGGCGGCCGAGGCCGGGAAGCTGCGGCCGATCGTCCTGCTCGACTTCGGGACGAACGGCGGGTTCAAGTTCGACGGCTCGATCGAGGCGCTCGACGAGACGCTCGACATCATCGGCCCGGACCGGCAGGTGATCATCTACACCGTCGTCGGCATCAGCTACTGGGTCGAGGACGCCAACGCCGCGCTCGTCGAGCGGGTCAAGGACCGGCCCAACGTGCACGTCGTCGACTGGCACCGCTACATCAGCAAGCACTCCGGCCTGCTGCACGCCGACCGCACCCACCCGAACATGAAGGGCGTGGTCGCCTACGCCGACCTGCTGCGCGAGGAGCTGACGACGCTCGCGTCGTGACGCTCAGGCGGCGCGTGCCCAGGCGACACCGACGGCGTCACGCACGGCGTCGTCGGACAGCCCGAGCGAGCTGAGCGTGGCGCGTGCCGCGGACTCCGGCGCGCGGACCGCGGCGAGCAGCAGGTGCCCGGTGTCGATGCGTCGCCGCTCGGTGCGGATCGCCTCGCGCAGGGCGAGCTCGAGGAGCTTCTTGGCGTCGGGGGTGAGTGCGCGCGGAGCCGTGCGGTGCGCGGCGTCGAGCGCGCCCTCGCCGAAGGTCGCCTCGACCTGGGCACGGACCGCGCCGAGGTCGACGCCGATGGAGGCCAGGGCGTCGTCGTCGAGCCCGTGGCGGGCGCGGACGGCCTGGGCGAGGGCGTCCGCGCCGATCCCCAGACCTGTCAGCGCCTGCTGCGCGACGCCGTCGACGCGTACTGCGGCCAGCAGCACGTGCTCGGACCCGATGCGCTCGGCACCCAGCGCGCCGGCCTCGTCGCGCGCCCGGGTGACGGCGTCGCGGGCATCCTGCGTGAAGCGTTCGAACATCAGGGCACCACCCTTCCCGTGGTCTTCCCGTACTTCTTGTGGACCGCCTGCCGGGTGACACCCAGGCAGTCGGCGATCTGCTGCCAGGACCAGCCCTGGCGCCGCGCGCGCTCGACCTGGAGTGCTTCGAGGCGGTCGGCGAGCGTCCGCAGCGAACGCACGGCGCGCAGACCCTCGGCCGGTTCGGCCGCGCCGGCGGCGGTGAGGAGCGTGTCCGTGCCCGTCATGCGTGTCAATCTAGATTGACACGGCGGCGCGTGTCAACCAGGGTTGACGAGCGTTCGTGGTCGCGGTCTGTGCGGCGTCCCGACCCGCGCCGCCCTACCGTGGCGGCATGAGCATGGGTGGTCCGGGGCACCGCGGCGGCGGCATGGGGCGCCCCCTCGACGAGTCGGCCCAGCGCCGGCTGAACGCGCAGGCGCCACCCGTGGCGAACCTCGGTCGGCGGGTCGTCGCCCTGTTCCGGCCGTACCTGCGGCGCATCGCCGTGACCGGCGTGATCGTCGTGGCCTCGGCCGCGATCGCCGTGGTGCCGCCGCTCGTCGTCCAGCGGATCTTCGACGACGCGCTGTTCCCGCCCGACGGCGGCGGCCCGCACCTCGACCTCCTCGTCGGGCTCGTGGTGCTCATGGTCGCGCTGTTCCTGGTGGCCGCGGGCCTCGGGGTGATCCAGACGTGGCTGACCTCGACCGTCGGCAACCGTGTCACCGGCGACCTGCGCGTCCGGCTCTTCGAGCACCTGCAGGCCATGGAGCTCGGCTTCTTCACCCGCACCAAGACCGGAGTGATCCAGTCACGGCTGCAGAACGACGTGGGCGGCGTGGCGGGCGTGCTCACCAACACCGTCACGACGATCCTCGGCAACGCCGTCACCGTGGTCGCCTCGCTCGTCGCGATGCTGCTCATCGACTGGCGCCTGACGCTCGTGGCCGTCGTGCTCATGCCGGGGCTGGTCGCCGTGCAGCGGCGCGTCGGGCAGGCGCGCGCGCGGATCGCCGCCCAGACGCAGGAGTCGCTGTCCGAGCTCACGTCCATCACCCAGGAGACGCTCAGCGTGAGCGGCGTGCTGCTCTCGAAGTCGTTCAACCGGCAGGGCGCGGAGTCGGCGCGGTACCGCGCCGAGAACGACAACCAGGTGCGGCTCCAGGTGCGGCGCGCGATGAGCGGGCAGGGCTTCTTCGCGGTCGTGCAGGTCCTCATGGCGAGCGTGCCCGCGGTCGTCTACCTCGTCTCCGGGTGGCTCATGCAACGGCCCGACGGCGGCACCATCACCGCGGGCACGGTCGTCGCGTTCACGACCGTGCAAGCGCGCCTGCTCGGTCCGCTCATCGGCCTCATGCGCGTCGCGCTCGACGTGCAGACCTCGCGCGCCCTGTTCGCGCGGATCTTCGAGTACCTCGACCTGCAGCCGGTGATCGAGGACGCGCCGGACGCGATCCCGGTCTCGCGCGCACCCGGGCCGCTCGGGCGCGTGGAGTTCCGCGACGTCGTGTTCCGCTACCCCGACTCCGCACCCGACGCGCGCCCCACGCTGCGTGGCATCAGCTTCACCGCCGAGCCCGGTCAGCACGTCGCGTTCGTCGGGCCGTCCGGTGCGGGCAAGACGACCGTGCTCTACCTCGCGCCGCGCCTGTACGAGGTGTCGGGTGGGCAGGTGCTGTTCGCCGGGGAGGACGTCCGGCGGCTCACGCAGGAGTCGGTGATCGACAACGTCGGGATCGTCTCGCAGGAGACGTACCTGTTCCACGCGACGATCCGCGAGAACCTCACGTACGCCAAGCCTGACGCGACCGACGACGAGATCGTCGAGGCGTGCCGCGCCGCGAACATCCACCACGTCATCAGCGGCTTCGCCGACGGGTACGACACCGTGGTGGGCGAGCGCGGGTACCGGCTGTCCGGCGGTGAGAAGCAGCGCATCGCCATCGCGCGGGTGCTGCTCAAGGACCCGGCCGTGCTGCTGCTGGACGAGGCGACCTCGGCTCTCGACACGGTCTCCGAGCGCGTGGTCCAGGAGGCGCTCGACACCGCGGCCCGCGGTCGGACGACGCTCTCGATCGCGCACCGCCTGTCGACCGTGATCGCGGCGGACACGATCCACGTGGTCGAGGCCGGCCGGATCGTCGAGTCCGGCACGCACGCCGAGCTCGCCGCCGCGGGCGGGCTGTACGCCGAGCTCGCGGCCCAGCAGCTCGCGTCGTCGAGGATCCTCGAGGAAGAACGCGCCGAGCCGCCCGCCGACCACCCCGAGCGCCGCGCCGACCGTGCCCCCACGGACGGGCCGGCCGACTCCACGGCCCCCGCGGTCCTCGCGCCCGCCGAGGGTGCTCTCGTGGGTCCGTTCGCCGACGGGTTCGTCGCGGCACCGCCGCTCGTCGCCGGTTCCGCCGGGCCCGAGCCGCGACCCGACGGGTTCGGCCCCGACGAGACCCGCTGAGGCACCGGCCTTCGCCCCGACGAGGCCGCACCCGCCCTCGCCCCGACGGGGCCGCGCACGGGTGCGTCCCCGACGAGACCAGGGGACGCTCGCGCGTCAGGCGGTGCCCACCGGCCAGCGCCCGTGCGGCAGAGCGGTCTGCGACCTGCTCGCGCCGGTCACGTTGACGAGCGCCAGGGCGGCGGCGCCCTGGGTCGCGACGAGCGCGCCGACCGCCGACATGACCATGCCCGTGTTCACGGCGGCCTCCTCGACGATCAGCAGCAGCCCCGCCCACGACAGCACGACCGACCCGATCGCCGCGACGGTCGCGATCGTCGCGACGAGGAACTTGGTGAGGATCAGGCTCAGGGCGACGTAGAACGCCAGGCCGGCGACTGCGCACGCGCCGAGGGAGGCCGTGACCGTGCCGGAGACCGCCTGGATCTGTGCCGCAGCCGGGGACTGGCCGGCGACCGCGCCGCGGTACGTCGTCGCGGCCTCGCCGGTCCAGCGCAGCGGCGCCCGCAACGCGTTCGGGTGGACCGACGCGGCGACCCCCGACACGGGCGAGCCGACCCGCGTCATCCAGTCGTGCGCTCGGACGAAGAACAGCACGGGTGCGGCCGCGCCCTCGAGGAGCTCGCCGAGCCTGTCGAGCAGCTCGCGACCGAGCTCGAGCAGCCGGTCGGTGCACCATCGCAGGCCCGCGGCGAGCTGGTCGGGGAACCACCAGTGCGCGGTCGCGTCGTCGACGGCACCCGGCACCCGGGCGAGCTGCTCGGTCAGCGCGCGCATCCCGGACCGCAGCCCGTCGACGGTCGTCTCGTAGGTGGAGGGGTTGAACTGGACCGGCTGGGCCGGGCTCCCGTGCGGCGTGGTCGGGATGGGCATGGTCGGGAAGGGCATGGTCGGGAACGACATCGCAGGCTCCTCGGTCGGTGGGCGGACGGGTGCTCAGTAGGCGCCGCCGACGTGCGAGGACACCTCCTCGTCGCGTCGCTCGTACGCGGTGGCGTTGGCGCGCAGCGCCGCGGCGATCTCGGTCATCTCCGCGCTGCCCTCGCGGCAGCGCGAGGCGACGTGCTCGACGGCGTCGCTGTAGGCGTCCCGCATCACCACGAACACCCCGGCCTGCAACGCGCTCAGCTGCATCGACTCGACCGTGGCGGCGACCGCTGCCAGGACCTCGCCCTGCTCGTCCCAGGTCCCCGCCTCGTGCCGCAGCGCCTGCAGGACGACGTCGACCTCGGCGTCGCTCACGAGCGCTCGCGCGAGGCCGCGACCCGTCCGACGCCGCTCGGGCTGAGCGGGTCGGCCGTCATCGAGCGCAGATGCGTCAGCACCTCGGCGAGCAGCTCGTCGGGCACGGCGGGTGCCTCCTGGTCCACGCGCCGCGCGAGGTCCTGGCCGGCGTCCTGGACGGCGTCGGTCAGGAGCGCGGACAGCGCGCTCGCGCTCGCCTTCGCAACCCGGTGACCGCTCAGGCCGACGTCGACGATCCCGCCGCGCCCGACGCGCACCTCGACCTCGCCGTCGAGCGCGCGCCCCAGCCCGAGCGTGGCCCCGGCGTCGGACGCCGTCTGGTGCGAGACCGCGGCGAGGGACGTGATCGCGATCTCCGCGAGCTCGTCGAGCGGACGCGGGTCGCTCGCGTGCGCCACGGGCTGCGGGGGAGGAGTCGCCGACGGCCGCGCCTCGGCCCAGCGCGCGCGCCGCGCCGCGGCCTGGTCGGCGAGCGCCGCGCGTGCCTGCTCGTCGAGCGCGAGGGCCGCCGCCCGTCCGGCGTCGACGACCGCCCGCGCCAGCGCCTCCGGTGTGCACCGCGTGTCCCACCCCGCGCCGACGAGCACGCGCGTCGGCGTGCCGTTGCCGTCGAGGCTGACCGCAGCGAGACGCTCGGCGTCCCACACGGTCGTCTCCTGCGGCAGCTCCGCGCGCACCCGGTGCACCGTCGCACCCAGGTCGTACGCCTGCTGACCGCCCTGCCGCCACTCGCCGCCTGCGCCGCCCGTGCCTACGGGTGTCGCGCCGTCCTGGTCGGACATCTGTGGCCTCCCTGCTCCGTCGTCGTGCGCCCCTGCGCTTGCCTCGCGGTTGTCCCGCGAACGTCCGAACCGGACACTAGAGCCCAATCCGGACGTCCCGCAGGTCTTCTCACGGACTTGTGGACGTCGAGGGGTCACCAGGCCGGGTCTCTCGATGTGAAGAGATCCACATCTCTCGATGTGAAGAGATCTCGGGCGGACGGCTAGCATCGATCCGGAGCACACGGCCGCACCGGGGCCGCCGCAGCGCGGCCGACGAGAGGAACTGGGACCACAGTGGACCTGTTCGAGTACCAGGCACGGGACATCTTCGAGAAGCACGGCGTACCGGTGCTGGGCGGCATCGTCGCCACCACCCCGGACGAGGCGCGCGCCGCGGCGCAGACGCTGCTCGACGGCGCTCCGGGCGTCGTCGTCGTGAAGGCGCAGGTCAAGACCGGTGGTCGCGGCAAGGCGGGCGGCGTCAAGCTCGCGCGTTCGGCCGACGAGGCCGCCGAGCAGGCGGGCCAGATCCTCGGCATGGACATCAAGGGGCACACCGTGCACCGCGTGATGATCGCCGCGGGCGCGAAGATCGCGAGCGAGTTCTACTTCTCCCTCCTGCTGGACCGTGCCGAGCGCCGCTACCTCGCGATGTGCTCGGTCGAGGGCGGCATGGAGATCGAGCAGCTCGCCGTGGAGCGTCCCGAGGCGCTCGCCAAGGTCGCCGTCGACCCGCGCGTGGGCATCGACCAGGCGAAGGCCGACGAGATCGTCGCCGCGGCCGGGTTCGACGCCGCGATCGCCGGCAAGGTGGCTGACGTCCTGCAGAAGCTGTGGGTCGTGTACCGCGACGAGGACGCGACGCTCGTCGAGGTCAACCCGCTGGTGCTGACCGAGGACGGCGAGGTCGTCGCGCTCGACGGCAAGGTCACGCTCGACGCCAACGCGGACTTCCGGCACGCCGACCACCTCGAGCTCGAGGACGCGGCCGCGGCCGACCCGCTCGAGGCGCGCGCCAAGGAGAAGGACCTCAACTACGTCAAGCTCGACGGCGAGGTCGGCATCATCGGCAACGGTGCCGGGCTCGTCATGAGCACGCTCGACGTGGTCGCCTACGCGGGCGAGAAGCACGGCGGCGTCAAGCCGGCCAACTTCCTCGACATCGGCGGCGGCGCCTCGGCCGAGGTCATGGCCGCGGGTCTGGACATCATCCTGACCGACCCGCAGGTCAAGTCGGTGTTCGTCAACGTCTTCGGCGGCATCACGGCGTGCGACGCGGTCGCCAACGGCATCGTCGCTGCGCTCGAGATCCTCGGCGACGAGGCGAGCAAGCCCCTCGTCGTGCGGCTCGACGGCAACAACGTCCTCGAGGGCCGCCAGATCCTTGCGGCCGCCAACCACCCGCTGGTCACGCTCGCCGACACGATGGACGGCGGAGCGGACAAGGCCGCCGAGCTCGCGAACGCCTGAGACGACGAGAGAGAACAACTGACATGGCGATCTTCCTCACCGAGGCCAGCAAGGTCATCGTCCAGGGCATGACCGGCTCCGAGGGCACCAAGCACACGACGCGCATGCTCGCGTCGGGCACGAACGTCGTCGGCGGCGTGAACCCGCGCAAGGCCGGCACGAGCGTCTCGTTCCCGCAGGGCGAGGGCACGGTCGACGTGCCCGTCTTCGGCTCCGTGGCCGACGCGGTCGCGCAGACCGGCGCCGACGTGTCCGTCATCTTCGTGCCGCCGGCCCACACCAAGGGCGCGGTCGTCGAGGCGGTCGACGCGGGCGTCCCGCTCGTCGTCATCATCACCGAGGGCGTCCCCGTCGCGGACACTGCCGAGTTCTTCGCCTACGCGCAGGACAAGGGCGTGCGCCTCATCGGCCCCAACTGCCCCGGCCTGATCAGTCCCGGGAAGTCCAACGTCGGCATCATCCCGGCGGACATCACGGGCCCCGGGCGCGTCGGCCTGGTCTCGAAGTCGGGCACGCTGACGTACCAGATGATGTACGAGCTGCGGGACTTCGGGTTCTCCTCCGCGGTCGGCATCGGCGGTGACCCGATCATCGGGACCACGCACATCGACGCGCTCGCGGCGTTCGAGGCGGACCCTGACACGGACGTCATCGTGATGATCGGCGAGATCGGCGGTGACGCCGAGGAGCGTGCGGCGGAGTACATCAAGGCGCACGTGACCAAGCCGGTCGTCGGCTACGTCGCGGGCTTCACCGCTCCCGAGGGCAAGACCATGGGCCACGCGGGCGCGATCGTGTCGGGCTCGTCGGGCACCGCGCAGGCGAAGAAGGAGGCCCTCGAGGCCGCCGGCGTCAGGGTGGGCAAGACGCCCTCGGAGACCGCCGCGCTGGCCCGCGAGCTCCTCTCGGCCTGAACCAGTCATCGACGAGCGCGCCGCACCGGGTCCCACCCGGGCGGCGCGTTCGTCGTCTCCTGCCGGGGTCCGGCGAGGGGGCGGGGCACGGTGGTGAGCATGCCGCGGATGTCGGGACGCGCCGGGCGGCGTGCGTGGTTCGGGACGCCGGTGCGGCGACGATGGGCCGGTGAGTGTCCTGACGGGTGAGCGTGACGGCACCGAGGCGCGCCGTGGCGGCGCCCCCGGGCGCCGAGCCTCGGGACGCAACGGGCGGTCGTCGGCCTTCTTCGTGAGCGCGCTCGACGGATCGCCGCGCTGGGTCGCGGGCGCGCTCGCCGCGCTCCAGGGCGCCCTGCTCTCGCTGCTCGTCGTCGTGCTCCCAGCGGTCGCGGCCTACGTCGCGACGTCGGCCGACCCCGCGAACGAGGGCGTCGAGTGGTTCCGCTCGGTCGTCGTCGGCACGAGCCTGTGGCTCGCGGG
>NZ_BJLQ01000007.1 GCF_006538725.1 Cellulomonas gelida
TTGTCGCCACCACCGGCGTCGGGGGTCTTGTCGCCGCTGTCCCCGCCGTCGCTGCTGCAGGCCGCGAGGCCCAGCGCGAGAACTGCCACCGTTGCGGCGATCCCGCGGGCCCGGAACTTCTTGCTGACCATGCTTTCTCCTCCTCGAGAAACCAGTCGTGCTGTGCACGTCTGCGGTGCCTGCACCGGCTCGGCCGCGACCATGCGACCGTGTCCGATGTGAGCGTTCACTTGGCGATGTTAACGCTCACACGTGCTCATTCCTAGCGTCTTGGCGTTCTGTTACGAACCTGTGACCCTGCTCACTCGCACGAGTGAGCGTCGCACTGGTCCGATCGTGGGGGCCCCGCGCGCCGGGATCAAGCCCCCGCGGATCACCGTTGCGCAACACCGGTCTCGATTGTGCTGTGCACGGTCCCGGAGTGCCGGCACCGGCGCGGCAGCGGCGCGTCGCAGGGGTGCAGGCACGCGCGACGCGTGCCTGCACCCCTGTCGTCGGGCTACGAGGACCGGGTCAGCCGATCTTCAGCGCCCTCGTGGCGGTCGAGCTGAGCACCGTGGTGGTCGACTGGAACGTCGCCCGGACCTGGTACGAGCCCTTCGCACGGACCGGCAGCACGACCGAGTAGCGGCCCTTGACCAGCGACACGGTCCTGGTCGACACGGTCTTGCCGTTCTTCAGCACCGCGACCTTGACCTTCCCCGCGACCGGGGTGACCCCCTTGGCGGTCACGGCGCCGGTCGCCTTGATGCCGGTCGAGACCCTCGCCGCCGCGACCGTCGTCGTCGACACCGCACGCCCGACCTTCACGGTCACGGTCCGGGACGAGGGCTCGATCGTCGTCGTCCCGAGGTAGGCGACCGTGAACCGGTAGGTGCCCGGCTTGAGCGTGGTCGGCAGGCTGACGACGGCCTTGCCGTTCGTCACGGTTCCGTACCGCACGGACCCGCCCGCGACGTTCGAGACCCGGACCCTGCCGGCCGTGGCCTTCGAACCGACCGCCGACGTCACGGTCACGCTCACCGTGCCGCCCGAGCCGTACCGCACCGTCGAGACCTTCGCGGTCGTCGCGGACGTCGCCCGCAGGACCTTCACGGTCAGCGCCGCCGCCGAGGCCGCGACCTCGCCCGACCCCAGGTACTGGGCCGAGAACCGGTGCGAACCCGGTGCGACCGACTTCGGCAGGGCGAACGTCGCCGTGCCGCCGCTGAGCGTCGCGGTGCGCACGGACGAGTCGAACGCGTCCGTGAGACGCACCGTGCCCGTCGGGAGCACCGTCGCGCCCGGGACCGAGGTGACCCGCACCGTGACGGTGCCACCCGTCCCGTGCCGGACCGTGCCCGCGCTGACCGCGGTCGACGAGGACGCCTTGCCCACCTCGACGGTCTGCGCCGCGGCCGTCGCCGGCTCGGTGTCGTCGTCGCCGAGGTACGCCACGACGAGCGTGTGGCTGCCCACGGCGAGCGTCGCCGGGAGCGGCACCTGGGCCGTGCCCGACGCGTCGAGCGTCGCGGAGGCGACGACGTCCGCACCTGCACGGACCTCGACCGTCCCGGTGGGCGTCGGCCCCTCGGAGGCGACCGTCACCCCGACCGTCCCCGCGGTGCCGTACGTGAGCGTCGGCCACGTCGCCGTCACCGTCGCAGGGAACGGCTCGTCGCCGAGCCGGTGCGCGCTCGCGTAGATCCGCACGTTGTCGATCAGGCCCGTGAAGTACTCGCCCGCGACCCAGTTGCCCTTGCCGATCTGCAGCACGCCGCCCGACGCACCCAGGATCGAGCTCAGCGCCCGTCCCGTGGTGTTCGAGGCCACGAGCTGGCCGTCGACGAAGAGCTTGCCGGACGTGCCCTTGACGACCAGGTCCACGTGGCGCCAGCCGTCGGCGAGCCCGCTCGCCGCGAGGTTGCCGCTCGAGTCACGCGTCCCGTTGTTGTCGTACCGCTCGACGAGGAGGCTCGTGGGCAGGTCGATGAAGCCCAGGTAGTGCTCGTTCTGGTACGTCTGCGTCGCCGCGCTCGGCGCCGCGAACACCGACCAGCCCTTGTTGGCCGAGCCGGCCGCCGGCTTCGAGTCGTACGAGATCGTGACCTCGTCCAGGCCCTTGAGCAGCGGGGTCCCGTCCTTCTTGGTCACGTCCAGCCAGTTGCCGGACGACAGGCTCGCGGCCTTCGTCCCGTCCCGGCCGTCGGCGAGCGTGAGCGTGCCCTTGACCGCGGCCCGCGCGACGCCGCCGGAGAGGCCGGTCGTGGCGTCGTCGAACGTGAGCTCGGCGAGCAGGTCGGCGCCCTCACCCTCGACCACGAGCGCGGCACGTGCCGCCTTCAGTGCGGCGAGCGTGTCGTCGACGTCGGTCTGCGACGCCGGGTCGGCCGCGACGGCCTGGGCCGTGGCGAGCGCCGACGCGAAGGTCGCCCACGTCGCTGCGGTGAAGTCGGCCGCGACGAGCCCGGCCGCCGAGGCGATCGCCTGGTCGAGGAGGTAGGTGACGGGCGCGTCCGGGTTCTGAGGGTCGAGCACCGGCAGCTGACCGGTCGTGCCGAGCGTCGCCTTCTGCAGCGCCGCGAGCTCCGAGGCCGTGATCGGCAGGATCGTGCCGTGGCGGGTCTTGAGCGCACCGAACGTGATGTCGCTCGCGAGCGACCAGTCCGCCGCCGACGTGCTGCCGATGTCGCTCGTGCGGAACGGCAGGTAGCCCTTGCCCTGCGCGTACTGGTCGGCCATCAGGCCGTACAGCGGCGTGAGGGGGTCGACCCGGTCGTCCTCGTTGTACTCGAAGAGCTCAGGGCCCTCGAGGTACGCGCCCGAGTACGCGCTGGTGCCGAGGATCCCGGCCAGCGTGCCCACGACCGACCAGTGGTCGTCGTCGACGTAGGCGGGCGCCGTGGCGGCCGTCGTCACCGCGTACAGGTCCTTCGAGCGCTCGATCGTGATCTGGCCGTCGGCGGAGGCACGGTAGTACCAGTCGCCGACCTTGATCATGGTCGTGTCGATGATCGAGTGCTGGCGGTCGATCCACTTCACCGGGTCGGTGAAGGTCACGAAGTCGCGCGTCGTCGAGTAGTACATGTTCGTGCGGTCGCCGAGGTCGTTCGAGACGTCCGAGCCCGTGGCCCAGAACACGACCCACTGCTGCTCGACGTCGTCCCAGATCGCCTCCGGGGCCCACGCCATGCCGGCGCCGGGGATGCCCGACGCGACGTCGACGAGCCGCGGCTCGGTCCACTGCACCAGGTCGTGGGACTCCCACACCACGAGCTTGAGCGACCCGGTGGTCGTGGCAGCGGCGCTGCCCCACCCCCCGCGGTAGTAGATGCTCAGGTCCGTGGCGATCAGGTAGAACGTGTCGCCCTGCGGCGAGCGCACCAGGTACGGGTCACGCACGCCCTTGTCGCCCGCGTTCCACTCCAGGACGGGGTTGCCGTTCGCGCGCGTGTCCGTCCACGTCTTGCCGTCGGGGCTCGTCGAGAAGTAGATCTGCTCGTCCGTGCGGCTGCCCTCGGAGCCCGTGAAGTACGCGAAGACGTAGTCGGTGGTCGCGGGCGCGGCGACGGCCTGGCGGACCTCCGCCGTGAAGTCGCGCGTGAGCGTGCCCGCGTGGGCCGTCAGCGTGACGGTCGTCGCCGCGGCGGGCCGCGTGACGACACCGGGGGCGACGGAACCGCCGCTCTCGGAGACGACCGCGGGGTGCGACGACGTCCACGTGATCGGGAGGTCGTACGCGCCCTCGGTCGGCAGCGTGAGGTTCGTGCGCACGTCCGAGAGCCCGACCAGGGAGATCTCCTCGAGCGTGCGCTGTGCGCGCTGCTCGATCGTGAGCGGTGCCGAGATGGTCGCCGTGACCGCCCGCGTCACGGTCATGCCCCGCAGCACGACGCCGGCCGTCAGCGCGGCCGTCGTCGCGGGAGCGCCCGGCTCGGGACGCGTCACTGTGGCCGTACGGCCGTCCGCGCCGACGACGACGTCGTCGGACGCCGAGGTCCACGTGACGAGCGGGCCACCGGGCAGGGTGTACGTGTCCTCGGTGACCGCCAGCGTCGCGGGGATCGCGGCGATCGCGGCCTGCGCGAGCTGCGCCTCGACCTGTGCGGCGCTCAGCGCCGCACCCCGGACCTGCAGGTTGTCCAGGAGCCCGGTGAAGTACTCGCCGTTGACCCAGTTGGCCTTGCCGACCTGCACCACGCCGCCGGACGCGCCGAGGATCGCGGACAGGAGCGGGCCCGCCTCGTTGCTCGCGACGAGCTGACCGTCGACGTACAGCGCGCCCTGCATGCCGTCGAGCACGAGGTCCACGTGCTTCCAGCCGGCCGTGACGGTGCCGGCCGGGGCGTTGAGGTTTCCGGTCGAGATGCGCGCGCCCGCGTTGTTGTAGCGCTCGACCCCGAGGCTCGTCGCCTTGTCCATGAAGCCGACGTAGTGCTCGTTCTGGTAGGTCTGCGTCGCGGTGCTGGGCGCCGCGAAGAACAGCCAGCCGACGTTGCCGGAGGCGTCCGGACGCGAGTCGTACGAGATCGTCACCGTGTCACGACCCGCCAGCAGCGGCGTCCCGTCGTCCTTCGTGAGGTTGAGCCAGCCGCCGCTGCTGAGGCGCACGGCCTGGGTCCCGTCGGCACCGTCCTCGAGCGTGAGCTCGCCGTTCACCGTGGCCTTCGCCCCGGCTCCGGTCAGGCCCGAGGTCGCGTCGTCGAACGACAGGTCCGCGACGAGCGAGGCGCCGGCGAGCGAGACGAGTGCGAGGTTCGCGTCGCGCAGCGCCTGCAGTGCCGCGTCGACCTGGGCCTGCGTCGCTGCCGCGTCGTCGGCGACGGTCTGCGCCGCCGTGACGGCGTCGGCGAACGGCGTCCAGGACTGCTCGGTGAAGTCGGCCGCGACCAGTGCGTCCGCGGCTGCGAGCGCCGCGTCCAGCGCCGTGGTGTCGGCCAGCGCCAGGACGGTCACGGGGAACGCGCGGGTCGCGGTGTGCGCGCCGACCGTGAGCGTGGCCGTGAGGGTGGCCGTGCCCGCGGTGGCGCCGCGGGTCACCGTGCCGTCGTCCCCGACGACGTCCGGGTCGGACGACGACCAGGTGACGGTCGCGCCGTGCGAGGCGGTGGACGGGAGCGTCAGGTCGGCCGCGACCGCGTCGGCGCCGGCGAGCGTGAGCGCCTTGGCGGCCGCCGTCACGGCGACCTCGTCGCTGCTCACGGCCCGGCTGCGGACCTGCAGGTTGTCGATCAGGCCCGCGAAGTACTCGCCGGCCTCCCAGTTGCCCTTGCCGATCTGGAAGACGCCGCCGGACGCACCGACCACCGCGCTCAGGAGCTTGCCCGTGGTGTTCGTCGCGACCGCGGTGCCGTCGACGAAGAGCATGCCGGACGTGCCGTCGAGCACGAGGTCGACGTGGCGCCAGCCGGCGGCCACGGTCCCCGCGTTGAGGTTGCCGGTCGAGTCGCGTCCCGCCGTGTTGGCGTACCGCTCGACGACCAGGCTCGTGGCCTTGTCGATCACGCCGAGGTACTTCTCCGTGGCGTAGGTCTGCGTCGCGGCGTTCGGAGCCGCGAAGACGGTCCAGCCCTTGTTCGCCGAGCTGTTCGTCGGCAGCGAGTCGTACGAGATGGTGACGGTCTCGAGCCCGGCGAGCAGCGGCGAGCCGTCCTCCTTGGTCAGGCTCAGCCAGTTCCCGACGGACAGGCGCGCGGCCTTACCGTCGACGCCGTCGTCGAGCGTCAGCGCGCCGTTGACGGTGGCGCGTGCGCCCGCGCCGGTCAGGCCCGTCGTCGCGTCGTCGAAGGTCAGGTTCGCGATGAGCGCGTCCGTCCCCTCGTCGGCCGACGCGACTGCGGGCAGCGCCGTCGGCACCGCCAGCGCGAGCGTGACGGCCGCGGCGACCGTCATTCCTCGGCGCGAGCGCGCCGTCCTGCCGTTCGTGCTCACCCTTGAGCTCATTCGTGGATCCCGTTCCTTCGTGAAGTCGGAACCTGCGTGAGGCGCGCGGGCACCGCGCTGCTGCGTCTGGTCGTCGAGCGTCCGACGGCGGTGTCGGAGGTCTCGGACGCGGTGCGTGTTAGCGCTCACATCTGGTGGCGCGACCATAGCCCAGGGCTCTCGACGCTGGCAACGAAGTCACCCGACATGCGTACCGACGACACGATCGGGGGCACGCCCGCGCAGGTCAGAGCCCTGCATGCGGGCAAGACGAGGCCCCGACCGCTGACGGGAGCGGTCGGGGCCTTGCGACGACGGGGTCCGGGTGGGTCGGACTCAGAACCCCTGCGCCAGGCGGTGGTACGCCTGGTTCCAGCGCACCTGGTCGCGGAAGCCGCGCCGCGTGGTGCTCTCGTCGATCACGAGCAGTTCGGTCCCGGACAGGTCGGCGAAGATCTCGAACGCCTCCACGCCGGCCGCGGTCGACAGGACGGTGTGGTGCGCGCCGCCCGCCGTGAGCCAGGCCTCGGTGCTCGTCGCGAAGTCCGGACGCGGCTTCCACACCGCACGCGCGACGGGCAGGTGCGGCAGCGACGCGCGCGGCGGGACCACGTCGACGACGTTCGCCGTCAGGCGGAACCGCTCACGCATGTCCGCGAGCGAGACGACGACGCCGACCCCCGGGTCCGCGTCGAACACCATGCGGACCGGGTCCTCCTTGCCGCCGATGCCGAGCGGGTGGATCTCCACGCGCGGCGTCGAGGTCGTCAGCGACGGGCAGATCTCCAGCATGTGCGCGCCGAGGATCAGCTCGTCGCCCGGCGTCAGGTCGTACGTGTAGTCCTCCATGAGCGACGCGCCGCCGGGCAGGCCCTCGCCCATGACCTTCGCGGCGCGCACCAGCACGGCCGTCTTCCAGTCGCCCTCGGCACCGAACCCATAGCCCTTGGACATGAGGCGCTGCACGGCGATGCCCGGGAGCTGACGCAGGTCGCCCAGGTCCTCGAAGTTCGTCGTGAACGCCCGAGCACCCAGCGACGACAGCAGCGTCTCGAGCGCGACCTCCTGCTTGGCCGCGTAGCGCAGCGACTCGTGCCGCTCACCGCCGACGCGCAGCTCGGGGGCCACGTCGTACAGCTCCTCGTACTCCTTGACGACCAGGTCCACGTCGGAGTCGGCCACCTGGGCGATCGCCGCGACGAGGTCGTTGACGCCCCACGTGTTGACCGAGACGCCGAACCGCACCTCCGCCTCGGTCTTGTCGCCCTCGGTCACCGCGACGTTGCGCATGTTGTCGCCGAACCGGGCGAGCCGCAGCGACTGCGTGGCCGCCCGGCCCGCCGACGCGCGCACCCACGTGCCCACGCGACGCGCGACCGCCGGGTTGCTCACGTGACCCGAGACCGTGGTGCGCGTGACGCCCATGCGCGACGCGATGTACGCGTACTCGCGATCGCCGTGCGCGGCCTGGTTGAGGTTCATGAAGTCGAAGTCGATCGAGTCCCACGGGAGCTCGACGTTCGCCTGCGTGTGCAGGTGCAGCAGCGGCTTGTCGAGCACGGACAGGCCGTGGATCCACATCTTGGCCGGGCTGAAGGTGTGCATCCACGTGATGACACCGAGGACGCGGTCGTCGGAGTTCGCGTCGAGCATCGCGCGGCGGATCGAGTCGGAGTCCTTCAGGACCGGCTTCCACACGACCGTCGCGGGCACGTCGGCACTGGCGTCGAGCAGGCGCGCGACCTCCTGCGACTGCTCAGCCACCTGGCGCAGGGTCTCCTCGCCGTACAGGTCCTGGCTCCCGGTGAAGAACCAGACCTCACGGTCGGCGTAGGGCTTGCTCACGCGTGCTCCTCCTTGGTGGCCGTGGCGGCGGTGCCCTGGCCGTAGACGTTCTGGTACCTCGCGTAGAGCGAGTCGACGTGGTGCTGCTCGATGGGCAGCGGCTCGCCCAGCTGGCGAGAGACGTGGACGGTCCGGGCGACCTCTTCGACCATGACCGCGGCCTTCACGGCCGCCTTGGCGTCCTTGCCGATCGTGAACGGGCCGTGGTTGCGCATGAGCACCGCGGGGCTGCGCGAGCCCTGCAGCGTCTCGACGATGCCGCGGCCGATCGAGTCGTCGCCGATCAGCGCGAACGGGCCGATCGGGATGTCGCCGCCGAACTCGTCGGCCATCATCGTCAGCACGCACGGCACGGGCTCGGCCCGCGCGGCCCACGCGGTCGCGTACGTCGAGTGCGTGTGCACCACGCCGCCGACCTCGGGCATGTGCGTGTAGACGTACGCGTGCGCGGCGGTGTCCGACGACGGCGCGCGGTCGCCCTCGACGAGCGTGCCCTCGAGGTCGCACACGACCATCGCCTCGGGCGTCAGCTCGTCGTAGGTGACGCCCGACGGCTTGATGACCAGCAGGTCACGCGCGCTCGGGCCGGCGGGGTCGACGACCACGCGCTGCGAGACGTTGCCCGCGGTCCACACCACGAGCCCCCAGCGCGGGAGCTCGGCGTGCAGGCGTGCCACGACCTCACGCGTGCGCGCGACCTGCTCCTGCACGCTCGCGGGGTAGTCGGCCAGGGTCGTCGTCATCGGGGGTGCTCCTGCTGTCGTCACGGTGAGGGTCGTCTCGGGCGGTGTCGGTCTAGATCGCGTCGGCCGCGGCGCGCTCGATGGCGAGCCCGGCCTCGTACCGGTCGAGGTAGGCGGCGAACCCGCGCACGTCCTGCGGGTCGGGCGCGACCACGTCGATCTGAGCCTCGCCGAAGACGCGCTCCGCGAGGTAGGTCCCCAGGTCCTGCTCGGCGGCGTGCTCGAGGTAGGCCGCGAGCACCGCGATCCCCCACGCACCGCCCTCGCCGGCCGCGCTGCCGACCGCCACCGGCGCACCGACCGCGGCCGCGAGCAGCCGCTGCGCGACCCCCGCGGTGCGGAACAGGCCGCCGTGCGCGAACATCGCGTCGAGCTCGACGCCCTCCGCGGCCAGGACCCGCATGCCGAGGCTCAGCGTGCCGAACGCGCCGTACACCTGCGTGCGCATGAAGTTGGCCAGCGTCAGGCGGCTGTCGGGCGTCCGCACGAACAGCGGGCGACCCTCGGCCAGGCCCGTGATCGGCTCGCCGGACAGGTAGTTGTACGCGAGCAGCCCGCCGCCGTCGGCGTCGCCGTCGAGCGCCTCGCGCAGCAGCGCGCCGAACACGTCGTCGGGGCTCGACGGGTGGCCCAGCGCGGTGGCGAAGCGGCCGAACACGTCCGCCCACTCCGCGAGCTCGCTCGCGCCGTTGTTGCAGTGCACCATCGCGACCAGGTCGCCCGACGGCGTCGTGACGAGGTCGAGCTCGTCGTGCACCTGCGTGAGCGGCTTCTCCAGGACGACCATCGCGAAGATCGACGTGCCCACGGAGATGTTGGCGGTGCGCGGCGCGACCGAGTTGGTCGCGACCATGCCCGTGCCCGCGTCGCCCTCGGGCGGGCACAGCGGCACGCCGGCCGCCAGCGTCCCGGTCGGGTCGAGCAGGGCCGCGCCCTGCGCGGTCAGTCGTCCGGCGTCCTGGCCCGCGAGCCGCACGGCCGGCAGCAGGTCCACGAGGCGCGTGCCGGGTCGCCGGTCGGCGACGAGCGTGTCGAACTGGTCGAGCATGCGCGCGTCGTAGTCGCGCGAGCCGGTGTCGATCGGGAACATCCCGGAGGCGTCGCCGACGCCCAGCACCTTCTCGCCCGTGAGGCGCCAGTGCACGTACCCGGCGAGCGTCGTGACGAACGAGATCTGCGGGACGTGGGGCTCGTCGTCGAGGACGGCCTGGTACAGGTGCGCGATCGACCAGCGCAGCGGGATGTTGTGCCCCAGCAGCTGCGAGAGCTCGGCGGAGGCCGGGCCCGTGCTGGTGTTGCGCCAGGTCCGGAACGGGACGAGCAGCTCGTCGGACGCGTCGAACGCGAGGTAGCCGTGCATCATCGCCGAGACGCCGAGCGCGCCGAACGTGGTGGGCGTGACGCCGTAGCGCTCCTCGACGTCCGCGACCAGCGACGCGTAGGCGGCCTGCAGCCCGCTCCACACGTCCTCGAGGGAGTACGTCCAGCGGCGGTCGACGAACTGGTTCTCCCACTCGTGCCCGCCGGCCGCGATCGGCGCGGAGTCGGGCCCGATCAGGCAGGCCTTGATGCGGGTCGACCCCAGCTCGATCCCGAGCGCCGTCCGGCCGGCGACGATGTCGTCCCGGACCTGCGCCACCGCCGCCTGCTGGTCGACGCCATCCGGCGTCTCGTTCTGGCTCATCGCGCCCCTTCGCACGTTCCTGTCCACTTCCCCTGTCGGGGCGACTGCTCGATGTTAACGCTCACACGGCCCCAGGTACACACCGCGTCCCTGTCGAGATTCTCGACCATTCTTCCGACACTCGCGACGGTCGACCGACGAGCGCGGCGGCGACGTGGCGCACCGTCGCGCACGGTGCCGCCTCGTCGCCGCCGCGCGTCGACCTCCTGCACGCCCCTCACCTGCACCGGGACCGAGCACAGGCTCGGCCGGGCGAGGGAGCGGCGCCGTTCGTGCTCCTACCTTCCGCTAGCCCTGCGGGATCCACACCCGCATCGTCGACGGGCCCCGGTTGGCCCAGGAGTAGTACGGGACGAGGGCCGCCGTGAGCGTGTCGCCCTCGGCGCGTCCCGTGCCGTGCTCGGCGTAGGGCCACGCACGGTCGTCGTGCTCGACGCGCCGCAGGGCGACGTGCGCCCGGCCGTCCACGTCGTGCGCGGTCGGCTCGGCGAGCACCACGTCGTCCACCTCGAGGCCGTCCGGCAGGTCCGTCGACTCGAGGCACAGGACCAGCGGCCCGCGCTCGAACGCGAGGCACCCGCGCACGGCGTCGATCCGCTGGTCGGGCGCGGTCACGCGCACGCGCATCGGCAGCGAGAGGCGCACCTCCTCGCCCGCACGCAGGTCGCTCACGCGGGCCACCGCACCCGGTACGGGCACGCCGTCGAGCGTCGCGGACCCCTGCGCCCACGAGGGCACGCGCAGCGAGAGCTCCCAGGGGCCCTCGGGCGCCTCGACCACCCGCACGACGACGTCGCCGTCGTCGGGATAGCGCGTGGCGACCGCGAGCCGCACGTCGCCGCCCGACAGGCGCGTCTGGATCGAGCACGGCGCGAGCTGGTGGATCTGGACGCCCGCGTCGGTCGCGGTCGCGACGTACCCGGCGAGCGAGGCGAACGTGCGCGCCACGTTCGTCGGGCAGCACGACACCTCGAACCACGGCGCGCGCAGCCGCGACAGCGCGCGCGGGCTCACCTCGTCGGCCTCCGCCTCCTGCCCCGGGACCCGCTTGTGCAGCGGGTTCGTGTAGAAGAACGCCCGGCCGTCCGCCGCAGGCGACGTCGCGACCACGTTGTACAGCGCCCGCTCGACGACGTCGCCGTACGACAGGTCGCCCGTCGCGAGCGCGAGGCGCCACGCGACCATGACCGACCCGACGCCCGCGCACGTCTCGCAGTAGGAACGGTCCGGCGGGAGCTCGAAGTCGTCGCCGTACGCCTCGTCCTGGTGGTGCGAGCCCATGCCGCCCGTGAGGTACGTGCGCCGGGCCAGCGTGGTCGCGAACTGCCCGCGGGCCGCGTCGAGCAGCTCGTCGTCCTTGGTCTCGAGCGCGAGGTCGACGACGCCCGCGGTCAGGTACAGCGCGCGCACGGCGTGACCGCGCAGCACGGTGGCCTCCCGGACGGGGATGTCGTCCTGGAAGTACTCGCGACCGAACTCGATGTCCGGCAGCGTGCCGGTCCCCCGCCGCTCGACGAACAGCTTGGCGAGCGCCAGGTACCGCTCGACGCCCGTCGCGCGGTACAGCTCGACGAGGGCGACCTCGACCTCCGCGTGGCCGCACACCGACTGGATGCCGTCCGGCCCGAAGGCCTCGCACATGTGGTCCGCGGCGCGCAGCGCGACCCGCACCAGCGTGTCGTCGTGCCCCGAGCGCAGCCGGGCGACCGCCGCCTGGATCAGGTGCCCGTAGCAGTAGAGCTCGTGGCCCCACGCCAGGTCGCTGTAGCGCGGCGCCTGGCCGGGCCGGCCGTACTTCGTCGAGAGGTAGCCGTCGGGCTCCTGCACGCGCTCGAACATCTGCGCGAGCTCCTGGATCCGCGCCTCGAGGTGCGGGTCACCGGTGCGGGCCACCTCCCACGCCATGGCCTCGACGAGCTTGTAGACGTCGGAGTCCGAGAACTCGCGGCCGGTGCGCGTCGCGGCGACGGAGCCCTCGGCCGCCGCGGCGAAGTTGTCGATCCACCCGACCCGCTGCTCCCACTCGTCGCAGTGGTCGATGGTCGCCGTCGCATTCACGTGCTGACGCTCGCCCCAGAAGCCACCGGTGATGGTCACCTCGTCGAGCCCGAGCGGTCGGAGCACGCCCGCGCCCGGGAGAGCGGGGGCCACGACGCCGTGTGTGTCGTTGCTGAGAATCGTGATCATCCCTTCAGGGCACCGGACATGAATCCGTTGACGTAGTGGCGCTGCAGCACGAGGAACAGGAAGATGCACGGCACCGTGAGGATCACGACGCCTGCCTGAGTCGCGCCGTAGTCGATGACACCCATGACCTGCTGGCGCATGTTCACCATCGCGAGCGGCAGGGGCTGGTTGTCCCCGCCGACGAGGAACAGCGGGACCATGAAGTCGTTCCACGCTGCGAGGAAGGCGAACAGGCCGACCGTGATGAGCCCGGGCTTGACGGCGAACAGCAGCACCCGGCGCAGCGCGCCGAACGAGCCGCAGCCGTCGACGAGCGCGGCCTCCTCCATCTCCTTGGGCACGGCCTCGAACGAGATGCGCATCATGAAGGTCGCGAACGGCAGCTGGAACACGGCCAGCACCAGCCCGACGCCGATGAGCGAGTTGTTGAGGTGGATCGCCTTGAGCCACGTCATGAGCGGGATCAGCAACGTCGCGTACGGGACCATGAGGATCGCGAGCGTGAGCAGGAACAGGACGTTCTTGCCCGGGAAGCTGAACCGCGCGAACGCGTACCCGCCGAACGTCGACGCCACGAGCGTGACGACCACCGCGGTCGCGCTGATCACGAGCGAGTTGCCGAGGTAGGTCCACAGACCGGCCTGGTAGTTCACCACCGTCTCGTAGTTGCCGAACCCGAAGCCGCTGACCTGGTTCGACCCCGGCTGCGCCGAGACCGAGCTGATCGCGGTCCAGATGATCGGGTACAGGAAGATCACGGCGAGCCCGCCGGTCAGCACGTAGAACGGCGTGCGCGTCAGGCCCTGGGCGAGGCGGCTCATCGCTTGACCCCCTTCTTCTTCGCGCCCGTCCCGTCGTCGCTGCCCTGCAGCGCGCGGAGCTGGACGACGTTGATGACGACGAGGGCGAGCAGCACGATCACCGACAGCGCGGCGGCCATGCCGAGGTCGCGCTTGGACTCGAAGGCCAGGTTGTAGACGAGCTGGACGACGGTCATGGTCGAGGAGTCCGGACCGCCCTTGGTCAGGATGTAGAACTGGTCGAACGCCAGCAGCGAGCCTGTGACGCACATGATCGTGGAGAGCGCGAGCGACGGCCGCAGCAGCGGGATGGTGATGCTCCGGAACATCTGGGAGCGCGAGGCGCCGTCGATGCGCGCCGCCTCGTAGACCTCGCCCGGGATGGACTGCAGGCCGACGAGCAGCAGCAGCATGTAGAAGCCCGCGAACCGCCAGACGATGAGGATCACGGTCGACCACAGCGCGCCGGTCGGCGTGCCGAGGGGGGACACGACACCCTCGGTGAGGCCGAGCTTGTCGAGCAGCGGGGCGATCGGCCCCACCTGCGGCGAGTACATCGCGTAGAACAGCAGCGAGGCTGACGCGAGGCCGAGCGCGGTCGGCAGCAGGAACGTGGTGCGCAGGAACGCGCGCCACCGGCTGGCCTCCTGCACGAGGAACGCCAGGCCCAGCCCGAGGCCGATGAGCAGCACGGTCGCGATGACCGTGTACTTCAGCGTGAACCAGATGGCCGGCCAGAAGAGCCGGTGGTCCACGACGTCCGTGTAGTTGTCGGGCATGTTGACGCCCTTGTTGCCCGCGAGCAGGGGCCAGTCGGCGCCCGACATGAAGAACACGAGGACGACGGGGATCACGAAGAAGACGAGGACGAGCGCCGCGGTGGGGCTCGCGTACGCCCAGGCGCGCAGGCTGCGCTTGGCGCTGGCCTTGCGCGGGCGGCGGGGCGGCGTGCTGGACGCGCCCGCGGCCGCGGGTGGGGACTGCTGTGTGAGGGTCATGCTGAGCTCCCGTTGCGGGTTCCGACGCTGCCGGGGTGGCGTGCGGCGGCCGCCGTCAGGGGTGGCGGCCGCCGCACGTCCGTCGGTTACTGCGAGAGGATCTCGGTGACGGCGTCGTTGTCGGCGTCGACCGTGTTGGTCGCCTCGAACGTCGCGTTGCGGATCATCGTCACGAACGGGCTGCCCGAGGCGTTGAACGCTTCGGCGAAGTACGCGGCCACGGGGGTGCGGCCGTTCGGGATCGCCTCGGCGGCCACGGCCGCGACCGGGTCGCTCTTGGTGAACTCGTTCTCCAGCAGCGAGTTGCGGGATACGACGTCGCCGGCCTTGGCCACGACCTCGAGCTGGGTCTCCTCGGAGACCATCCACGCGAGGTAGTTCCACGCCTGCTCGACGTTCTTCGAGTCCTTCGAGATGCCCATGGCGTCACCGCCGAGGAACGTCGAGGTGCCACCGTCGACGCCCGGGATCGGGCCGACGCCGACGTCGATGCCCGCCTCGATCGCCGCGGCGACGACCGTGTTCGGGTACTGCATGACGCCGACGTTGCCGCCCTGGAACGGGGCGACCCAGGTCGCGCCGGTCTCCTCCTTGGAGCCCGCACCGATCGCACCGGACTTGTTCAGGTCGGCGTAGATCCCGTACAGCTCCTTGGCGGCGTCGCTCGCGAGCAGCGACTCGGTGCCGTCGGCCGACAGGACCTCCTCGCCCGAGGCCCAGATGCTCGGGAACCAGGTGAACACGAGGCAGCCACCACAGTTGCCGCCGTAGTACGTGCCGGAGACGCCGTCCTTCTTGAGGTCGGCGACCGCCTGGGCCTGCTCCTTGAACTCGGCCATCGTCGTCGGGCCGGCCTCGGGGTCGAGGCCCGCCTCGCGGTAGAGGTCCTTGTTCCAGACCATGACCGAGATGTCCTGGACGAACGGCAGGGTGTGCATCGCGCCGTCGACCGTGCCCGCGTCGATGTGGCCCGAGGAGATGTCGTCCTTGAACGGCAGCGAGCCGATCTCGTCGGTGATCTCCGTGAACAGGCCGTTGTCGACCCAGTAGGGCACGCGCACGACGTCGCCCGCGAGCAGGTCGGGCAGCTCGCCGTTGGCGGCCGCGCCACCGACCTTCGACTCCATGTCGTCGTTCGGGATGATCTCGAGCTTGACCTGGTTCTTGTGGCTCGCGTTGTACGCCTTCACGAGGCGCGTCGCCTGCGCCTCGAGCGGTGCGCGCGTCCACATCGTCAGCTCGGTGCCGTCGTCGACGCCGATCTCGGCGGCCGCCGACTCACCGCCGCCCTTCGTCGGATCGGGCGTCGCGCTCTTGTCGTCGTCGCCGCTGCACGCCGTCAGACCCGCGAGCGCGATGCCCGCGACGGCCAGACCAGCCACCAAGCGCGTACGCCCGCGAGGGTGGACCTTCCTCATTTTTGCCTCTCCTCAGCAATTCGACGTTGAAGATGCTGTCCGGCCCTCTGCGGAGACGACCGGGTACTTCGAGGTTCTGCCGTTCCGTCGTTGTCGAAACCAACGAAATGGTTTTCCGTGACCCTAGCGGAGGTCGCCCGCTGACGTCAATCACGCGAACCGTCTTCATTTTGCGGCAACTATCGCTACGATCGCCGCATGAACGAGGACGTCGAGGGGGACCGCCCGCAGCGGGCGGCGAAACGACCCGATGAAGGCTTTCAGGGTCGCAGGACGACGACGCTGTCGGACGTCGCCCGCCTCGCGGGCGTGTCGATCGCGACGGCGTCCAAGGCCCTGAACGGACGCGCGCAGGTACGCGCGGAGACGCGCACCAAGGTGCTGGCCGCCGCCGAGCAGCTCTCGTTCTCCCCCAACGGCCTCGCGCGCAGCCTGCTGTCCGGACGCTCCGGGACGGTCGGGCTGGTCACGCACGACCTCGAGGGCCGGTTCTCGATCCCCACGCTCATGGGCGCCGAGGACGCATTCGGCTCGGGCAAGGTCTCGGTCCTGCTGTGCGACGCGCGCGGCGACTCCATCCGCGAGCAGCACCACATCCAGGCGCTGCTCGGCCGGCGGGTCGACGGGCTGATCATCGTGGGCGCGCGCCCCGACCCGCGGCCCTCGCTCGGCAACATGCCCGTGCCGGTGGTCTACGCGTACGCGCCGTCCGACGACCCGCAGGACTGCTCGCTCGTCACCGACAACGTCGGCGGCGGGCGCATGGGCGTCGAGCACCTCGTCGCGTGCGGACGCACGCGCATCGCGATCATCTCCGGCGACGCGAGCTACGGCGCCGCGAAGGACCGGGTGATCGGCGCCCAGCAGGCGCTCGACGAGGCCGGGCTCGAGCTCGTCGGCGGGCAGGCGCTGTTCGGCGCGTGGACCGAGGACTGGGGCCGCGGCGCCATGCGCGGCCTGCTCGCCAAGCACCCCGACGTCGACGCGGTCCTGTGCGGCTCGGACCAGATCGCGCGCGGCTGCCTCGACGCGCTGCGCGAGTCCGGTCGCGAGGTCCCGCAGGACGTCGCGGTCATGGGCCACGACAACTGGGAGGTCCTCGCGAGCAACGCCCGGCCCCCGCTGACCAGCATCGACATGAACCTCGAGGAGCTCGGCCGGCGCGCCGCCGCGCGCCTGTTCGAGGCCATGGAGGGCAACCCGGCCCACGGCATCGAGACGATCCCGTGCCGGCTGGCGCTGCGGAGCTCCACCGCCTCCTGACCCGCCGGCCGACCTCGGACGCCGTAGAGACGGACGGGCGGGCCCCGAAGGACCCGCCCGTCCGCGAGCCGGCGCGCCGACCCTCACATCAGCGCGCCGGCCGTCGAGGTCACCTCTTCACGACGAGTGCCGACGAGGTGACGGTCCTGGTGACGTAGCCCGTGCGCGAGCCGGTGACCGCGACGGTCACCTTCTTGCCCGCCATCGCGGCGGTGAGGCGCAGCGTCGACGTGGTCGCGACCTTCTTGCCGTCGACGTACCACTGGTAGCGCACCGTGCTCGGCTTCGGGCTCCACGTGCCACGCAGGACGCTCAGCGTGCGGCCGACCTTCGCCGTGCCGGCGATGCGCGGCTTCGCGGCCGTGAACGTGCCCTTCGCGACCGTGCTCGCCGCGGACGTGACGCTCAGGGTCGTGTACCCCGTGCGCGCACCCGTGACCCGGACGGTGAGCTTCTTGCCCGCGAGCGCAGGCGTGAGGGTCAGCGACGACGACGTCGCCCGCGCCACCTTGCTCCCGTTGGCGTACCACTGGTAGCTCACGGTCGTCGGCGCGGGCTTCCAGGTCCCGGCGACCGCCGTGACCTTCGCGCCGACCTTGACCGAGCCCGAGATCGTCGGCCTCGGGGCCACGAACGTGCCCTTGGCCACCGGCCCGACCGCGGCCGAGAGCGCCGAGCCGCTCGCGAGGCCGTCGCCCGAGCCCGTGACCCGCACCGTGATCCGGGCACCGAGCTGCGCGGGGGTGAGCGTGAACGACGTGCCGGTCGCACCGGCGATCGCCGCGCCGTCCGCCTGCCACTGGTACGCGAGCCGCACCCCGCTGGGGCCCCAGCCACGCGTCGTGACGGTGAGCCGTGAGCCGACCGCGGGCGTGCCCGTCACGGTGACGGTGCCGACCTCGACCTGGACCGGGTCGGGGACGCAGTCGATCGGCGGGAAGCTGAACGCGTACGTCACCACCTGGCTGTCGCCCGTCAGGACGAAGCCCGCGAGCGGACGCGCCAGCACGGTCACGGACTCGCCCGCGGCCACGGCGACCCGGCCGGTGACCTGGTCGCCGTCGACCGTGTACCGGACGCCCTCGACCACGGGGATCGTGATCGAGCCCTCGGTGAGCGTGCCGTCGACGCACGCCGGCGCGGTGCTGGTCGGGGCGATCGCGGTCACCTCGACGGGCACGGCCGGGCACTGCGGAGCGGTGAACGTGTGGTCCCACTGGGCCGTCGCGCCCTCGGCGAGCGCATAGCCCTCGGCCGCGTGCGCGGTCACCGCGACCGTCGCGTCGGCCGGGACCTCGACCGGGCCCGTGACGACCTCGCCGTCCACGCGGTAGACGACGCCCGCGACCGCGGGGACGACGACCGTGGCCGGCTGCGGCACGCCCGCGACGCACTCGAGCGCCTCGGTGAAGGTCGGCGCCTGCGGCGTGACCTGCTCGACCTGCGGAGCGGCCGCGGCGATGACCTGCCACTCGTTGATCCCGACGGAGCCCTCGCCCTCCTCCTGGCCCCACGACTGGGCGACGACCCGCAGCGCCTTGGTCGTGACCCGCTCGAAGTCGACGCGGTCGAACCCGTTGCTCGTGCGGCCGTACGCCGCGCCGTCGCGCAGCGTGACCTCACGCCACGTGGTGCCGTCGGCGTCGAGGTACTCCAGGACCCAGGACGCCGGCGGGATCATGCCCGCGTTGGCGCTGTCGGCGCTGTCGCGGAACCACCACACTCCGACCGAGTCCGTCGTGACGTCGAACTCCCACGTCAGGCGAGCCACCATCTCCCCGACCTGCGGCCAGGTCCCCCACGCCGCGCCGTACTTCGACGCGACGTTGTCGAACGGCGCGTTGGAGCCGTCGTTGAGGCCCGCGACGCTGTTCCAGGGCGCCGTGTAGGTGGTCCAGGGCGTCGCGTACGACGCCACGTTGCCCGTGAGCTGCGCGTCGGGGTCGCGCGGGACCATGACCGTGCCGCTCGCGACGTTGCCCGCGAGGTCACGCGCGCGGAACACCAGCTGGTGCGGCTGACCCGACGGCGGCGCGACCACGGTGCCGTTCGTGACCGTGATCCACGCGCCCTCGCCGTCGAACCGGTACTCGAGCGCGTCCACGCCGGACAGCGCGTCGGACGCGGTCAGCGTGACCGTGCGCGTGCTCTCGTCGAGCACGCCGGCGACCGTCGGCAGCACCTTGTCGATCTTGACGACCCGCGAGACCGCGTCGGACTCGTTGCCCGCCGCGTCCCGCGCCTTGCCGCTGATCGTCGTGGTGCCGGAGGTGGAGATCGTGACGTCGACGTGCCGCACGTCCGCGGTGGACTGCCAGTCGGCGTCGCCGACCTTCGTGGAGACCGTCGTGAGGTAGTCCACGTCGTCGTCGGCGGCGACCCGCGCGACCACGTTCGAGGAGTACCAGTCGGCCTTGCCGGTGCTGCCCGAGGCCGCGACGGTGACGCGCGGGGGTGCGTCGTCGGCCGGGGGCGTCACGACCGCGTCCTCGTCGACCGTGACCGTGGCGGTCACGTGGTCGGCGGCGACGCCGAGCGCACGGCCCTCGACCGTGAAGGCGCCCTCGGTCGCGTACGACGCCGGGTCGATCGCACGCCAGGCGACGGGCGCCCACAGCTGCGTGCCGCCGGTGGTGACCCGCACGGCCGGCGGGAGCTGCGGGGCGACGCCCGGCTCGGTGACGACCGCGACCGGGGCGACCGCGGTCGGCTCGACCGCATTCACCTCCCACTCCGAGACCGCGACCGAGTGGTAGTACGCACCGTTCGCGCGGCCCGCGAACGTCGCGCGCAGCGCGGTCGTGGTGACCGGCGTGAACGTCACCGTGAGCCACGTGTTGTTCGTCGTCGGGTACGTCGCCGCCTGCACCGGCTGCCACGCGCCGTCGGCGTCGAGGTACTCCAGGGACCAGGAGGCGGGCGGACGGATCCAGTTCGAGTCCTGGTGGAACTGGATGCCGACCGATCCGACGTGCACGGGCGCCTGCCACTGGTACGACAGCCAGTCCTTCTCGGTCGTGCTCGTCGTGCCGCGGTACGTGCCCCACTGGTCCGGCGGCAGCAGCGCGGTGGTGGCGCGGAAGCCGTCGTTGACGGCCGTCGTGCGCATCGGGGGCTGCTCCGTGAAGGAGGCGGTCACCTTCGCGTCCAGCGCCACGTTGGGCGTGAGCCGGAACCGCGGGTCGTCGGCCCGCGTCTGCGTGACCGGGAGCATCCGGTCGCCGTCCCACGTGATCTCGTCGATCGCGACCGAGCGGCGGAAGTGCCCACCGCCCACGGCGTCCTTCGTGTGGTAGGTCAGGTACCAGGAGCCGTCGAACTCGATCACCGACGGGTGGACGGTCGTCGCGGACGTTCCGGACAGGATGATGCCCTGGTAGGTCCACGGGCCCATGGCCGAGGGCGCCGTCGCGTACGCGATGCACGCCTGGTAGTTGGACGGGGTGCAGGACGAGCCGCCCTGCTTCCAGTCGTAGACCATGTAGTAGGTGCCGGCCCGCTCGAACACCCACGGCGCCTCGTAGAACGAGGTCAGGCCCGAGATCGTCGAGATCGCGCCCTCACGCTCGACCATGTTGGCCTTGAGCTTGGTCACGCGCGCGACGTTCCAGGAGCCCCAGTACAGGTACACCGTGCCGTCGACGTCGGTGAACACGTGCGGGTCGATGACCTCCTGGCCGCTGGTCGACGAGCCGAACACGTCGGCCCACGTCACGAGCGGGGCGCCGATGGCGTCCGTCCACGGGCCCACGGGCGTGTCCGAGACCGCGACCCCGATCGCCATGCGGTTGGCGACGGTGGTGTTCTTCCACTGGACGGGCGCGTACCAGTAGTAGCGGCCGTCCGCGCCGATGGTCGTGTGCCCGGCGTAGGCGTTGTTGCCCGTGGCCCAGGAGAAGACGTCACCGGGGTCCATCGCGTGCTCGTAGACGTCCCACTGCCCCGACGCGACGTCGTCGGTCGCGAGGATCTCGTAGTCGTTCATCACGAACGTGCCGACCTGGGGGCCGGCCTCGTCGTGGCCGGTGTAGACGTACAGCCGCCCGTCGGCGCCGACGAGCGGTGCCGCGTCGGCCGTGTAGAGCGAGCCGTCGGCGATGATCGGGTTGCCGGCCGACGTGATCGTGCGGGTCGGTTCCGGGAGGTCGGCCGCGAGAGCCGGGGCTGCGGTCAGCGCACCCGTCGCGGCGAGCGCGAGGGTCGTGACCGCGGCGGCCGCGGCGCGGCGCCAGGTCTGCTGTGACATCGACGAACCACCTTGTCCTTCGATCGGGAGCCGTCGCCGGGGCGACGCAGGGGTGCGGCCGACGCCCGTGCGGGGGCGCCGGCCGCGCAGGGGTCGACGATCGGCGCGGTCAGCGCCGGCAGTCGACCGCAGGATCAGCGCGCGATCCGAGCCCCGAGGGCCGAAAACGTTGACAGTCCGTTGCGAAACGGCGTGCGTCGACGAGCCGCCGACGCGGCGGAGCGGATGCCCACGATGTCACCTCTCGACAGTGAGATAGCGCGTGGACAGCACCCTAGGAGATCCGGCTCATCGTCAGCAAGCCTTTTCGGGCTTTTCGGTTCAGGAGGGGCGGCTCACACGCCCGAGCTGCGCCGCACGACGATCTCGGGCGGCACGAGCCGGGGCGCCTCGCGTCCCGTGACGCCGCCCAGCGCCTGCCGCAGCACCTCGATGGCGAGCGCGCCCAGGCGCGCGAAGTCCTGCCGCACGGTCGTCAGCGGCGGCAGGTAGTGCGCCGAGCCGACCTCGTCGTCGAAGCCCACGATCGCGACGTCCTGACCCACACGGATCCCCGCGTCCCAGAACGCGTGCTCGAGCCCGAGGGCGAGCTGGTCGTTCGCCGCGAAGATCGCCTTCGGCAGGACGCCCGCCGCGAGCGAGCGGCCGACCTCGTACCCGCTGTCCGCCGACCAGCCGGCGACGACGGGCTTCGGCACCGAGACGCCCGCCGCCTCGCACTCCTCACGCCAGCCCGCGAGCCGGTCCTGCGCGTCGAACCAGTCCTGCGGGCCGGCGACGTGCAGCACCTGGGTGTGGCCCCGCGCGAGCAGGTGCCGCGTCGCCAGGCGCGCGCCGAGGCGCTGGTCGACGCCGACCGACAGCACGCCCTCACGCTCGCGCAGCTCCAGCGCCGACGAGATGAGCACCACGGGCACCGGCACGTCGAGCCCGGACACCGCGGAGGCGACCTCGCGAGTCGGGGCGATGACGACGAGCGCGTCGACGCCGTGGTCCAGGAAGTGCTCGACGGCCGCGCGCATCGAGTCCGCGGTGAACCGGCGCATGGTCGCGACCGACACGTACCAGCCCGCCTCGCGTGCCGCCTCCTCGAACGCGACGAGCGTGCTCGTCGGCCCGTACAGCGCGGAGGCCGGCGTCACGACGCCGAGCGTGTCCGACCGGCGCGTGACGAGCGCCCGCGCGGCGCTGTTGCGCCGGTAGCCGAGCCTCGCGATCGCGTCCTGGACACGCATGCGCGTCTCCGGCCGCACGCTGGGGTGCCCGTTGAGCACTCGCGAGACGGTCTGGTGCGACACCCCTGCGGCCAGCGCCACGTCGCTCATGGCGGGCGGCCGCGCCCCCGTGTCAGTCGACACCCTTGCTCCCTAGGTGCGACGCGTACGCCGCGATCCACCGGTGCCCGACGGCACCGTGTTCTTCTCCCTACGTACCGTACGGCTCCAGGGCTGCCCGCGGGGCGCCAACACCGGGGTGAAGGACGTGGGTGGGACGGACCTCGCGGCCCGTCCCACCCACGTCTCACCGGTGCACCAGGGTCACTTCACGACGAGCGTCGTCGACGCTGCCTTCGCGGAGCTCACCATGGCGTCACCGCCGTACGAGACGGCCACCTTGTACGTGCCCTTGCCGAGCTTGGGCAGCGTCACGACGACCCGGCCCTTGTCGGAGGCCTTGAGCGTCCGGGTGACCTTCTTGCCGTTCACCGTGACGGTCACCGTGCCGGTCGGCCCGGTGATGCCCGCCGCGCTGACCTGCACCGAGACCTTGCCCTTGACGGAGGCAGAGATGGTCTTCTGGACCAGCGTCGCCTTCACCATCGGCGTGACCTTGGTGACCGTGAGGGTTCCGGCGGAGACCGTGCGACCCGCGACCAGCGCGTCGCCCGCGTACACCACCGAGACCGCGTGCTTGCCGGCGGGCAGCTTCGGCAACGTGACCGTCACCTTGCCCTTGTCGGCCGCCTTGAGCGTGACGGACACCGACTTGCTGCCGGCCTTGACCGTCACCTTGCCGGTCGGGCCGGTGACACCGGCCGCCGTCACCGTGACGGCGACCTTGCCGCTCTGGCCCGTGGTGACCTTGGTCGCCGCGAGCTTGCCCACCACGCCCGGAGTCGCCTTGGTGACCGTGAGCGTGCCCGCGTCGGCCGTGGCCTGCGCGATCTGGCTCGTGCCGTGGTAGACGACCGAGACGGCGTGCGTGCCCGCCGCGGGAGCCGGGAGCTGGATGCTCGCCGTGCCCGCCACGACCGTGCCCGTCGCGCTGCGGTTGCCCGCCACGACCGTCACGGTGCCACCCGCGGAGCTGATGCCCGCGGCCTCGACCGTCACGTCGACCGTCACCGTTCCGGTCGTCGGCACCGAGGCAGCCCGCAGCTGAGCGGACAGCACCGGCGCGACCTTGGCGACCTCGACGGCCTCCGACGTCTTCGACGTCGTGAACTCCGCCGCCGCCACGTCGACCCGCACGCTCAGGCTCGAGCCTGCGTCGTCGGCCGTGACGGTGTAGGTCGCACCGGTGGCACCCTCGATCTGACGCCCGTCACGCAGCCACTGGAACGTGGTCGGCCAGTCGGGCAGCGTGATCGCAGTCAGGGTCTCACCGACGGCAGGCGTGCCGCTGATCGCAGCCAGCAGGGCCTGGGCGTCGAAGACCTCGACCGTGACGGTGTTGCTCGTGAGCGTCCGGACGACGTCCCGCTCGTCGGTCCACGTGTACGTCGCGGTGAGCGCGTACCGGTACCGGCTGAAGGTCGACGTGCCGTTCTCCCAGACCGTCGTGATGTCGGTCGTCATGACCGCGTCCGACGTGAGGTCGCCGACGGAGGTGCCGTCGTGGGCGAAGCCCTCGACGCGCGCCCCGATCGGGTCACCCTTGGCGATCGCGGACTTGTCGGCCGTGAGCACCAGACGGGCGAGGTCGTTCGCGGCCTCGATCGTCACCTGGGTCGAGCCCGTGGCGCCGACGTTGCCGAACCGGTCGAGCGACCGGAACTCGACGACGGACGTGCCGGCCTCGTCGAGGACGATGCCCTCGGCGGGAGCGTTGCGCCACGCGAGCTCCGGAGCGATCCGGTACTGCGAGTGCGACACGCCCACGCCCTCGTCGGTCGCGGTGAGGACCACCGTGACCGGCTCGAGCACGGTGCCCCGGCCGTCGGCCGGTGTCGTCGTCGCCGTCGTCGTCGGGCCGACCACGTCGACACCGCCGACGAAGGTCTCCTGCGACCCGGCCACGACCGCGCCCTCCCACAGGGCCCGGTAGACCAGCGTGTGCCGGCCCTCGTCGATGGCGACGGGCCACGTGTACGTGGTCCACTGCCCACCGTCGAGCCGGTACTGGACGGTCGCGTCAGCGGCCGTCGTGAGCGTGACCTCGAACGGCTCGTCGTTCCAGCCGTCCAGCAGGCTCACACCCGCCGGCAGCGTGGCCTCGACCCGAGGCGGGGTGACGACCGTGACGGTCGCCGAGCCCGACTTCGAGGTGTCGAACACGCTCGTGGCGGTCACCGTCAGCGGGGCGGCAGCCTCGTCGGCGGCGATCGTGAGCAGACCGGTCTCGCTCACCGTGGTGCCGGCGGACTGGGCGCCCGCCACGGTCCAGGTGACCTCGGCGCTCGCCTCGGAGACCGTCGTGACGTCAGCCTCGAGCTGGACCGTGGTGCCGGCCAGCGCTCGCGTGGACGCCGGGACGACCGCGACGGACTCGACCGACGGCGGTGCCTTGACCGTGAGGGTCAGGGTCGTCGCCACGGTGCCCGCAGAGCTGACGTAGTCCGGCAGCACCAGGTCACCGCGGATCTCGTGGACACCGGGGGTGTTCACGATCTCCTCGTCGAAGTCCCAGTCCACGCCGATCGCCTGGTTGTCACGCGAGCCGTCGTTGTACGACACCGCGACGCGGGTGGGCAGCACCGGCTGCTCGCCCTGCCAGACGGTCTGCGCGAACTGCTCGGCACCCTGGATCGAGATGCCGCCGGTCGAGTTCTCGGGACGCACGTAGATGCGCGCCTCCGCGATCAGCCCGTACGCCGAGTTCGTCCCGTAGACGACGAACGGCTCGACGTTGGTCTCGGCGACCATGTCCGGCGTGATCTCCTGCCACGCGAACGGGAGCACGTCCCGCTCGCCGGCCGAGTACACGACGTCCAGCTCGGCCGGGAGCTCCGGCACGGTCCCGGTCGGCGTACGCATGATGACCGGGGACGCCACGGTGTCGACCGTGTCGCCGTTCGCGCGCCAGCGGACGATGCCCGTGCCACCCGCGGAACCCTGCAGACCGAAGATCCGGACGCGCAGCGCCGTGGCCTTGACCGCCTCGAAGTCGAGGTGGTTGTAGCGGTTGCGGACGAGCGAGGCGGCGTACGTCGAGCCGTTCGTCAGCGTGACCGGCTGCCACGTGGTGCCGTCGGTCGTGTACTCGAGCGCCCACGTGTCGGCACGCGGCATGCGCGTGCCGCCGTTGTCGTCGTACCAGTAGATGTCGGTCGACGTCAGGAGCACCGGCGAGGGCCACGTGTACGTGATCGCCGCCGCGGCGGCCACGGAGAGGCCGCTGTTCGGCAGACCCCACGTGCCCCACCCCTGGTTGGTGCCCGGGTTGGAGCTCGTCGGGGTCGTCGGGAGGTTGACCTTCGTGTGGTCCTCCCACGACGCGGTGCCCGTGGTCGTGATGGTCGCGATGGAGCCGAACTCGGCGACCATCTCCTTGGTCGCGAGCGTCACGGTGACGTCGCGCGTCGTCGTGAGCTCACCGTCGTGCGCGGTGAAGCGGAACACGTACTCGCCCGCCACCGTGCCCGTCACGAGCGTGCTCAGCGCGCGGTCGTTCGCGAAGATGACCGCCGCACCCTCGGGCTTGGACACCGTGGTCCAGCCGTAGGTGAGCTCGCCCTCGTCCGGGATGCCGTCGTCCGTGACGGTCGCCACGAGGGTGGTCGACAGGTTGCCGTCCTTGCTCGTGTCGCGCGTCGCGGTGACCGTCGGTGCGTCGTTGACGACCTCGGGGACGTCGCGGCCGGAGTCGAAGACCTGGATCTCCGAGATGGCCGTGGCGAAGCCCGGGCTGTTGGTGAACGTGACACGGAGCTTGTCGGCCGTGACCGTCTCGAACAGCGCCTCGTTGAACTTCGGGCCGGTGATCTTCGGCGCCTTGAACGTGTCTGGGACGACCGTCCAGCCGCCCTCGCCGTCCGGCACCTGGATCTGGTACTTCGCCGGCTCCTTGTAGCCGCCGGCCTGCCGGTCGCTGACGAACCAGACCTTGACGTTGTCGAACGACTTCGCCGCACCCAGGTCGAGCTCGACGTAGCCGCTGGTGTCGCCCGTGCCGTGGTTGCCCCAGTAGGGCTCGTTGACCGTCTCGCCGTCGTTCACGGCGGCCAGCGACACGGGACGCTCGGTGGTCGCGATGGCCCCCGGCGTGTAGTTCATCGACGAGGTGCTCCAGCCCGGCGTGTGGAAGTTGCGCCACGGCGTCGAGCGGGGTCCGTCCTGCGTCGCGGACGACGACAGGGTCGCGGTGGCGGCCAGGTTGGTGGCCGACTCCTCGAGGTCGATGCCCGCGGTCTTGAGGTAGCTGACGACGCGGTCGTCGTCGATCGCGGTGTCCACGGCCGTCGGCACGTCGGCGCCCGCCGCGGCGACGAACGTCACCTCGACGTCGTCGATCGCGTCGACCGTGTTCGCCTCGGGGTCGTAGACGAAGTGGCCCAGGGCGTCCGTGGCGGCCTTGCGCTCACCGTCGATGAACAGGCTGTAGCCCGCACCGAGGCCGTAGTGGCTGCCGTCCTCGTCCCAGACGATCGTGACGTCCTTGCCGTGGTACCGCAGGTTGTTGACCATGAAGTGGTCGTACCCGAGGTCGATCGGCCAGAGCTCCACCTTGTCGTCGGACCGGGGCTGGATGCCGCCCATGTCCTCGACGTAGATGTAGTTCATGTTGCCGAGCATGATGTGGTTCGGGTTGTTGCGGTTGTACGTCTTCGTCGTCGGGTTCCAGTTCGAGTAGTACTCGGCCTGGTTCGGGACGCGCAGGTCCGCGTTCGGGTACGTGCTCCACGCCATCCAGTCGAGCAGGCGTGCGGCGTACTCGGGCGTGACGTACTTGTGGTCGGGGTCGTAGTGCCGCAGCGCGGAACGCACGCCACGGAACTGGACCGTGAAGTTGATGTTCGAGAAGTTGTTCGACCCACCGATCGCGTAGGCCGCCCGGTCGTACTGGTTGGCCGTGTAGAACGGGAAGATCGGGAAGTTGTCCCCGTAGTTGAGGAAGCGGAAGCCGTCGACGTACTGGTCGGCGTCCTCGAACGGGATCAGGTTCTCGGCGTAGACGTCGTAGAGGTTCGACTCCTTCGCCGGGATCAGGTCGCGCGCCTCGACGGGCAGCGGGTTCGCCTTGCCGTTCGACGACGCGCCCGAGACCGCACCGTGGGACGTGCCGGCGAGGAACATGCGCATGTCCTCGCTCCACAGGCGGTCGAGGATCGCGTCGCGGATGTCGTCGGCCTTGTCGCCCATCTCCGTCACGACCGACGCGTCGGCGCCGGCGATCTCGTAGAGCTCCTTGGCCGCGTTGAAGTCGCCCCAGACGTACGCCGACTCGGGGCGCTCGATGGTGCGCGCACCCGGCGCCGTGGCGTTCGCCTTCGGGAAGCCGAAGCTGATCGCGTCGGAGTCGTTGCCCGGCATGTAGTTGGTGTCGTAGGCGATGAGGTTGTCGTCGTTGCCGTCGTAGTGCTCGAGCTGGCCGATGCCGTCGTTCTTGAAGTAGCTCGCGAAGCGCTCGGCGATCTCGGCGCCACCACCGTGGACCTTGTAGGCCTCCAGGCCGGCGGTGCCGGTGTACTGCGAGTAGTGGTTGTTCCAGCTCGTGTGCCCGGGGCTGTCCAGGAACGCCGACGAGCCCGAGAGCTCACCCATGTTGAGGATCTGCCCGTACGCCAGGTACGGCGTGCGGATCCACTTGGTGTCCTGCAGGTGCATGGGCTGCGTGAGGACGACCGAGTTCTGGTAGAGGTTCACCCCCTCGATCGTCGTCGGGTACTGGTAGACGTAGCCCGACGAGTTGGTGTCGAGGGTGTTGTAGCGCTCGCCCCACCAGCGGTAGACGATCGCCTTCTCGACGGCCGGCGACGGCACGTCGATGTAGGGGATGTCCTGCGCCCACCGGCGGTGGAACTCGGTGACACCGGTGGAGAACGCCTCGTCGGCGCCCATCGCGGCGTACTCGTAGAAGCTGGCCTTCGACTCGGGCAGGTCGTCCGAGTAGAGGACGCCGACGACCGAGAGCTCGAGGTCGCCGCCGGCCGGGACCGTGACCTCACGCTCGAGGCTCGTGCCGTTGGGCGTGAAGCCGCCGGCCTTGAGGCCGACCGTGATCTTGCTCCACGCGGTGTCGACCAGGCCGTTGTTCGAGCCGGACGTGAGGTTGCGCGTGCCGACGAGCTCGTCGTCCGCGTCGGTGGTACCCGTCGCGATCGGCGAGGCGGCACGGACCGTGAAGGTCACGTCCTCGGTGCCCGGGTTCGTCAGGTCGAGGGTCGTGACGGCCACGTTGTCGTACGTGATGAACTTCTTGAGGTCCGCGCTGACCCCGGTGGTGCCGATCGTGTAGCGGTCCGACATGTGGCTCGGCGCGTTGAAGCGCTGCGCGTTGACCTCGGAGATCGTCTGGCCGGGGACCGTGATCGTGTAGAAGTTGCCGAGGTTGTTGGGGCCGCCCGCGAACGCCGAGCCGGCGAAGCCCATCGTGGTGAAGTTCGCGTTCGAGGCGCCGCGCATGTACAGGCTGCGCCCGCGGGTCTGCAGCACGTTGGCGCCCATCGCGCCCCGCACTCCGAGCACGCGGTCGAGGTAGAAGTCGTTCTGGCCTGCGGCGAGGTCCTTCTCGAAGATGCTCTGGTGCATCGAGTCGGCCGTGTAGGGCACGCCGGGCTCGAGCAGGGCCGCGACCTCGGACTCGTAGTTGTAGGTCGGGTCACCGATGTCCATCACGTGGCTCTCGCCGTTCGTGTAGACACCGATGTCCGACTCGTTGCCCGGCAGCACCGGGCCGGCCGCGTGGGCGGCCGTGGGAAGCATGACGATCGACGAGGCGACGACCGCCGCGGCAGCACTGCCGGCGACGAGTCTCCTGCGGGTGGTGGATCGACGTGCTGAGCCCCTCGTGGAGCGCGGCATGACCCAGTCCTCTCGTTCGGGAACGTGTGGCTTTCTCGTCACGGCGAGGCGCTGCCCAACTGCGGCCGCGTCGTTGCGACGAGTCGTTCGCCGGCCTCTCGGTGAGGGACGAAGACGCCGGTGGCCGAAGTCAACCATCGGCGAGGCGGGACCGCAATGGTTTTCGGGATTTTCCGTCTTCCGGCTGAGCGCCGCCAGAATGCGCCGAGCGCGGCCGTATCACGACCGCGCTCGGCACTTTCTGTGGGTTTCGGTCAGCGAGGCGTCATGGTCTTCCAGGCCGACGTCCGCGACGCCACGTTCGCGGGGTCGCTCGGCAGGAAGGTCGCCTTGACCTTGATCGCCGTGGTGCGCGACTTCGGCAGCGTCAGCTTCACGACCCCCTGGGCGGAGGCGCGCAGCGTGACGGTGCTGGTCGCGTCGCCGTAGCGGATCGCGACCTTGCCGACCGGGTACGCACCGTTGTCGAGCTTGCCCACGCGCACGACCACCTGCGGGCGGGTGCCCTTGGTGAACGTCGAGCTCGTGACCGCGATCGACGTGGCCTTCGCCTTGCGCACCTTGACGGTCACGGCCGACGACGAGCTCGTGGCCACCTTGGCCGCGCCGTTGTAGACCGCCGTGATGCGCTTGGTCCCGACGCCCTTGAGCGTGACCTTCACGCTCGTCGACCCGTTGGACAGGCTCGCCGTGGCGAGACGCTTGCCGCCGGACCAGAACGAGACCGTGCCGGTCGGCTTGATCGCGCTCGTGACCTTCGCCTTGAGCGTGACCTTGCCGCCGTGCGCGACCGACGTCGCCGACGCGGTGAGCGTCGTGCGGGACGCCGCCTTCACGACCGTGACCGTGTAGGTCGCCCGGACCTTCACGCCCATCGCCGTGTAGGACACGGTGACGGTCCTGCGGCCGGTCGTCGCCGAGCTGAAGCCGGTCGCCGTGACGTCGTTCGCCCCCACCGTGACGGTGTCGCCACCCGCGAGCGAGACGGTGCCGACGAGCCCGGTCAGGCTCAGCGCCTCACCGATCTCGTAGGCGGTCTTCGGCAGCGTCGTCAGCGCGAGCGCCGTGGGCGTGCCCGGCACCAGCCCGACCGTGACCACGTACGTCGCGGTCACCGTGGCGCCCTCGGCGGTGTACGACACCGTGACGGTGCGCGTTCCCGCCGAGGTCGAGCTGAACCCGGTGGCCGTGACGTCGGCGGCACCGATCGTCCGCGACGTGCCGTCGTCGAACGTGACGGTCCCGGCGAGGCCCACGAGGCTCAGGGCGTCGCCGACCAGGTAGCTCGTGGTGGGCAGCGTCGTGAGCTCCAGGCCCGTCGGCTGCGCCGGGGTGACCTCGAACGTCGCGGGCGCGCCCGCGGCGAGCTCAGCCGTGCCCGAGAACGTCGCCGTCAGCTCGCCGAGGAGGTCCGCCGGGACGGTGGCCGTCGCCGTCGCACTGCCCTGGGCGGGCGTCAGCTGCACGGTCGTCGACCACGCGCCGAGCGCGAACGTCACCTTGCCGCCGACCTGGTAGCCGTCGGTGGCGGTGACCGTCGCCGACGCCTGCCGCGTCACCTTGGAGAAGGTCAGCGCCGAGGTCGTGGCGGTCTGCTCGACCGTCGCGCCCGTGAGCGTCTGCCACTGGTCGAGCGTGACCGGCATGGCCGTGCCGTGGCGCGGCTGGCCGGGCAGCTGACCCGTCGCTCGCGTCCACGTGCCCGACGCGAGGTCGTTGGTGCCGAGCGGGAAGTAGCCCGAGCCGCCGTAGTTGTCGAGGTACAGGTAGTAGTCGTACGGCGACGTGTCACCCGGGTTGGCCTTGAAGACCGTCGGGCCCTCGACCGCGGCGTTGAACCCGGAGTTCCGCGCGACGCACGACGCGACGCGCGTCCAGCCGGTGTTCGCCTCCGCGCTGGCCTTCGTCGTGACCTGGGTCAGCGACGTGGACCGCTCCGCGATGATGTCGACGCAGCCGGTCTGACCGCCCTCGTCCTTCGTGTACCGGTAGTAGTGCTCGCCGTCCTTGAGCACCGTGGTGTCGATCCGGGCGGCGCCCGTGTCCTGCCACAGCTGCGCCGGGGAGAACGTCACGAAGTCCTTCGTCGTGGCGTACATCATGCGGGCGTAGCAGCCGGCGCCGCTCGCCGTCGTGATGCACGTCGTGCGCGTCGAGTCGGTGAACAGGCGCGAGGCCCAGAAGACCACGTACTCGCCCCGCTCGTCGTCCCAGTACGCCTCGGGTGCCCAGGTCATGCCGGCCGTGTCGGGCGAGACCTTCACGTGCCGCTGCTGCGACCAGTTGACGAGGTCCGTGGACTCCCACACCTCGATGTACTGGCTGCCCGACTGCTGCGCCCGGCCCCAGTCGCCGTTGCGGCCGATCGACAGGTCGGTCGCGATGAGGAAGAACTTGTCACCCTCGTGCGAGCGGATGATGAACGGGTCCCGCAGGCCCTTCTCGCCGAACTGGGACGTCAGCACGAAGTTGCCGTTGTTCAGCGTGTCCCAGGCCAGCGCGTTGTTGCCGTCCGACGCCGCGAAGTAGATGTTCTCCCCCGCGACGGTGTTGGCCGTGAAGTACGCGAACGCGTAGCCCTCGTCGTCGACCGCACGCGGCATCGCCGGGACGGTGACGTCGAACGGCACGTCGAGCGTGGCGCCGTCGAGCTCGAGCGTGGCCGTGAGCGTCGCGGTGCGCGCGTCGTAGCCGTACGGGGCGCGCTGCGGGTCGGCGTAGACCGTCCCGTCGTCGGTGACGAGCGCGACCGCGGTCGCGTCCGACGTGCTCCACGTGATGTCCGAGCCGAACTCCGCGCCCGCGTCGGCGAGCGTCGTGATGCTGCGCATGCTGTCGGCGTGCAGGACCGAGAGCGCGGCAGCGTCCTCGGCGACCTTCTCGCCGGCCGAGAGCGCGGCCGGCACCGTCACGTCGAACTCGCGCGAGAGCGCCAGACCGCCGCGGTTCGTGGCGGCCGTCAGGGTGACCTCCGCGTCGGGCTGGCCGGGCGCGGGCTGGGTGACGACGCCCGACGTGGAGACGACCGCCGGGTCCGACGAGGTCCACGTGACCGACGGCGACGCCGGCAGCGTGAGGTCCTTCGTGGCGAGCGCGGGGATCGCGATCGACGCCATGAGCTGGTCGAACGCGAACTGCGCGTTCTGGCGAGCCAGGGCACGGGCCCCGGACGCCGGCGTGGCCGCGGCGTAGACGCGCAGGTCACGGAACTTGGCCGGCAGGTTCGAGAAGCCCCAGCCCTCGCGGTTGAAGCGGAGCACCGACGTGCCGATCGTCGCCGCGGTCGCGGTGACGCCGGTCGCCTGGGCCGCCTGCACGCCGTCGAGGTAGACGGTCAGGGTGTCCGCCGTGTCGTCGAGCACGAGCGAGACGTGGGTCCACACGTCGCGTGGGAACGGCGCGGTGAGCTGCGCCGTCGCGACGACCGCATTGCCGATGCGGATGACCGCTGCGGGCTTGCCGTCGGAGTAGAACGGGTGCAGCGAGAGGTTGTTCGTGGTCGCGTTGCTCCCGATCGTGAACAGCGTGCTGTTCACCGTGCCGGTCGCGTTCGACGGCAGGTACGCGTCGAACGACGACGTCGACGAGGTCGTCAGGCCGAGCCCGGCCGCGGAGTTGTTCGCGATGTAGCCGCCACCCGTGAGGTCCACGTGCGTGGAGGTCCACACCGGGGTGTTCGTCGCGCCGACGAACGTCGTCGTCCCGAACGCCGGCGTGCCGGGGTAGGAGGTGTTCAGCGGGAACCACGAGCGCAGGTCCGACGTCGCCGGCATCGGGTCCTCACCCGCGGCGAGGGCCTTGACGGTGATCTCGAAGGTGCGGGTACGCACCTGGCCGGAGACGGTCGCCGTCGCCGTGAGCGTCGCGGTCGCGTCGGGCTGGGCCTGCGCGGGCCGCGTCACGACGCCGCCCGCGGTCACGACGCCCGCCGCGCTCGTCGTCCACGTGAGGCCGCCGGTCGGGAGCGTCAGGTCGGACACGACCGCGGACGTGCTGCCCAGGTCGAGGCCCGCGAGGAGCTTGTCCGCGGCGTCGGCGCCGTCCTCGGCGACGAGGTCGGCGACCTCGGTGGCCGTCAGGGCCGTGCCGTAGACGCGCGTCTCGCCGTAGGTGCCGGGGAAGCCGCGGTCACCGTCGTAGGCGGACCCGCCCAGGCGGTTGCGGGTGTGGTCCGCGAGCGTCGCCGGGCTCGTGGTGACGGCCGGGTTCGTCGCGACGAGCGTGCCGTCGACGTACAGCTTGAGCGTCGAGGTCGCGACGCCGTCGTTCGGGGCGATCGTGGCCGTGACGTTCTGCCACTTGCCCGGCGTGAGCCGGTTGCCCGTCCACGTCGCGCTCTGCTCACCGGTCCAGTGGCTCGGCGTGACCGTGGTGCGCAGCGCGTTCTTGGGGCCGACGAACCAGTTGCCCGTCCCCGAGCCGCTGCTCTGCGACGCGCCGCCGAAGCTCCACAGGAAGTTGTCGGTGGTGTTGGCGGCGTCGTCGGCCTTGACCTGCACCGAGACGGTCGCGGCGGCCTTGCCCTGCAGCAGGCCGTCCGGGAGGCGGACGTAGTTGGCGTTGGACGGGGCGCCCGACAGCTGCAGGCCGGCCGGGGTCCAGGTGGGCGTGCCGACGACGGTGCCGTCGTGGCCGTTGCCCGAGGAGTCGACCACGGTGGCACCCGTGGTCTCGTCGAACTCGTAGTGCGCGATCAGGTCCTGCGTGGGGGCCGCGGCAGACGCTGGCAGGACGAGCCCCGCCATCGTGCCCGCGGTCAACGCGAGTGTGGTCAGTGCGGCTGTGGCCGCTCGAGGAATCGTCATCGACATCCTTCGGTCGGCCGGCGGCTTTGCCGGCGCGGTGGCGGAACCCAAGGGGAATGGGAACGTCGCGATGGACCCTATGTGAGCGCTCACAATTTGCCTAGCGCCGTGTCCTGAACGTGACCCGAACACGCCCGGAACCACCCGGACAGGGGAACGTCGGGCGTGCGGCCCGGGCACGCGTCAGGAGCGGCCGAGCTCCTTCGAGCGGTCGTGGGCCGCGCGCGCGGCCGCGACGACGCCCGCGCGCACGCCGTGCGCGTCCAGCTCGGCGACCGCCGCGACGGTCGTGCCGCCCGGCGACGAGACCCGCTCACGCAGCACCACCGGGTGCTCGCCCTGCGCAGCCAGCGCGCCCGCACCCTCGACCGTGGCGACCGCGAGGCGCGTGGCGAGGTCACGCGTCAGGCCGAGCAGCACGCCCGCCTCGGCCATCGCGTCGATCAGGTAGAACGCGTACGCGGGGCCGGACCCGGAGATCGCGGTCACCGCGTCGAGGTCCTTCTCCGCGACGCGCACGACGAGCCCCGTCGCGGCCAGGATCCGCTCGGCCAGGACCAGGTGCCCCTCGCCCGCGTGCGTGCCCGGCGCGATCGCGCTCGCACCCTTGCCCACGACCGCCGGGGTGTTCGGCATGACGCGCACCACGGGCGTCCCCGCCGGCAGGTGCTGCTCGTACGTCGCGATCGGGACGCCCGCCGCGACGCTCACGACGAGCGTGCCGCCGCGCAGCTGCGATGCGATCTGCGTCAGCACCGCCGGCACGACGTTCGGCTTGACCGCGAGCAGCACCACGTCGGCACGCTGCGCCGCCTGCGCGTTGGAGCTGCCGGCGCGCACGCCGTAGCGCGCGGCGAGGGCCTCGACCCGCTCCGGCGACTGGTCCGTGACCTCGACCTGGTGCGCGGGCCAGCCCCCCGCCAGGAGCGCCGAGAGCAGCGCCTCGCCCATGACCCCGCCGCCGAGGACGGCGACCGCCGCGTTCGTCCCGCCACGCTGCTGCTCGGTCATCGTCGTGCCACCCCTCGTCACCGGCGCACCGGAGCTCGTCGCGCGCCGCTCGTCCGCCGCGCACCCTCGTCGTCGTGGCGGTCAGGACACGGCGACGCGCGCGAGCCTATCGACCCTCGGGTCCCTCAGCCGCCTCCGTTGCCTAGCCGCCACCCGTGGCTCAGCCGCCCGGCGGGCCGGCGAAGCCGCCGCCGGTGAACCCGGCCGGGGGCTGCCCGCCGCCCGGGCCCCGGTTCGAGTCCTGCGGCGTCGCGCCACCGAGACCGGACAGGCCCGCCGACGACGACGCGTCGTCCGAGACGATCGTCCGCGTCAGGTCCGCGAGGACCACCTCGTCGCCCGCGGACAGGCCCTCGGTGACCTCGGTGCGCTCGGCACCCACGGCACCCGTGGTCACCTCGACGCTCGTGGGCGTGCCGTCCCGCAGCACGTCCACGGTCGTCGTCCCTCCCTCGACGTGCACCGCGGACGTCGGGACCGTGAGCACCTGCTCGCCGTCCGCGACCGCGACCGTCGCCTCGGCCGACGAGCCGTCGTACAGCGTCACGGCGCCGCCCGCCGGTGCGTCGATCGCGAGGTCGACCGCGTAGGACGGCGTCGAGCTCGACGACTCGGTGTTGAGCAGCCCGATCCACGTGACCTGCGCGGTCAGCGGCTCGTCCGTCGTCCGGACCGAGACGCGCGCGCTCTGCCCGACCGCGAGCAGGTCCACCTGGCTCAGCGTCGCCGAGGTGGTGACCGCGTAGCCGTCACCGCCGATGATCGTGACGAGCGCCGACGTCGACGACGCCGTGACGGCCGCGCCCTCGGCGATCGAGACGGCCGCGACCGTCCCGCCGATCGGCGCGGTCAGCGTCGCGAGGCGCAGCGAGCTCTCGGCGACGTCGAGCCGTGCCTGCGCGAGCTCGATCGCGGCACGGTCGGCCAGGACGTCGGCCGCGGTCGCGACCCGCTCCACCGACCCGCCGGACTCGCCGCCGCCCGGCGTCCCGCTCTGGTCACCCGGCGTCGACGGGTCGCTCGGCTGCGCCGGCGTCGTCGGGGCTCCCGGCGTGGGCTGGGCCGGGTCCGTCGGCTGCGTCGGGTCGGTCGGGTGCGTGGGGTCCGTCGGGTCGGTGGGGTCCGTGGGATCGGTGGGCGTCGTCGCATTCCGGACGGCCTGCGTGAGGGCGTCGAGCGCGTCGTCGAGCGCGGTCGTCGCGTCCAGGAGCGCGCGCTGCGCCTCGGCGACGTCCTGCTGGTCGCCGAGCACGCCGGTGACCGCGCCCTGGCACGCGACGAGAGCGTCCGGCAGCGACGTCGCGTCCGCGGCGGTCACCGTCAGGGAGGTCGACGACACGGTCCCGGACGGGCCGACGAGCGCGACCGCGTCGGTCCCCTGCACGCCCGACGGGACCAGCACGGCCGTCGCGAACGACGAGCCCGACGCGGTCAGCGTCGCGAGCACCGCACCCGACGACACGAGCACGAGCTGGTACTCGGTGCCCGCGACGGTGCCGGTCGCGTCGACGCGGAGCGCTCCCCCCGCCGCGACCGTGCCCGGCGTGAGCGTCAGGACGTCGCCCGTCGCGGGCGACCCGCTCGGCGCGTCGAGCAGCTGCTGGCACACGAGCGCGGCCGCGCCGAGGCCGTCCTCGCTCGCCGCGAGCAGGTCGGACGCCTCGTCGTAGCGCGTCAGCAGGTCCTCCTGCGCCGCCGCGACGTCGTCGAGCGCGGCCTGCACCTCGGCGGGCAGCTCGCCCTCGCCGGGGTCGCTGGGGTCGCCCGGTCCGGGAGGCGTCGGCGAGGACGCACTCGTCGGGACGACGAAGGCCGCGGGAACGACCCCACCGACCTCTCCGGCGCCGCTCGTCGTGCTCGCGCTCGCGGCGCTGCTCGTCGTGGTGGCGCTCGTCGTGCTGGCGCTCGTCGTGCTGGCGTTCGTCGTGCTGACACCCGTGGAGGACGTGCTGGCGGTGGACGTGCTGGTGGTCTGGGACTCGAGGTCGTCCTCGAGCCGCTGCTGGGCGTCCGCGAGCGTGGCGGTCGCGTCGTCGACGTCCTGCTGCAGGTCCGTGTCGTCGATCGTCGCGAGCACGTCGCCGGGCGCGACCTCGTCGCCCACCGCGACCTCGACCGAGCCCACGGTGCCCCCGACCGAGAACGCCACGTCGCGGCGCGTCGCCGAGGCGACCGTGCCCGTGAGCGCGACCTGCTGCGCGACCGAGCCGAGCTCGGCGGTCGCCGTGCGGTAGCGCGTCGCGTCGGAGCCCGCGAGCGCGAGCGCGACCCCGCCGCCCGCGACGCACAGCACGGTCGCGCCCGCGACCACGCCCAGCACCCGCCGCCGCGGACGCCCGCGCCGGTCAGTCATCGCTGCCCTGCTCATCCTGCTGCTCACCCGTCTGCTCACCGGTCTGGCCGCCCGGCCGGTCGTCCTGGCCCGGGCGCGCGCCGCCCGGGCCGCGGCCCCCGAATCCGCGCGTGCAGCCGTCGTCGCCCGGGCTCGAGACGACGACGCTCGTCGCCGCGACCTTGCCGCTCTCGTCGGCCGTCCCGCGGACCGTCGCGCACTGCCCGACGACGAGCGCGCTCGCGTCGCCCGCGGTCGTGGTCGTGAACGTCGTCGAGTCGTCGACCGTGACGGTCGCGCTGCTCGTCGTGCCGTCCTGCGCGATCGTCTCGACCGTGATCGTCGAGCCGTCGACCGCGGTCACCGCGCCCGATGTGACGCCGCCGAACGCGCCGCCCGGCATCCCGCCCGACGCGCCGCCGCCCTCGTCCGGGGCCCCGCCCGGAAGGTCGGTCGGCAGGTCGGTCGGCCGGTCACCGGGTGCGTCGCCCTCGAGCCTCGGCATGTCGGTGGGCAGGTCGGTCGGCACGCCGCCGCCCGGCCCGAACGCGCCGCCCGGGCCGGCGGCGCACGCGCCGTCGACGGGCTGCGAGACCGTCACGGTCGTGGCGACCGGGTCCTCGTCGGTCGACGGCGTCGCGACCTCGTCGTCGTCGCTCGGCACACGCCCGCCGCCGCTCGTCGCGGTCACGCACGAGCCGACCGTCACGGCCGACAGGTCCGCGGTCGTCGTGACCTGCACGGTCGTGTCGTCGGTCCAGGTCACGGCGGTCTGGCCGTCGTCGTCGCGGACCTGCATGAGCTGGTCGCCGACGTGCACGACCTGACCGCTCACGCCGCCACCAGGCCCCTGGCCCTGCGCGTCCGGCGGCTGCTGCTCCGTGCCCTGCGTCGCGGTGCTCTGCGGTGTCGGCGTCGCGGCGTCGGAGCTGCCGCCGCCTCCGCACGCCGCGAGGGTGAGCGCGGTGGTCGCCGCCGTCAGCAGCACGAGGAGCGGGCGGGTCGTGCGTCGGGGGTTCATCGGGATCTCTCCTGTCGGGGCGCTCGCACGGTCGGGGTGGTTCTCGCGCGGGCCGCGGTCACTGGGCCCTCAGGGCGTCGATGGGGGCGAGGCGTGCGGCGCGGGTCGCCGGGTACACGCCGAAGACGAGGCCGATGCCGACCGCGATCGCGACCGATCCGGCGACGGCCGCTCCGGACACGACGATCGACGTGTCGAGCAGGTCCGGCAGCCAGGTGGCTGCGGCGATGCCGAGCGCCGCGCCGAGCACACCGCCGCCGAGGCCGAGCACCGACGCCTCGACCAGGAACTGCCGCCGGATCGCCCACGGCGGCGCGCCGAGGGCCTTGCGCAGGCCGATCTCGCGCGTCCGCTCGGTGACGGACACGAGCATGATGTTCATGACGCCGATCCCGCCGACGAGCAGCGACAACGCGGCGATGCCCGTGAGCAGGACGGTGAGCGTGCGGTAGACGGCCGTGGCCGTCGAGACCAGCGAGTCCTGCGACGCGACCGTGAAGTCCGCCGAGTCGCTCGAGGTCGCACCGTGCAGGTTGAGCAGGATCGTCGTGACCTCCTGCGACGCGGCCGAGAGCTGGTCGGACGACGCGGCCTGCACGTAGATCGTCGACAGCGCGTTGCGCTGCCAGCCGCCCACGAGCGACTCGGCCATGGTCGACAGCGGCACGACCGCGAGGTCGTCGAGGTTCGCGTCGCCGCTCGCGCCCTGCTCGGCGAGCACGCCGACGACCGTGAAGTCCGTCCCGGACATCGTCACGGTCTGGCCGACGACGTTGGTGCGGCCGAACAGCTCGGTCGCCGTCTGCGCACCCAGCACGACGACCGCGGCTCGCTCGGCGTCGTCGGCCGAGGTCAGGAACTCGCCCGACGACAGGGCGCGCGAGCGCACCTCGAGCCAGCGCTCGGTCGTGCCCGTGACGGTCGTCGTCCAGTTGGTGTCGTTCGCCTCGAGCGACAGGCTCGTCTGCTTCTCGGCGGCGACGCCCGCGACGTCCGGCGCGGCGACCTCGGAGGCGAGAGCGTCGGCGTCGGTGCGCGTGAGCGTCGCGGCCGAGCCGAACCCGCCGCGTGTGCCGTCGGTCGACGTGCTCGAGCCCGGCGTGACGATCAGCAGGTTCGAGCCCAGCGCGCTGATCTGCGCGGACACGTCCTTCTGCGTGCCGAGGCCGAGGCCGACGGTGAGGATGACCGCCGCGATCCCGATGAGGATGCCGAGGACGGTGAGCGACGAGCGCAGGCCGTGGCTGCGGATCGCCGACCACCCGGTCCGTAGGGTCTCGGTCCAGGTCATGCCCGCTCCTCCGTCCGCCGGGCAGCCGACGGCCGGCGCTCCTCCTGCGCGAGCCCGTCGAGCACGTGCACGACGCGCTGCGCACGCTGCGCCACGTCGGGCTCATGCGTGATGAGCACGATGCTGCGGCCCTGCACGTGCAGGTCGTCGAGCAGCGCGAGCACGTCGCGCGTCGACGTGGAGTCCAGGTTGCCGGTGGGCTCGTCGGCCAGGAGCAGGTCCGGGTCGCCGACGAGCGCACGCGCCACGGCCACGCGCTGCTGCTGGCCGCCGGACAGCTCGCCCGGGCGGTTGTCCAGGCGGTCGCCGAGCCCGACGCGCTCGAGCGCCTCGGTGGCGCGCGCCCGACGCTCGGCGGCCGGCACGCGCCGGTACTGCAGCGGGAGCTCGACGTTGCGCAGCGCGGACAGCGCCGGCAGCAGGTGGAACTGCTGGAACACGAATCCGATGCGCCGGTTGCGGACCTGCGCGAGCTCGACCTCGTCGAGCTGGGCGACGTCCTCGCCCGCGAGCCGGTACTCGCCGGCGGTGAGCGTGTCGAGGCAGCCCAGGACGTTCATGAGCGTCGACTTGCCCGAGCCGGACGGCCCGACGATCGCGACGTACTGCCCGCGGTCGATCCGCAGGTCCACGCCACGTAGCGCCTCGAACTCGATCGATCCCGTGCGGTACGTCTTGCGGCCGCCCGTGAGCTCGATGACGGGGTGGTCCACCGCCGGGTCCGGGTGGCCGGCGTCGAGCGTCGACGCGGGCGGGAACAGGTCAGCCATTGCGCGGCCCACCGCCCGCGCCCCCGAAATCGAAGCCCTCGGGCGGCAGCGGCATCTGGCCGTCGCTGCCGCCGGAGCCCGGGAACTGGCCCTGCTCGCCCCCTGTGCCTCCGCCGGTGCCGTTGCCGCGGCCGGCGGGCGCGACCTGCACGACGACCGAGTCGCCCTCGCTCAGCCCGGAGGTGATCTCGACCACGGTGCCGGACGACGCCCCGGTCTCGACCGTCACGGTCTGCGTCGCGCCGTCGTCGCCGGCCTTCGTGACCTGCGACGTGCCGTCGTCGGCACGCGTCACCGCGAGCGACGGCACCGTCAGGACGTCGGTACGGCGCTCGTAGATGATCTCGACGTCCACGCTCACGCCGTCGTGCAGCGTCTGCTCGGGCAACGTCACGTCGATCGTCACGGGGAACGACGCCACGCTCGTCGTGCTGCTCGAGACCAGCCCGACCTCGGTCACGACGCCGTACAGCGTCTCCGTGAGGTCGTCGGAGGTCATCTCCACCTGGTCGCCGACCTCGACCAGCGCGACGTCGGACTCGTCAACGCTCGTGGTGACCTCCCACGCCTGCGTCCCGACGATCACGAACTGCGCCGACGAGGCCGTCGACGTGCTCGTCGTGCCGCCCGCCCCGCCGGACGCCCCACCCGTCGAGCCGCCCCCGCCGCTCGACGAGCCGCTGCCGGTCACGACGTCGCCGACCTCGAGGTCCACGCTCGTGACCAGGCCCGCGGCGGGCGCCACGAGGGTCGCGTCGTCCATCGCCTCGGCGGCGTCGTCGTAACGCGCCTGGGCGACCTCGACCTGTGCGGCCGCCGCGTCGACCTGGGCCTGCGCGACGTCGGAGCCGTCGTCGTCGTCCTCGGCGTTCGCGAGCGTCGCCTGCGCCGAGACGAGGGTCGCCTTGGCGTCCAGGAGGTCCGCGTTGAGCTCGAGCGTGTCGACCGTCGCGAGCTCCTGACCCTCCGTGACGGTGTCGCCGACAGCGACCGCGACGGACGTCACCGTGCCCGAGACCGCGAACGACACGCTCTCGTTGACCGTCGGGGTGAGCGTGCCCGTGCCGGTGACGGACTTCTCCATCGTCGTCAGGCTCGCCTGCACGGTCTGGGTCGTGACCTCGTCGGCCTCGGCCGGCCCGGCGTCGCGCCACCAGATCCACCACGCACCGCCGGCGAGCAGCGCCACCACCGCGCCGGCGGACACCGAGACGCGCACCCACCGACGCCTTGTCCGAGCAGACATCTGCACCCTTCCTCCGAACGTTCCGGGCCAGAACGTAGGGAAGGGACCTGGGGTGAGGATGTGACGGACCTGTGAGCAGACTGGGAGCGCGGCGCTCTGGCCTGCGCGAATGCCGCAGAACGGTGATGTCAGGCGGGCAGGAGGAGGCCGTCCTCGACGAGCCCGCGCACGGTCGGCAGGACCTCGGCCGCGACCGCCTCGGCGCCGGTCCCCAGCAGCGCGCCGAGCGCTCCGACGATCTGGCCGACCGCGAGCTCGCCGTCGCACGCCCCGACGAGCCCCGCCACGGCGGTGCCGACCTGCACCGTGCGTCCGAACCCGCCGCCCTGGCGCAGCAGGACGACCTGCGGGTCCGCGGCACCCGGCGTGAGGTACCGCTCCTCGGTCACGTCCCCTGCGACCTGCAGGCGCTCGCGCGCGAGGGCGTCGTCGTCGCGTGCGGCGAGCCAGTCGTGCGCCGCGAGCGACGCCGCGAGCACCGGCCCGAGCGGCTGCTGGACCGTCCCGGTGACCTCCTCGAGGCGGCGCAGCCGCGCGCCCCGGGCGGCCTCGTCGTGCGGCTTGCGCAGCGTCACGACGCCGAACCCGACCGCCGCGACGTCACGGCTCGCGAAGTCGTCGAGCCACGCGCCGTAACGCAGCGCCCACCCCGAGGGGTCCCGCTCGGGCGTGGTGCCGCCGTCCCGGATCCACGTCTCGGCGTACTGCGCGGGGTCCAGCAGCTCGCGCTGGACCACCCACCCGTCCAGGCCCGACGCGTCGAGCCACTGCCCCACGCGCGCGTCCCACGGCTCGCCGCGCCGCACCTCCCAGTTGCCCAGGAGCTGCGCGACGCCGCCGGGCTCGAGCACGTCGGCCACCCCGACGACGAGGTCGCGCACCAGGTCGTCGCCCGCGCGGCCACCGTCGCGGTACTCGTACGACGGGACGTCGGCGCGCCGCGGCGTGATGACGAACGGCGGGTTGCTCACGACGAGGTCGAACCGCTCGTGCGCGACCGGTTCGAGCATCGAGCCCTCGCGCAGCGCGAGCCGGTCCTCGCCGATCCCCGCGAGCGCCGCGTTGAACCGCGCGAAGCCCAGCGCGCGCCGCGAGATGTCCGTGGCCGTGACGTGCCCGACGTGCCGCGACGCGTGCAGCGCCTGCACACCGCAGCCCGTGCCGAGGTCGAGGCCTCGCGCGCGCTCGTCGCGCACGGTGACCTGCGCGAGCGTCGTCGAGGCGCCGCCCACCCCGAGCACGTGGTCCGTGCGCAGCGCGCCCCCTGTCGCGAGCTCGCCCAGGTCGGACGCGAGCCACCAGGTCGCCTCGCCGCGGCCGTCGACGGCGGCGTAGGGGCGCAGGTCGACGAGTGCGCGCACCTCGTCGTCGGGCGCCTGCCCCGCGGTCGTGACGAGCCCGAGGCGCTGCGCGCCGTCCGTGCCCAGCCGGGCGAGCGCACGGTCCAGCCGGCCGCGCGTGGTCGAGACGCCCAGGACGAACAGGCGGGTGAGGACCGCGACCGCCTCGTCGCCGCCGCCGAGCGCGAGCGCCGTGTCGGTCGCGCGCAGCGCCGGCACGACCTCCGCGCGGTGCAGCGCACCCGCGGCCACGGGGCCGAGCACCGACTCGACGTGCTCGACGTCGTACCCGACGGCGTCGAGGTCGGCCCGCAGCGCATCGACCAGGTCCGGGGCGTTCAGGGGAGCATCCACTCCCCCATCTTCCCCGAGCGGCGCGCGCACCTGCCGCGCTGCGCCCCTGTCCCGGGCCGGCCGTCTCGGGCCTGCTCGCTCAGTCGTCGAGGCCGAAGAACCGGGCCATCGCCGCGACGTCCACCGCGAAGGTGTGCGTCCCGCCCTGCAGGCTGAACGCCTCGACGGGCGGCTGGTCGCCGTCCGCGCCGTACCGCGTCCGCGTCCACCCGCCGTCGAGCTCCACGGTCGAGACCGGCTCCGCGGAGACCCCGAGCACGTTCGTCCACTGCTCCACGGCCTCGCCGAAGTTCGGGTAGAGCAGCACGGCGTCGTCGGTGCCGTGCCACAGCTGCACGCGTGGTCGTGGGCCGGTCCACGCGGGGTCCATCGCGCGCGCGAGGTCGCCCCACTCCTGCGGCGTGTGATCGACCTGACCGCCCCAGCACTCCGGCGTGCGCGGGACCGGGCGCAGCGGGCCCGGCGGCGGGTCCGACGTCGCGGCGCAGCCCGCGGGGACGCCCGCGAACGCCGCGCCCGCCGCGAACACGTCCGGGTAGGCGGCCAAGAGCACCTCGGTCATCATCGCGCCCGACGAGTAGCCGAACACGAACACGCGCCCGGGGTCCGTGTGGTGCGCGCCCTGCACCTGCTCGACCATCTGCGCGATGCTCTGCGAGTCGCCGCCGCCGTCCCGCGTGAGGCTCGCGGTCGAGGACACGTCGAAGCAGTGGCCCAGCCGGTCGGCCTGCGGGTAGACGACGACGAAGCCCTGCGAGTCGGCGAGCTGCTCGATCCCCGTGGTGCGGAAGTCCTGCGCCGAGCCCGAGCAGTAGTGGATCGCGACGACGACCGGGGCCGGGTCCGCCAGCTCGGCCGGCAGGTACTGGTACATGCTCAGACCGCCGGGGTTGGAGCCGAAGTCGAACACGTGCGTGAACGCCCCGGTGCCGGTCGTGGCGGCGGGGGTCGCCTCGTCGGTCTGCTCGCCGCGCGTCGCGCGGTCGGTCGCCGCGCGGTCTGCCGTTGCGGAGTCCGCCGTCGCACGGTCGGTCGTCGCGTCGTCGGACGTCGTGCAGCCCACGAGGCCCAGCGCGAGCGCCGCGCCCGCGGTCAGGGCCACGAGCCGCCGCCTCCCGGTTCTCATCGGCACCCCTCGGTCGTCAGCGTTGCAGGAGCCAGGACAGCTCGGACGCGAGCAGCGCCCGGCGCGACGGGCTCGACAGCGCGCGGGCGTCGTGGCCGAGCGCGTCGTACAGGACCCTCGTCGTGCCGGGCATCGTCCAGACCACGGGGTGCGCGCCCGCCGTGCCGTGCCCGTGCGCCTCGTCGGGCGTGACGTCCGCGACGACGAGCACGTGCGCCTCGTCGGCGACCACGAGGTCGGCGTAGCGCTCGTCCTCGGTCGTGACCTCGCCCAGGCTCCAGGTGACGGGGTGCTCGTCGTCGACGACGCGGAATGTCGCCGGGCCGTACGGCGGGTGCCACGAGCGGGCGTCGACCCACTGGCCGCCGATCGTCGCGGCCCACCGCGGGTCGTCGCCGAACGCGTACGACGACTCGTGCAGCGCGAGCACCGCGGCACCGCCGTCGACGAGCGCCTGGCGCGCGTCGTGGAAGCGGCGCCACTCGCCGGCCTCCGGTCCCGGGTCCGCGCGGTGCGCCGGGTCGCCCGCCGCGACCACCGCGAGCAGCTGCGGCGCCCACTCGTCGAGCCCCGGCTCGTCGAACGTCGCGGGGTGCGTGCTGCGCACGCGGACCTCGTGGCCGAGCGCACGCGCCACCTGCGCGACCTCGTCCGCCTGCGCGGCGCAGTCGTGCCACGGGTCGCTGTACCGTCCCGCACCCGCCAGCACCAGCACCGTCGCCATGCCCCCAGCCAACCACGCCGCTCACCTGGGCCCGCAAGACCTCCTGCGCCCGAACCCGTACCGGGAGCACGAGAGCGCGGCACCTGGTGCGGTGCCACGCTCTCGTGCGTACGGGTCGTGCGGGTTCGTGCGAGGTTCGTGCGAGGTCGTGCGGAGGATCAGACGGCCGCGATCTTGTCCGGCTCGTCGAGCGCGTGCGCGAGCGCACCCTCCCGGTCCACGCGGGCCGCACGCAGGCGGCTCGCGATGACCGCGCCGAACGCGATGGCCGCCGCGACCAGCGCGATGCCCAGGCGCAGCGGCGTGTTCGCGTCCTCGCCGAACGAGACCACGACGATCGCCGGGGCGATGAGCACCGACACCAGGTTCATGACCTTGATGAGCGGGTTGATCGCCGGGCCGGCGGTGTCCTTGAACGGGTCACCGACGGTGTCACCGATGATCGCGGCCTCGTGCGCGGGCGAGTTCTTGCCGCCGTGGTGCCCGTCCTCGACGATCTTCTTCGCGTTGTCCCACGCGCCGCCGGAGTTCGCGAGGAACACCGCCATGAGCACGCCGGCGCCGATCGCCCCTGCGAGGAACCCGGCGAGCGGGCCGATGCCGAGACCGAACCCGACCGCGATGGGCGCGAACGCCGCGAGCAGACCCGGCGTCGCGAGCTCGCGCAGCGAGTCGCGCGTGCAGATGTCGACGACACGGCCGTACTCGGGCCGCACCTCGTGCGTCATGATGCCCGGGTTCTCGCGGAACTGGCGGCGCACCTCGAACACGATCGCACCTGCCGCGCGGGTCACGGCGTCGATCGCCAGCCCCGAGAACAGGAACACGGTCGCGCCACCCAGGATCACGCCGACGAGCGTGACCGGGCTGATGATCTCGTAGTTCATCATCGCGGCGACCAGGTCGTCGACGGGTGCGTTGCCGACCTCGGCGATCTTGGTCGCCACGGCGTCCGCGTACGACCCGAACAGGGCCGTCGCGGCGAGCACCGCCGTCGCGATCGCGATGCCCTTGGTGACGGCCTTCGTCGTGTTCCCGACCGCGTCGAGGTCGGTGAGGATCTGCGCGCCCTCCTCGGTCACGTCGCCGGACATCTCCGCGATGCCCTGCGCGTTGTCCGAGACCGGCCCGAACGTGTCCATCGCGACGATCACACCGACCGTCGTCAGCAGGCCGCAGCCCGCGAGCGCGATGAGGAACAGCGACAGCGCGACGTTGCCGCCCGCGATGAGGAACACGCCGCAGATCGCCGCCGCGATGATGCCCGCGGTGTAGACCGCGGACTCGAAGCCGACGCCGATGCCCGAGAGCACGACCGTGGCCGCACCCGTGCGGGTCGTCTCCGCGACGTGGAGCGTCGGCTTGCTCGTCGTGCCGGTGAAGTAGCCGGTGACCCACAGGATGACGCCCGCGAGGACGACGCCGATCGCGACCGCCGCCGTGGCGATCAGCCGGGGGTCGCCGTCCTGGCCGGACAGGTCCGCCGTGCCGCCGACGAAGTCCGCGAACGAGCCCGGCAGGTACACGAACGCCGCGATGCCCGCGAGGACGACCCCGACGACCGCCGAGATGTAGAAGCCGCGGTTGATCGCGGTCAGGCCGCTCTCCGCGCCCCGCACGCGCGTGATCAGCACGCCCAGCGCCGCGACCAGCGCGCCGACCGCGGTCACGATGAGCGGGAACACCAGGCCCTGCTCGCCGAACGCGGCGCGGCCCAGGATGAGCGCCGCGACCAGCGTCACGGCGTAGGACTCGAAGAGGTCGGCCGCCATGCCGGCGCAGTCGCCGACGTTGTCGCCCACGTTGTCCGCGATGGTCGCGGCGTTGCGCGGGTCGTCCTCGGGGATGCCCTGCTCGACCTTGCCGACCAGGTCCGCGCCGACGTCCGCGGCCTTGGTGAAGATGCCGCCGCCGACGCGCATGAACATCGCGAGCAGCGCGGCACCGAAGCCGAAGCCCTCCAGCACCGCGGGGGCGTCACCCCGGTAGATCAGCACGACTCCCGCAGCACCGAGCAGGCCGAGGCCCACCACCGACATGCCGACGACGCCGCCGGTCCGAAACGCGATGCGCGCGCCCTCGGCCCGTCCGCCGGGCAGCGACGCCGCCGCGGCCACGCGCACGTTGGCGCGCGTCGCGAGCCACATGCCCAGGAAGCCGATCGCGGCGGAGAACGCCGCACCGACCAGGAAGAAGATCGAGCGTCCGAGCTTGACCCCGCCGTCTCCCGGCAGCAGGAACAGCAACGCGCAGACGACCACCGCGAACAGCGCGAGCGTCCGGAACTGCCGGTTGAGGTAGGCGGACGCGCCTTCCTGCACCGCTCTGGCGATCTCCTGCATCGACGCCGTGCCGTCGCCTGCCGCCAGCACCTGCCGCCGCAGCACCGCCGCGACGACGAGCGAGGCGATCGCCAACGCTGCGATGACCCCGACGATCGTCAGGCTCGTGGAACCGAGCTCGACCATGCACCCTCCTCGGACCCTCGGACGCACCCCCTGCACGTCCTCCCGCACGGCCCCGTTGCCGCGCGATGGGGCAGTCTAGCCACGGCCCAAGGTCCTAGACGTGACGGGCGAGTAACCACCGTCCGGGCGCGGCGTGACGGCCACGTGGACGCGCGCCTTCGGCGGGGCAACGGTCCTGGTGGCCGCAGACGTCGAGAAGGTAGGAGGGCGACGGGCCCGACGACGGACGAGCGGGAGAGGGAGCACGGTGCGCGACGACGACGCTGACCGGCTGCTGGCCGATCTGGTGCACCGACGAGGACCGGCACTCGTCGGGTACGCGCACCTGCTCTGCGGCGACCGCGCCGCGGCCCAGGACGTCGTGCAGGACGCGCTCGTGCGCGTGTTCGGGCGCCTGCGGCGCGGGTTCACGCCCGACTCCGCCGAGGCGTACGTGCGGCGCGCGGTGCTCACGGTGTTCCTCGACGAGCGCCGCTCGTCGGCCCGGTTCGACCGGGTTCGGCACGTCGTCGCGACGCCCGACGAGGCCGCCGCCCCGGGCGAGAGCGACGACCGGCTCGACCTGCGCCGGGCGCTCGACGTCCTGGGCCGTCAGCACCGCGCGGCCGTGGTGCTCCGCTACTACGACGACCTCACCGTCCCCGAGGTCGCGGCACGCCTGGGTGTGGCCGTCGGCACCGCCAAGCGCTACCTGCACGACGCGCTGCGCCTGCTCGAGGACGAGCTCGGCCCGCTGGACGCCGACGACGAGGTCACGCCGGTCGTCGCGCGCCGTGCCCCCGCCGGCCCGCGGCCGGGCCGCGACCTCGACCCGAGCCCGCGAGCACGACCGCAGACCGGCCCGCAGACCAGCCCGCCCGCTCGACCCGACGGAGGTGCCCGATGACCGAGTTCCGCGACCGTCTGCACGACCTGGGCGACGACCCGCACGCCCGACGCCCGCTCGAGGACCTCGACGTCGTCCTGGCGCGCGTGCACGGGCGTCGTCGACGCCGCACCCTCGCGCTGGGCGGCGTCGCCGCGGTCGCGGCGGTCGGGATCTGGGTGGGCGGCTCGACGCTCGCCGTGGGCCTGCGCCAGCCCCAGGTCGTCCCGGGCCAGGTCACGCCGACCGCCACGGCTGGACCGACGGCGACGGCCGGAGCGAGCACGGCACCGGTCGTCCTGCCCACACCGCGGAGCACACCGGGCGCGCCAGGCGACCTGTGCGGGTACCCCACGCAGTGGTTCGCGACGCGCGACAACGCTCCGACCGCGACCGTTCGCACCACGCTCCTCGACGACGAGGTGCGCTCAGGGACCGCGGCGCGCACGCTCACGTCCGTGCGGCTCGTGCAGGAAGGTGCGCGTCTGGAGGGCTTGACGCTCGCGCTGGCGCTCGACGGCGTAGTCGTGGCAACAGCCGACGCCACCGAGCTGGGCGACGGGACCTCGGACACCCTCGTCGCGGCGTGGACGCCAGCCGCGGTGTGCGACGACGGTGCGGGCTCGTCGGCCGGGGCGCCCCTGCCTGCTGGGACGTACCAGCTGTTCGTCTCCGCGCGGCTCGACCGCGAGACTCGCGGTGACGAGGTCGTCGGGACGCTCGAGATCGTCGGCACCGCCGAGGACGTGACCCCCGCCCCGAGCTCGACCGCCGACCCGGCACTGCCACCGCTCGGGTGGATGGAGACCGTGTGCGGGCAACCGGCACCGCAGTGGCCTGAGGGCTCACCCGTCCGGGTCGACGCCACCCTGCCCGAGCAGGGGATCACGCCGTCGCCCGACGGCTGGCACCTGCCCGTGACCGTCACCTACACGGGTCCAGGCGTCCTGAGCGGCACCGCGCGCGCGTACGCGACGTACTGGCTGCTGCGCGACGGAGTCGTGGTCGCGGGCTCCGAGCTCGGCCCCGGCGACGCGGGCCTCGAGCACGTCGTGCTGCCGACGGGGCTGCCCGTCCCGATGGACGTGACCCTGGCGTCGCCGGGCGACGCGTCTGCCACGTGCGACGGCAACCCGCTTCCTCCGGGCGACTACGAGCTCACCGTCCTGTACCTGGTCCTCGACCCGACCCTGGTCCAGCCCGACGGCTCCCGGTTCACCGCTTCCTCCCCGGAGCGCGTCCTGCTGACCCGCAGCGCACCCCTGGCGATCACGCTCGCCGGCTGACCCACCCCGTGCCGGTGCGTCGCACCCGGTTCGTCGTCCCGGCGGCTGGCTTCGTCGGTCCGGCACCGGTTCGTCGGTGCGACCCGACGAACCGGTGCGGGAACAACGAAGCGGCTCGGCTCGTCGCGCTGATGGTGACGGACGACCGGATGAGCCTTGCCATGCACTACAACGGTTCGCGAGGGTTCGTCGTCTCTGCTGATGAGGACGGCGCACCGCCGGCCTCGTGACCGATCGGAGCGGTGTGGGCGACGACGACGTGCTGGCGACGCTGGCCCGCGAGCGCGGGCGGGCGCTGTTCGGCTACGCCTACCTGCTCACGGGGCAGTCGCACGCCGCCGAGGACCTGGTGCAGGAGGCGCTCGTGCGCACGTTCGCGCGTCGTCGGGCCGGTTTCACGCCCGACGACGCCGAGGCGTACGTGCGGCGCGCGATCCTGACGACGTTCCTGGACGACGCGCGTCGGCGCCAGCGGTGGTCGGGCGTCCGGCACCTGCTGGGCCGGCACGACGAGCCCGCACGCGACCCCGCACCCGCGGTGGGAGCCGTGCTGGACGTGCGCGCCGCCCTGGCGACGCTCGCACCGCAGGAGCGCGCCGCCGCCGTCCTGCGCTGGTGCGAGGACCTCACCGTGCCGGAGGTCGCGGCCCGCATGGGCCTGGCCGACGGCACCGTCAGGAGGTACCTGTCCACCGCAGGTCACAAGCTCGAGGCGCTGCTCGGTCCGCTCCCGGACGACGAGTCGGTGCCGCTCACCCCCGGGAGGACCCGGTCATGACCGAGCACCACGACCAGCCCCGCAACCCCCTGTCCGACGCGCTGTCGGCCGCCGAGCACTCTGCCGCGGCCCGCGCCTACGAGGTCCCCGTCGAGCTCGTGCGCACGCGCGCACGGCGTCGTCGGGCCGGTCGGACGACCGCCGCGGCCGGTGCGCTCGCGCTCGTCGTCGCGGGCGTCGCGGTCGCCGTGCCGCGCCTCGCGGACGGGGACGGCGGACTGCGGCTCGCCGCGGACGCGCCCGCGCAGTGCAGCGTGTCGCCGGCACAGATCCGTGCGGGCGACGGGGTCGTCGGTGCCGACGGTGGGGACGGCGGATGGGTCGTCGAGACCAGGGTCGTCCCCGGCACGCTCCAGCCCGCACGGCAGGGGCGGTGGGCCATGGCCGTGAGCACGACCGCGGACATGCAGGCCGCCGACTACCTCGGCACCCCGCTGGGTGGCTCGATCGCGACGTCCGTCGTGCTGGTGCGCGACGGTGCGGTGGTCGCCGTGCTCGACGGCTCGTACGACATGTCGCTCGAGGAGGCCCGGAGCGTCGCCGTCGACATGCAGCCGCAGCCGTTCCCCCTGGACGTCGACCTCGCGGGCACCTTCGTCTCGTGCGAGACCGGCGAGGACGCCGTCCTCGACGCGGGCACGTACCAGCTGGTGGCGACCTCGACGATCCGCTTTGGCCTCGCGGCCCGCGGCTCCGACGTGCCGGGCGACTTGCACGACGCCCGTTCGACCAGCGAGCCGCTCCAGGTCGTCGTCCCCGCCGGGAGTAGCACGCCGCTCGCCGGCCCGACGACCTGCGGCGCCACCGACGACGAGCTGCGCGACCTCGCCGACCCGCAGACCAACCCGGCGCCGCTGCTGCTCAGCGCGAGCTCGGTGCCGCGCACCGCTGCGTCCGGCAAGAACCTGTCGTTGCAGCTCGCGGTCACCAACGACGGCCCCGCGCACATCGACGCCCGGACCGGCTACCCCGAGGTCGTCCTGGTGCGTGACGGTGTCGTCGTCGGCGGCCCCGGCCCCATCGAGGCCATCGGCATCGACCTCTCGCTCGACCCGGGTGCGTCGACGCCGCTCGACGCCGGGACGCTCCTGCTGAGCTGCACCGACGACACCACGCCGCTCGAGCCGGGCGACTACGAGGTCTGGGCGCTGTCGACGTTCACGCCGCTGGGTCCCGACGGCGCGCGGGAGACCGACGCCGACGACTGGTCCGCCGCGGCCGGGCCGTGGCCGCTGCAGGTCACCGGCGACGCGGTCGTCGACGACCAGATGCCGGGGCTGCTCGAGATGACGTGCGGCACCTCCGCCGACGAGCTCGCGCAGTGGGCCGCGATCACGCAGGAGTCGCCGCTGGCCGTCGAGGCGACCGCGGCGCCGGCCGACGGCGCGCTCTCCGTCACGGTGACGAACAGCGGGGACGTCCCGGTCACTCTCCTGCCCGATCATCTGAGTGCCGGGCTCTCGGACGGCGAGCAGGTGGTGGGCATGGGCCTGACCGCGATGTACGACGCGACCACGACGACGCTCCAGCCGGGCGAGTCCACGACGTTCAGCACCACCTACAGCGACCCTGAGGGGTGCGACGGGCCGCTGAGCACCGGGACCTACGACACCTGGGCGGCCCTGGGCGTGACCGTCGACGGCACCCCGAGCACTCTCGTCGCCGGCCCCGTCCCGGTGGAGCTCGCCACGCCCTGACCTCGTCGAAGGCGAACCCGCACTCCCACGTCGACCAGCCCTGCGCGGTCGGCGGCGGCGAGGTCGGCAGTCCTGCGCGAGGTCGGCACTCCGGACTGCCGATCTCGCGCCGGAGTGCCGCCCTCGCCGGTGCCCGCTCATGTCGAGCTCCCACCTCACGCTCACCCGCTGAGCCGCGTCGGCGTGAACGCAGGGTCAACGAACTCGGACCCGGGGTCCAGCCGGCGCCCAGTGTTCGCCCAGGTCAGGCTGGCTGAATCGAGGTCGTTCCCAGCCCCGACCTCTGGAGCACCACGTGTCGCCCTACGCCCTCTACGCGGCCGATCTCGTCGCGATCCTCGTCCTCACGTTCGCCGTCTACCTGCCCCGGCACCGGCGCCGCGACCTCGTCGTGGCGTTCCTCGCGGTGAACGTCGGGGTGCTCGCGGTGTCGGCGGCGCTCGCGCAGAGCACGATCGCTGCGGGGCTCGGGCTCGGGCTGTTCGGCGTGCTGTCGATCATCCGGCTGCGGTCCACCGAGCTCGCGCAGCACGAGGTCGCCTACTACTTCGCGGCGCTCGCGCTCGGGTTGATCGGCGGGCTCGGCACGACGTCGATCGGCCTCGGGGTCGAGCTCATGGTGGCGATCGTGGCGGTCGTCGCGTTCGCGGACAGCCCGCGCCTGCTGGACCGGCTGCGGCAGCAGATCGTCGTGGTGGACCGCGCGATCGCCGACGAGACCGCGCTCGTCGCCCACCTCGAACGGCTGCTCGGCGGGCGGGTGCACTCCGCGACCGTGCAGCGGCTCGACCTGGTCAACGACACCACGACCGTCGACGTGCGGTACTCGGCAGGCACGCTGCCGTTCTCGTCGGACGAGCCGATGGGCGCGACGGGCGTCACCGGCTACCCGCAGGCCGAGCGTCAGGGGGCGCGGTACCAAGCGGGGTACGAGCGGGCCGGCAGCGTGCAGCCGGAGACGCTGCGGTGAGCGCGGCGGACCTCGAGCGGCGCCTCGCGACGCTCACGGCAGTCGGGCTCGCGGACATCGACGAGGCCGGCGCAGGGCTCCTGACCCGCGTCGACCGCAAGTACGTGCTCCCCGCGGTCGCGCTGGCGACGCTCCCCCTGACCGACGGCGCACGGGTGCTCGAGATCGAGGGTCGCCGCACGTCGCAGTACGCGTCGGTGTACTTCGACACCCCCGCGCTCGCGAGCTACCTGGGCGCGGCGCACCGTCGGCGAGGCCGGTACAAGGTCCGCACCCGCACGTACGCGGACTCGGGCGACTGCTTCGTCGAGGTCAAGACCCGCGGCGCACGCGGCGCGACCGTCAAGCTCCGCCAGCCGCACGACGGCGCCGCGCACGAGCTCACCGACGCCGCCCGGGCGTTCACGACGAGCACGCTCGGCCCGCACCGCCCGCTCGACGGTCCGCTGCGCCCCACGCTCGCCAACCGCTACCGCCGCACCACGCTGCTCGTCGACGGCGGACGGCCGGGCGCGATCGCCCGGACGACGATCGACACCGACCTGGTGTGGGTCGACGCCGAGACCGGCGACGAACGCCCGCTCGGTCCGCTCGTCGTGGTCGAGACCAAGACCGGCGCGTCGCCGTCGGTCACCGACCGGCTGTTGTGGCGCCACGGCCACCGGCCCGTCCGCATCTCCAAGTACGGGACGGGGATGGCCGTGCTGCACCCCGAGCTCCCGCTGACCCCCTGGCGCCGCGTGCTCGACCGGCACATCGAGCCGTACGAGCGCCTGACCGCTGGCGTCTGAGCCGGCCCCCGAACCCGCCCGAGCCCACGACCACGCCTGAGTCCGAGGAGGACCCCATGCGCACACCCCTGAAGCGAGCCGCGATCCGCGCGGCCGTCCCCGCGACCGTCGTCGCCCTGATCCTGGCCGGGTGCACGGCGCAGGGCGACTCGTCGTCGACGTCCCCGACCGCGACCGCCGCTGACACCGGCACCGGCACCGGCACGACCGTCCCGGCGTCCACCGACGCGGACCTGACGGTCGAGTCCGCGATGGCCCAGAACACCGCACCGCACGAGGTCGACGCGTCCTACGACGAGTCCACGGCGGTCGACGTGACGCTGGCTGACGGATCGTCGTCGTCCTCGTCGGACGCCGTGAGCGTCGACGGCGACACCGTGACGATCGCCGCGGGCGGCACCTACCGGCTGTCCGGGACACTGACCGACGGGCAGGTCGTCGTCACGGCCGCCGACCAGGACGTGACGCTCGTCCTCGACGGCGTCGACCTGACGAGCTCGACCACGTCACCGCTGCAGGTGCTCGAGGCCGACGACGTGCTCGTCGTGCTCGCCGACGGCAGCGACAACAGCCTCGCCGACACGACCACCTACGCGGACGACGACGAGGCGAGCGGCGCGCTGTTCAGCGCGGGTGACCTGACGATCACCGGCGACGGCTCGCTGGACGTCACGGGCAACGGCAACGACGGGATCGTCGGGAAGGACGGCCTGGTCGTCGCGTCCGGCACGCTCACGGTCGACGCGGTCGACGACGGGATCCGCGGCAAGGACTACCTCGTCGTCGAGGGCGGCACGCTCACCGTCACGGCGGGCGGCGACGCGCTGAAGTCCGACGACGACGAGGACGCGACACTCGGGTACGTGCTGGTGAACGACGGCACGATCGACCTCACCGCGGGCGACGACGGCCTGACCGCGGCGACCGACGTGCTCGTCGCAGGCGGCACCCTGGACATCACCACGGGCGGCGGCGCGGACGCGACCGTGGCCGACGACGCCTCCCCCAAGGGCCTCGTCGGCGACGCGGCGGTCGTCGTCGGCGGAGGCACGCTGGCGGTCGATGCGGCCGACGACGCGATCCACTCCGACGCGGTCGTCTCGATCACGGGCGGGGCGCTGACGCTCGCATCTGGTGACGACGCCGTGCACGGCGAGTACGCGCTGCAGGTCACGGGCGGGACGCTCGACGTGACGCAGGCCGTCGAGGGGCTCGAGGCCCAGGAGATCACGATCCTGGACGGCACCATCACGCTCGTCACCAGCGACGACGGCCTCAACGGCTCGACCGCCGACGGCTCCGCCGACGAGACCGCGACCGGCGACCAGGCCCAGCAGGGCGGCGGCTTCGGCGGCGGCGGGGGCGGCATGGAGGCGGCCGACGAGAACGTGTCCGTCACCATCGCGGGCGGCACGCTCGTCGTCGACGCCCAGGGCGACGGCCTGGACTCCAACGGGAACCTGACCATGACCGGCGGGACGGTCGTCGTGTCCGGCCCGACGAACGACGGCAACGGCTCGCTCGACTACGCCGGGACGTTCGAGATCACGGGCGGCGAGCTCATCGCCGTCGGGTCCTCGGGCATGGCGCAGACGCCGTCGGGCGGCACGCAGTCGTTCGTCGGGATCACGCTGTCGCAACAGGGCGCGGCCGGGGACGTCGTGCAGGTCGTCTCGTCCGACGGCGACGTCCTCGCCTCGTTGACCGCGGTCAAGCCGTTCTCGTCGGTCGTGTACTCGTCCCCCGACGTGGTCGACGGCGCGACGTACACCGCGGTCCTGGGCGGGACCGCAGGCGACGCGGTCGCCGGGCCCCTCAGCCGCGGCGGCACGGCCGGGACGACGACCGCCGGCACCGGCACCGCGGGCGAGGTCGCGGCAGGCATGGCCGGCCCCGGAGCTCCTGGCGGCGGCATGTCGAGCGGTGAGCGTCCCGGCGACGGCCAAGCGCCCGGGCGCCAGCCCGCTCCGCCGGCCACGTCGAGCGACGCTTGACCGGCCACCGTGCTCACGCCCGTGGCGAGGCCGCTCCGGGATCGGCTTCGGTCCGTCGCCGGGCGCGGCGCTACCCCTGCGGCGACGACGTCTCTCCGGTCCCCAGGCGCGGGAGGGCGGGTGCGTCGTCCGTACGCGGCACGGGCGAGCCGAGGAGCAGCACGTCGCCCGCGAAGTCTGCGCACGACGTCGGGAGCTCGACGCCGTCGGCCCGGAGCTGGCTCGCAGGCACGAGCGTGCCCGCGACGCGCAGGTCGTCGCCGATCCGGAACGGCTCGCTGCTCGAGCTGGCGATCCACGTCAGCGCACCCCGCAGCGCGTCCCACTGCCACGTCGGCGGGTTCACGGCCACGAGCGTGCCCGGCGAGATCGCCAGGCACCCGTCGAGCACTCCGAGCCGTCCCACGACGACCGGCCCGTCCGGGACCGCGTCCCGGACGATGCTCACGGCCGAGACCGGTGCCGCACCCGGGTCCGGTCCGTCGTCCGTGAGCGGTCCGACGAGCAGTGCGGCCACACCGCCGACGACGGTCACGGCTGCGGCGGCTGTCAGGGCGACAGCCCGCCCGTGCCGCCGGCGCCCGACGAGCCCGTCCGGCCCCGGCGTTGGCGCTGTGACGACCGTCAGGCGCCCTGACCGGCGCCGCGGGACCTCGTCGGCCGAGCGCGCTCGCGCCGGTGCGGGGTCCGCTCGCCCCGGCTCGGGGTTCGCCGCCGGCCCGTGCTGCGGGCTCGTCCCGGCGGCGGCGCGCACGAGAAGGTCGTCGGCCTCCGCGTCGACCTGCGCACGGAACGCCGCCGCGAAGTCCTTCTCGGTGATCTTGACGCTCATCACGACCTCCTCGGGTCGGCGACGGACAGGCGGCGCAAGGCCTGGTGCGCGGTCACGCGCACGGTGCTGCGGGACATGCCCAGGACGCGGGCGATCTCGCGGTCGTCCAGGTCCTCGATGTAGCGGAGCGTGAGGACCGCGCGGGCGCGGGGCGGCAGGCCGGCGATCATCGAGACGGCCGCGTCGACCGACTCGACGTACGCGTACTCGTCGGGCGCGACCGGCTCGCGACCGCCCGAGGCGACCACTGCCGCCTCCCGGCCGCGCACCTGGTCGAGGTAGAGCCGCACGAGCACGGTGCGCGCGTAGGCGAACGGGACCCGCGCGGTGCGCACCTTGTCCCAGTGCACGAGCAGGCGCACCGCGGTGTCCTGCACCAGGTCCTCGGCTGCGGCGGCCTCGCGGCACATGCCGAGCGCCACGCGCAGCAGCGCACGCCGATGCTCACCGACGAACTGCGCCACCTCGTCGTGCGCCCCCCGCTCGCCCGACGCAACCCCGACGTGCGTCCCCCGCTCACCCGACGCATCCCCGACGAGCTCGGCACTCGCGCGCGAGGTCGGCACCCCGGACTGCCGCGCTCGTACGAGACTGCCGAGCTCGCGGGCGTCGGCTGCATCGCGACGCGCGTCGCCCCGCCCGGCGCTCGTCGGCGCGTCTGTGCCCATACCTAGGAGACTGCCGCAACCCGCCCAGGTGTTTACCCAACCGGCAGCGCGTCTCGTCCGCCGAGCCCGATCCGGGACCCCGAGCGACCGCTGGGTCGCGGCGGGGAGGCTCGCCGACCCAGCGATCGCTCCGGCCTCACCGCCTCAGAACCGGAGCAAGCGCTGGGTCGCGGCGGAGAAACTCGCCGACCCAGTGACTGCTCCGGGCTCGATCACTCTCAGTCGGAGCAGACGCTGGGTCGCGGGTGGTGCGGACGGGGCGGGGGTCTGGGCGGGGTCAGGAGGGGTGGCGGGTGGCGGCCAGGGCTTGCTGGTACTCGGTGGTGGTGCCGTCCGGGCGGACCTCCTGCAGGACGTGGTCCGTCACACCGAGGTCGTGCAGCGTCGCGGTCAGGGCGCGGACGTCGTCGTCGGACAGGACCGTGGGGTCGACCGTGGTGCGGACCTGCACGTCGACGCCCGAGTCGAGCACCATCCGCAGGCTCGCGAACGCCTGGTCGGCCGCCGTCGTCTCGCCGCCGACGCGCGTGATCGCGCGGTACAGGTGCCGCGGCGCCTTGACGTCGAATCCGATCCAGTCGACGAGCGGCAGCAGCGGCTCGAGCTTGCGCGGGTAGGCCCCGCCGGTGTGCAGGCCGACGCCGAACCCGCGGTCGCGGACCTCGCGCATCGCGTCGGCCAGCGCCGTCTGCCTCGTCGGCTCGCCGCCGGAGAACACGACCCCGTCGAGGAGCCCGGCACGACGAGTGAGGAGCTCGCGCACCTCGCGCCACGGGACCTGACCCGGCGCTCGCGGGTCGAGGATCGCGTGGTTGTGGCAGTACGTGCAGCGCCACGGGCAGCCCTGCAGGAACACGGTCGCGACGAGCCTGCCCGGCCAGTCGCACGACGACATCCGCGTGAGCCCGGCGATCACGAGGTCACCGGCGCAAGCCTCCTTGCGCCCGCCGCCGAGGGTGAGCGCCGCAGCGGCACCCACTCCGGGCAGGAGGGGGCCCGCGGCCGCGCCCCGCGGACCCGACCGCGCGGGACCGGCGTCCCCCGCGGTCCCGAGCGGGGCCGCCTCGCCGCGCGCAGGGGGCAGCGCCCGCTCGTCGTCGGACGACGACGGACGCTGCCCCACCGACGCGACTGTCACGCGAGCGCCGCCACGGACTCGCGGAAGTGCGTGCGCTCGGCGTGCTCGCCCTTCTTGCCCACGTTGAACGACGACACAGGCCGGTGGTAGCCCATGACGCGCGTCCACACCTCGCACTCCTGCATGCGGCCGACCTCGGCGCAGCGCGGGCACTCCTGGTGCTCGCCCGCCAGGTAGCCGTGGTTCGGGCAGATCGAGAACGTGGGGGTGACCGTCAGGTACGGCAGGCGGAACCGGGACAGCGACCTGCGGACCAGCTCACGGGCGGCGTCGGGGGTCGACAGTCGCTCCGACATGTACAGGTGCAGCACCGTGCCGCCCGTGTACTTCGTCTGCAGCTCGTCCTGGCGCTCGAGCGCCTCGAACGGGTCGTCGGTGAAGCCCACCGGGAGCTGCGAAGAGTTGGTGTAGTACGGGTTGGTGTCCGTGCCGGCCTGCAGGATGCCGGGGAAGCGCGCGCGGTCCTCCTTGGCGAAGCGGTACGTCGTGCCCTCGGCCGGCGTCGCCTCGAGGTTGTAGAGGTGGCCGGTCTCCTCCTGGAAGTCGACCATCCGGGCCCGGACGTGGTCCAGGACCCGCACGGCCATCTGGTGACCGCGGGGGTCGGTGATGTCGTACTCGTCGCCGCTGAAGTTGCGGATCATCTCGTTGAGACCGTTGACGCCGATCGTCGAGAAGTGGTTGTCGAGGGTGGCCAGGTAGCGCTTGGTGTACGGGAAGAGGCCCTGGTCGATCAGCCGGCCGATCACCTCGCGCTTCAGCTCGAGGCTGGTGCGGGCGTACTCGACGAGCTCGTCGAGCCGGGCAAGCAGCGCGGGCTCGTCGCCCGCGTGCACGTACCCCAAGCGCGCGCAGTTCACGGTGACGACGCCGATCGAGCCCGTCTGCTCCGCCGACCCGAAGAGGCCGTTGCCACGCTTGAGCAGCTCACGCAGGTCCAGCTGCAGGCGGCAGCACATCGAGCGCACGTCGCCCGGCTTCATCTCCGAGTTGATGAAGTTCTGGAAGTACGGCAGGCCGTACTTCGCGGTCATCGCGAACAGCGCGTCCGCGTTCGCGCTGTGCCAGTCGAAGTCCTGCGTGATGTTGTACGTCGGGATCGGGAACGTGAAGACGCGGCCCGTGGCGTCGCCCTCGGTCATGATCTCGATGTACGCGCGATTGATGACGTCCATCTCCGGCTGCAGGTCGCCGTAGGTGAAGTCGCACGGCTCGTCGCCGACCATCGGGACCTGGTCCTTGAGGTCGTCAGGGCAGATCCAGTCGAACGTGAGGTTCGTGAACGGCGTCTGCGTGCCCCAGCGGCTCGGCACGTTGAGGTTGTACACGAGCTCCTGGATGCCCTGCTTGACCTGCGCGTACGTCAGGTTGTCCGTCCGCACGTACGGGGCCATGTACGTGTCGAAGCTGCTGAACGCCTGCGCCCCGGCCCACTCGTTCTGCATCGTGCCGAGGAAGTTCACGATCTGACCGATCGCCGCCGAGAAGTGCTTCGCCGGACGCGCGTCGACCTTGCCGGGGATCCCGCCGAGGCCCTCCTGCAGCAGCGTGCGCAGGCTCCAGCCCGCGCAGTAGCCGGAGAGCATGTCGAGGTCGTGGATGTGCAGGTCGCCCTCGCGGTGCGCCTCACCGACCGCCGCCGGGTAGACCTCGGACAGCCAGTAGTTCGCGACGACCTTGCCCGCGGTGTTGAGGATCAGGCCGCCCAGCGAGTAGCCCTGGTTGGCGTTGGCGTTGACGCGCCAGTCGCTGCGGTCGAGGTACTCGTCGATCGACGACGCCACGTCGACCGTGACGGGCGCGGTCGGGGTGGGGGCCTGCGCGGCGGGCTCGGACATGGCGGTGTGCGCTCCTTCGTCGTCGAATTCATGATCTCACCGCGACCCCCACATGTAGTGGTGCGCTTGGTGGACGTTCACAAGATGTGGGAATTTCTATGCCCACGGCGGGTGGCGCTCCGGGACCTTGGTCCCGGGGGACCGGGTGCCCGCAGGTGGCGCGCGCGGCCGCGCCGCGAAGACACGGCGTGTCGCTGCGCGCAGTTCACCCGGACGCCCCGGCGTGTCGGTCCGCGGGCTCGCTCCGGCCCTCACGACGGGCGCCGAGGCGGCCCTGCCCGGGCATGCGGCGACGAGCGCCGACCACCCCTCGACCCTCGCAGGTGCCGGCGCGCGGGGCACCGCGTCGTAGCCTTGGCGCACGTCGCAGTCGAGTGCACGGCACCACCGCGCCGGCCCTGCCGACCGCCACCGCCCCAGCCCCGCCGTGGGAGAACCATGACCGCGAACGACCCCGACGCACGGGCCCTCACCCCGCGCGACGTCGCGGTCCGCGCCGCGGTCGCGGACGACGTGGCGGGCATCTGCGGGTTCGGCGAGGCGCACGTACGGGCCCACTACGCGCCGCTGATCGGCACGGCGGCCGCCGACGAGCAGGTGCGCCGCTGGTGGAGCCCGCAGTACGTGGGCGCGGCGGTCGCGGCTCGGGACGTCGTCGTCGCCGAGCGCGACGGTCGCGTCGTCGGGGTGGCGCAGCACGGTCGGGCCGGCCACGACCACGTGGTCTACAAGCTCTACGTCGCGCCCGGCCTGCGCGGGAGCCGCCTCGGGCCTCGCCTCGTCGCCGCACTCGTCGAGCGGCTCCCCCCGGATGTCGACCGGCTGTTCGTCGAGCACGTCGCCGCCAACCGCCGTGCAGCCGCGTTCTACGAGCGTGAAGGGTTCGCGGTGGACCACGTCGACCCTCACCCGAGCGGCGACCCCGCGCTCGGCACCGTGTGGCGCATGCGGACGCTGCCCAGGTGACCGCCCGTGCCCCCGCCGGGACGCACCCGCGGGGGCACTTCGTCGGCGCCTCATCCCCGACACCTGCGAGCGCGAGCTCACGGACCTCGTCCGGAGCACGGCCGCTCGGGTGCGAGCATGGTCGGGTGGAGTCCGACGAGCTGCTCGACGTGCTGCTCGCCGGTGGACGACGAGCCGAGCGCGCGACCCACGTGCGCCACGTCCCGGCACGCGAGGGGGTGCGCGAGCCGTGGCCTGCGTGGGCGGACACGGACCTGGTGCGCGGCTACCGCGCCCTCGGGGTCGACTCGCCGTGGCGGCACCAGGCGCAGGCCGCGCAGGCCGCATGGGCCGGCCGGCACACCGTCCTGGCGACGTCGACGGGCTCCGGCAAGTCCCTCGCGTACTGGCTCCCCGCGCTGAGCGCGGTGCGCGGGCGGGCGGCCGAGGCCGCGCTCGACCCGGGCCGCATCGAGTCCGCCCGACGTCGCGCGAGCGTCCTGTACCTGTGCCCGACGAAGGCGCTCGCGGCCGACCAGCTCGCCGCGCTCGACCGTCTGCTGACCGCCGCGCAGGTGCGCGACGTCCGGGTCGCGACGTGCGACGGGGACACCTCGACCGACGAGCGCCGCTGGGTGCGCGACCACGCCGACGTCGTGCTGACCAACCCGGACTTCCTGCACTTCTCTTTCCTGCCGCAGCACGAGCGATGGTCGCGGCTGCTGGCGTCGCTGCAGTACGTCGTGCTCGACGAGTGCCACGCGTTCCGCGGGGTGTTCGGCGCGCACGTCGCGCTCGTGCTGCGCCGCCTGCGCCGCCTGGCCGCGGCCTACGGCGCCTCGCCCACGTTCGTGCTGGCCTCCGCGACCACGGCCGACCCGGCCGCGAGCGCCGCACGCCTGCTCGGCGTCGACCCGCACGAGGTCGAGTCCGTCACCGAGGACGCCTCGCCCGCGGGACGCAAGACCGTGGTGCTGTGGGAGCCGCCCGAGCTGCCCGGCTACGGCCCGGACGCGAGCACTCCGTGGGCCTCGCTGCTGCCGGACGAGGACCCGTGGGCGACCCCGGGCGAACCTGAGACCCGGCCGCGCCGCACGGCGACCGCCGAGGTCGCCGACCTCCTGGCCGACCTCGTCGTGCACGGCGGCCGGACGTTGGCGTTCACGCGCTCGCGCCGGGCGGCGGAGTCGGTCGCGACCGCCACGCGCGAGCACGTCGCCCACGCCGACCCGTCGCTGCGCGCCACGGTCCAGGCCTACCGCGGCGGGTACCTGCCCGAGGAACGACGAGCGCTCGAGCACGCGATCCGGTCCGGTTCGCTGCGCGCGCTCGCGACGACGAACGCGCTCGAGCTCGGCGTGGACATCTCCGGCCTCGACGCGGTGCTCATCGCGGGGTGGCCGGGGACGCGCGTCTCGTTCTGGCAGCAGGCCGGCCGTGCCGGGCGTGCGGGCGCCGACGGGCTCGTCGCCCTCGTCGCGCGCGAGGACCCGCTCGACACCTACCTCGTCCACCATCCCGAGGCGGTGCTGGACGTCCCCGTCGAGGCGACCGCGTTCGACCCGACCAACCCGTACGTGCTCGCCCCGCACCTGTGCGCGGCCGCCGCCGAGCGCCCGATCCGCGCCGAGGAGCTCCCGCTGTTCGGCGACCGCGCGCTGGCCGTGCTCGACGACCTCGTCGCCAACGGCGTGCTGCGCCGCCGCTCGTCGGGCTGGTACTGGACGCATGCGGAGCCCGCCTCGCGGCTGACCGACCTGCGCGGCGCGGGCGGGAACCCCGTGCGCGTCGTCGAGACGGACACCGGGCGTGTCCTCGGCACCGTCGACGCCGCCGCGGCCGACGCCACGCTCCACCCGGGCGCGGTCTACGTGCACCAGGGGGCGACGTTCGTCGTCGACGAGCTGCACCAGGCAGACGACGTCGCGCTCGCGACCCGCCGGGACGTCGACTTCGGCACCTGGGCCAAGTGGCTGTCCACGACCGCGATCGTCGACGTGCACGACGAGCGCCACTGGGGCCCGGTCGCGTGGTACCTCGGCACGGTCGACGTCACGTCGCAGGTGCTCGGGTTCCACCGCAAGCACCTGCCCGACCTGCGCGTGCTCGGCTACGAGGACCTCGAGCTGCCGCCGCGGACGCTGCGCACGTCGTCGGTGTGGTGGACCGTGCCGGCGTCCGTGCTCGAGGAGGCGGGCGTGACGCTCGAAGCACTGCCCGGAGCGCTGCACGCCGCGGAGCACGCCTCGATCGGTCTGCTGCCGTTGCTCGCGACGTGCGACCGCTGGGACCTCGGCGGGCTGTCCACCGCGCTGCACCCCGACACGGGCGAGGCCACCGTCTTCGTGCACGACGCCCACCCCGGCGGGGCTGGCTTCGCCGAGCGCGGCTTCCACCTCGGAGCGACCTGGCTCACCGCGACCCGCTCCGCGATCGCCGACTGCCGGTGCACCACGGGGTGCCCCGCGTGCGTGCAGTCGCCCAAGTGCGGCAACGCCAACAACCCCCTCGACAAGGCCGCCGCGCTGCGCCTGCTCGATGCCGTCCTGCGTCACGCCACGGCCTGACGCCACCCCACCTGACGCCACCCCACCTGGCGCGACCCAGCCGGCCCTCGGCCAGCCCGACCCCGTGTCACCAGGCTCCACAGCGCCTGACCCGGCAGCGCCAGACTCCCCGGCGGCCGACCCAGCATCACCAGGATCCGTAGCACCCGGCTCGGCACCGGCCGGCTCCGCGCCGCGCGGGCCGGCGCGGGCGTGAGCGCGGGCCGCCGCTCCCGGCGCGGCCACGTCGACATCCACCGCCACGACGCCTGCGGGGCCCGCCGTGCACCTGACCAGCTCCGCACCGTTGCGCTCCGCGACACGGCTCGCCAGCGCGCAGGCCGCCGCCTCGTCGTCCCCGCGCTGCATGCGCGTCGCGGCCGCGAGCGCCGCGAGGTCCGCCGCGGCCTGAGCACGCCCGCGCGCGGCGTGCGCCGCCGCCACCGTGGCCACCGCGGCGGCGGCGAGCAGCGCGACGAGCACGACGGCGAGCAGCAGCGCCGTCCCGGCCCCACGCTCGTCGCGCGGGTCGAGGCGCGGCGCCCCGGTCACGGTTCGCTCCACGCGGCCGACCGCCCCGTGAGCGTGACCGCGCTGCCGATCCCTGCGACCGTGAGCGACGCCGCGACGCTGACCGTCACCCAGCCCTCGTCTCGCGTCACCCCCACGCTCGCCGCGTCGCCCGCGACACGACGCGAGGCTGCGACCACCGCCGCGTCGTCCTCCCCCAGCGCCGCCAGTCGCGCGCCGGTGCGCGCGGCCTCCGCGCACCGCTGCTGCACCACACCCGCCGCGCTGGTCCCCAGCACCGCGAGCAGCAGCAGGACGACCGCGGGCAGACCGACCGCGAGCTCCGCCGTCACCGACCCGCGGTCGGCCTGCCCGCGCCTCACAGGGACAACGCCTGCTTGATGATCCCGCCGAGCAACCCCTTGACCTCGTTGCCCTTGAGGATCACGACGAGCAGCCCGGCGAACCCGACCGCCGCGAGGGTCGCGATGGCGTACTCGGCGGTCGCCATGCCCGCGTCGTGCGCGTGGCGCGTCACGCGTCGCACGACGCGCGTCGGCACCCAGCCGGTGGCCGGGCGGTGTGCGCACCACCGCCGGCGCGACGCCGTGCCGGCCCCGTCCGCGGCCTCGGCCCGAGCGGGCTCCGCCGGCTCCCCGCCCGCGTGCTCCTGCAGTGCTGTGCCGTCCATCCGGCACCTCCTGTCCTCCGACCTGGGTCGGCCTGGTGAGTGGGGCGCGGCCTGCGCGCCCCGTCCGACGCCTGCCGGACGCCGCCAGCGTCACGACTTCCTGCCTCGCGTGGGCTGCCGCGGACGCGATCTGGGGGCGAGCCGGTCGCCGGCGTGACCTGTGGACGGCTCGCCGGCCGGGTCCTCGATCACGGGAGCAGCCCGACGAGCAGGCCCGAGCCGAGCCCGAGGACGAGCGGGGCCAAGCCGAGGAGCGCGAACGCCGGCAGGAAGCACAGGCCGAGCGGCAGGACGAGGTGCACGCCCAGCGCGGCACCCGCGGTCCGGGCTCGTCGGCGGCGTTCACGTCGCACCGTCGCCGCGCGCACGCGCAACGACGGGCCGGGTGCCGACCCGGTCAGCCACGCGTCCTCCAGGCAGTCCCGCACGTCCAGCGCACCCTCGGGCGCCCCGGCCCACGCCGCCTGCCACGACGCACCGAGCATGAGCGCGGTTCCGGCCGCGACGAGCGCATCTCCCGCCTCGCCGCCCGCGGCCCTGCCCACGGCGTTCAGTGCTCGTGGCACGGAGGCGCCTGAGGCGACCGCGGCGTCGAGGAGGTCGAGCAGCAGCACGCCCTCGACCGCGGCCGTCCGCGCCGGACGGCCGCGGGAACGTCGGGCCGGCGAACGTGTGCCGCTCACCGGCCGCGCCGGATGGACGCTCCACGGCGTCACCGCGAGCACGAGGGACAGGACGAGCACGACCTCCACGTCAGCCCCCGGCCCGCCCAGGCACCGTGCGGCGCTCGGGCACCGGGCGACGCCCAGGCGCTGGGCGACCCTCGGGTACTGGGTGACCCTCGGTCGCTGGGCGGCGCTCGCCCGCACGGCGTCCGGCTCCGCGCCGGGGCACGCCGGTCCGCGCTCGCGTGGGCGCGGCAGCCCCGCGAGCCGCGCGCGTGAGCAGGGCGGCGGTCCAGCGCCGCCCGGCGACGAGCAGGAGCACCCCCGCGACACCCGCTGTGGTGCCGAGGCCACCGCCCAGCAGGACACCGACCGGGTCCGCGCCGAGCACGGTCCCGAGCGCGACGCCCAAGAGCGGCAGCCACCCGAGGACGCGGGCGGTCGCGCGTGGACCGGCGAGTGCCGCCTCGACGTCGTCGCGCTCCGCGGCATCGGCGGCCAGCGACTCCGTGACGCGTTCGAGCACCCCGACGAGCGGCGCGCCGAGCTCATGCGCGGTCTGGGCGGCTGCGACCACGGCGGCGGTCCGCTCGACCAGGCGCAGCCGCTCACGTGCCACGGCTCCGCCTCGTCGCGCGCGCGACACCCGACCGCGTGACTCGCTCCCGCCAGCCCCACCGCAGGCCGCGACGAGCGTCCCGACGTCGGGCACGTCGCCTACCAGCCGCATCCCGAGCGCGGTCTCCCACGCGTCGCGCGGAGCACGCCCCGCCCGCAGCTGCGCCCCGACCGCGACGAGCAGCGCTTCGAGCGCGACGCCCGTCGGCGGTGCGACCGCGCTCCGCGTCAGCCCCGACACGTGTGACGGGCGTCCGGGGACCCGTCCCGGCGGACCGACGAGCACGAGCACGACGACGGCGCTGGCAACCCCCGCAGCGACGCTCACACGGACCTCGCGCAGCGCCGCCCGCCGAAGGACGCGACCCCGCCCGCCCACGTCCGGGCAGGGGTGGCGCGCCTGGTGCCGCCGGATGCACCGGCGCCCGTGTCGGTCCGGGTCACGTCACGGCCTCGAGGCGGGCCGCGAGCTGCGGCCAACCCGGCCCGCGGGTCACGGCGCCCGACGGCGCGACGGCGACGGCGGTCGCGACCTCGAGCCCGTCACGCGAGCGCCGGACCACGGCGACCTCCGCGAGCGACCGCCGCGCCCTGCCCGGTCCCGCCCGCCGCAGGTGCAGCACCGCGTCGAACGCGGCGGAGGCCTGAGCGGCCGTCGCGTCACGCCCGAGGCCCGCGAGCGCCGCGAGCGCCTCGAGTCGGGCCGGGACGTCGGCCGCGGTGTTCGCGTGGACCGTCGCGCACCCTCCGTCGTGGCCGGTGTTCAGCGCGGCCATGACCTCGCGGACCTCGGCACCACGACACTCCCCGAGCACGATCCGGTCGGGCCGCATGCGCATCGCCTGGCGCACCAGCTCGGCGAGGTCCACCCGGCCCGCACCCTCGACGTTCGCGCGCCGGGCCAGCAGTCGCACGACGTGCGGGTGGTCGGGCGCGAGCTCGCCGGACTCCTCGATGACGACGATGCGCTCGTCGTGACCCGCCCACGACAGGAGCGCGGCCAGCAGCGTCGTCTTGCCCGCGCCCGTCGCGCCGGAGACGAGCAGGTTGGCGCGTGCGTCGACGAGGCCGCGCACGACGCCGACGATCTCGGGGGCGATCGTCCCGACGCGGACCAGCTCGTCCATCGACAGCGCGCGCGAGCGCACCACGCGCAGGCTCAGCAGCGCGCACCCGCCTGCCACGGGCGGCAGCACGGCATGCAGCCGGGTGCCGTCGGGCAGGCGAGCGTCGACGGTGGGTGCGCCGTCGTCGAGCCGCTGCCCGCCGGCTGCCGCGAGCCGCACCGCGAGCGCCCGCACGTCCTGCTCGGATCCCAGGTCGACGTCCGTGCGCGTCAGCCGGCCGTCGAGCTCGACCCACACGTCGCGCGGACCGTTGACGAGCACGTCGCTCACGCGCGGGTCGTCGAGGAACGGCTGCAGGGGACCGGCCCCGAAGATCGCCGCGCGCACGGCGTGCACCGTCGCGGGGAGCACGGCGGACCCGAGCACCGCACCGCGCTCGCGCGCGACGAGCTCGACGGCGCGCGCGAGCGCGTGCTCACCGGCCGGGAGCTCGTGGACCCGTTCGCGCACCGCGTCGACGAAGCCCGGCTCGACGACCACGGGCTCGACCGCACCCGCGAGCACGAGGTTCACCACGCGCCGACCCGCACCGACCCGGCAGGCTCGTCGACGCCGAACCCGCCCCCCGCACCGACCTGGCCCCCCGGGCCGAGCCGGGCGTCCGTGCCGAGCCGGGCCTCCGGGCCGAGACCGGCCGCGCCGCCGACCCCGGGACCCACCGCAGGACCGACACCACCACGCGCCGGACCACCCCCGTACGTGGCACGGTCCGGTGCCGGCCCGGCCGTGCGATCGGTGCCCACGGCTCGCGCGACGCGCGCCGCGGCCCGCGCGACCGCACCGGTCAACGGCACCCCACCGCGTTCCGTCGCGGCCGCGGTGCGGCGGTCGACGGCGAGCCGCGCGAGGACCGGCAGCTCCACCGCACGCGCGAGCTCGTCCGCCCCCAGCCCGCCCGGGGACGGCCCGACAGCGACGATGCCGACATGCGCGCCGTGGCCGACGAGCCGGTCGCGCATCGCCAGGACGCCTGCGACGGTGCGCAGGTCGCGCGGCGCGAGCACGACGATCGCATCGCATGCCGCGGCGACCGACTCCCCGGTCACGACGCCGGCGCGTTCGAGGTCGAGCACCACGACGCCGCACACCCCGGCGAGCGCGTGCAGCACGTCGGCGACCACGCCCGGCTCGGGGAACGACGGACGCTGCCGGTCGGCGCTGAGCACCGCGCACGGCCCCCAGCGCGGGAGCAGCGCGAGCACCTGCGTGCCGTCGACGTCGCCGCGCGCCGAGGTCAGGTCGGGCCAGCGCACGCCGTCGGTGTCCTCGAGCGCCAGCAGGACGTCGATGCCCGCGGCGCACCGGTCGAGGTCCACGAGCGCGGTCGCGGTGCGCCGCGCGAACCGCGCCGCGAGCGCCGCCGCGAACGTCGACGCGCCTGCCCCACCACGCCCGCCGACGACCCCGATCACCCGCGCGCGCGCCGGGTCCTGACCCGCGCCCGGTCCGCGGCTCGGCACCGCTCGGTACGACGAGGCCGCCGGCGGCGGAGCGTCCAGCTCGGTGCCCTCGGCCGTCGGCCACGTGTCCCTGCCCCGCCACACGCCGTGCTCGTCCGTTGCCCCCACGCTCCGCCTCCCCTCGGTCGTCCCATCGCCCGCTCGGCCGGCGGCGTGCGCCAGCAGGCGGCCTGCGTCGCCGGGCTCGTCGCAAGCGCGGATGTGCCGACCCTGGCGCACCGCGTCGGCGGCGAGCGGTGCGCCTCGACGAACCTGTGGACGCGCACGCCGTCGACGTGGGCTGGGGTCGGGTCGCGCCGACAACGTCCGGCCCCGCCGGTGCCGTGTCGGACGAGGTCGCTACGCTCGCGGGGGTGCCCTCCCCGGGCACGTGACGCACCACGAGCCCGCGACCCGAGGAAGGAGCGCGCCGATGGCCGACGACGCCGACGACCGGGCCGAGCCCGCGCGCACCGCGCACCGGCCCACGCGCGCCGCAGCGTTCTTCGACCTCGACAAGACGATCATCGCCACGTCGTCGGCCACGGCGTTCTCGCGCGGCTTTCTCGCCGAGGGCCTGCTCACGCGCCGCAACGTCCTGCGTACCGCGGTCGCGCAGTTCCTCTACCTCGTCGGCGGCGCCGACGCCGCGCAGACCGAGCGCCTGCGCGCGAACCTGTCGCGCACGGTCACGGGCTGGCCGGTCTCGCAGGTGTCGCAGATCGTCGCCGAGACGCTGCACGAGGCGATCGACCCGACCGTCTACGCCGAGGCCGTCGCGCTCATCGCGGAGCACCACGCGGCGGGCCGGGACGTGGTGGTCGTCTCGGCGTCGGGCAGCGAGATCGTCGAGCCCATCGCGGCGGTGCTCGGGGCGGACCACGTCGTCGCGACGCGCATGCAGGTGGTCGACGGCCTCTACACGGGCGACATCGACTTCTACGCCTACGGCGAGAACAAGGCCGAGGCGATCCGCGAGCTCTCGCAGTCCCACGGCTACGACCTCGCGTCGAGCTTCGCGTACTCCGACTCGATCACGGACGCCCCGATGCTCGGCGTCGTCGGGCACGGGTTCGCGGTCAACCCCGACCGCGCGCTGCGGCGGCTCGCGGTCGAGAACGGCTGGGGTGTGCTGGCGTTCCGACGGCCCGTGCCGCTGTTCGACTTCGACCGTGAGGCACGGGTCGCGAGCGCGCTCGTCGTCGCCGCGGTGGTCGCCGGGGGCCTCGCGTGGTGGCTCTGGCACCGGCGCCGAGCACGCGGGCGCTGACGCACGGCACGCTCCCTGGCCCGTCCGGACTGCGGACACCGGTCCCAGACTGTGAACCGGCGGGGCCGGTCACCTGCGACGACGACGGCACCACTATCCGAACCCCGCGATCGGGGGTATCAACGGAGTCACAACTGCAGAGCCGCGAGGGTACCCACGCGCAGGTGTAGCCCACCTTCGGGCAGGTCGACCGGGCTGGTCCCGTTGCGAACCACGAGAGTGCACGCTTGATCACCCTCAGGCAGCAGACACGACGACGGCGTCCCTCGGGGCGCCGTCGCTCGTGCGCGCCGATCCCGTCCGGCATCGCGGTCAGGTCGTCAGCCGCCACCGAGGTCAGCGGGATCTGACGACCTCGCACAGTCCTGACGACCTCGCGGGCGACGACGGACGTGTCAGGACAGGGAGCCGGCGAGCACCGAGTCCGCCACCGCGCGCGCTGCTGTGGCGCCCGCGACGACCGCCGACGCGTACGCCGTGACCCACGCCGCGACCCGGTCCGGCTCCCCCGTCGCGTAGCCCGCCACCCCCGCGACGTAGAGCTGGGGCGAGGCGGCCCACGTGAGCTCGGGCAGGATCGAGCCGGTCGGGTCGAGCCCGCCGGACGTGGCGATCACCCGCGCGACGAGCCGAGCGACCATCCCGTTGCCCGCGACGAACGGCCGCACGGCCAGCACCTCCGCGTGCACGAGCGCCGCGACGACGAGCGCGGGCGCGGTGGTCGTGGCGACGGTCCGGGCGAGCAGGTCGATGCGCGACGCGACCTCGAGCCCTGTCGACGACGAGCCGAGCCCTCGCTGGTCGAGCGCCGGCTCGTCTGTACGCAGCCGCCCGAGCGCGTCGACGGGCAACCACCCGGCACCGACGACCGTGTGCGCACGGGCGAGCAGCTGCGGCAGGGGCGGCAGCGCCGCACGCTGCTGCGCGCCGAGGTCGGGCACGAGCGCCTCGACGAGCGAGGACCCGCGCAGCGCCCCGACGAGCACGGACTGCGCATCCACGCCGCGCCCACCGGCGTACTGCACGCCGGTGGGCGCGGCACCGGCCCCCAGCGGGGCAGTCGCCCGTGCACCGTCGTCGGGCGGGGACGACGAGCTCGTCGCCCAGCTCGTCGTGCCGGTCGCGAGCGAGCGCACGAGGTCGAGCGGCAGCCGCGCGCCCTCGAGCGAGGCGCTGGCGTGCGCGGCGCGCAGCCCGGCCTCGGCGCGCACCTCTCGCCAGCGCCTGCGGTACGCCTCATGCCAGCGCAGCTCGTCGCACGCGGTGCGCGCGCTCTCGACGGCCTCAGCCGTCATCTCGACCCACCCGGCCAGCACGTCCCGCGTCACCCCGCGACGGTACCCGCGCCCCGAGTCCCCGAACGGCCGCGCGGCCCGAGCACGGTGCGCGGCCACTGACCGCGCGGCACACTGGCGCCATGGCCGGGCCCAGCGTGTCGTCGTCCATCACCGTCCGCCTGCACCTCGCAGCCCGCCCCACGGCGGTGAGCGAGCTGACGACCGCGATCGAGCAGGCGGGCGGCATCGTCACCGCGCTCGACGTCACCGCGTCCGAGCACGAGCAGATGCAGGCCGACGTGACGTGCGCGACGCGCGGCGAGGAGCACGCCGCGCAGATCGTCGCGGCTCTGGACGGCCTGGACGGCGTGCGCGTCGACCGCGTGAGCGACCGGACGTTCCTCATGCACCTGGGCGGCAAGCTCGAGATCACGTCCAAGGTCCCGCTGCGCAACCGTGACGACCTGTCGATGGCGTACACCCCGGGCGTCGCGCGGATCTGCGAGGCGATCGCCGCGCACCCGGAGGACGCCCGGCGGCTGACGATCAAGCGCAACACGATCGCCGTGGTCACCGACGGCACGGCCGTGCTGGGCCTGGGCGACGTGGGCCCGCTCGCCGCGCTGCCGGTCATGGAGGGCAAGGCGGTGCTGTTCAAGCGGTTCGCGGACATCGACGCGTTCCCGATCGCGCTCGACACCACGGACGTCGACCAGATCGTCGAGACGGTGTGCGCGATCGCTCCGGTGTTCGCGGGCATCAACCTGGAGGACATCAGCGCGCCGCGGTGCTTCGAGGTCGAGCGGCGGCTGCGCGAGCGGCTCGACATCCCGGTGTTCCACGACGACCAGCACGGCACGGCGATCGTCGTGGTGGCGGCGCTGACGAACGCGCTGCAGGTGGTGGGCAAGCGCATCGAGGACGTGCGGATCGTGCTGTCGGGTGCCGGTGCGGCGGGTACGGCGGTGCTGCGGCTGCTGCTCGCGGCCGGGGCGCACGACGTCGTCGTCGCGGACATCGACGGCGTGATCCACCCGGACCGGCCGGGCCTGACCGAGTCGCTGCGGTGGACGGCCTCGGTGACCAACCCGCGCGGCGTGACCGGGACGATCCCGCAGGCGCTCGTGGGGGCGGACGTGTTCATCGGCGTCTCCGCGCCGGACGTGATCACGGGCCGCGACGTGTCCCACATGGCGAAGGACGCGATCGTGTTCGCGCTCGCGAACCCGCGCCCGGAGGTGGACCCCGACGACGCGGCGCAGTACGCGGCGGTCGTCGGCACGGGCCGCTCCGACTTCGCGAATCAGATCAACAACGTGCTCGCGTTCCCGGGCGTGTTCCGCGGCCTGCTCGACGCGCAGAGCCACCGCATCACCGACGAGATGCTGCTCGCGGCGGCCGGCGCCCTGGCCGCGGTGGTCCGCCCCGACGAGCTCAACCCCACCTACATCGTCCCGAGCGTCTTCAACCCGGAGGTCACGACGCGCGTCGCGGCCGCGGTCGCGGAAGCCGCCCACGACCACCCCTGACGCCGCTCGAACCGCGCCACTGGGTGGAGAAGGTCACGCCGTACATGACCGGGTCCACCCAATCGACTCGCGCCCCGGCGGGCGTGGTCAGCGGAAGGCGCCGCGCACGTACTGGGGCTGGTAGCCCGTCGTCGTGACGGCCTTGAGCGGCACGGACGCGGACGGCTCGGGTGAGGCGGGCAGCTCGCCGAGCCGCACGCCGAGGTGGTGCGCCGCGCGCAACGGCCACGACGGGTCTCGCAGCGCACCGCGTCCGACGAGCACGGCGTCGGCTGAGCCGTCGGCAAGCACCTGCTCCGCGAGCGCCGGGTCGTCGAGCAGGCCGACCGCCGCCACGGGCAGCCCCGAGACCTCCCGGACCCGCCGGGCGAACGGCACCTGGTAGCCGGGCTCGACGGGGATCGCGGCGAGCGCGTTGCCGCCGGTCGAGACGTCGACGAGGTCCACACCGTGCCCGACGAGCGTGCGCACCACCTGTGCGACGTCCTCGACGCTCAGCCCGTCCGGGGTCCAGTCGGTCGCGGACACGCGCACGAGCAGCGGGCGGTCGTCGGGCCAGGCGGCGCGCACCGCGTCCACGGTCTCGACGAGCAGGCGCGCCCGGTTCTCGAGCGAGCCCCCGTAGGCGTCGGTGCGCTCGTTGGACAGCGGCGACAGGAACTGGTGCAGCAGGTAGCCGTGCGCGGCGTGCACCTCGACGACGTCGAACCCGGCGTCGACCGAGCGGCGCGCGGCGGCGGCGAACGCCTCGGGTACCGCGGCGACCTCGTCGGCCGACAGCGCGGCGGGCGGTGCGAGCTCGGGGAACGCGAGCGCCGACGGACCGCGCGTCGTCCAGCCCCCGTCGTCGGCCGGGACGGTGCCCGACGACGCCGAGAACGGCCGGTACACCGACGCCTTGCGCCCCGCGTGCGCGAGCTGCACGCCGATCCGGGTGCCGCGCGCGTGCACGAAGTCGGTGACGCGCCGCCACGCGACCGCGTGCTCGTCGGACCACAGCCCGGCGTCCTGCGGGGTGATCCGACCCTCGGGGACCACCGCGGTCGCCTCGGTGAGCAGCAGGCCGAACCCGCCCGACGCGCGTGCGCCCAGGTGCACGAGGTGCCAGTCGTCGACGAACCCGTCGACCGACGAGTACTGGCACATGGGCGCGAGCCACGCACGGTTGGTGAACGTCGTGCCACGCAGGGTCAGGGGTGAGAACAGGTGCGTCACGCGCGCGAATCTACGTCCCCGAGCGCGTCTCACCCGCGCGCGCAGCCTTTCGTCCCACGAACCGGATACGCGTCCACGCGAGCATGGCCAGGTGCTGAGCATCGAGGAAGCGGTCGAGACCCAGGCCGAGAACGCGCACCACAAGGTCGAGCTGCTGTCGACGCCGTGGTTGTTCCTGGTCCGCACCATGCTGGCCGGTGCGTACATCGGCATCGGCGTGGTCATCATGGTCGAGGCGGGCGGCCCGCTCGTCGCCGCCGGGAACCCGTTCGCGCCGCTCGTGCAGGGCATGGTCTTCGGCGTCGCGCTGACGATCGTCGTGATCGCCGGGGGCGAGCTCGCGACGTCCGCGATGATGATGCTCACGCAGGGCGCGATGCGCCGTCGCATCTCCTGGGGCAAGGCGGGCGTGACGCTGCTCGCGGTGCTCGCCGGGAACCTCGTCGGCGCGTTCCTGTTCGCGACGCTCGTGCACCTGTCCGGCGTCACGGCACCGGGCACCGCGGCGGGCGAGAACATCGCCCGGATGATCGAGCACAAGGCGCACGAGACGAACGTGCAGCTCCTGGTCCGCGGCATCCTGTGCAACCTGCTGGTCTGCCTCGGCGTGTGGTGCGCGACGAAGCTGCGCGACGAGGCCGCGAAGATCATGGCGATCTTCGCGTGCGTCATGGTCTTCATCACCTCGGGCTTCGAGCACGTGGTCGCGAACATGACGACGATGTCGCTCGGCCTGCTCGGCGACCTGCCGGGCGCGACCGTGCTCGAGTTCGCGCGCAACATGCTCTTCGTCGGCCTCGGCAACACGATCGGCGGCGCGCTGCTCGTCGGCGCCGCGTACGCGTACCGCGCGACGCCGCGCCTCACCGAGCCGACCGCGGCCGTCACGGCGGCGGTGACGCCGTCCGACGAGCCGGCGGCCGACGCGCCCGCGAACGACGCGCCTGCGAGCGACGTCGCCGCGACCCCGACCGACGAGCAGGCGGACGACCGCGACTCCTCCGCGACTCGCGTCCCCCAGCAGGCGACCCGGAGCGAACCCGCCCTACGGTGAGTGGTGACGGCGGTGCGAGCCGGCACCGCCCGGAGCCGGGAGCCGTGATGAGCACCTCCGACGACGAGACCGCTCGTGCCGAGGCCGCTGGACGAGCCGCCGACCCGACGAGCACCTCCGAGCCCTCCTCGGACACCGCCCGGCACGCCGTGGTGCGCCCCGAGCCCACCCCTCCGCCACCGCCACCCAGCGGCGCCAGGCCCTCGACCGTCCCCGCACCACCGCCCGCACCCTCGCCCGCGCCGGTCCTCGCGAGCCCGCCCGACGACGGCACGGAGCAGCCCACGACCGGGCAGGCGCCACCCCAGGCGACACAGCCTGCCGGTGATCAGACGCGCGCCGACGACCCCGCACTCTTCCCCACGCCGAACGCACCGCACCGCACCGCGACGGGCACCCACGTGCTCGGTGCGCTCGCGGGCCTCCTGCTCGCTCCCCTCGCGGTGACGGTGCTGCTGCTCGGGCAGTCGCGCATCCTCGCGGTGCAGGTGGTGGGCTGGGACGACGCGGTCGACTGGTCGGGCGTCGTGCTCGTCGTGCTCGCGCTCGTCGCGCTGGGGTGGGTCGCGCTGCTCGCGGTGTGGACCCCCGCGGCTCCGATCACGGGCGGCGTGGTGCTCACGGTGCTCGGTGCGGTCGCCCTGACGGCCCCGCACGTGGTGCACACCCAGGTGCTCCGCGTGGTCGACGAGAGCAGCTGGCGGTCGACGGCGCTCGAGGTCACGGTCGCGGGCACGTCGGGCACGCTGCTGGTCGCGGGCTTCCTGCTGCTGCTCGCGGGCGTCGTGGCGCTCGCAGCGCACCGGCGCGGCCTCGCCCTCGGGGCGTTCCGCGAGCGCCACCGCTGACCTCCCGACGAGCGGCGCGCACGGGTCCCACCGCGCGGCACCCCGCGGGTCGCTGCGCGACCCGCGAACCGCCGGATACCGCCCACCGCAGGGCGCATCGGGCCCGGTGGTGGCTAGAGTCTCCCCACGGAAGGACCTTGGTCCTGCCTCGTTCGACCCGCACCGATGTCGCTGCACCTGGAGGCCTGCGTGTCCGACCCGACCGCCGGCGGCCTGGAGAACCTTCTCTCCGAGGACCGTCGCTTCCCGCCGTCTGCCGAGTTCGTCGCGCAGGCGAACGCCACCGCGGACCTCTACTCGTGGGCGAACGCGGACCGCCCCGCCTTCTGGGCCGAGCAGGCGCGCGACCTCATCTCGTGGAGCACGCCGTTCCAGGAGGTGCTCGACTGGTCGCAGGCACCGGTGGCGCGGTGGTTCGCGGACGGCAGGCTGAACGCCGCCTACAACGCGGTGGACCGGCACGTCGAGAAGGGCCGCGGCGACCGGGTCGCGCTGCACTTCGAGGGCGAGGGCGGCGACACCCGCACGATCACCTACGCGGACCTGCAGCGTGAGGTCTCGAAGGCCGCGAACGCCCTGACGGCGCTGGGCGTCGGCACGGGCGACCGGGTCGCGATCTACCTGCCGCTGATCCCCGAGGCGGTCTTCACGATGCTCGCGTGCGCCCGCATCGGCGCGCCGCACTCGGTCGTGTTCGGCGGCTTCTCCGCCGAGGCGCTGCACAGCCGCATCCTCGACGCCGAGGCGACGCTCGTCGTGACGGCCGACGGCGGTTTCCGGCGCGGCGCGCCGTCCGCGCTCAAGCCCGCGGTCGACGAGGCGCTCGCGAAGGGCCCGACGTCAGTCGAGCACGTGCTCGTCGTGAAGCGCACGGGACAGGACGTCGAGTGGACCGAGGGCCGCGACGTGTGGTGGTCCGACGTGGTCGACCCGGCGTCCGACCAGCACACGCCGGTCGAGGTCGACGCCGAGCACCCGCTGTTCATCCTCTACACGTCGGGCACCACCGGGAAGCCGAAGGGCATCTTCCACACGACCGGCGGGTACCTCACGCAGGCGGCGTACACGCACCTCAACGTGTTCGACCTCAAGCCGGAGACGGACGTCTACTGGTGCACGGCCGACATCGGCTGGATCACCGGTCACACGTACGTCGTGTACGGGCCGCTGGTCAACGGAGCGACGCAGGTCATCTACGAGGGCACCCCGGACACCCCGCACCGCGGCCGCTGGTGGGAGATCATCGCGAAGTACGGCGTGACGATCCTCTACACCGCTCCCACGGCGATCCGCACGTGCATGAAGTGGGGCGAGGAGATCCCGGGCCAGTTCGACCTGTCGTCGCTGCGCGTGCTCGGGTCGGTGGGTGAGCCCATCAACCCCGAGGCGTGGATGTGGTACCGCCGGGTCATCGGTGGCGACAAGGCCCCGATCGTCGACACGTGGTGGCAGACGGAGACGGGCGCGATCATGATCAGCCCGCTGCCGGGCGTGACCGAGACCAAGCCGGGCTCGGCGCAGGTCCCGCTGCCCGGCATCGCGGCGGACGTCGTCGACGACGACGCGCACCCGGTCCCGAACGGCGCGGGCGGCTACCTCGTGCTCACCGAGCCGTGGCCGGCCATGCTGCGCGGCATCTGGGGCGACGAGGAGCGCTACAAGGACACGTACTGGTCGCGGTTCCGGGGCCTGTACTTCGCGGGCGACGGCGCCAAGAAGGACGACGACGGCGACATCTGGCTGCTGGGCCGGGTCGACGACGTGATGAACGTGTCCGGTCACCGGCTGTCGACCACGGAGATCGAGTCCGCTCTGGTCTCGCACCCGTGGGTGGCCGAGGCCGCGGTGGTCGGCGCGACCGACGACACCACAGGGCAGGCGGTCGTCGCGTTCGTGATCCTGCGCGGTGACGCGGGCGTGGGCGAGTCCTCGCCCGACGAGGTGCAGCTCGAGCTGCGCAACCACGTCGCCAAGGAGATCGGCCCGATCGCCAAGCCGCGCCAGGTGCTCGTGGTCCAGGAGCTGCCCAAGACGCGCTCGGGCAAGATCATGCGCCGGCTGCTGCGCGACGTCGCCGAGCACCGGGCGGTGGGCGACGCGACCACCCTCGCCGACTCCTCGGTGATGGATCTCATCGCACAGGGTCTGTCCACACCCTCGGCCTCGTCGCAGGACTGACGGGCGCGAGCCGAGAACCGCTGCGGCGCCGCACGAAGCGGCGACCTCCAGGTCACGCGGCCCGGGACGTGCAACCGCCCCGGGCCGCGTTCGTCGTCCCCGACGCGCAACGTTTAGGCGCGTGTCCCGACGGCGACCGCCCTGGTTGGGTGACGGTGTGCCTGCCCTCGGCGGGTACTCAGCCAACCCCACCGGCCACGCACGCCGTGGCCACGACCCACGATGATCTTCGGCTACCCAGCCCAGTCGCCGAGGCTCTCAGGAAGAGGTTTTCCATGAGGTCTCGACCCCTGTTCGCGTGCGCTGCGGCGGCCGCCATGGTCGTCGCGCTCGGCGCCACGGCCCTGGCCACGTCGGCCACCGCCGCGACGCCCCCGGGCCTGCACGTCTCCGGGACGCAGCTGCTGGAGAAGGACGGCACGCCGTTCGTCGCCCGCGGCGTGAGCCACGCGCACACCTGGTACACGTCCCAGACACCCACGGCGATCCCGGCGATCCGCGCCGCCGGGGCCAACGCGCTGCGCGTCGTGCTGTCCGGCGGCGACCGCTGGACCAAGAACGACGCGACCGACGTCGCGAACATCATCAGCCTGTGCAAGGCCAACAAGCTCATCTGCATGCTCGAGAACCACGACACCACGGGCTACGGCGAGCAGAGCGGTGCGGTCACGCTCGACAAGGCCGCCGACTACTGGGTGAGCATCGCCTCGGCCCTCAAGGGCCAGGAGGACTACGTCCAGATCAACATCGGCAACGAGCCGTACGGCAACAACGCCACCGCCAACGCCGGCTGGACCGCTGACTCGATCGCGGCGATCAAGAAGCTGCGCACCGCGGGCCTGCACCACAACATCGTGATCGACGCACCGTCGTGGGGTCAGGACTGGGCAGGCATCATGCGCGACAACGCCCAGACCGTCGCCGCGGGCGACCCGGACGGCAACGTCCTGTTCTCCGTCCACATGTACGGCGTCTACAACAACGCCTCGACCATCAAGACGTACCTCGACGCGTTCAAGGCGAAGGGCCTGCCGCTCGTGATCGGCGAGTTCGGCAACATGCACTCCGACGGCGACCCCGACGAGGACACGATCATGTCCGAGGCGGTCGCGCGGGGGCTCGGGTACTACGGCTGGTCGTGGTCCGGCAACGGCGGCGGCGTCGAGTACCTGGACATGGTCACGGGCTTCAACCCCGCCCAGAAGACCTCGTGGGGGACGCGGATCTTCGACGGCGCGAACGGCATCAAGGCCACCGCGGTCACGGCGAAGATCTTCGGCTCGCAGCCGACCTCCACGCCCACCCCGACGCCGACACCCACGGTCACGCCGACGCCGACACCCACCCCGACGAGCACGCCGTCACCGACGCCCACCGCGTCGCCCACGACGAACCCCACCGGCACGTGCGTGGCGACCTTCACGGTCGTCGGCTCGTGGCCCGGCGGGTTCCAGGGCGCGGTGACCGTCAAGGCGGGCGCGACCGCGCTCTCGTCGTGGCGCACGACGTTCGCCCTGTCGGGTGCCACCGTCCAGCAGGGGTGGAGCGGCACGTTCAGCGGCACGTCCATCGTGACCGTGACGAACGCGCCGTGGAACGGGGCCCTCGCGCCGGGGCAGACCGCCGAGTACGGGTTCATCGGCTCGGGTGCCGCGCCCAGCACGCCGCCCCCGGTGACGTGCGCCTGAGCTGACGCGTCCGCTGCGTCCGACGAACCTGCGTCCGACGAGCACGCGTCCGACGGGCACGCGCCGGCGAGCACCGGCGCCGCCTCGCCCTGGTCCGAGCCTCGCGCTCAGGCCAGGGCGAGGTGCGTCAGGAGCTCCTTGACCGAGTCACGACCGGCCCGGTTGGCGCCGACCGTCGAGGCCGACGGCCCGTAGCCGACGAGGTGGATCCGCGGGTCGGCGGCCACGCGTGTCCCCTCCATCACGACCCCGCCGTGCGGGCCCCGCAGCCGCAGGGACGCGAGGTGGTCGAGCGCGGGCCGGTAGCCCGTGGCCCACACGATCGTGCGCGCCTCGACGTGCGGGTCGCCGCCGACCCACGCGCCCGGCCCGACGAGGGGGTCGTCGGGCGCACCGTCGGCACCGACGGCGGGCACGGGTGGCGGGACCGGGTCGTCCCACGCGACGCCGTCGGCGACGATCCGGCTGAACATCGGCCGCGCCCGCAGCACGCCGGACGCGATGCCCTCGCGGTACGCGTCGGTCAGCGGCAGACCGGTGACGGAGACGATCGACCCGGGCGGCAGCCCCACCGCGGTGCGCTCGGCGACGAGGGCGACGGCGGCACGCCCGAGCTCGGGCGTCAGGTCGCCGTGCCGCCAGGCGGGCGGGCGGCGGGTGACCCACGTGGTCGTCGTGACCTGGGCGAGCTCGAGCAGCAGCTGCACGGCCGACGTCCCGCCGCCCACGACGACGACGTGGCCGTCGGCGAGATCGTGCGGGTCACGCACGTCGCGCGAGTGCACCTGACGGCCGCGGAACGCCGCACGGCCCGGGTAGGTGGGCCAGAAGGGCTTGCGCCACGTGCCCGACGCGTTGACGACCCCGCGCGCACGCCACACCACCGACTCGCCGCTGGTGTCGACGAGGTGCGACGTGACCCGCAGGCGCCCGCGGCCGAGCCGGTCGTCCGGCTCGTCGGGGTCCTCCTCGACGCGCGTCACGGTCACGGGACGCTGCACGTGCAGGCCGAACGCCTCCTCGTACTGCGCGAAGTAGTACGGCACCGCCTTGGCGGCGCTCTCGGAGGGGTCCGGCACGAGCAGCGGCATGCCCGGCAGGTCGTGCACCCCGTGCGCGTCGGAGACCCGCATGCCGGGCGGCCGGTGCTGCCACGCGCCGCCGGGCTCGGGCGCGTCGTCGAGCACGACGAACGTCGCGGCCGCGTCCTGCCAGCCGCGGTCTCCGACGGGCACGAGCCCCGCGCGGTGCAGGTGGTACGCCGCGGACAGGCCCGCCTGGCCGGCTCCGATCACGACGACGTCGACGTCGACCACCGTGGGCGCGCCGTCCTGCTGGGTGCCGTCGACCTCCGGACGGGACTCGGCCTCGGCCTCAGCACGTGCCCGCCGGGCTCGTCGTCCGCCGACGACCCCCTGCGCCCGCTCGGCCACCGGCGCGACACCGGCGGGCTCGGCCACCGGCGCGACACCGGCGGGCTCGGCCGTCGCGGGCTCCGCAGTCGCGGGGTCGGCCGTCGCGGGGTCGGTGCGCGGCGGCGCGGCGCTCTCGGCGGCGGCCGCCGCGGCGGCGCGCAGGCTCCGGCGGGTCACGCGCCGCGTCCCGGCAGGGTTCGTCGGGGTGGCCTGGTCGGCCGAGGGCTCCGTCACGGCCGCGGCGCCCGCGAGCGCTGTTGCCGGAGGCAGCGGGTCGCGGTCATCCCGGCCCGCGCGCACGAGGTCGGGGTCGAGGTTCATGATCGGTCCAACGTACGTCACCCGGACCGCCGACCACAGGCCGATCGCGCGGCGGTCAGGCGACCGGGGCCGCTCACCGGCTCCCCACCTGTCGCTCTCCCGGGTGACCCGCTGCCCTCGAGCCGTCTCGCGTGATGGGATGGGCGGATGGTCGAGCCGACGAAGGCACGCGTCGCGGTCACCGCGCACACCGGACCCCTCGAGCCCCTGACCGCTGCCGCGGTCCGTCGGCTCGCCGCCGAGGCGGCGGCGCACGACGAGGTGGCCCCTCTCTCCGAGCAGCCGCTGCTGTGGCTCGAGGACCCGCAGGCGGCAGTCGTCCACCTGCTGGCGACGCTCTCGCCGGGGGACGCCGCACAGGTCGTCGGCTACGCGCAGGTCGAGGTCGGCAGCACGACGACGGCCCGCGCCGAGCTCGTCGTGCACCCGGCGCACCGCGGAGCGGGCGTGGGGTCGGCCCTGCTCGAGGCCGCGGGCGGGCAGGCGCGCGAGGTCCCGTCGCGCGTGCTGCACGTGTGGGCGCACGGCGACCTGCCGCAGGCCCGGGCGCTCGTGCGCTCGGCGGGCATGGCGGTCGTGCGCGAGCTGTGGCAGATGCGCCTCGACCTCGCGCGGCGGCCCACGGCGCCGGACCGGCCGCTGCCGCCCGGGGTCACGGTGCGCGCGTTCGTGCCGGGACAGGACGAGGAGGCGTGGCGCCGGGTCAACTCGCGCGCGTTCGCCCACCACCCCGAGCAGGGCCGCATGACGAGCGCGGACCTGCGGGCGCGCGAGGCCGAGCCGTGGTTCGACCCGGCCGGCTTCCTGCTCGCCGAGCGCGACGGCGTCCTGCTCGGCTCGGTGTGGACCAAGGTCCACCCGGCGGGTGAGCACGGCGACGAGCCGGTCGGGGAGATCTACGTCGTCGGCGTCGACCCGGACGCCCAGGGGCTCGGGCTGGGCGGCGCGCTGACCGACCTCGGGCTGACGCACCTGACGGTCACCGGGCTGCGCTCGGTCATCCTCTACACCGAGGCGGCGAACGAGGTCGCCATCAGGACGTACCGCCGTGCGGGGTTCGTGCGCAGCGGGGTGGACGTGATGTTCGGGGACGACACGCCTCGTTCACCCAGTGGTGCCACCATGGCCCCATGACGGACGCGACCGCCCTCGACTCCGAGCTCGAGGACCGCATCGCCGAGCACCTCGCGCGCGCCGACGCCGCCGTGCCGAGCGTGGAGCTCGAGCCCCTGCCGCACGACCGCTTCCTCGACCGCGAGCTGTCGTGGCTCGCGTTCAACCAGCGGGTCCTGGAGCTCGCGGAGGACGTCGACCTGCCGCTGCTCGAACGCGTGCGGTACCTCGCGATCTTCGCCTCGAACCTGGACGAGTTCTTCATGGTGCGCGTCGCGGGCCTCAAGCGGCGGATCGCCACGGGCATCGCGGTGACCGCGGCGTCCGGGCTGAGCCCGCGACAGGTGCTCGAGGCGATCAGCGAGAAGGCGCACGAGCTCATGGACCGGCACGCGCGCGTGTTCGTCGACCACGTGCAGCCCGCGCTCGCGAGCGAGGGCATCACGCTCGTGCGCTGGCAGGACCTGGGCGAGTCGGAGCAGGACCGCCTGCGCAAGTTCTTCAAGCGGCAGATCTTCCCGGTGCTCACGCCGCTCGCGGTGGACCCGGCGCACCCGTTCCCGTACATCTCGGGGCTCTCGCTCAACCTCGCGGTCGTCGTCGTGAACCCGGTGACCGGCAAGGAGCACTTCGCGCGCGTGAAGGTCCCGCCGCTCCTGCCGCGGTTCATCGCGGTCGACGCCTCGGGCCGGCCCAGCGCGCCCGACGAGCAGACGGCGTCGGTCGAGAAGGGCCCGACGAGCTTCGTGCCCGTCGAGGACGTGATCTCCGAGCACCTCGACCACCTCTTCCCCGGCATGGAGGTGCGCGAGCACCACACGTTCCGGGTGACGCGCAACGAGGACGTCGAGGTCGAGGAAGACGACGCCGAGAACCTCCTCAAGGCGATGGAGAAGGAGCTGCTGCGCCGGCGGTTCGGCCCGCCGGTGCGCCTCGAGATCGCCGAGGGCATCAGCCCCCGCATCCGCACGCTGCTCGTGCGCGAGCTCGGCATGGCGGAGGACGAGGTCTACGAGCTGCCCGCGCCGCTCGACCACACGGGGCTCAACGTCATCGCCGACCTGGACCGCAGCTCGCTGCAGTTCCCGCGGTTCGTGCCGACGACGCACCGCCAGCTCGCCGAGGTCGAGTCGGCCACGCCCACGGAGATGTTCGCCAAGATCCGCGAGCGCGACATCCTGCTGCACCACCCGTACGACTCGTTCTCGACGAGCGTGCAGACGTTCCTCGAGCAGGCCGCGGCGGACCCGAACGTGCTGGCGATCAAGCAGACGCTGTACCGCACGTCGGGCGACTCACCGATCGTCGACGCCCTGATCGACGCGGCCGAGGCCGGCAAGCAGGTCCTGGCCCTCGTGGAGATCAAGGCCCGGTTCGACGAGCAGAACAACATCTCGTGGGCGCGCAAGCTCGAGCAGGCGGGCGTGCACGTCGTGTACGGGATCGTCGGGCTCAAGACGCACTGCAAGCTCAGCCTGGTGGTGCGTCAGGAGGCCGACGGGTTGCGGCGCTACAGCCACGTCGGCACCGGCAACTACCACCCGAAGACCGCGCGGCTCTACACCGACCTGGGGCTGCTCACGAGCGACCCGGACGTCGGGCAGGACCTCACGCGGCTGTTCAACCAGCTCTCGGGCTACGCCCCCAAGAGCCGCTTCCACCGGCTGCTCGTCGCGCCCCGCTCGGTGCGCACCGGGCTCGTGGAGCGGATCGACCGCGAGGCGGAGGCCGCGCTGGCCGGGCAGCCCGCGTGGATCAAGATCAAGGTCAACTCGATGGTCGACGAGGCGACGATCGACGCGCTGTACCGCGCGAGCCAGGCGGGCGTGCCCGTCGACCTCGTCGTGCGCGGGATCTGCGCGCTGCGTCCCGGCGTCCCCGGCCTGAGCGAGACCATCCGCGTGCGCTCGATCCTGGGCCGCTTCCTCGAGCACTCGCGCGTGTTCGCGTTCGCGCACGCCCAGCCGGCTCCCGAGGACGGCTTCGAGGGGCCCGAGGTGTTCATCGGCTCGGCTGACCTCATGCACCGCAACCTCGACCGGCGCGTCGAGGCGCTCGTGCGGGTGGCCGACCCGGACCAGGTCGCGGAGATCGTCGACCTGATCGACGAGTCCGTCGCGCCCACCACGTCGTCGTGGCACCTGGAGCCCGACGGCTCGTGGCAGCGGCACTCGCGCGCGCAGGACGGCACGCCGCTGCTCGACCAGCAGTCCGCTCTCATCACGCGCCAGCGGCGGCGGCCGGGCTCGGGCCTGTGAGCTCGACACCCAGCACGACCGTCGTCGAGGCGGCCGGTGCGCTGGTCTGGCGCGTGCGCACCGGGCGCCTGCAGGTGGCCCTGGTGCACCGGCCGCGCTACCGCGACTGGTCGTGGCCCAAGGGCAAGCTCGACCCCGACGAGACCGTCGTGGCCGCCGCGTGGCGCGAGGTCGCCGAGGAGACCGGGCACGACGTCGTGCTCGGCGTCCCGCTGCCCCCGCTCGAGTACACGCTGTCCGACGGTCGCCTCAAGCGCGTGCACTACTGGGCCGCGCAGGTCGCGGGGCGCGACGACGCGGCGGCCCTGCGCGCACGGCCGCCCGTGCCGCGGGCGTCGCGCGACGAGATCGACCAGGTGCGCTGGTACGACGTCGAGGCCGCCGCGGCGCGCCTGACGCGACCCGGCGACCGCGCGCCGCTCGTCGCGCTGGTCGCCGCGCACGCCAAGGGCCGCCTCGACACGCGCGCCGTGATCGTCGCGCGCCACGGCACGGCCAAGCGCCGCAGCACGTGGCCCGACGGCGAGGAGTCACGTCCGCTCACGCCGGTCGGCCGTCGGCAGGCGGCGCAGCTCGTGCCGGTGGTCTCCGCGTTCGGCGCGGTGCGGGTGGTGACCAGCCCGTGGCGGCGCTGCGTCGAGACCGCGCAGCCTTACGCGTCGGGCGCGCAGGTGCCCATCGAGAACGTCGCGGCCCTGTCCGAGCACGGGCACGCGCACGCGCCGCAGGACGTCGCCGCCCTCGTCGGCGAGCTGCTCCAGTGGCCCGGCGACTCGCTGCTGTGCACGCACCGCCCCGTCCTGCCGACCGTCATGCAGGCGCTGGCCGCGCACGCCCGGCGCTCGGTGCGCGAGGCGCTGCCGGCCGACGAGCCCTACCTGCACCCCGGGCAGGTGCTCGTCGCGCACGTCGCGCAGCGCGCGTCGGGGCCGCGCGTGGTCGCGGTCGAGACGCACCGCTCCTGGATGTGACCGACGACCGGCTGTGACGTGCCGCACCCCGGGACGTCCACCCCGCCCTGGTGGGCCGCGGCGGGCCTTACGATGATCGAGCGACGTCGGGCCGCGGTAGCCCCGGGCTCCATCTTCAGCCGCTTCGAGCGGCCGTGCGCCGAGAGGCGCTCCCGGTCCGGCGTCGCGCTCCCGTCAGTCCCCCCGGTCAGTCAGGAGAGTGCCCACGGACATCCGGTGAGCCTGTCACCATGTGTCCATGCGGTCGACGCACCCCGTTTCAGGAATCGTCGTCCGGGAACTAACCTGAGCCCGACCTACCTCCCCTCCTCCGGAGCCTGAAGTGCGCCTGCGCCTGACACCGCGCGACACCACGTTCTTCGACCTGTTCGCTGCGTCCGCGCAGCACCTGGTCACGGGAGCGAACCTGCTGAGCGAGATGCTCGGCGCCACGCCTGCGGCCCGCAAGGAGATCAACAAGCGGATCTCCGAGGCCGAGCACCTCGCGGACGAGGCGACGCACCAGATCATGCGTCGGCTCAACCAGACGTTCGTGACGCCGTTCGACCGCGACGACATCTACATGCTCGCCTCGGCGCTCGACGACTGCATGGACTACATGGACGAGGCCGCCGACCTCATGGTCCTGTACAAGGTCGGCGAGCTGCCGGCGCGCGTCGCCGACCAGGTCCAGGTCCTGCAGCGGTGCGCCGAGCTGACCGCCGAGGCCATGCCGCGGCTGCGCTCGATGGACTCGCTCTCGGAGTACTGGGTCGAGGTCAACCGCCTCGAGAACCAGGCGGACAAGACGTTCCGCAAGCTCCTCGCGCAGATGTTCGACGAGATCGCCGACCCGATCCTGCTCATGAAGTTCAAGGAGATCGTCGAGGCGCTCGAGGACGCGGCTGACGCGTTCGAGAAGGTCGCCAACGCGGTCGAGACGATCGCCGTCAAGGAGTCCTGAGCTCCGTGGAGGTCGCGCTCGTCATCCTCGTCGTCGCGCTCGCGCTCGGCTTCGACTACACCAACGGGTTCCACGACGCCGCGAACGCCATCGCGACGTCCGTCTCGACCCGTGCGCTGACGCCCCGGATCGCGCTGATCATGGCCGCGGTCATGAACTTCGCGGGTGCGCTGCTGGGCACCGAGGTCGCCGAGACGATCGCGAAGTCGATCGTCGACTTCCAGGACGCCGCACCGCACTCCCAGCTCGTCGTCGTCCTGTGCGCGCTCATCGGCGCGATCACCTGGAACCTCATCACCTGGTGGTTCGGCCTGCCGTCGTCGTCGACGCACGCGCTCATCGGCGGTCTCGTCGGCGCGGGCCTCGCGGGCGGTCTGGGGGTCTACGGCTCCGCGATCGTCGACAAGGTCGTCCTGCCGATGATCTTCTCGCCGCTCGTCGGCTTCGGTCTCGCGTTCGTCATCATGGTGCTGCTGCTGTGGGCCGTGCGGAACGCGAACCCCACGCGGGCCATGCGCCGCTTCCGCCTCTCGCAGACGGTCTCCGCGGCCGCGATGGCGCTCGGCCACGGTCTGCAGGACGCGCAGAAGACGATGGGTGTCATCGTCATGGCGCTCGCGGCCGTCGGCTGGGCCACGCCCGGTGAGATCCCCCTGTGGGTCAAGCTCGCCGCGGCCGGTGCGATCTCCGCGGGCACGTACGCGGGTGGCTGGCGGATCATGCGCACGCTCGGCCGCAAGATCATCGAGCTCGACCCGGCGCGCGGCCTCGTCGCCGAGTCCGTCTCGGCCGTGGTGCTCTACGTCAACGCCTTCGCGCTGCACGCGCCGGTCTCGACCACGCACACCATCACGTCGGCGATCATGGGCGTCGGCGCGACCAAGCGGCTGTCGGCCGTGCGCTGGGGCGTCGCCAAGAACATCGCCATCGCGTGGGTCCTGACGATCCCGGCGGCGGCGCTCGTCGCGGCGCTCTTCACCCTGGTGCTGCGCCCGATCCTCGGCGCCTGACACCCGGGGGCCTCGCGCCCGACGCCTGACGCCCGGGCCTCGGCCCCGTCAGTCGAGTCGGCCGGCGCGCCACAGGCGCGCGGCGTCCTCGAGCTCCTCGGCCGTGCGCAGCAACGCGGAGGCGCCGAGCGTCATGCGCGTCGCGCCGGTCGGGTCGACGTCGTCGAGCCGGTCGGCGTCGAACGCCGCACCCGCGGCGAGCACGCGGCAGAACGCGCCCGCACGCTCGAGCGCGACGTCGAGGTCGCCCGTGTAGACGCCCGAGAGCACCGCATCGGCGACGGCGCGCACGTCGGCGGGTCCGGGGGCGTCGGCGACGCCCGCGACCACGTCGTGCACGGGCACCGCGGCGGTGCCCTGGCGGTACCGGTCCGCGACGGTCGCGGGGTCGCGGCGCACCCACTCGCGCAGCACGTACAGGCGCCACAGCGCGCCCGGCAGCGTCGTGGGCGCGCTGTCGGACCACAGGGCGGCCACGACGTCGAGGCCCTCGGTCTCGACGAGCGCGACGAGCCTCGCGACGACGTCCGGGTCGGCCGTGGCGCGCCCCTGGTGCACGAGCGCCGCGGCGGTGGTGTGGGCGATCTCGGAGCGCAGCGCGGGGTCGATCGCGCCCGGGAGCTCGTCGGCCTCCTGCGGGTCCATCATCGCGGGTCGGCGCGGGCGGCGCGGTTCGTCAGCCACGCCTCACCTCCTCCTCGTCGGGCGTCGGCGGCACGTCCGGATCGGGTGCCCCGGCCATCTCTCGAGGTGCAGCGTCGCACGTCGCGGTCCAGTGTGTGAGTCAGGGCATCGCCCCCGCGCCGACGGGGCGGGTCGGCAGGGCTGATTCGACGAGGGCCGTCAGGGGAGAGGGGCACGCATCATGTCCACAGGAACGGGGTCCACGGGGTCGGACGAGCCGGTCGGCGCGAGCCCCGCACGCGCAGGCGGCGCTTCGGGCGCCGGGGGCCTGCGCAGCCCGCACCACGGCAAGGCGGTGGGCCTGGCGATCGCGGCGGCGGTCGGCGGCTTCCTGTTCGGCTTCGACTCCTCCGTCATCAACGGCGCGGTCAAGGCGTTCACCGACGAGTTCGCCCTGGGCGACGCCCTCTCGGGGTTCGCCGTCGCCGTGGCGCTGCTCGGCTGCGCTCTGGGCGCGTGGCTCGGCGGACGGCTCGCGGACCGGTGGGGCCGCACGCGCGTCATGTTCCTGGGCGCGGTGCTGTTCTTCGTGTCGTCGATCCTGTCCGGCATCGCGTTCGGCGTGTGGGACCTGATCCTGTGGCGCGCGATGGCCGGCATCGGCATCGGCATCGCGTCGGTCATCGCGCCGGCCTACATCGCCGAGATCGCACCCGCCACGATCCGCGGGCGGCTGGGCTCGCTGCAGCAGCTGGCGATCGTGATCGGCATCTTCGCCGCTCTGCTCTCGGACCAGATGCTGGCGCTGGCGACGCCCGGCGAGGGCGCCGACGCCTCGGGTGAGCTGTGGCTCGGCCTCGAGGCTTGGCGCTGGATGTTCATCGTGGCGGTGGTCCCCGCGACCGTGTACGGCGTGCTCGCGCTGATGATCCCCGAGTCCCCGCGCTACCTGGTGGCCCAGGGCAAGCAGGACGAGGCGCTGTCCGTGCTGACCGACGTGCTCGGCACGCGCGAGGAGGCCGAGAACCGCCTGGGCGAGATCCAGCAGACGATCAAGGCGGACGAGTCGGCGCCCAAGGCGAGCCTGCGAGGGCCGCGGTTCGGCCTGCTGCCGCTGGTCTGGGTCGGGATCCTGCTGTCGGTGTTCCAGCAGTTCGTCGGGATCAACGTGATCTTCTACTACTCGAACACGCTGTGGCAGGCGGTCGGGTTCGACGAGAGCGACTCGTTCACGATCTCGACGATCACGTCGATCACCAACGTCGTCGTCACGTTCATCGCGATCGCGCTCGTCGACAAGGTCGGCCGCCGTCCGCTGCTGCTGATCGGCTCGGCCGGGATGGCGCTGTGCCTGGGGCTCATGGCGCTCGCGTTCACGCAGTCCTACGAGATCCCCGACCCCGAGAACGCGGGTGAGGTCCTCACGCAGCTGCCCGGGAGCTGGGGCACGGTCGCGCTGGTCGCGGCGAACGCGTTCGTCGTGTTCTTCGGGGCGACGTGGGGCCCGCTCGTGTGGGTGCTGCTCGGCGAGATGTTCCCGAACCGCATCCGCGCCGCGGCGCTGGGGCTGGCGGCCGCCGCGCAGTGGATCGCGAACTTCCTCATCACGATCTCGTTCCCGCCGCTCCTGGGGGCGTTCGGCGCGTCGGTGCCCTACCTGATGTACGCGATCTTCGCGGCGCTGTCGTTCTTCTTCACGCTGTGGAAGGTCCCGGAGACCAAGGGCGTCGAGCTCGAGGACATGGAAGGGCTCAAGGTCGAACGGCGCACGCGCGGCGCAGCCGCCTGACCTCGCCGGCGACCCCCTTCGGCGCGACCCCTTCGCCATGCCCACCGAGGGTCGCGGCGAGGTGTGACCGGGCAGACAGGCGAATCACTTGCATGCTGCACGCATCGGACGTACGTTTGCTTGCAGCAACCACACGTGAGGACGCCCGCCACATGCCCGCAGCACCGATCCCCGAGCTCCACATGCTCCGTGCGGTCGAGGAGCTCTGGCGCACCCTGCGGGAGGCCGGCTCGCACCTCTGGCGCGACGTGGAGTGCAGCAGGTCCACCGCGACGCTCATCCGGCTGCTGGCCACGCGCACGCGCGCGGGCAGCGCCACCCAGGTCGGCGACGTGGCGCACGCGCTGCGCGTCGACATCTCGGTCGCGAGCAGGCAGGTCAGCCAGCTCGTGGACGAGGGCCTGGTCGAGCGCACGGTCGACTCCGACGACCGGCGGGCCCGGTCCCTGCGCCTGACCCCCGCAGGGCTGGAGCGTGCCGACGTGATCGAGGCGGCGCTGCTGCGCAGCACGGTCGGCCTGTTCGCCGACTGGTCCCCGCAGGACGTCACGGCGGCCGTCGACACGATCAGACGGCTCACGACGACCTTCGACCGCGCCACCCTCGCCGCGCACGAGCGCGCCCCCGCCTGACCCTCGACCGACCCGCACGACCCACCACCGACCAGCACCTGACAGACCAGCACCTGAGAGACCAGCACCCGCCGACGCCGCCGGGCACCCGACAAGAAGAAGCAAGGAAACACCGTGCCCACCGAACCCACCACCGCGCCGACCATCGCGCCCGGAGCCGCCGCCCCCGAGGCGACCGAGTCGCACCCGCCCCGGATGACGCACCGCCAGGTGCTCGAGGCGCTCTCCGGCATCCTCCTGGGGATGTTCGTCTCGATGCTCGCGACGAGCGTCGTCTCCTCCTCGCTGCCGCGGATCATCACCGACCTCGGCGGCAAGCAGTCCGCGTTCACGTGGGTCGTGACCGCCACGCTGCTCACCACGACGATCTCCACCCCGATCTGGGGCAAGCTCGCCGACCTCGTGAACCGCAAGCTCCTCATCCAGCTCGCGCTGGGCATCACCGTCGTCTCGTCGGCGCTCGCGGGCCTCGCGCACAACACCGAGATGCTCATCGGGATGCGCGCGCTGCAGGGCATCGGCGCCGGCGGCCTGACGGCGCTGGGCACCGTGCTGATCGCGGACATCATCAGCCCGCGCGAGCGAGGTCGCTACATGGGTCTCATGGGCGCCGTGATGGGCATCAGCATGGTCGGCGGCCCGCTGCTCGGCGGCGTGATCACCGACTCCTCGCTGACGTGGCGCGCGAACTTCTTCGTCGGCCTGCCGTTCGCGGTGTTCGCGATCGTCGTCCTGCAGCGCACGCTGCACCTGCCCCCGCTGCCGCGCCGCGTGGTCAAGATCGACTACTGGGGCGCCGCGCTCCTGTCCGTCGGCATCGCGCTGCTCCTGCTGTGGGTCACGTTCGCGGGCGACAAGTTCGCCTGGGCGTCGTGGCAGACCTTCGCGATGCTCGGCGCCTCGGTCGTCACGCTCGCCGCGGCGCTGTGGGTCGAGTCGCGCGTCGACGAGCCGATCATCCCGCTGGGGCTGTTCCGCAACCGCACGCTCGTGCTGTCCGTCGTGGCCAGCGTCGCCGTCGGCATCGCGATGTTCGGCACGTCGGTGTTCCTCAGCCAGTACATGCAGCTCGCGCGCGGCAAGACGCCCACCGAGTCGGGTCTCATGACGATCCCGATGATCGCCGGCGTGCTGCTGTCGTCCACGATCTCGGGCGCGATCATCTCGCGCACCGGCAAGTACAAGGCGTTCATGATCTGGGGCGCCGTGCTCCTGACCGGCGGGATCGGCCTCATGGCGACGATCCACTACGACACGAGCTTCGTGCTCGTGAGCGCCTACATGGTGATCCTGGGCGCGGGCGTCGGGATGCTCATGCAGAACCTGGTCCTCGCGGTGCAGAACACGCTGCACGTCTCGGAGATCGGCTCGGGCACGGCGACCGTCGCGTTCTTCCGCACGCTCGGCGGTGCGATCGGCGTGTCGGCCCTGGGTGCGGTCCTGTCGAACAAGTCGACCGAGTACATCGTGCGCGGCCTGGCCACGCTCGGCATCGACCCGGCGGGTGTCGGCGGCGACGGTGCGCTGCCCGACGTCGCGACGCTGCCCGCGCCGGTGCGCACGGTCGTCGAGCAGTCGTTCGGTGACGCGATCGCGGACCTGTTCCTGGTCGCGACGCCGATCGCGCTCATCGCGCTCGTCGCGGTGCTGTTCCTCAAGGAGGTCCCGCTCGGCCGTCGCTCGGGCGTCGAGCAGCGCCTCGAGGAGGAGCTCGCGGAGTCCGCGGCGGCGATCGTCCCCGTGACCGACGAGCTCGTCCCGGCGGCTCTCGGCACGCACGACGAGAGCACGCGCACGGACGAGGCCACCGGCAGTGCGGCCAGGCGCCCGGTCGAGACGCAGCGCTCGCACCGCTGACGCCTGACCGCTCCGCCCGCACCGAGGGCGCGGACCACGTGGTCCGCGCCCTCCGTCGTGTCAGGAGGCGGTCGGTTCAGACCGTGGCGTGCGGGTGCTCCGCGGGCGGCTGCGTGGTCCACGCCGACGACAGGTCGCGGTTCAGACGGCCCAGCTGCGCGGTGAGCTGGGAGATCTGCTCAGGCGACCAGTCCTCCAGCGCGCGGCCGAGGAAGTCCCGCCGCGCGACCTGCGCGGCGAACAGGCGCGACGCGCCGTCCGCGGTGAGCGCCAGGAGCTGCCCGCGGAAGTCGTCGGGGTCCGGGGTGCGCGTGATCAGGCCCAGCGCGCCGAGGCGCGCGAGCTGGCGCGACATCGTGCCGCGGCCGACGCCGATGTACGCGGCCAGGTCGCTGGCCCGCACGCCCGGCGTCCGCTCGATCAGCGCGAGCAGCTCGTAGGCCGACGGCTCGAGCTGGGGGTGCACCCGGCGCGCCATCGCGCTCGACGACGCGGTCGCCCGGCGCAGGAACAGGCCGAGCTCGCGTTCGAGCTGCTGGAAGTCGTCGTCCATCACACGGTCATCTTGGCGCGCCGGACGGCATCACGGCACACCTGACGCGGGCGAACATTGCCGCAGCACCATGATCGTCGGGGTGCTGGCACCCATCAGGGCGGGCTACCGACCGGTAGCCCGGGTCCCCGGTTCCGCGCGGTCAGCGCCCCCACGTGGCGCGCTGCCGCGCGACATGGGCGATCGCGGCGACACGGTCGGGTTCGAGCGCGGCCGGCATCGCACGGATCGCGCGCGGCAGGCCGGCCCGCGTCACGACGAGCGCGCCGTGCGGGTCGGGCGCTCCGTCGTGCGTCAGCGTGCCCCGCACGACGACGATCGACCGCACCGCGACGTCGGCGCACCCGGCGCGCAGCAGCAAGCCCTGGACGCGCGCGGACTCCATGCGAGCCGCGTGCAGGTGCCCGACGGGCACGCCGTCGACCGTCATGCTCCGGCCCTCGACGACCACGTGCTCACCCGGCTCGCTGCGCTGGGCGACCGTGCGGATGCCGCCGGGGCCGATCAGCAGGTGCTCGACCACGGTGCCCTGCCTGCCGAGCGGCACGTCGTGGATCACGTGCCACCCCTCGGCGTAGAGCCGCTCGAGCCGCGTGCGCAGCGGTGCGCCGCGCTCGACCCGCGACTCGTCGGGCGTGCCCAGCCACGCGACGAGCGCCGTGCGCTCGGGCTCGCCGAACGGCTGGCGCGGCAGCGGGAGCTGGATCTCGTTGCCGTCCCCGCGCAGGAACTCCTGCGCGGCGCGGCGCAGGCCGTCCTCGAGCTCGGGCTCCTCGACGACGACCTCGCCGGACTGCAGGTCGATCGACCCGACCCGCGCCCCGGTCTCGTGCGTCACGAAGAGACGGTCGGCGCCGTAGCGCCGCCACCTGCGAACCGTGAGCACTTGTTCCACGTGGGCATTATCGGCGTAGACGGGGCCCGTCTTCAGTCCGACGCCCAGACTCACCCGCGAAGTCGACCGAAAGGCGGACCCGGTCGACGACCGGACGCGCCAACACCCCTGCTCACCGCTCCGCGGGCTCGAACGTCAGGCTCACCGAGTTCATGCAGAAGCGGTCACCCGTGGGGGTCTGCGGCGCGTCGTCGAACACGTGCCCGAGGTGCGACCCGCACCGCGCGCACAGCACCTCGGTCCGCACCATGCCCAGCGAGCGGTCCTCGTGCAGCTCGACCGCGCCACCTGCGAGCGGCGTGAAGAAGCTGGGCCACCCGCAGTGCGAGTCGAACTTCGCGTCCGACGAGAACAGCTCGGCGGAGCACGCCCGACACCGGTAGACCCCGGTGCGCTTCTCGTCCAGGAGCGCACCCGTCCAGGCGCGCTCGGTCCCCGCGCGGCGCAGCACCGCGAACTCCTGCGGCTCGAGCTCCAGCGCCCACTGCTCGTCGGTCTTCGTGACCTCGTACGTCACGTGCCCACCTCCTCGTCGGACGCACCCGTGCGCGTCCTCGAACCACTCCAACAGGAGGACCACCCCGGACGTTCCCGATGGTTCGTCGCCGCAGGCACGGGGGTGATAAGGCGACGGGGTGCTCGCCCGGCACGTCCGGACCGCTTACCTTTGCCCCTATCCGACCGGTGAGCGCACCGGCGGGACAGGGCCCCGAACCGGGCAGAGGGAGGCAGCGTGCCGCGAGCCACCGCGCGCCGTCGCTGGTCGCTGACCCGCTACTTCGGCGTGGTGAGCTTCCTGGCGATGCTCGCGCTCGGCGTGGCCCTGATCTGGATGACCGGCCGCGTCATGCAGGAGCAGTCCGTGCGCGACGGCACGCAGTCCGCGACGTCCGTCATGTCCTACGCGGCCGCTCCCCTGCCGACCCACGCGTTCGCGGAGGGCCTGCTCACCGACGCCCAGGTCACCGCGATCGAGACGTCGACCATGGGGTTCGGGTCGCGGATCGTCGAGCTGCGGCTGTGGAGCACCGCGGGTGTGCTGATGTACAGCGCGGACGCGACCGGCGGCGCGTTCCCCGACACCGAGCGGCTCAACGGCGTGCTGGCCTCCGGGAGCGCCGACGCGCGCGTGCTCGACGACGTGAACCAGGTCGACGCGGCAGGCACGGGCGCCACCATCCAGGAGGTCCTGGACGTGTACGTGCCGGTCGGCGCGCGGGACGCGCAGGACCTGTCCGGCATCGAGATCGGCTCACCGCTGCCGTCGCGGCCCCCGCTCGCGCCGGGCGAGGTCGACGAGGTCATCGGTGTGGCCGCGGTGATGCTCGACCACACCCAGGCGGTCGACGCGCTCGCCGAGGCGAGTCGTACCGTGACGCTCGTCGTGGCTGCCGGGCTCGTCGCGCTGTGGCTGCTGCTGTTCCGCACCGTGCACGCCACGTCGAAGCGGCTGCAGTCCTCGGCGCTCGAGAACGCCCGGCTCGCGCTGCTCGACTCGCTCACGGGCCTGCCGAACCGCCGTCTGCTCGCCGACCGCATGCGCCGGGACGTGGCCGACGCGCTCAAGAGCGGCGGGCGCGTGGGGCTCGTCCTGCTCGACATCGACCGCTTCAAGGACATCAACGACTCGCTGGGCCACGACCACGGTGACGAGCTGCTCGAGCAGGTCGCCGAGCGGCTGCGCGGCGCGCTGCGCGACGAGGACGTGGTCGCGCGCCTCGGCGGGGACGAGTTCGCGGTGCTCCTGCCCGACGTGCGGTCGGTGGCCAACGCCGAGCGTCTCGCGCGGCGCGTGCGCCAGCTCTTCGTCCCGCCGTTCCAGCTCGGGGAGATGTCGCTGCACGTCGAGACGTCGGTGGGCGTGGCGTGCATCCCGGACCACGCGACCGACGCGTCCTCGCTCATGCGCACCGCCGACGTGGCGATGTACAGCGCGAAGCACCACCGCACCGGCGTCGCCGTCTACGACCCCGACGAGGACCACTCGTCGCCGCAGCGGCTCGTGCTGCTCGGCGACCTGCACCAGGCGATCGAGGCCCCGCACGCGGAGTCCGAGCTCGTCATGCACTACCAGCCGAAGATCGCGCTCGACACCGGCCGCACGGTCGGTTACGAGGCGCTCATGCGCTGGGAGCACCCGACCCGCGGCCTGCTCCTGCCCGGCACGTTCATCCCGCTCGCGGAGCAGTCGGGGCTCATCCACGACCTCACGCGCTTCGCGCTCACGGGCGCGATCACCCAGCTCGCGCAGTGGCGTCGCAAGGGCACGCCGCTGCCGGTCGCGGTCAACCTGTCCGCGCACGACGTGACCACGACGGCCGTCGTCGACGCGATCGAGCAGCTCCTGACGCAGCACGACGTGCCCGCCGAGCTCCTCGAGGTCGAGATCACCGAGACCGCGCTGGTCGCCGACCCGTCCCGGATCGTGCCGGTGCTGGAGCGGCTCGGACGGCTGGGCGTGCGCGTCGCGATCGACGACTTCGGGATCGGCAACACCTCGATCTCCCAGCTGCGGGACCTGCCGGTCGGCGAGCTGAAGATCGACCGGCTGTTCGTCTCCGACCTGCGCGACGGCGACCGCTCGGGGTCCGAGGTCGTCGTGCAGGCGCTGGTCGACCTCGCGCACTCGTTCGGGCTGCGCGTGGTCGCCGAGGGCGTCGAGGACGAGCAGACGGCGGCGACGCTGCGCCGGCTCGGCGTGGACCGTGCGCAGGGCTTCCTCTACTCCCCCGCGGTCCCCGCCGAGGAGGTCCCCGCGGTGCGCGCGTCAGGCGGTTCGCGGGCTGGTTCTCACCCGGGCAGATCGGCGCGCGTGCGATCTTCCGGATGAAAGTCGGGCAGACTGGTCAAGTTCGGGTCGGGCGTGCCGATTGATCTGTACCCGAGGTGACCGCCCACCCGACCAGGGGGAGTACCGCAGATGATGGACGACCTGCTCGAAGAGATGGTCAACCCCGCGCCCGCGCAGGCCGACAAGGCACGGCGCCGTCGGCTGTGGGCCACGGTGACGATCGTCGGGCTCGCCGCGCTCGGCGTCACGTCGCTGACGACGTCGGCGCTGTTCACGGACAACAAGACCGCGAGCGACACGATCAAGACGGGGTCCGTCAGCCTCGAGACCGACGCGATGACCTTCACGGTCCCGGTCGACAACATGCTGCCCGGCGCGGCGATCGTCGCGCCGCTCGAGGTGCGCAACGCGGGCTCGCTGCGCTACCAGTACGCGATCAGCTACCAGGCGGTGAACGGCTCGGGCGAGACGGCCGACCTGTCCGACCGGCTGCGCGTGGAGATCTTCACGCGCGCGGCGGGGAACTGCACGATCACGGGCACCCTGAGCACCACGGGCCTGATCGGTCGGAGCACGACGAGCGGCTACGGCCTCGCCACGGCCCTGACGCCGATCGTGGGCGACCCCGCCGACTACGCCAACGCGGCGAACCGGTTCCTGAGCGCGAGCGAGTCCGAGAACCTGTGCGTGCGCGTCCAGTTCGACGCCGCCGCGGACAACTCCTACCAGGACACCTCGACGACCCTGACCCTGCGGTTCGACGCCCGCCAGCTCGACTTCGACGACTCGCAGCCCGACGAGTCGGGCATCACCGGACCCTGACCCCACGGACGATGCCTCGCCCGCCACGACACCCGGTCGCGCTCGAGCTGGAGCGACGCGAGAAGCCTCCGGCCCGCGTCGAGCCCGCGCAGCGCCGGTCCCGCTGGCGTGTCGCCGGCTCGGTCGGGCTCTGGGCCGTCGTCGTCGTCGGCACGTTGACGTTCGCGACGTCCCTGGCGGTGCCGCTGTGGTTCCAGGCACGCGACCAGCGGCTGCTGATCGTCACGTCGGGCTCGATGTCCCCGGTGTTCGACGCGGGCGACGCGGTGGTCATGCGCAAGGTCGACCACCCGTCGCAGCTCAAGGTCGGCCAGATCGTCTCGTTCTGGCCGCTGGGCTCCGAGCGCCTGGTGACGCACCGGATCGTCGACCTCGTGACCCTGCCGACGCTGGAGCAGAACGACGAGACCGGGCGCATGGAACCGGTCATCGACCCGAAGACCGACGAGCCGGTCGAGAGCCAGTACCTCATCACGCGCGGCGACGCGAACCCCGAGAACGACCCGAACGCGACGCCCTACACGCGCGTGCGCGGGATCGTGCTCGACGTGCACCCCAGCTGGGGCTGGGTGCTGCAGTGGGCCGGTTCGGCCGCGGGCCGGGCGATCATGCTGGTCCCCCCGTTGCTCGCGCTCGGCACGCTCGAGCTGCTCGCGCTGCGCGACGCCCGTCGACGCGCGCGCGACGCCACCTCACCCGACGAGAGGTACCTCGATGCGTTCCTCGAGGGGTGAGCGCGTGAGCGGGTCCGGGTTCCTCGCGGTCGACCGGGGCGCCCTCGTCCGGCTCGCGGTGGCGCTGCTGCTGGGCGCGTGCGCGCTCGTCGGGCCGCGGGTCGCGCACACCGGGGCGGAGTTCACGGACTCCGTCGAGCTGCCCGCCACGTTCCGGACCGCCACCACGTTCGACCCGTCACCCAGCCCGGACCCGACCGACGGGTCGTCGCCCACCCCCTGAGGCGGGCGACGACCTGAGCGGTCTCGGCTGTCGCGGGTTCAGCCGCGCAGGCGCCGGGCGGCGAGCAGGACGCCCGCGGGGTCGTACGCGACCGACAGCTCGCGCAGGCGCGCGGCCACCGGCGCCGGGTAGGCGCGCTCGACCCAGCTGCTGCCGCCGCCGGTCGTGAAGTTGGGCATGCTGCCCTCGCGCGCCCACGGCGCCAGGCCCTGCGCGATCCGTCGCGCGTCGCCCGCGACGAGGTCGGCGGTCTCCGGCATCGCGAAGCCCGCGGTGAACACCGAGAACGGCGCGTCGCGGTGCGCGAACGCGCAGTCGTCGCCCGACCGCACCGCCCCGCCGAGCTGACGGACCTCGACCATGAGCTGCGGGGACGGGACGTGCGGCCCGACGAGGTCGAGGAACCGCTCGACGGCCTCGGGCCCGAAGTCCTCGAGCAGGAACGACGACTCCGACGTCGGCATGGGGTCGTCGGGGTCGGCGTGCACCGAGCCGATCGCCGCGTACGGCAGCACGGCCACCGAGTCGATCAGGGGCTCGCCGACCGCGCGCATCGCCCGCACCAGCTCCTCCCCCTCGTCGGGCGCGCCGGTCCACACGAAGCGCACGCACACGACCGTGCGGCCGCGCAGCGGCGGCGGGACGAGGTCGAGGTCGGGCAGCCGCAGGACCGCGAGCGACGTGGTCGCCTGCGTCGGCAGCAGGTCGGCCCACACGCTCCACGTGCGGACCACCGGCGTCGCGTCCTCGGCCGCGAACCACAGCGCGCCGCCGTAGACCTCGGCGACGGGCGCCAGGTCGAGCTCGACGGCCGTGACGATGCCGAGCGCACCCTTGCCGCCGCGCAGGCCCCAGAACAGGTCCGGGTGCTCGGTGCGGCTCGCACGGCGCACGACGCCGTCGCCGGTGACGACCTCGAACGCGTGCACGTAGTCCGACGAGAGGCCGTGCGAGCGGGCCAACGGACCGACCCCGCCGCCCGTCAGGAACCCGGCGACGCCGACGTGCAGCGACGAGCCGCACACCGGCGCGAGGCCGTGCGGCACCGCGGCATCGAGCACGGCACCCCAGCGCACGCCGGCGCCGATGCGGGCACGGCGCAGCACGGGGTCCACGGTGAGCTCGTCGAGCGACGCGGTGTGCACCAGCAGCGCGCCGGTCATCGCGTCGGTCACGCCGTGGCCGGTGCCCTGCACGGCGACGGGCACGTCGGCCTCGGCGGCCAGGCGCAGGGTCGTGGCGACCTCGGTGGCGTCGAGCGCCTCGACGACGGCCACGGGCTGGACGGGCGTGGCGAGGTTCTGGGTGGCCGTGAGGCGCGCGTAGGCCTCGGTCCCGGGGAGGTGCACGCGCGTGACCGCGGTGGTCAGGGCGCGCACGGCGGCGTCGGCGGCGGGCCGGGAGCCGGCGTCGATCGGCGTCGTGAGGGTCATGGGTGGTGTCCTTCGCTCCACGACGAGCCGCGTCGGCTCGTCGGATCCTGGCGCGCCGGGGGCGGCGCACGGAACATCAGGACGCACGACCAGTTCGCCTGATACGTCCGGTCTGCAGCCGTCACCGCGGCCGTCGCGCGCGCCGGAGTGGTCCGGCGGTGCCGGGGTCAGGAGGTCGACGAGCTCGACGGCCCCGCCGGGAGCCGCACGGTGATCGTCGTCCCCTCGCCGAGCGTGCTCGCGATGTCGAGCGAGCCGGCGTGCGCCTCGACGACGGCCTTGGTGATCGACAGACCCAGCCCGACGCCGGGCACGGCACCCCGCGCCGCGGCGCTCGCGCGGAAGAACCGCTGCGTGAGCTGGTCGATCTCGTCGGGCGCGATCCCGACTCCCGAGTCGCTGACCTCGAGGACCGCGCCGCCCTCGCCGCCGCCCCCGCCGTGACCGTCGAGGTCGGGCTCGACCGAGACCGCCACCGTGCCCCCCGGCTGCGTGAACTTGATCGCGTTGCTCAGCAGGTTGTCGACGACCTGCGCGAGCCGCAGTGCGTCGGCGACGACCGGCGTCGGCGTGACGTGCTCGACGAGCCGCACCTGCGCGGCGTGCGCACCGTGCGCGGCCGACGCGATCGACGCGCGCACCACGTCGGCGAGGTCCATCGCCTGCGGCGTGATCGAGAACCGTCCCGCCTCGAGCTGCGCGGTGAGCAGCAGGTCGCTCACGAGCCGGAGCTGGCGGCGCGCGTTGCGCTCGACGATCCCGAGGTACTCGCGCTGCTCGTCCGTGAGCGGGTCGGTACCGTCCTGCAGGAGCTCGAGGTAGCCGAGCACCGCGGTCAACGGCGTGCGCAGCTCGTGGCTGACCAGGCTCACGAACTGCTCCTTGAGCGCGGCCGTCTCGCGTTCGGCGGTGACGTCGGTCGCGACGACGACGAAGCCGCTGCTGTTCCCGTCGGCGTCGACGCGGCGCGTGACCGCGAGGCGCACGGTCAGCCGCCCGCCGTCGCGGCGCACCCACGTCCAGTCCCGCACGTGCGAACCGTTGCCCGAGGCCGAGGCGACGACGGCGTCGAGCAGGCGCTCACCGCCGACGTCGCGGTACCGCGCGGCGAGCTCCTCCTGGTCGTGGAACGTCGTGAGCCGGACCCGGCCGACGACCGAGCCCTGCGCGTACCCGAGCAGCCGCTCCGCACCCGCGTTGAACACCTGGACCACGCCGTCGGAGTCGGTCGCGATGATCGCCTGCTCGGTCGCGGAGTCGATCACGGAGACCAGCTGCTCGAGTGCGGACTCGCGTTCGCTCGCGACCCGGGAGATCGTCTCGGCGTCGTCGCGCACGATCGCGAGCAGCTCGTCCTGGTGCACCCGGGCACGGTCCAGCGCGGCGTTGCGCGCCCGCAGGCGCTCGGTCGCCTCGTGCGCGACCACCGCCTGCAGCAGCGCGACGAACGCGACCACGAGCGCGCGCGCGACCGTCTGCGCGGAGAACGCTGCGGGGTCGAACACGACCGGCGTGAACACGACGCCGACCACGCCCGCGGTCGCGACGGCGACGCCGCGCCGACCGCGCTGCGCCGCGAGCGTCAGCACGGGCAGGAACACGAGCGCCGCGAACACCGAGCCCGCACCACCGGTCCCGGTCCGCAGCAGGGCGACCGAGACGAAGGCGATGACGGGCAGCACGTCCGCCACCCAGTCGGGCCATCTCGGCCACGGCGCGAGGACGGCGAGCGCCGGCACGGTCACGGCGACCGCGGCGGACAGCAGCACCAGGCCGGGCCGGGTCACGAGGGACGGCACCGCCCACAGGACCACCATCGACACGGCGAAGGCCACCACGAAGGGCAGCTGCCGTTCGAGCACGCCCGCCTCGGGACCGGTGAACCGGGAGATCCCGCGCACCAGCCGCGTGCCGGGCCGGCGCCGCTCGACGCCCTCGTCGGGGTGGACGCTCATCGCAGCACGCTCAGCAGCACCAGCACGCCCGCGGTCACGAGCACGCCGACGAGCCCGATCCACGCGACGCGGCGCTCGGCGCGCGCATCGTCGCGGATCTCGGCCTCGAGGGCATCGGGGGCCAACGGGTCGCGCGGCGCGGGACCCGGAGCGGCATCGTCGCGCGTGCTCATCCGACCACGCGCCCAGTCTTCTCCGTCTTGTCCCAGGCGGCCGACGCGCCACGCCACTGCTTGACGTACGCGTCGAGTGTGATGGCGCACAGCACGGGCCCGAACCCGATGACGTACAGCAGCGGGACGGACAGCAGGCGCAGCCCGCGCACGCCGTCGCACGCGCGCACCAGGGGCGCGAGCAGCATCGCGAGCAGCGGCCACGCGTACAGCGCGAGCTGCCACCAGTCCCGGCCGTCGTCCGTCATCCGCAGCCCGAAGACGCCCGGCACGGTCTCCTCCCACAGCCCGGGGACCCACGCGGCGCTCATCACCACGAGCGCCAGCAGGCCCGGGAACGTCAGCCCCTGGAACCAGGACCGGCGCGCGGTCTCGCGGTCCAGCAGGAGCGTGACGGTCGTGATGAAGACGTACGCGGCCACGGCGAGCCACCACAGCGAGCGGAACGCGACCAGCGCGGTCGTCTGCGCGACGAGGTGCAGCCCGACGAGCCCGACGGTCGCCGCGACGATCGAGACGGGCAGCAGGTACACCGAGAACCAGACGAGCCCGAACGTCCACGACCCGAGCCGCTCGCCCCCGCGGCGCAGCGGCCACGGGCGGCGGAACCAGACATGGTCGAACATGCTCGTGATCTGCACGTTCCCGCGGGCCCAGCGCACGCGCTGCTTCCACAGCGCGCGCACCGAGTCAGGCTCCTCGGCGAGGACCACCGCGGCGGGCTCGAACACCACGTGGCGGCCGTCGAGCTGGGTGAGGAACGTCGTGTACGTGTCCTCGGCGAGGGTCGTGGTGTCGATGCGCCCGCCGATGGCCTCGAGGTTCGCGCGCGAGTGCAGCTGGGCGCCGCCCGCGAGGCAGGCCATCGCGCCCAGCACGTTCTGCGCACGGCGCGCCGCGGCCTGCGCGGTCACGTACTCGTACCCGATGAACCGCGCGACGGACCCGGGCCGGCCGCTGCCCTCCCGGATGAACGCCGTGACCGCACCCACGCGCTCGTCGGCCAGGTGCCGGGTCATCTTGCGCAGCGAGTCGGGGCGGTAGATGACGTCGGCGTCCATGATGAGCAGCGCCTGCATCCAGCGGTCCGCGAGCGCGTGCTCGATCCCGTGGTTGAGCGTGTGCGCCTTGCCCTGACCGCCCTGCGCGCGGCGCAGGTGCACGATCCGGCCCGGGTGCTGCGCCGCCTTGGCGAGCACGACGTCGGGGGTGTCGTCGGTGGACGCGTCGTCGACGACGAGCACGCGCAGCCGGTCCGGCGGGTACTGCAGGCTCATGAGCCGCTCGAGCGACGCGGCCAGCACGGCCCCCTCGTTCCACGCGGGCACCACCACGACGACGCGCGGCAGGTGCGGCGCCGCGTCCCGCAGGTGGTTGCGCCACGCGTGGACGGGGATCAGCGCGTACTGCAGGATCCCGGCCAGCACGGGGACGGCACCGAGCAGCACGAGCACGACGAGCGCGACGACGAGCGCGTCGTGCGCGCTCACGCCTGTCCCCCGCCCCGCAGGCGCCGGTAGACGCCGACGTCCGCGGCGTCGTGCGCGTCCGTCGACGCGACCAGAGGCACGCCTGCGGCCCGCCACCGGTCGAGCACGCGCGGCCCCGGGCAGTGCCACTTCTCGTTCGCCTCGACGAGCGCGCCTGCGGCCAGCACCGCGGCGGCGATCGCGTCGAGGTGCTCGTCGGACACGTCGTCCTCGGCGAGCCCGAGCTTGGGCAGGAGCGACAGCGGGTGCGCGAGCTGGGCGTGCGGCACGCGACGCAGCGCCGCGACCGTCCCGTCGACGAGCATCGCCAGCACGTCGTCGGCGGCCAGGCCGAGCTCCATGGCCTCGCGCGTGCGGCGCGGGCTCCACGGGCCGGCGGGTCCGGGCAGCTGGTGGTCCGCCAGCAGCACGCGGTCCACGCCGCGCGGCGAGCCCGCCGCGGCGAGCACGTCGGCGGGGGCGTCGACCGCGCCGCTCACGTCGAGGATCTTGGCCTCGACCCCGGTGAGCACGGTCAGCCCCTCGACGCGCGGCAGCGCACGCAGCGCGGCCAGCCGCTGCGGCACGTCCGTGGTCGAGGCGCGCACGTGGTCGACCATCCGGATCACCCGCAGCCCGCGCTCGACCGCGGCGGCGAGGTTCTCCTCCGGCGTGCTCACGGCGTCGTCGGAGAACGTCGAGTGGACGTGGTGGTCCTCGACGAGCGACGGCCCGGCCGACGCGGCACGCGGGGGCGTCATCGCGGCCTCAGGACCCGGGCGCGACGGCGGGCGCGGGAGCGGGCAGCACCTCGTCGAGCGGCAGGAAGACGTCCTCGAGGTAGCGCACGTTCGCGGTCTCGACGAAGTCCACGTGGCGCGGCACGGGCCGGCCGAGCACCGCGTCGAGCACGAGCGAAGGCATGTCGACGCCGGACGCGACGGTCAGCGGCATCGCGCCCGGGAACCGCGGGTTGACCTCGAGGAGCCCGGGCGTGCCGTCGACGGTGCGCTTGAGCTGGACGTTCGCGACGGTCGTGAGCCCGATCGCCGTGGCGACGGCCGTCGCGGCGGCGATCAGCGCCTCGTCGTGCACCGTCACGCCCGCGACCGCCACCCCCGAGTCGACCCGCAGCCGCGCGCGCGGCACGGCTGCGACCACGTGCCCGTCGAGGTCCGCGAGCACGTCGACGGAGAACTCGTCACCAGGCAGCAGCTCCTGGACCAGGAGGTCCTCCTCCGCGTGCACGGCGTCCAGCTCGGTCTGCGACGCGACCACGCGCACGCCCCGCGAGCCGGCGCCCCACCGCGGCTTGACGATGACGGGGAAGTCCCAGCCCGAGACCGCCTGCGGCGTCCCGACGAGCTCGGTGCGCGGCACGTAGGCGCTGCGGGCGCACGCGCGGGCCAGGGCGAGCTTGTCGAGCGCGGTCTCGAGCGTGCGCAGCTCCGGCGACGCGACGCGCGTCCCGCCCTCGGCGAAGCGCTCGCGTGCGGCGGCGATGCGCGGCAGCTCGACGTCGACGGTCGGGAACAGGACGTCCACGCGGTCGTCGGCGCACAGCGTCAGGACCGTCTCGACGAAGTCGTCGGCCCGGCCCGCGGGGACGAGCCGGCGACGGTCGGCGGCCACGAGGTAGAGGCCGCTCGCCCACCGGTCCATGTCCGCGGCCAGCACCTCGACGTCGCCGCGACGCTGCAGCGAGCGGATCACCGCCACGCCCGCGGGGCCACCTGCCCCGGTCACGAGAACCCGCACGCTCATGTGCCCACCGCCCCGTCCTGGACGCCCTCGCCGACCCGGGCGGTCGACCCGCTCAGCCCCGACGCGCCGACGCGGCCCGACGTGCGCACCATCTCGAGCGGCTCGACGTACTTCCCGGTGCCGAACCGCGCCCAGTAGCGCGCGGTGGCCTGCACGAGGTCGGGCGCCATGTACTCGCGGTGCGCCTGCGACGCGAACGCGGCGAGCATCTCGAGCTTGGTCTCGAGGTAGCCGTCGACCGTGACGAAGCGCGTGGGCCGGAAGTCGACGGTCGCGGACGGGCTCTCGAAGCAGCCCAGCGTCGGGACCTGACGTGCCGCGACCTGCACGGCCCGGTGCACCGCGCGGTGGTCCTGGTGGCGGTCGTGCACGGAGTGCGTGTAGACGATCGTGGGCCGGACCTGGGCGATCGTCTCCTCGACCGCGGTGATGACCCCGTCGGCCGGGTCGAGCCTGGTGTCGACGAAGTCGAGCAGGAACAGGCGCGCGCCGACCACGGCCGCCGCCGCGAGCGCCTCCTGATGGCGTTGCGCGGCATCGCCTCCGACCGCTCCGCCGGACAACGTGAGCACGACGATGGTGTCGCCCGCGTCGCGGTGCGCGGCGAGGGTCGCGCCGATGCCGATCTCGACGTCGTCGGGGTGCGCCCCGACGGCGAGCACGACCGAGCCCTGGTGCGCCTCGCGGCGCGCGCGGCCGCGCTCGGCGATCCGCGTCGCGCGTTCGACGAGGTCGGCGGCCGACAGCGGCTTGACGAGGAAGTCGTCGGCCTCGCGCTGGAGCGCGTCGACCGCGTAGTCGACGCTCGCGAACGCCGTCATGACCACGACCGGCACGCCCGGCGCCGCGCTGCGCAGCGCGCCCAGCAGCTCCAGCCCGGACATGCCGGGCAGCTGGATGTCGGTCAGGACGAGGTCGACGCCCTGGCTGGCGACGTGGGCCAGCGCGCTCATCGCGTCGGCGGTGACCGTCACGGACATGCCCGCGCGGCGCTCCAGGACGGTCCGCACGAAGAGCGCGGTGTCCGCGTCGTCCTCGACGACGAGCACCCTCACCTGTGCGTCCGTCATGCATCGTCCTCCCGCGGCTATGCCACCATCCCCGCGGGCGACCCGCAATCCAGCGGGGTCGCGACGACCAGGGAATACTCGCCAGTGACGTCCGGTTGAGTCGGCCAGTACATGCAAACGCATGGATTTGCCCGAGGAACGAGGCGATAGCGATGCAGTTCGGCATCTTCTCCGTCGGTGACGTGACGACCGACCCCACCACCGGCCGCACACCCGACGACACCGAGCGCGTCCGCGCGATGCTCACCATCGCGCGGCACGCCGACGAGGCGGGCCTCGACGTGTTCGCCACCGGCGAGCACCACAACCCGCCGTTCGTGCCGTCGTCGCCCACGACGATGCTCGGCTACCTCGCAGGCGTGACGAAGCAGATCACGCTGTCCACCGCGACCACGCTGATCACCACCAACGACCCGGTCCGCCTGGCCGAGGAGTACGCGATGCTCCAGGTGATCTCCGACGGCCGGATGGACCTGATGATGGGCCGCGGCAACACCGGCCCCGTCTACCCGTGGTTCGGCAAGGACATCCGTCAGGGCATCGCGCTCGCGATCGAGAACTACGCGCTGCTGCGGCGGCTGTGGACCGAGGACGTCGTCGACTGGTCCGGCAAGTTCCGCACGCCGCTGCAGGGCTTCACCTCGACGCCGCGCCCGCTCGACGGCGTCGCGCCGTTCGTCTGGCACGGCTCGATCCGCTCCCCCGAGATCGCCGAGCAGGCCGCGTTCTACGGCGACGGGTTCCTGCACAACGCGATCTTCTGGCCCATGGAGCACACCGCGCAGATGGTGAACTTCTACCGCGAGCGCTACGAGCACTACGGGCACGGCAGCGCCGACCAGGCGATCGTCGGGCTGGGCGGTCAGGTCTTCATGCGCAAGGACTCGCAGAAGGCGTGGGACGAGTTCCGGCCGTACTTCGACAACGCCCCCGTCTACGGCCACGGTCCGACGATGGAGGACTTCACGCGCGAGACGCCGCTGACCGTGGGCTCGCCGCAGCAGGTCATCGACCGGTACGGCGCGTTCTGGGAGCAGGTCGGGCACTACCAGCGCCAGCTGTTCCTCATGGACCACGCGGGGCTGCCGCTGAAGACCGTCCTCGAGCAGATCGACCTGCTGGCCGGCGAGGTCGTCCCGGTGCTCCGCAAGGAGGCCGAGGCTCGTCGTCCCGCGCACGTGCCGGCCGGCCCGCCGTCGCACGCCGAGCGCGTCGCCGCCGCACGTGCCGCCGGCGAGGTGCACGCGCAGCCCGTCGCCGCCGCCGACCACTGGACCGGCAAGACCGCCGAGGACGACGTCGCGGCAGCGGACGCGGTGGCACGATGAGCACGTCGCCGATCGGAGGACTCATGGGCCAGGAGCGTTCGCTCGTCGTGATCTCGGCGGGCGTCAGCCAGCCGTCCTCGACGCGCCTGCTCGCGGACCGGCTCGCCGCCGCGACGTCCGACGAGCTCGCCGCACGCGGCCTGCGCGCGAGCGTCACGACGATCGAGCTGCGCGACCTCGCGCACGAGGTCGTCAACATGACGCTCACCGGCTTCGCGTCCGGCGCGCTGTCCGACGCCCTGGCCAAGCTCGCCGCCGCCGACGGCGTGATCGCCGTGACCCCGGTGTTCACCGCCTCGTACGCAGGGCTGTTCAAGTCGTTCGTCGACGTGCTCGACAAGGACGCGCTCGCCGGGATGCCCGTGCTGCTCGGGGCGACGGGCGGCACGGGCCGGCACTCGCTCGTGCTCGAGTACGCGCTGCGGCCGTTGTTCGGCTACCTGCACGCCGACGTCGTCGGGACCGGCGTGTTCGCCGCGACCGACGACTGGGCCGACGGGGGCGGCGACGACGTCAAGCCGCTGCCCGAGCGCATCCGGCGCGCCGGCCGCGAGCTCGCCGAGACCGTCGCCGAGCGTGAGCCCGCCAAGCCCGTGGGCCTGTACGACGCGGTGCCGAGCTTCGAGGACCTGCTCGGCCACTGACCGGGTCCCACCCGCACGCCCCACGGCGGCGGGCCGCTGAGCGCGATCTCCCCGAGGGGACGACGATGCTCAGCGGCCCGTCGTCGAGAAGTGCTGGTAGTCGGTCGGCGAGTCCCAGTACCCGCCCCAGCGCCACCCCGCCGCGGCGAACGCGCGCACGACCTCGTCGTCCGCGCGGATCACCCCCGGGGCGGGCGCGCGGTCCACGAACGCCCGCCCCGCGCGCGGTGCGACGTGCGAGCCGATCACGTAGGGGTTCTCGACGGGGTTCAGGTCGAGCGCGCGCCCGTAGGCGTGCTCCGACCACGCGGTGCCGCCCGTGATCGCCCGGCAGTTGAACGCCGAGGTGTTGTCCGCGTCCATTGAGGCGGTGTCGTCGGCCCCGAAGTCGTCGACCAGGCGCATCGACCGGATCGGGTAGCCGAGCGCGAACAGCCGCGCGAAGACGTCCACGATCCCGTCGGCCAGGTCCTCGTGCACCACGAGCTCGCCCTGGCGGACCACGCCGTCGAAGTCCACGTGGCTGACCTGCACGTAGCGCAGGTCGGCGAGCGGCACGGGGCAGCCCCGGCGCCACGACGCGTGCATCCGTACCGCGATCTCGTCGTCGATCGTCGTGACGCTCGACGTGAACGTCGGCGCGGCCGGCGTGGGACTCCGGCTCGGGCCTGCGGACGGACGCTGTGACGGGCTCGGTGAGGGACTCGGTGTCGGGCTGGGGCTCGCGGAGGGTGTCGGCGTGCGAGCGAGGCTCGTCGTCGGCGGGCGCGCGCTGCTCGCGGGGTCCGCGCCGTCGTCGGACTCCCCCGCGGTGCACGCCGCCACGCCGGTCAGCCCGCCCGCGAGCGCGAGCACGACGAGCGTGCGGAGCGGTCCGCGCTCGTCCATCGCCTCATCATCGGGGCGGCGGCGGAGCGCGGCCACCCGTGGTGGGACGCCTCAGCGCAGGACGGCGATCGAGCTCTCGCCGTCGTCGGTCACGACCGAGCCCCAGAACCGGTCGTTGATGGGACTCAGCCACCGGATGTCGCGCGGGACGGCGACACGTCCGGCTGGCTCGCCGTCGAACGTCAGCGCCTGCACCTCGGGAACGCTCGGCTCCTGCCCGTCGGAGGTGTCCACCACGACGTACAGCCGCTCGCCGTCGGTGCTCACGTTCGAGGGCGTCGCCTCGTCGGGCAGCGCGTGCCGCCATCTCACGTGGCCGTCGCGGTCGAACGCGGTGAGCCCCGACGGCCCCCACCCGTAGACGGTGCCGCGTGCGACGAGCACCCCGTGGTAGGTCGCGACGCCGTCGTCGCCGTCCGTCGCCCACCGGCGGGCGCCCGTGGTCGCGTCCCAGGCCGTGAGCCCGTCCGCGGACGTGAACACCACGTCGCCGAACGACCCGTCGTCGACGCCGGTGCTCACCGCCGTGCCCCGGACCGCGGGGCTGAGCACGCCGTCGCGCACGAGTGCCGTGCGCGCACCGTCGGCGTCGTCGGCGTTGATGTCGACGACGAGCGTGCGCGTGTCGGGCCCCACCCAGTTCACACCGCGGGTCGGCGGCAGCACGGTGCCGTCAGCGGCCACCACCACCTGGGAGCCGTCAGGCGCCGACACGACGAACGCCCCGCCGCCGACGAGCACGTTCACCGACGTGTAGTACGCGTCCACGTCGCCTTCGGCCTGCTCGCCCCCCGCGCCGACCAGGGAACGTCGCCAGCGCTGCTGGCCCGTGGCGAGGTCGTGGGCGGTCACGACGAGGTCCGCGCCGTCGCGCGCCACGGCCGCGACCTGCCCGTCCAGCACCGCGAAGCCCTCGCCCGTCAGGTCGAGGTCCCACGCGGCGACCTGGCGACCGTCGTCCTGCGCGTGCACGAGCACGCGCGCGTAGGTCGCCGGACGGCGTTCGGACTGGCCGTCGTCGTCCCAGCGGACCCCGCCGTCGGTGTCCAGGCACGCGACGACAGCACCGACCCCGTCGAGGCGTCCCGCACCGCACTGCACCCCTTGCGCCGTCGCCACCTGCGCGCCGACCGGAACGTCCCACCGCGCGACGCCTGTCTCGGCGTCCACCGCACGCAGGTGCGAGCCCGTGCCGCCGTCGGCCGTGACGAGCAGCAGCACGTCGTCGTCCTTCGGCAGCTCGAGCCACTGCAGGCCCGGGACCGAGTAGGCGACCTCCAGGCTGTCCCCGATCGGCGCGAGCACACCGCGAACCTCCCGGAGCGCCGCCACCGCGTCGCGCTCGCGCGCGTCCAGGACCGCCTGTGCCGCGACGAGCCCGGCGACGACGAGCGCGGCACCCACCCCGAGCACGACGCGCCCGCGCCGTGACCTGCGCGGACCGTCCTCGCCGCGCGCGTCGGCGTGCTCGCTCTGCCCGAACCGGGACGCGTCGTCGGTGTCGTCGTCCAGCTCGACACGCTGCAGGTCGCCGCTCATCGCTCCCGTCCTCGTCAGCCCTCGTCCGGTAGTTCACGACGAGCGTCGCACACGACCACGACGGACCGGGCGACTCTCAGCCGAGGACTGCTGCCCGGGACGCGTCGGTCGAGGTCGCGACGAGCACGCGGCCGCGGATCTCGAGGCCGCGCCACCCGGCGGGCGCCTCGAGCGTGCCCTCGTCGAGACCGTCGAACCCGTAGACCCGCCAGGTCTTGTCGGAGCCGACCAGCCCGTGCAGCGCCACGTACAGCCGCTCGCCGTCGGTGACGAGGTCCGTCACGTACGCCGCGCGCGGCGCGGGCACGGCCCACAGCTCGCGCCCCGAGCGCCCGTCGACGGCACGCACCAGCGCCGCGTCACCGCTCTGGTAGACGGTGCCGTCCAGCACGATCGTCCCGCTGTCCCTGCCGTCGAGCGCCCACCGCAGCGCGCCGGACGTCCGGTCGTAGCCGCGCAGGCCGGCCTCGACCGTGAGCACCAGGTCCGCCAGAGACCCGTCGTCGAGGGTCGGGAGCGCGACGACGTGCGGCACGTGCACGTCGTCGGCCCCGGACCGCACGACGAGCGTCCCCGCGGACCCGTGGACGGTGAGCACCACGACGCGGTCGGCGCGCACCTGCCGCACGTAGCCGTCGAGGCGCCCGGTCCCCTCGCGCAGGTCGCCGCTCGGTGTCAGGAGGAAGACCTGCTGCGCCGCGCCTACGACGACGACCCCGCCACCCGCCGCGAGCTGCACGCGCCCGATGCGCGGCGCGTCCCGCAGCGAGCCGACCGTCAGGATGCCCGAGCGCGGCACCGAGAGCCGGGTCTGCCACCGGGCCGCGCCCGTCAGGAGGTCCTGCGCGTGGACGTTCACGGTGCCGAGCGCGCGCCACGCGACCACCGCCTGGTCGCCGAGCACCACGACGCGGCCCGCCTGCGTGGGCGCGGCGTGGCGCGCGAGGACGGTGCCGGTCGTCGCGTCGAGGGCCACGACCTCGGCGCGCTCGGCGGGGTCCGACTCGTGCTGGCCGTGCGCGCGGTAGACCACGACGCACACCAGCGCGTCGACGGGAGCGTCGGGCGTGGTCGCGGTGGTGCACCCACGGCCCGACCCGGGGACGATCGCGTCCTCACCGAGCCCGCCGCGCAGCGACGTGGTCCAGCGCGCACCGCCGGTCGCGGAGTCGAGCGCCACAGCCTGCACCGAGCCGTCAGGGACGGCGCGTGCGCCGAGGTACGCGCCGCCGACCGGGCGGTCGAGCAGCAGGGAGTCCATGACCGCGGCCTCGGTGGACCACCGCACCTGCAACCGCGGCCGCATCGGCTCGACCGCCCCGGGCAGGGCCGCCCGCGCGGCGACGCGGTCCTCGTAGCCCGAGTCGAGCGCCGCCTGCGCGCCCACCACCGCGAACCCGAGCAGGCCGACCACGCCGACCGTCGCGACGAGCCAGCGGACGCGCCGTCTCCCGGAGGGCGCAGGACCGGTGCCGTCGGCGTGCGCGAGCCGGCGACCGTCGCCGGGCGCAGGACCGAGCGCGAGCGCGTCGTCCTCGACGAGCTCGACACGCTGCAGAGCGTGCCCGTCGCTCATCCTCGGACGGTAACCCCGCGCCGGCGCGCCCGCATCACCCGGGGGCGTCGACCGGCTCGTCCGGCTGTGCGACGAGCAGTTCGTCGGGCTGCTCGTCGGCCCGTCCGTCGTCTGCCGCACGCGTCGCCAGCAGGTCGACGAGCCGGTCGAGGAACGCCTCCTGCGCCGCCACGACCAGCCGGCGCGCGTCGTCGAGACCGACCCATGCGACGCGGTCGACCTCGGGCACCTCCAGCGTGCGGCCCGAGCGCGGCGGCCACGGGATCGTCGCCGTCGCCCCGGTCACCGTGGTCCCGCCGGCCTCGTCGTGCCCGAGGAGCGCGTCCACCTGGACCACGCCCTCGCGGGCCCATGCCTCGACGATCTTGCCGCCCGACTGCCGCACCTCGCCGAGCGGCTCGTCGGCGCGCAGCGGCTCGGGCGGTGCGAACCCGAGCTCCTCGGCGTACTCGCGCAGCGCCGCGTCGTGCGGCTCCTCGCCGGACTCGATCACGCCCTTCGGGATCGACCACGCCCGCTCGCGACGAGCCCAGAACGGGCCGCCCATGTGCGCCAGGAGCACGCGGACGCCGTCGTCGTCCCGCCGGTAGACCACCAGCCCCGCGCTGCGCGCTCCCATGCCGCCTCCCACGCGCCAGCATGCCGCTGCGGGTGCGGCACCGCGACGCGTGATCGCGACGCCGCACCCGCAGGCACCGAGCGGGTCAGGGCCGAACCGTCAGCACAGCGACGAGCGGTTCGCGTACGAGGCGTAGAGCCACGCACCCTTGGTCGCCTGGTACTGGAACGCGTAGATGTTGTTGGTCACCCGCAGGTAGGAGACCGTGCGGCTGCCCGTGCCGGCCAGCACCTGGTCGTAGGCGCCGTCGGGTGCCAGGCGCAGGGCGTTGTCGGCCGCACCGAAGCTCTGCGGGCCGGCCGAGCCGTCGACCGTGAGGCCGCGGTCCGCCTGGAACCTGCGGGTCGCGCTCGCGGTGTTCGGGCCGAACGAGCAGTCGACGTCGTCCCACGAGCCGAGGTAGCCCTGCGAGAACAGGAACGCCTGCCACAGGCCGGCTGCCGCGCTGCGGGCGCTCGTGGACTGGTTGACGACGCCCTCGCCGGCCCAGTCGTTCGTCGCGGCGCCGCCGTCCCCGTCCACGTAGCCGCTGCCTCCGGGCGTCGCCGTCGCCGGGACACCCCCGAGGCCCACGGTCAGTGCCGCGACGGCGACGGTCAGTGCGAGTCGTCCAGCGAGCTTCATGTACGTCCTCCAGGGTCTCGTCCGACGGCACGTATCGGTGCCTCGGACAACCTGGCACAGGGGTACGCGTGGCACGGGTCGGACCGGTGGTCGCGCTCCCACGTTAATCGATTCGAGTGCTTTACGGCTCTTCCGCCGCTCGCGATGGTGAACGCGTCCCGACCGTCGTCCACGGCCGCTCGGCATCGACGCCCCGCGCCCGTCCGCCGCACCCGGGATCAGTGCACCTCCACCACCGCCCCGCGTCAGCCCGCGGGTGCGGCGGGCCGTCCTGCGTCGTAGCGCCGGGCTCGCCCACCAGCCAGAAAGGTACGGACGATGTCCCATTCGACCCGACGGCGACACGCCTGGGTGGCCCTGGCCGCCCTCAGCGTGTCGTCTCTCCTGGCGGCCGGGATCACCCCAGCCTCCGCCGCGACCGGTGGAGGCTCCCTGCCGTCCACGTTGTCCGTCCCGGCCGCGTCGCCCGTGCGCGCCGCCGTGGACGGTGACTACGCGCAGCGCTTCCTCGCGCAGTACGACAAGATCAAGGACCCCGCGAACGGCTACTTCTCCGCTCAGGGCATCCCGTACCACTCCGTCGAGACCCTCATCGTCGAGGCACCCGACTACGGCCACGAGACGACGTCCGAGGCGTACTCCTACTGGATCTGGCTCGAGGCCCTGTACGGACAGGTCACCGAGGACTGGGCGCCGCTGAACCATGCCTGGGAGACCATGGAGAAGTACATGATCCCCCAGTCGGTGGACCAGCCGACGAACTCCTTCTACAACCCCAACTCGCCGGCGACGTACGCCTCCGAGTACGCCCACCCGAGCGGCTACCCGGCGCAGCTGTCGAGCGGCGTGAGCGTGGGCAAGGACCCGCTCGCCAACGAGCTGAAGTCCACCTACGGCACCTCCGACATCTACCAGATGCACTGGCTCGCGGACGTCGACAACGTCTACGGCTTCGGCGTGACGCCGGGTGCGGGCTGTGAGCTGGGCCCGACCGCGACCGGCACGTCCTTCATCAACACCTTCCAGCGCGGCCAGCAGGAGTCCGTCTGGGAGACCGTCCCGCAGCCGAGCTGCGAGGAGTTCAAGTACGGCGGCAAGAACGGGTACCTCGACCTGTTCACGGGTGACTCGGCGTACGCCAAGCAGTGGAAGTACACGTCGGCCTCCGACGCCGACGCGCGTGCCATCGAGGCCGTCTACTGGGCCAACCAGTGGGCGACCGCGCAGGGCAAGCAGTCCGCCGTCGCGGCGACGGTGGCCAAGGCCGCCAAGCTCGGCGACTACCTGCGCTACACGCTGTTCGACAAGTACTTCAAGACCATCGGCTGCACCTCGCCCAGCTGCGCGGCCGGCTCCAACCGGGAGAGCGCGCACTACCTGCTGTCCTGGTACATGGCGTGGGGCGGCGCGACCGACACGAGCTCCGGCTGGGCCTGGCGCATCGGTTCGTCGCACGCGCACTTCGGCTACCAGAACCCGCTCGCGGCCTGGGCCCTGTCGACCGACGCGGCGCTCACGCCGAAGTCGGCGACCGCCAAGGACGACTGGAGCAAGTCGCTCACGCGTCAGCTCGAGTTCTACACCTGGCTGCAGGCGTCGAACGGCGGCATCGCCGGTGGCGCGACCAACTCGTGGAACGGTGCGTACGCGACGCCGCCGGCGGGCACGCCCACGTTCTACGGCATGGGCTACACCGAGGCGCCCGTCTACAACGACCCGCCGTCGAACCAGTGGTTCGGCATGCAGGCGTGGGGCGTGCAGCGCGTCGCCGAGCTCTACTACGCGTCGGGCAACCCGCAGGCCAAGGCGATCCTCGACAAGTGGGTCCCCTGGGTCGTCGCGAACATCTCGACGGACGGCGCGAACTGGAAGGTCCCGAGCACGCTCGTCTGGACCGGCAAGCCCGACACGTGGAACGCCTCGGCGCCCACCGGCAACCCCGGTCTGACGGTCACGGTCAAGGACTACGGCCAGGACGTCGGCGTCGCCGGCGACACCGCCCGTGCCCTGCTGTTCTACGCCGCCAAGTCCGGCAACACCGCGGCGCGTGACAAGGCCAAGGCGCTGCTCGACGCGATCTGGGCCAACAACCAGGACCCGCTGGGCGTGTCCGCACCGGAGACCCGTGAGGACTACAAGCGGTTCGACGACGCGTACGTGGCCGGCGGCGACGGCATCTACATCCCGTCGGGCTGGACCGGCACGATGCCCAACGGCGACGTGATCAAGCCGGGCGTCTCGTTCCTGGACATCCGGTCCTTCTACAAGAAGGACCCGGCCTGGTCGAAGGTCCAGACCGCGCTCAGCACGGGCGTCGCCCCGACGTTCACCTACCACCGCTTCTGGTCGCAGACGGCCATCGCGGCGGCGCTCGCGGACTATTCGCGCCTGTTCGACGAGGGCACCACGCCCGGCGACACGCAGGCCCCGACGGCCCCCACCGGCCTGACGGCGAGCGGTGTCACCAGCACGTCGGCGACGATCTCGTGGACCGCCTCGACCGACAACGTCGGCGTGACGGGCTACGACATCTACCGCGGCACGACGAAGGTCGGCTCCTCGACCACGACGTCGTACGCCGACACCGGCCTGGCCGCCGGCACCACGTACTCGTACACGGTGCGGGCCAAGGACGCGGCGGGGAACATCTCGTCGGCCTCCTCGGCCCTGGCGGTCACCACGGAGACGGGCACGGTCGTCGACACGCAGGCACCCAGCGTGCCCACGGGCCTGACGGCGGGCACGGTCACCGAGACCTCGGTGGCGCTGTCCTGGACGGCGTCCACGGACAACGTCGGGGTCGTCGGGTACGACGTCTACCGCGGCACGACGAAGGTCGGGTCGGCCACCGGCACGACGTACACGGACACCGGCCTCACGGCCGCCACCGCGTACTCGTACACGGTGCGGGCCAAGGACGCGGCGGGCAACGTCTCCGCAGCCTCCTCCGCGCTGTCGGTGACGACGAAGACCGGCACGGTCGTCGACACGCAGGCACCCAGCGTGCCCACGGGCCTGACGGCGGGCACGGTCACGGAGACCTCCGTGGCGCTGTCCTGGACGGCGTCGACCGACAACGTCGCCGTGACGGGCTACGACGTCTACCGCGGCACGACGCTCGTCGGCTCCTCGACCGGCACCACGTACTCCGACACCGGCCTGACCGCCGGCACGGCGTACTCGTACACGGTGCGGGCCAAGGACGCGGCGGGCAACGTCTCGGCGGCCTCCTCCGCGCTGTCGGTCACGACGAAGACGACGACCCCCACCGGGACCTGCAAGGTCACCTACAACGCCCCGAGCTGGAACACCGGCTTCACGGCGTCGGTGAGGATCACGAACACCGGCACGACGCCCCTCAACGGGTGGACGCTGAAGTTCAGCTTCGCCAACGGCCAGCAGGTCCAGCAGGGCTGGAGCGCCAACTGGACCCAGTCCGGCGCGAACGTCACGGCGACCAACGCGGCCTGGAACGGCACGCTGGCACCGGGGCAGACCGCCGACATCGGGTTCAACGGCTCGCACACGGGCACGAACACGAACCCGACGTCGTTCACGCTCAACGGCACGGCCTGCAGCTGATCGCCTGACTGCAGTCGCACACGGGAGAGCCCCGGGGACCATCTGGTCCCCGGGGCTCTCCCGTTGCGTCGTCCGGTACTACCGGCGACCGCGCATGTTCGCCGCGATCGAGACACCGATCACGGCCAGCACGATCTGGATGATGAGCTCGATCCAGTCGATCCCGTCCGTGTCACGCACGCCCAGCAGACCCGCCAGGAGCGAGCCCAGGAGCGCCGCGATGATGCCGACGACGATCGTCAGCCAGATCGGGATGTCCTGCTTGCCGCGCGCGAACAGTCGTCCGAGTGCCCCGATGATCAGGCCGATGATGATCGCGGAGATGATCCCGGTGACGGTCATGCCAACCTCCAGAAGCCAGACGAACGGACCTCTGGAATGTAGGCGCGACCGCCTGCATCCGCGCGCCGAGCGGGTCGGCCCGGGCCGCCGAGCTCAGCCGACGAAGTCGAACGTGTCCGGGTCGGGACCGGTCCGGTGGCCGCGGTCGAGGGCGCCCAGCGCCGCGACGTCCTCGGGCGAGAGCTCGAAGTCGAACAGCGCGAAGTTCTCCTCGACGCGCGAGCGCGTCACGGACTTCGGGAACACGATGTCCCCGCGCTGCACGTGCCAGCGCAGCACCACCTGCGCCGGGGTGCGGCCCGTCGCCTGCGCGATCCGCTGGACCACCGGGTCGTCGAGCACCTCGCCCTTCGCGATCGGCGACCACGCCTCGGTGGCGATGCCGTGCGCGGCGTCCGCCGCCCGCACCGCCTCGTTGGTCAGGTACGGGTGCACCTCGATCTGGTTCACCGCGGGGACCACGGTCGTCTCCGCCAGGAGGCGGTTGAGGTGGTTGACCTGGAAGTTCGACACACCGATCGCCCGCGCCCGGCCCGAGGCGTAGATCTCCTCGAGCGCGCGCCACCGCGCGACGAAGTCGCTCGCCGTCGGCAGCGGCCAGTGGATGAGGAACAGGTCGACGTGGTCCGAGCCGAGGGCCTCGAGCGAGCGCTCGAACGAGGCCAGAGCGTCGTCGTGCGTGAGGAAGCTGTTGTTGAGCTTGCTGGTCACGAACACCTCGTCGCGCGCCAGGCCGCTGGCCGCGAGCGCGTCGCCCACGCCCTTCTCGTTGCCGTAGCCCTGCGCGGTGTCGATGTGCCGGTACCCGACCTCGAACGCCGTCAGGACCGCGTCCTTCGTCTCGTCGGGCGGGATCTGGAACGTCCCGAAGCCGAGCTGCGGGATCGTCACACCGTTGTTGAGAGCGATCGTGGGGACGGACGTCATCGTTCCTCCTGTGCTGATGCGGTGCGCCCAGTCTCACCCGGATCCCGCCCGGATTCCCGACGAGCGCCCGCGCTCACGCGGACAGGTGGGTGACCTGCGGCCAGACCTGGTCCCATGGCCTCGTCGGCCCGTCGCACACGAAGAGCGGAGCCTGCGACGCCTCGTTGTCGACACCCGTGGCGACCGGGGCCACGCGGGTGCAGCCGCGCATCCACGAAGGCGCCCGCGGGTAGCCCGTCAGGACGACCGTGCGCTCGTCGTCGGGCGGCGGGCCCCAGGCGGCGAACCCGTTGTGGCCGCTGGCCACCCGAACGTCGGACGGCAGCACGCGCACGTGCTCGAGCGCACCCGCGTCGCCGTAGCTGGCGGTCAGCACCAGCCCGGCGTCGTGCTCGTCGACGACCTCGGCGACGCGCGCGGAGAACACGTCCCAGCCGATCATCTCGACCTGGTCCTCCCCCAGCGCCGCCCACGGCGAGCCCGCGAACGTGCCCACCGGCAGCACGGGCAGCGCCGCGGGCAGCGCGATAAGGCTCGCGGCCGCCGCGATCGCGCCCAGCCGCGCGGTGCGTCGGGCCGGCCGCGTGGCCGCGAGCGCGCACACGCCCGCGGCGACGAGCGCCGGGTACAGGCCCGCGAGGTAGTACGCCTTGCCGCCCGTCAGGAGGAAGACGACGACGAGCAGCACGTACGCCCACGCGACGGGCCGCGCCCACCGCCACGCGCGCTCCCGCAGCAGGCGCACGAGCCCGATCACCCAGACCACCGTCACCACGGGGTTGAGCAGCACGAGCGAGAGCCCGACGAACTCCAGCCGTCCCCCGAGCGTCAGGTACTCGTCGCGGATGTCCGCCGCGAGCTCGAGCTGCGGCCAGCCGTGCTGCGCCTGCCACAGCAGGTTCGGCAGCCACAGCACGAGCGCGATCCCGGCGCCCGCCCACGCCCACGGCGAGCGCGCGTGGTGGCGGGTCTCGCGCGTCGCCACCACTGCGACCGCGAGCGCGAGGAGCAGGAACGCCACCAGGTGCTTGTTCTCGAGCCCCGCCCCCGCCACCAGGCCGACGACGAGCCACCCGCGCGGGTCGTCGCGCCGCAGCGTCGCGAGCGTGAGCCAGACGACGAGCGCCCAGAACAGCGTGTCCGTCGTCGTCGTCGACAGCATGTGCCCGGAGACCAGCGTCACCACACCGGTCGCGACCAGCACCGCCGTCACCGTCTGCTCGACGCGCGCCCCGCCCAGCTCGCGGGCCGTCAGCGCCGCGACCAGCACGAGCGCCCCGACGACGAGCGCAGGCACCACGTGCAGCGCCCACACGCTGCCGGGCGCGGCCTCGTCGGCCAGGCGCGCGAGCAGCGGCGTGAGCGGAGGCTGGTCCGGGTAGCCCCACGCGAGCCGGTGCCCCGCGGCGACGAAGTACAGCTCGTCCCGGTGCGCCCCGTACCGCCCCGCGAAGGCGAGCAGCACGACGACGAGCCCGCCGACGACCGCAAGCAGGGGCCGCCACGCGATCGGCTTCGGCCCGTCGACGTCCGTCTCCTCCTTTATCCGCATCATCCGACGAACGTCGCAGCCGCCGCGGCCAGCAGGGGAGAAGCGACGACGACGCCCGCTGCGTCGCGAACCGCACCGAGGCACGCGACGACTGGGAGGGCGCACACCGCCGCCAGCAGGACGAGCACGCCGGCGCGGATGTCGTCGGGCGGGCGTTCGGCCATCGGGCCCTCCGGATGCCGGGTTCGGGTGTCCGCAACTCTAGGAACCGGGCCTAGCGCCTGTCCGGGGTTCCGCGGTCATGCGCGACATGCGGCGACCTGCTCGACCAGGCGGTAGCGGCCGGCGGTGTGCTCGACCGCCGTCAGGCCGGCTTCCGAGAGGCGCAGGAGCGGGCGACGACGGTGGTGCTCGCCGTATCGTCGGCCGGCGACGTCGAGCCCGCGCTGCACCAGGCGCCCGAGCCAGGCGGACGACTCGACGTGGTCCGCGAGCAGCACTGCTCCCTGGGGGTGCACCACACTCGCGGGCTCGCGCAGCACCGCGACCTCGTCCGGCACGCAGCACAGCGCGAAGGTGCAGACCACGGTGTCGAAGTGCGCGTCGGGCCACGGCAGGCGCGACGCGTCCGCCTGGACCGCGGTGACGTCGACGCCGAGGTCACGTGCGCGGCCCCGCGCCTCGGCGAGCAGCGCTCCGCTCGAGTCCCACACCACCAGCTCGTACCGGCCCCGGAGGTACGGCAGGTTCGCGCCGGTGCCGGCGGCGACCTCGAGCGTGTGGCCCCGCACGCGCTGCGCGACCCACTCGCGGGCGGGAGCCAGCAGGCGCGGCTCGATCCAGGCGGTCGCCCGGTCGTACGTCGCCGCCTGCGTGTCCCAGTACGCCTGCCCCTCCACCACTGCAGCTCCCCTCCCGCGCCCGGCCAGCCTAGGCGCGGCGTCGGATGGGGCGCCTCGCCGGTACGGCATGCTCACACCATCGGGGCTGTCCGCCCTGATGGCATTCAGGTCGGCCTGGCGGGAGTGCGTCCGCGAGGACGACCGCGCACTCAAGGGGGACTTCACACGTGAAGCGAACGGCACGCACCGAGGTGGACCAGCCGCTGGGGCCCGGCTCGACGGGCGAGGGCGTGACCGCGGCGATCGCTGAGCTGGGACCGCCCGAGGCTCTCGCGGCCAGCGTCGAACACCCGAGGACGCTGACCGCAGACGACAGGCGTGCGGTGACAGGTGCCGTGGTCACGGCTGTCACGGGCCTGGTGCTGCTGGTGCTGCTGCCGCCGGCTGGGGCGCTGGTCTCCCTGCTCGCGCTCGCAGTGGGCGTCTGGTTGCGGGTCAGGCGCCCCGACCTGCGTCGCAACGTGTGGTTGGGCGTGGGCGTCGTCCTGGCTGCCGTGGGTGTGGCTGCGGCTGTGTACTGGTTCGTGCTCGCTCGCGGCAGCTCCACCGAGGTGGTGCCGCACGACCCGGTACCTTCCGCAGTGCCGTAGCGGTCGCGCGCGCGCGTCGGGCAGCCGGCGTACGGACCGTCCGGCGGCTCCCTCGACGACGAGCATGCGTGTGGAGAGCCGCACTCCCGGAGTCTGCGAGCGACGAGCGTCGGCCCACACCCTTGCGGCATGCACGGCCGCTCGCGACACTGCGTCGATGCCGCAGAACCCTCGCCCGCGCGTGCGCGTCGCGCGGGCGGCCGACTCCGACCAGGTCTGGCCGCTCGCCCGCGACTTCGCGACGTCGCTCGCCCCACGGCGCGAGGCCTTCGAGGCGACGTGGCGGGCCCTGCGCTCGGCCCCGGGCGCGCTGATCGCCGTCGCCGAGTCCGACGAGGTCGTGGTGGGATACCTGCTCGCCCACCGGCACCTGACGTTCCTCGCCAACGGCCCGGTCGCCTGGGTCGAGGAGGTCATGGTCGCTGAGCACCGCCGCCGGTCAGGCGTGGGCCGAGACCTCATGCGTCACGCCGAGCAGTGGGGACGCGACAACGGCGCCGCCTACCTCGCGCTCGCGAGCCGACGAGCAGGCGCGTTCTCCACCGCGCTCGGCTACGAGGAGTCCGCCACCTTCTTCAAGAAGCCCCTGACCGACGCGCCCTAGCACTACGGTCGGGCCCGTGGAACAGGCGCGCGTGGCGTACACGATCGATGCGCACGTGCGCGATCGCGACGACGCCGCGACGGTCAGTGCCGCGATCTTCGACCTGGTCCGGCCGGACCTGCGCTGCGTGTCCATCGACGTCTGCAGCGACTACCGCGACGACCAGATGCCCGAGCCGGTGCTCGCGGCGCAGGCGCGACTGACCGCTCTCATCCGACGACGCCACCCGAAGCGCTCCGATCCAGGCATCAGCCTCTCGCTGACTCCCGACGACCCCGAGTGGGCGGACGCGGAGCTGTACGCACCGTGGTCGATCTACGTGTCCGGCTACGTGACGCCGAACGCCTCGAGGGAGTCGATCGTCGGCCTGCACGACTGCGCGTCGTCGATCGTCGTCGAGCTGACCGACGCCGACGCCGCCATGCTGCGCGAGCGGGTGGCGCACATCGCTCCGCTGGTCCCGCTCGCGGAGGTCCACCGACGACGACGCGAGAAACGAGAGCGAGCCCGCGCGGCCCGCAGGGACGAGCGCCACGCACGACTGCGCCGCCTGCTCCACATCTCTTCTTCAAGAAGCCCGTGACAAACGCGCCCTCGTTGTGATGGCCAGGGCCGGGTGCCAGCTCGTCGGCGCGACGCGCCTGCAGCCGCGTCGACGAGGAGGTGTAGCGCGCGCGACTCCTTCCTCGGGCTCAGGGGCGGAAGCGGCCCGTCTCGTAGGCCCACATCGCGATCTGCACGCGGTTGCGAGCGCCGAGCTTGGTCGTCAGGCCCGTGAGGTGCGTCTTCACGGTGCTCAGGGAGACGTGCAGCTCCGTCGCGATCTCGGCGTTGGTCAGGCCGCGCGCGACCGTGACCAGGACCTGCTCCTCGCGCGCGGTCAGCGGCTCGAGCGGGTCGCGGCGTGCGGAAGGTCGGGTCTGCGCGAACGCCGCGAGCAGGCGGACGGTGACGGCCGGGGAGATCAACGCCTCGCCGTCGGCGGCCGCGCGGACGGCCTGCGCGAGCAGCTCGGGGCCGGCGTCCTTGAGCAGGAACCCACGCGCACCCGCGCGCAGCGCGCCGTGCACGTACTCGTCGAGGTCGAACGTGGTGATGACCACGACCGCGAGCGGGTCCGTGACGTCGGGTCCGGCGAGCAGGCGCGTCGCGGCCAGGCCGTCGGTCCCCGGCATCCGGATGTCGAGGAGGCACACGTCGGGGCGCAGCTCACGGGCCAGCCGGACGGCGGCGAGACCGTCGGCGGCCTCGCCGACCACTCGGATGCCGGGCTGGGCGTCGAGGATCATCCGCAGCCCGGTGCGCACGATCTCCTGGTCGTCGGCGACCAGCACACGCACGTCCGTCCCGGGCGCGCGGTCGCCCGGCCCCCCGCCGCGCTCGTCGTCGGAGGTCATGCCCCCACTCCCCGACGCGGCAGGACGGCCGCCACCACCCAGCCACGAGGCTCCGCGGGCCCCGCGGTCAGCGAGCCGCCCAGCAGCGCCGCCCGCTCGGCCATCCCGACGATCCCGTACCCCGTCCCGCGCACAGGCCCCACCGTCTCACCGTCGTCGGCCACCGTGCACCGGACCGCGTCGTCGTCCCCGGTGACGCGCACGACGATCCTCGTGGCGGCGCGCGCGTGCCGCACCGCGTTGGTGACGGACTCCTGCGCGATCCGGTACACGGCGCCACCCACCGCGGGGCCCAGGTCCTCGAGCCGGCCCGACTGCTCGACGACCACGCGCGAGTCGGTCGAGGCGAGCGAGGGCACGTCCGCGACGTCGCGGACAGGCGCGAGGGCGGCTTCGTCGGTCCCGCGCAACGCACCGACGAGCGTGCGCATCTCGGCGAGCGTGCGGGCACCCTCGCGCTCGATCACCGCGAGGGCCTCACGCGCCGCGGACGGGTCCGTCGCGGCGACGACGCGGCCCGCCTGCGCACGCACCACGATCGCGGACACGTGGTGGGCGACGGTGTCGTGCAGCTCGCGCGCGAGCTGCTCACGTTCGCGCGACCGCGCGTCCTGCAGCGCACGCGTGCGCGCCGCGAACCCCAGTCGCACGACGAGGCCCACGACGGCCGGCAGGGTCACGACGAACAGCCCCGCGACCGTCTCGGCCACCGACGTCGGGTCACGGGTGATGCTCGACACGAACGCCGTGCCGAACACCGCCGACCCGAGCACGATCTGCCGACCGGAGCCCCACCGGTACAGGGCGTAGCCGAGCACCAGGACGAACCCCATCGAGCCCAGGCCGACCGACCTCGTCGTCCCCGAGACGCGGACCGCCACCTCCACGACCAGCACGGCGCCGAACGCGACCAGCACGGCCGCCAACGGGTGGGTCCGGCGCCACAGCAGTGTGCCGGCCAGCAGGACCGTCATCGGCACCGCCGCGAACGGCCACGCGACGTCCTTGCGCAGCGTCACCTCCAGGACCGCGGTCACCGTGACCAGCACGACGAGCGCCCAGTCGCGCCACACGCGCACGGGCGGGTCGGGGGCGGGCGGCAGCGCCCACAGTCGTCGCGCGGCGTCGAGGATCACGGCGCCCAGCGTAGGGACGCGGGCCGCGGGCCGGATCGGCCGAAAGGTCAGGCCTGGGCGGCACGTCCGGCCATCGGGCACGGACCGCGCGGCCGATGTGGCGCACCGGGGCCCGTCACGACGATCGACGGGTCCGATGCTGCCGCCCGTCGTCCCGAGGAGAAACCGATGCTCGCCCAGATCCTGTACCGGATCGGCTGGTTCGCCACCCGGCGCCGCTGGGCGGTGATCGGCACGTGGCTGGCGCTCACGGTCGTCGTCGTCGGCGCGGCCGCCGCCTCGGGCGCGAAGCTCGAGGACGGGTTCACCGCGCCCGGGCTCGACTCCCAGCGCGCCAACGAGCTCGTTGCCGCGTCCGGCGGCGGGCAGGCCGGCATCACCGCGCAGGTGGTCGTCACCCCCGCGGGCGACGGCACGTTCCGCGACGACGAGGCCGCACGCGCGGCCCTCGCCCGGCTCCAGGCGGACGTGCGCGCACTGCCGCACGTCCTGGGCACCACCGACCCCGTGGGAGCCCTCACCGGGGCGCAGGACGCCGCGGCGGTCGGCGCCCTGTCACCCGACGGTCGCGTCGCGCAGCTCCGGGTCCAGTACCCGGGGCTCGACCAGCTCTCCGCCGCCGACCTGACGGCGCTCGAGGCGGTGCCGCACGACCCCGCGCTGCGCGTCGAGATGGGCGGCGACCTGTTCTTCGCCTACTCGAGCGCGGACAGCAACGTGGGCGAGCTCGTCGGGATCGTCGCCGCGCTCGTCGTGCTGCTGCTCGCGTTCGGCTCGTTCGTCGCGGCGACGCTGCCTGTCGGCATGGCGGTGCTCGGCCTGGGCGTCGGGATCGGCGGGATGACGCTGCTGGCCGGCGTGATGACCGTGCCGAGCTTCGCGCCCGTGCTCGGTGCCATGGTGGGCCTCGGCGTCGGGATCGACTACGCACTGTTCGTCGTGACCCGCCACCGCGAGCACCTCGCCGAGGGCATGGCGGTTGACGAGTCGGTCGCGCGGTCGCTCGCCGGGGCCGGGCGGCCCGTGGTGTTCGCCGGCGGGATCGTCGTCGTGTCGATCCTGGGCCTCGCGGTCGCGGGCGTGCCGTTCATGACCGCCGGTGGCATCGCGATCTCCCTCGTCGTGCTCGTCATGGTCGTCGCCTCCGTGACCCTGCTGCCCGCACTCCTCGCGGTCGCGGGCCAACGCGTCGTGGGCCGCCACCGCCTCGAGACCACGAGCCCGCGGTGGGAGCGCTGGACCCGGCACGTCACCCGGCACCCCGCCGCGTACGGGGTCGGCGTGACCGTGGTCCTGCTCGCGCTCGCGGCACCGGTCGTCGCGTTGCGCGTCGGCATCCCCGACGACGGCGCCCTCCCTCCCAGCCGCACCGAGCGCCAGGCGTACGACCTCGTCGCCGAGGGGTTCGGGCCGGGTCGCAACGGCCCGCTCGTCGTCGTCGTCGACCTCGCCGGCGACACCCACGCCGCCGACGCGGTGGCGCGGGCGGTCGCCGCCGACCCGGGCGTCGCCGCGGTCGAGCCGCCCGTGCGGCGCGGCGGGCTCGCGACGATCGTCACGCACGCCACCACCGGCCCGCAGGACGTCGCCACGGCCCGGACGATCGACCGGCTTCGCACCGAGGTGTTCCCCGCGGCGCTGGCCGGGACGCCCGCCGCGGCCCACGTCGGTGGTCAGACCGCGAGCTTCGCCGACGTCGGGCAACGCGTGAACGACCGGCTCCCCCTGCTCGTCGGCGCGGTCCTGGCGATGTCGTTCGTGCTGCTCATGCTCGTGTTCCGATCGGTGCTGGTCCCGCTCAAGGCCGTGCTGCTCAACCTGCTGAGCATCGGCGCCGCGTACGGCGTCATGGTGATGGTGTTCCAGTGGGGCTGGGCCGCCGACCTGATCGGGCTCGAGTCGACCGTGCCGATCGTGTCGTTCATCCCGATGTTCATGTTCGCGCTGCTGTTCGGGCTGTCCATGGACTACGAGGTGTTCCTGCTGTCCCGCGTGCGCGACGCGTACACGGGCACCGGCTCGAACGACGAGGCCGTGGTCCGGGGGACCGCCCGCACCGGGCGCGTCATCACGTCGGCTGCCGCGATCATGATCTGCGTCTTCCTCGCGTTCGTGCTGGGCGAGGACGCGGCGACGAAGATGTTCGGCATCGGGCTCGCCACCGCGATCCTGCTCGACGCGACCCTGGTCCGCCTCGTCCTGGTCCCCGCGACCATGAAGCTCCTGGGCGACGCGAACTGGTGGCTCCCGGGCTGGCTCGACCGCCTCCTCCCGCACGTCGACGTCACCGAACCGGCGTGACGCCCCCGCGGCTCAGACGCGGCGCGCAGCCACCCGCTCCACCAGCCGGTAGCGGCTGCTCCCGTGCTCGACCGCCGCCAGGCCCGCGTCCGAGAGCCGCAGCAACGGCCGACGACGATGGTGCTCACCGTGCCGCCGCCCGACCACGTCCAACCCGCGCTGCACCACGCGCCCGAGCAACGCCGACGACTCCACGTGGTCCGCCACGAGCACCCGCCCCTCGGGCCGGACCACGCGGCGCAGCTCGGCCAGCACCGCGACCTCGTCGGGAACACAGCACAGCGAGAACGTGCACACCACCGAGTCGAACGACGCGTCCGGCCACGGCAGGTGCGCCGCGTCGGCCTGCACCGCGGTCATGGCCACGCGCTCGCGGGCCGCCCGGTCCTTCGCGATCGCGAGCATCGCCGCGCTCTGGTCGGTCACGACGAGCTCGTCGGACCGTCCGCGCAGGTACGGCAGGTTCGCCCCCGTCCCGACCGCGACGTCCAGCGTCCGCCCGCGCACGCGCTGCGCGACCCACTCGCGCGCCGGCGCGAGCAGCCGCGGCTCGACCCACGCCGTCGCCCGGTCGTAGGTCGCCGCCTGCCCGTCCCAGTACTCGCGTCCGTCCACCCGGCCTCCCGATCGACCTCACCGGCAGCACGTGGCTCGGCGCCGACCGTCCCGTCCGGGCGCCCGACCTGCCGCTCCACCACGGCCGTCGCGCCCATACTCCTCGCTCGACCCCATTACGCTCGGGCTGAACGTCGGGCTCACCACTGGTGAGGTGCTGCTGGCGGTCGTCCCGCTCGCTCTCGCGAAGGCCGTGCTGCAGCGTCTGTCGCGCGGCGGCCTCACGGAAGGAGCGGTCACGGCATGACCGGGTATCTCACCGATCGCGGACCGGGCACCGGCGCGCGGCGCCCCGCTCGCTCCTGGCTGCACACCGACGCCCCGACCCTCTCCCTGAACGGCGACTGGCGCTTCCGGCTGCTGCCCGGCGCACCGGGCCAGCCAGGTGCGTACGGCGTCCTCCCTCCGGGCGAGGGTGCCGAGGACGTCGCCCTCGAGGCGTTCGACGACAGCACCTGGGACACCATCCCCGTGCCGTCGCACTGGGTGCTGCCGGCGGGCGGACCCCACGGCGCACCGATCTACACGAACGTGCAGTACCCGTTCCCGCTCGACCCGCCGCACGTGCCCGACGAGAACCCGACGGGTGACTACCGCCGCCGCTTCGAGGTCCCGGCCGCGTGGTCCGACGCCGAGGCGGTGGTGCTGCGCTTCGAGGGCGTCGAGTCCCGGTACAAGGTGTGGGTCAACGGCACCGAGATCGGCGTCGGGTCCGGCAGCCGACTCGCCCAGGAGCTCGACGTGACCGCGGCCGTGCGGCCCGGTACCAACGTCCTCGTCGTGCGCGTGCACCAGTGGTCCGCCGCGAGCTACCTCGAGGACCAGGACCAGTGGTGGCTGCCCGGGATCTTCCGCGACGTCACGCTGCAGGCGCGCCCGGTCGGCGGCATCGAGGACGTGTGGCTGCGGGCGGGCGTCGAGCCGGACGGCTCCGGCCTCGTGACGGCGGAGCTGACGGCCGGCGATGGGTCGTACCCGATCACCCTGCGGGTCCCCGAGCTCGGCATCGACGTCGAGTGGTCGTCGCCCGCGGACGTCGCGCCGGTGCGGGTGAACACCGTCGAGCCGTGGTCGGCCGAGGTCCCCCGGCTGTACGACGCGACCGTGTCGAGCGCCGCCGAGACCCTCTCGCTGCGCCTCGGCTTCCGCACCGTGCGCATCGTCGGCGACCGGTTCCTCGTGAACGGCGAACGCGTCGTGTTCCACGGGGTCAACCGGCACGAGACCCACCCCGACCGCGGACGCGTCTTCGACGAGGAGTGGGCGCGCGAGGACCTCGCCCTGATGAAGCGGTTCAACGTCAACGCGATCCGCACCAGTCACGCCCCGCCGCACCCGCGCCTGCTCGACCTCGCCGACGAGCTCGGCTTCTGGGTGATCCTCGAGTGCGACCTGGAGACGCACGGCTTCGAGCACGTCGGCTGGGCGGGCAACCCGAGCGACGACGCGGCGTGGCGCGACGCGTACCTCGATCGGATCGAGCGCACCGTCGAGCGCGACAAGAACCACCCGTCGGTGGTGATCTGGTCCCTCGGCAACGAGTCCGGCACGGGCCACAACCTGGCCGCGATGGCTTCCTGGGTGCACGACCGCGACCCCGAGCGCCCGGTGCACTACGAGGGCGACCACACCGGCGCCTACACCGACGTGTACTCGCGCATGTACTCCTCAGTGGCGGAGACCGCCGCGATCGGCACCGACGACTCGCGCTCGCTGCTGCTCGGGTGCACCGCGGCGGAGTCGGCCCGTCAGCGCACGAAGCCGTTCCTGCTGTGCGAGTACGTGCACGCGATGGGCAACGGCCCTGGGGCGATCGACCAGTACGAGGACCTCGTGTGGCAGCACCCGCGGTTGCACGGCGGCTTCGTCTGGGAGTGGCGGGAGCACGGCGTGCGCACGCGCGACGCCGACGGCACGGAGTTCTTCGGCTACGGCGGGGACTTCGGCGAGGTCGTGCACGACGGGAACTTCGTGATGGACGGCATGGTGCTGCCCGACTCGAGCCCGACGCCCGGCCTGTTCGAGTTCAAGCAGGTGGTGGCGCCCGTGCGTCTGGCCGTGACCGGTGGTCCCGACGACGGGCGCGGCCTGGCGCTGACCGTGACGAACCGCCGGCACACCGCCGACACGAGCGACCTGGTCCTGCGCTGGCGGGTCGAGGCCGACGGCGCCCCGACCGCGACCGGCGTGCTCGACGCCGGTGTCGTGGCCGCCGGCGCGACCGCGACCGTCCCGCTGCCCGAGCTCGACGTCCCGGCGACCGGCGAGGTCTGGCTGACCGTCGAGGCCGAGCTGCGCGAGGCCACACCCTGGGCGCCGTCGGGGCACGGCATCGTGTTCACGCAGCACGCGCTCACCCCCCGGCGCGCGGGCCTCACGGCGCCCCGCCTCGAGGCGCCCGCGCGGGCGGCGGCCGAACCCGCCGAGCTGCTCACGCTCGGACCGGCCGAGTTCGCGCACGGTCGCCTGGTGCGCCTCGCCGGCCTGCCGGTGTCCGGGCCGCGGCTCGAGCTGTGGCGAGGCCCCACCGACAACGACCGCGGCCAGGGCGGCGGCTCGTACGACCTGGCCGACCCGTGGGAGAACAACGGCAACGGCGTGCCGGCCCCCGCCTACGACCAGATCTGGCGCGCGGCGGGCCTCGACCGCCTCACCGCCCGGGTCGAGCTCGTCGAGACGACCGAGGAGGCGGCGCACGTCCGCCGCCGCTGGTCCGCCGCGGACCAGGCAGCGACGGTCGTGACCGACGAGCGGTGGCAGCTGGTGGACGACGAGCTGTGGCTGCGCACCGAGATCGAGCCCAGCCGGGGGTGGGACATGGTCTGGCCCCGGATCGGCCTGCGCCTGGACCTGCCGGGCGACGTCGACGGCGCGTCGTGGTTCGGCACCGGGCCGCGCGAGTCCTACCCGGACAGCCGCCACGCCGCGCGAGTCGGCCGGTTCGCGGCGCCGATCGACGAGCTCACCGAGCGCTACTCGAGACCGCAGGAGAGCGGCCACCGCAGCGCCCTGCGCTCGCTGACGCTCACTCGTGGCGGAACCGCGTGGCTCCAGGTGGACGCCGCAGCCGACACGAGCGGCCGCAGGCCGGGCTTCACGCTCACCCGGCACACGGCGCAGCACCTCGACGCGGCGCGCCACCCGCACGAGCTGCCGGACACCGGCCTTGCGTACCTCTACCTCGACGCCGCGCAGAACGGGCTCGGCTCACGGGCCTGCGGTCCCGACGTGTGGCCCGACCACCTGCTGCGCCCACAGGCCCGCACGCTGACCCTCCGCTTCCGCCACGCGTGACGCTCGCGACTTCGCCATGCAGCGCTTGCTCCGGCGAAGGCACGCCCAGGCCGGAGCAGACGCTGCGTCGTCCGACGAACCAGCGCCTGCTCCGGGCTCAGCGCGCGTTGGCCGGAGCAGACGCTGGCTCGCGCGACGGGGCGTGACGGGAACGCGCTGACGACGAGACGCCCGCCTCGTGCCACTCCGGGGAAGGAGTCGTGGCACGAGGCGGGCGATCGGTCCGGGCGGGCTTCAGCCTGCCTGCCCGAGCGGCTGCTACCGCTGGAGGGTCAGCAGACCCGGCCGGTACGGCAGGAGCCCGTAGTCGCCGCCCGAGCTCGGGCTGCGGCCCTGGTAGAGCAGCTGCAGGTTGCAGGGATCGACCGTCATGGTCTGGTCCGCGTTGGTCCGCAGCAGCTCACCGTGGCTGATGTCATTGGTCCAGGTGGCGCCGCTGTTCGCCTTACCGGCGAACGGGTTCGACTCGCTCGTCGCCTGCGGGGTCCACGACCCGTTCAGGCTCGTGGCCGTGAAGGAGCGGAAGTACCGACCCTGCGAACCGATCGCCTCGACGATCATGAGGTAGCGGCTCTGGCCCTGGAGCTTGTACACCTGCACGGCCTCGAACAGGTTGTTGGTCGTGTCGCTCATGACCACGGTCGACGACGAGCCGAAGCTGCCCGGGAAGTTCCCGATCGGCATGCTGGCCCGGTAGATCTTGCCGTTGTCGCCGGCGAAGAACAGGTACATGTTCTGGTCGTCACCGATGACGGCCTGGTCGATCGGGCCCGTGCCGGAGCCGGAGATGCTGCCGGAGAACAGCGTCTGCGCCGACGACCAGCTGTTGACGTTCGCCGGGTTGGTCGAGGTCCGGTAGGAGAACGCCGGGCCGCCCCACTGGTAGGCCAGGACCCAGACGTTCTTCGGCGCGAAGTAGAACAGCGACGGCGCGACCGCACTGAACGGCATCTGGTTCTGGCTGGCGGACGCCATCTGGCTGTAGTTGCTGAAGAGCCCGAAGTTCATCGAGCCCCACGAGCTGCCGGTGTCGTGCGTCGTGGCGTAGACGAGCTGCTGGCCCTGGTACGGCGCGACGGTGAAGTCCTTGAGCGAGGCCCAGCCCGAGCGCGGGTTCGCGAGCGAGCCCGTCGACGACCAGCGGTACGACGAGGGCAGCTGGCAGGTGCCGGGGTTCGGGTTCTGCGTCTGCGTGGGGCTCGGCGTGGGAGTCGGGTTCGGGGTGGGCTCGTTGCCCCCGCCCACGCGCACGAGCTGCCACTGCTGGTTGTTCCCGCCCCAGTTCGAGTACTGGACGATGTTGGCGCCGTCGGCGGTGGACGCGCCCTGCACCTCGACGGCCTTGCCCGAGTGCCGGCTGATCAGCGACACGTAGCCGTTGGAGGTGTCCTGGAGCCGGAACTGCTGGTTGTTCTGGTTGTAGTCGGAGTACTGGACGATCGCGCCGCCGTCGGCGGTGGACCAGTTGTAGACGTCGAGCACCTTGCCCGACAGGCGGGACTTGATCCGGTAGTAGCCGTTGCCGGAGTCGACGAACTGCCACTGCTGCTGCAGGCCGTCGTTGCGGGTCCACTGCGTGATCCGGGCGCCGTCGGCGGTCGAGAGGTTGTAGACGTCGAGGGCCTTGCCGCTGCCGCGGCCGATCAGGACGTACGAGGCGTTGGGGTCGACCGTGGCCGCCGACGCCGCCGGCGCGACGACGAGCGCGAGGACGCCGGCCGACACCGCCGTGGCCGCCGCGACGAGGGTGGCCAGCCACGTGCGACGTCGCCTCGTCGGGGCGAGATGTGCTGCTCTCATGAGGTGCTCTCCTTTGAGCCGTTCTAGGCGCCTCGGGCGACCGTGGCCCGCTGCGATCAGGTCCGCCGATCGTCGGTCCGGGTACTCCCACGACCTCGAACCGCGAATGTGAGCCTTCACATTGCACCGATGAAGACCGGTTGCCGAAGGGGTTCGTGGGGCTCCGAATCGATTCACGACGGGTGTGACCGGTACCGACTTCCGCCGGTGAAGACCCGCGACCCGGCGACTCCCGCTCCGCTCGGGGCCCCGATTCACACTCGTCGTGCGGGACCTATTGACAGATATTGTTGTCAAGAGGAGGTTGGACCCATGCACGACGTGGAAGTCATCGAGAGCCCCAGCGCCGCCGCGGCCGCGCTGGACCCGATCCGCGCGCGGCTGCTCGCCGAGCTCGCCGTCCCGGCATCCGCCGCCGGGCTCGCGGCTCGGGTCGGCCTCCCCCGGCAGAAGGTCAACTACCACCTGCGGTCCCTCGAGGCGCACGGCCTCGTCGAGCTGGCCGAGGAACGCCGGCACGGCGGCCTGACCGAACGCGTGCTGCAGGCGTCCGCGGCGCGCTTCGTCGTCTCCCCTGCCGCAGTCAGTGCCACCGCCGCCGACCCGGGAGCCACAGGCGACCGACTCTCCGCCGGCTACCTCGTCGCGCTCGCCGGCCGTGTGGTCCGCGAGGTCGGCGCGCTCGTCCGCCGCGCCGGCACGTCCGGCTCACGCGTGCCGACGCTCACGATCGACACGCAGATCGGCTTCCGCTCCGCCGCCGACCGCGCGGCGTTCGCCGACGAGCTGACCGCCGCGGTGCTCGACCTGGCCGCGCGCTACCACCATGACGACGGTCGGCCGCACCGCCTCGTCGTCGCCGCCCACCCCGTCCCCGAGGAGGAGACGCCATGACCACGCACCCCACCGTCCCGTACCGCCTGGAGTTCGCCGTCGAGGTGCCCGGCACCCCCGAGCAGGTGTGGCAGGCCATCGCCACCGCTCCCGGCCTGAGCTCGTGGTTCCTGCCGACCGTCCTGGAGGAGCGCGAAGGCGGCGCCCTGCGCTTCGCGATGGGCGAGGGCATGGGCTCCGAGGGTCACGTCACCCGCTGGGACCCGCCTCGCACCCTCGGCTACGAGGAGGACTGGGCCGCCCTCATGGGCAAGAGCCCCGACGAGCTCAGCCCCATGACGTCGGAGTTCGTCATCGAGTCGAGCTCCGGCGGCACGTGCGTGGTGCGGGTGACCACCAGCGGCTTCGGCACCGGCGCCGACTGGGAGCAGGAGTGGTGGGACGACATGGGTCGCGCCTGGCGCCCGTCGTTCGACGTCCTGCGCCTGTACCTCGCGCGCTTCCCCGGCCAGGAGGCCACACCCGTCGAGGTGTTCGCGCCCCACGCGGGCGACGAGGAGACGGTGTGGCGCACCGTGCGCGACGCGCTCGGCCTCACCGAGGAGGGGCACGCCGTCGAGCTTCACGGCGCCACGGGCACCGTCGAGCGACTGACCGGCCGGAGCGCCCTCGTCCGGCTCGACACCCCGGTCCCCGGCATGCTCACCGTCACCACCCACGCCATGGAGAGCGAGGTGTACGTCGGGGTGCGGGCCTACCTGTTCGGCCCCGGCGCCGCCGCCTACGCCCGCGACGAGGCGCCGGCCTGGCAGGCCCTGCTCGAGGGACTGGCCGTGCCTGCGGCAACGGGCGCCGCCCAGCCGTGAGGCGACGGCGGTAGGCATGCAAGGGCGCCCGGCCGGGTCGACAGGCCGGGCGCCCTGGCCGTCAGAGGTCGAGGGGGCGCAGCACGAAGGTGATGCCGTGCGCGATCTGCGGGTTGCCCTTGTTGAGGTCGAGCTTGCTGCGCACCAGCAGCGGGTTGACGTCGTTGCGGTCCGCGTCCTTCAGGACGACGAGCGGGATCCGCTTGGACAGGACGTCGACCGTGAACGTGCCACCCTGCGCGGTCGTCAGCACGGCACCGTCGGACGCGAGCGCCGTCGCCGAGTCGATGGTCACGCCAGGCACCACGTGGTAGAGCAGGACCTGCTCGATCGCGTCGATGCCCACGGCCGAGGCAACCGCCGTGAAGACCTTCTTCTCCGAGCCGTACCAGCGGTGCGTGAGGTCGAGGGCGAGCACCTGGAACGCGCGGTCGTTCGGCAGGAACGCGGTGAGCGGCACGGTGCCGTCGGCCAGGACCGCCACCGGGCTGTCCGGCTTGGCCGCGAGCACGGCGTTGACCGCGTTGTCGACGATGTCGAAGTCGTACCAGTTGCGGTCGAAGCCGCTGCCGTCGGCGGCGAGCACCGACGCGAGGCTCCTGGGCGCGGGGGCGGCGGACGCCGCGGACGCGGAGCCGATGAACGCACCTGCGGCCAGGGCGGCGACGGCAACCGATGCGGCGAGACGACGGTTCTTCATGGGGCACTCCTTGGCAACGGTCGGGCGGCACGCCGGGCGCGCCGCGGGCGTCGTCCTCGACACCCTCACCGCCTCTTCCGACGTGGGCCCACGTCTGGATGCACCTGATTCATCCTGGTTCGCCGGGCCAGTCGTTCCGCCCGTCGGCGGACATGCGCGCCGGCACCGCGCGCGACATCGCCGTCGAGTGCGGGCCGGCTGAACGCGCCACCCCCCCACTGCCGCGCGGTCCTCCGTGGGCGACAGCGAGCGCAGCCCGTGGCCGACGAGGAACCCCCTCGTAGGTGGGGCTCCGTGGGGATCGAAACCACAACCCGCGGATGAGTAGTGGCAGGCCGACTGGACATCATCCGACGCCATCGAAAGCGCCGCTGACCTGCAGACAAGCGTTCACTGGACCTCATCGGCCAGAGGGAGCGCTCACGAGTGTCGAGAGTGACTCTGGAATGACCCCGGATCGAGATCGAGGACGCCGACTCACGAGCGTGCGACACGCCGGCTGCCGCCAGGAGGACCTGTGGGTGGGCCTACGGGGCGGCGACGGAGCCACCTGGCTAGCTCAGCCCGAGGTGACTATCCGGCAGCGGCTCACGTTCGAAGACTTCAACGAGGCCCAGGCCTCCGGAAGCGTGATCCCGGGCGGTCACTTGAACTACGTGCTGGGCCGCGCGTACGCGGTAGACGCGGCGTACGCAGTCCCGTATCGTCTCCAGTGCCCGAGGCAGTAGCCGAGGGAAGTCGAAGGCTCGAGACCCGTCCGGACGGTCGTGGCGCTCGGGCCTTACGCATGTCCCGGCATCAGATGTTCACGACCTTCGTGACGAGCGGCATCGCTCGCTTACGGAAGTCCCCACCGCGCGCGTATGCCCAACCGATCGCGTCCGGGACGGCCAACAGCGGCTCGGCCGATGCGAGACGGTGCTCGTACTGGACCCGCTCGGTGCAGCCGAGCTCGCGAACCAAGCGGTACAGCTGCTGGCGATCGCGCGCGTCCTGGGTTTCGTCGCACTCGAGCGTCACCCGCGCGGTCGGCTCGAATGCCAGCGGACGGACGAGCGTGTCGATACAAGCCTCACGTGCGGCAATGTTCGTCTTGTAGCCGACTGCGTGATAGATCGTCACCCGCAGCCCAGCCTTCGCGAACGCGCTCAGGATCGTGCGTCTACGCGCATCGGTCTCCGTCTTCATGTGGATACGGCTCTGCTTCGGCAGGTGGAGCGAGCGGATGGCACTCCTGGCGGCGCCCAGGTCGGCGGGTAGCACAACGCTCGCGATGAGCAGGTATGGACCTGCCTTCGACTCGTCGACGAACACGTGCACCCGACAGACTCCTGACTCGTGTGGACCTGGCGTCGTGACCCTAACGGCGGTATGTCACTCGGACTACGCCGTGCGGTTCCTGCGGTAACAGAGACAAGCACGGCACCCCTCACAACGTCTCGTGCTGCGCCGCGATGACGCTCTTGGCAGGCGCTGAGCGCGTCCGGACTCCTAGGACGTGTCTCTTAACCGGTGCGCGCGATGATGAGCGGCGCTATCGGCGCATGGGAGCATCGCGTCGTGGAACCCCGGAGTAGCGTCTCCTCGGTGCGCAGCCGTGACTCGGGAGAGAACCGCCCGACCTGTCGTCGCTGCGGCAAGGACGTCGTCGCGAATGCGGCTTCGTTCGACGTGTTCGAGCAGATGCACTACACGTGCTTCCACTACGCGTTCGAGCACCTCGGCGATCCCGATGTCGAGTGCCGCGCAGGTGGCTGCCCGGCCGCAGGTATCTCGGTCGGCTCGCTGGCTGAGCGTATGGGTCCCGTCGACATCGCGGCCGCGGGCAACACGCTCGTTCCCGCGGTGCTCGCCCTGAGGCGCCTCCATTTCGACGTGAGCCAGGACGCGGAACGCTGGGTGGCCCGATTCGGTCGGGCGCGGTTCATTGCGGACGACCCGGTCACCCTCCTCGGGCTCGTCAAGCTTGCCGAGACCCGCACACCGTGGCGCGCGACGGACAGCGAGATCGACGAAGTCCTGGGGGAGTTCGATCTGTAGGACGTCAACCGCGGCCAGGTCTCGAGTCACCGCGACGACTCGTCGTCGGATCCGGCCAGCGTGGCACGATCGGTGCGTGGGAGAACTCGAGCTTTCGGACGACTGGTGGGCACGTCACGATCCGGAGCGACCTGCTGAGGACAGCTTCGCGGCGGTCCTTCGAGAGATCGAGCTGGAGTTGGGCCCTGACCACGATCTGTTCGGTCAGGTCGTGCGGGTGGAGGCGCGCTTCGGCCTCTCTGATGACGTCGTGGTCAGACTGGTCGATGGCGCGTTCGCACTCGTTCACCCGACGTGGAGTGCGAGCGTTGAGTCTCCGCCATGGCCGACGTCGACCCGGCTTGGAGATGCGGCGGCTGCGTGCCGGGCGATCACTGACTGGGAGCAGTGGCGCTGAAAGCTGGAGTCAGTCCCGCAACCAGACGATGATCGCTGCCAGGACAGCGCCGCCGCGATAGGTGATGGCGAGCTTGTCGTAGCGAGTGGCGAGTCCGCGCCAGTGCTTGAGGGCGTTGAAGGACCGCTCGACGACGTTGCGACCGCGGTAGGCGTCAATGTCGTAAGTGACGGGTCGCCCTCCGCGTGAGCCGCGCCTCTTGCGGTTTCCTTGCTGGTCGCGCGGTTCGGGGACGACCGCGACGATCCCGCGGCGGCGCAACTCGGTCCGGATTGCCCGGGAGGAGTACGCCTTGTCCGCCAGCACCGAGTCCGGTCGAGTGCGCGGACGCCCTGGGCCCAGCCGCGGGACGCGAATCGCGTTCAGAACCGGCAGACACATCGGCGCATCGCCGCCCTGCCCCGGTCCGACGAGGACGGCCAGCGGCCGGCCGCGTCCGTCGACCGCGTGGTGGATCTTCGTGGACAGCCCGCCGCGTGAGCGGCCAATCGCGTGGTCAGCGGGCTCGGATATCTGATTCTTGTGATTCGCATTGGCCCCTGTGGCGCGGGGCAGGGTCGCGGCGTGCTGATGGGCGCGGTTGATCGTGGAGTCGATCGAGACGGCCCAGTCGATCTCGCCGGCCGCGTCGGCCTGAGTGAGCAGGCTGGTCAGGACGTTGTCCCAGGTGCCGTGCCTGGAGAACCGGGCGTGACGCTTCCAGACGGTCTGCCAAGGGCCGAACTCCGCCGGCAGGTCGCGCCAGGCGACGCCGGTTCGATAGCGGTAGACGATGCCCTCGACCACCTGCCGGTGATCTCGGAACCGGCGACCGGGCTTGCCCACGTCCGAAGGCAGCAGTGGAGCGATTCGCTCCCACTGAGCATCGGTCTGCACCGCACGACGAGACACCAACGCAGCATCCCCGCCCTCCACGGCGGAGGTTGAGAGACACGCCCTAGTCGCCGGCACCACCTGTCTCTCCGCGTCTCAGCGGGATAATCTTCCGGTTCTCGCTGCTTCGTCCATCGCGCCATACGAGAAGGACTGTGAACCGCCGGTAGCCGCGCCGACCCTCGTGGACACCACCCGGCAGCACGAACGGAATCGGATAACGGCTTCCAGCGTCGAGCGAAGCGAGGGGGAGCTCTCCAGCGTCCAAGGCTTCCAGCTTCAGCTCTTGCCCGTCGGGCCCGGCGACCGTGACTCGTACCTGGGTGGCGTCTGCTGGCCCACGGTTGCGCAGCACCAGGTGATACCCCGTCTGCGCGACCCCGCCAGTGGGCAGCACGATCCGCGCCATGTCGTTGAGGCGGTGCAGGTAGACGGTGACAGCCGCGCGCTTCGCCGCCCGACGTGCACCGAGTGCCACGGAGACCGCCGTAACGAGGGAAACGGCCACAGCGAGAGCCGCGAGACCGATCGTCCACCACTCGAAGGTGCTCACTGGCTCACTCTGGCGTGAATGCCGCCCCCGTGGCCATCGATACTTGGCCAGATGACCTCTGGCCTTGCCTAGCGAAGTGCAAAGGGGCGATGACATCATCCTGCGCGTCGGGGATGGTGGCCGCCGATGGGAGCTCTCGTGGACGCGGCGGGACGCGGCGTTCCTGCGCGACGTCATTGAAGCGGTGGTGGATGGCCGCGTCACGGAGATATTCGGGCTCGCACGCTCCGAGGTCAGGGTGACGCTCCGCGATGGCACCGTGGCTGAGACCGCTCAAGCAGACGTGCCACTCGGGTGCCTTCCCGGCCCGTGGCGGCGTAGGAGCCAAGTGCGGCGCGTCGACTACGTCTCGTACCGCCGAACAAAGCGCGGAGAGCGGTGCCCGAGGCGAGCGGCGAGGCTCCATGACGCGTCCGCAAACATCCGTCCACATCCTGCGACCAAGTTGCTGCCACACACTGACCAGTGCCCGATAAATGGGACACGGTCCCGGCTGCTGCCGTGGCGCCAAGACAGCCGGTGACCAGCACAAACACTCTGTGCGCCTGGGCAGACTCAGGATCGAGTGGAACGCAAAGGTCTGGTGGGCCCCGTGGGGATCGAACCCACAACCCGCGGATTAAAAGTCCGCTGCTCTGCCGGTTGAGCTAGAGGCCCGGGTGGTGAGGCGGTCCATCCGTGGAGCCCTCGGACCACCACCCGCGTCGTTCGCCAGTCACGCGAGGGTGGCCGGCGAGGACGAGGTCGAAGGTACCGCGTGTGACGCGCTGGGCTCGATCTCGGCGAGACCTGCGGCCGTCGCGTCAGAGGGAGCGCGACGCCAGGTACCGCCGGACTGTCTCCGCCGAGGCGGCGTGGTCGACGACGTCCGGCTCACCCGACGTCGTCAGGGTCCCCACGACCTCGCCGTCGACCCGCAGGGGCACGGACCCGCCGTGCGCCTTGAAGCGGTCGTGGTCGACGTCGGCGCGCTCGTCGAAGGGCGTGCCCGCGGCCTCGTGGCGCCGACGGACCAGCAGCGACGCCTCGCCGAAGCGGTGCACCACCCGCGCCTTGCCCTCGAGCCAGGGCAGGTTGCCAGCGCCGGTCGAGCCGGTCATGGCCAGGAAGACCGTCTCGCCGTGCAGCTCGACTCGCACCGCGAGGTTCGCGCCGCGCTCGCGGATGACGGCGACGGCCAGCAGACCGAGGTCCACGGCGTCGTCCTGCGTGAACGCCGGCAGGTCGAGGACGGGCTCGGCCTCGAGGTCGGCGACGGTGAAGGTGGGGAGCTCGGTCACGGGCCCATCTTGCGGCATGCCGGGACACGATGACCGCAACGACCCCGGATGCACGGCTGCTAGGCCGGGAGGACGTACCGGTACATCAGCAGGTAGTGCAGCACCGAGGCGAGCACCACCAGCACGTGCCAGATCTCGTGGAAGCCGAGAACGCCGGGCAGGGGGTTGGGCCGCTCGACGACGAACACGACGAACCCGATGCTGTAGACCAGCCCACCGGCGGCCATCAGCACGTACGCCCCCACGGGCAGGGTGACGCCGGCCCCGACGAGCACCACCGGCATCCAGCCCATCGCGATGTACAGCGTGTTCGTCACGTACTTGGGCAGCTCGCGCAGCGCCGACCGCAGCGCGATGCCGACAGCGGCGACCGCCCAGACGGCTCCGAGCACGGCCCAGCCGAACGCGTTGCGGAACAGCACCAGCACCAGCGGCGTCACCGACCCGGCGATCAGGACGAACACCGACGCGTAGTCGAGCGTCCGCAGCACGCCGTTGACGCGTGGCCCCCGGTCGATGCCGTGGTGCAGCGTGCTGGCGACGAACAGCAGGAGCACGGAGGCTGCGTAGACGCTGAGCCCGACGATCTTCCAGAGGTCACCCTGGGTGACCGCCTGGGTGACAAGCACGGCGCCTCCGACGAGCGCGAAGCAGCTCGCTGCGAGGTGCGAGACGGTGTTGATCCGCTCGTCGGTGACGTGCACGCTGCCGTCGCGGCTGAGCCGTGGCGGTGGGGCCGTCGTCGGCGTCGGCGTGGTGCGTGCGGACGTGGTCTCCACCGTTCGTTCCTCCTGGTGAGCCGTCGACCCGGCTCGTCCGGGAGCCTACCCGCGCGTGCGACGCGCACGGCGGCACACGTCCTACGCGGTCACTGCGCGGTCGAGTGCCCGGTGCTACCGGCGGGGTTCGAGGACGACGATCGCGGTGCGGCGGTTGCGGCGGGCCGTGTACGAGGCGAGGTTCTCGTCGGTGACGAGGTACGCGGCCCACAGCCGGTCACGCTCGGCACCCTCGGCCTCGCGGGCGCGCACCGCCAGGCGGCCACCGTCGGGCAGGTCGACCGTCGCGTCCGGCGTCGCCTGCAGGTTCAGCCACCAGGCCGGCTCCGGGTCCGCCCAGCCGTTCATGGCCATCGTGACGAGGTTCGGGCCGTCCTCGAGGTACGCGACGATCGCGGCGCGCTCGGCGCCGGTGCGTCGGCCGGTGGTGCGCAGCACGATCGTGCCCCACTTGCCGGGCTTGGGCTTCCACAGCCCGCGGCGCCCCCGCGTGACGCGGTAGATCGCGCGGTGCACCACCCACGCGGTGCGGATGAACCAGCGCGGGGGGAGCCGCTTCGTCGGCGCGTCACCGGTCACGTGGGCCCCCTCGTGGGAATGGGCGCGACACGGTCGACAGTACCGACGAGGGCTGCCCGGGCACACCCTTCATCGATGGCGAGACGTTTCGGCTCGTCGCGCGAAAGCCAAACGTTTATGTCCGTTGACCGCGTCTGAGGCCGGTCGGAGAGTGACGTTCGCCGACCGGCTCACCGTTGATCCGGCGCTCGGCCGATCAAGGAGGAACGATGACCCCCCCAACCACGCGCAGACGCGGGCGTGGGCTCGGCGCTCGAGGCGCCGCGGGCCTTGCCGTGCTGACCCTCGCGGCGACGATCGCAGCGACCCTCCCAGCCCAGGCCGCCGGCAGCACCCTGCAGGCGGCTGCCGCTCAGAGCGGCCGGTACTTCGGCACCGCCATCGCCGCGTACAAGCTCAGCGACTCGACCTACTCGTCCATCGCGAACCGTGAGTTCAACATGATCACGGCCGAGAACGAGATGAAGATGGACGCGACCGAGCCCAACCAGGGGCAGTTCAACTTCAGCCAGGGCGACCAGATCCTCAACTGGGCCCGCCAGAACGGCAAGCAGGTCCGTGGCCACGCACTCGCGTGGTACTCGCAGCAGCCCAGCTGGATGCAGCGCATGGAGGGCTCCAGCCTGCGGACCGCGATGATCAACCACGTCAACGGCGTCGCGTCGTACTACAAGGGCAAGATCTACGCCTGGGACGTCGTGAACGAGGCGTTCGCCGACGGCTCGTCGGGCGGCCGCCGCGACTCCAACCTGCAGCGCACCGGCAACGACTGGATCGAGGTCGCGTTCCGCACGGCCCGCACCGCGGACCCGGGCGCCAAGCTCTGCTACAACGACTACAACATCGAC
>NZ_BJLQ01000008.1 GCF_006538725.1 Cellulomonas gelida
CGGTGCGCGCGAGCCCCTGCTCGTCGCGCACCGCGACCCGCGGCACACACGTCCGTCCTGCGAGAGGTACGCGATGTCCCCCATCATCGAGCTCGACGAGGTCACCAAGGTCTTCGAGGCGCCGTCCGGCCCGGTCCGTGCCGTCGACGGCATCTCCCTGAGCGTCGAACGCGGCGAGGTGTTCGGCGTGATCGGCTACTCGGGCGCGGGCAAGAGCACGCTCGTGCGGTTGATCAACGGGCTCGAACGCGCCACCTCGGGCCGGCTCGTCGTCGACGGCGACGACGTCACCCGGCTCTCCGAGCGCGAGCTCGAGCTCAAGCGCCGGCACATCGGCATGATCTTCCAGCAGTTCAACCTGTTCGCGTCGCGCACGGTCGCGGGCAACGTCGCGTTCCCGCTCAAGGTCGCGGGGTGGCCCCGCGCAGACCGGGACCGCCGCGTGGCCGAGCTGCTCGACTTCGTCGGCCTGCTCTCACGCGCGCACGACCACCCGAGCCAGCTCTCCGGGGGTCAGAAGCAGAGGGTCGGCATCGCTCGCGCCCTCGCCGCGCAGCCGTCGATCCTGCTGGCCGACGAGTGCACGAGCGCCCTCGACCCGCAGACCACCCAGGACGTGCTGCGCCTGCTGCGCAAGGTGAACACCGAGCTCGGTGTCACGATCGTCGTCATCACGCACGAGCTCGACGTGGTGCGCACGATCGCCGACCGTGTCGCCGTGCTCGAGCACGGCAGGCTGGCCGAGCTCGGGACCGTCTTCGACGTCTTCACCCAGCCTCGCGCGGAGGTCTCGCGGCGGTTCGTCTCGACCGTGCTGCACGACCGACCCCGCGCCACGGACCTCGAGCGCCTGCGCCGCCACCACGACGGCCGCATCGTGACGGCCGACGTGCTCGACGGCAGCACCCTCGGCGCGGTGCTCGGCTCCGCGGGCGAGCTGGGGGTGGCGTTCGAGATCGTCTACGGCGGGATCGGCACGCTCCAGGACCGGTCGTTCGGCTCGTTGACGCTCGCGCTGCAAGGTGCCGACCCGTCGGTCGACCACCTCATCGCGCGGCTGCGCGAGGTCACCACCGTGCAGGAAGTCCGATGATCCCCGTCGTGCAGGCCGGCCAGGGCTTCGACTGGTCGTTCCACGGCCCCAAGCTCGTCGAGTCCCTCGGCCAGACCCTCTACATGGTGGGGGCGACGCTCGTCATCGGCGGCGCACTGGGCCTCGCGCTGGGGCTCGCGCTCTACACGACCCGCCGCGGCGGGCTACTCGCGCACCGTGGCGTGTTCTTCGTGCTCAACCTCGTCGTGAACGTGTTCCGCCCGATCCCGTTCCTGATCCTGCTCATGGTGATCGCCCCGGTCACGGTGACCCTGCTCGGCACCCGCCTGGGCAGCACCGCGATGGTCGTCGCGATGTCGTTCGCCGCGACGTTCGGCGTCTCGCGGATCGTCGAGCAGAACCTCGTCGCGATCGACCCGGGCCTGATCGAGGCGGCTCGCGCGACGGGCGCGACGCGCTGGCGCATCATCTCCACGCTGCTCGTCCCCGAGGCGCTGGGCCCGCTGATCCTGGGCTACACGTTCGTGTTCGTCGCGGTCGTCGACATGTCCGCCCTCGCGAGCATCATCGACGGCGGCGGGCTGGGGGCGTTCGCGCTCGACTACGGCTACAAGCGCTGGAACTTCGCGGTCGTGTGGATCACGGTCGTCGTGATCATCCTGCTCGTGCAGGCCGCGCAGGCGATCGGGAACCGGCTCTCACGGCGCGTCATGCACCGCTGAGCGGTCGCCCCGGGCGGCTCAGAGCTGCTCGCGGATCGCGCGCATCGCCTTCTTGCGGACCGAGCGCTCGAGGCGGTCGAGGTAGAGCATGCCGTCGAGGTGGTCGACCTCGTGCTGCAGGCAGCGCCCCATGAGCTCGGTGCCCTCGACGACGACCTCACGGCCGTCGAGGTCCGTGCCGACGACCCGCGCGTACCAGGCGCGCCGCGTCGGGTACCACAGGCCCGGGACCGACAGGCAGCCCTCGTCGCCGTCCTGGTACTCGTCCTCGGACAGCTCGACGATCTGCGGGTTCAGGACGTAGCCGATCTCGTCGTCGATGTTCCACGAGAAGGCCCGCAGCCCCACGCCGATCTGGTTGGCGGCCAGGCCCGCGCGGCCGTCGGCGTCGACGGTCTCCAGCAGGTCCTCGACGAGCGAGCGCACGCGGTCGTCGATCGTCGTGATCGGGTCGCACGGGGTGCGCAGCACGGGGTCGCCGACAGTCCGGATCTCTCGCATCGCCATGGCGAGAATCCTCGCACGCCGCGCACGTCCAGGTCGGCGCGGTCCACGTCGCCGGCACGCCGATCACCGCCGTCGCGCGCGGCTGTGACGAGCGAGACAGGCCGTGCGGTGGTCCGTGCGAGGACCGACGGGTCTATCGTTTGTACTGACCGGTCAGTCAGGAGGACTCGTGAACCAGCAGGACCCCGCCACCGCCCAGCCGCAGGAGGGTGCCGTGCGCGACACGCTCGAGCTCGCACCCGCCCTCGAGACGCCACCGGAGGCTTCCCTGGCGACTCCCGTGGCGGTCGTCGCGCGAGGGTTGCGCCTGCACGGCCGACGCGGCGTCGTGTACGGGCCCGTGGACCTCGATCTCCCGGCGGGCGCGCTCACGGTCGTGCAGGGCCCGCAGGGCGGGGGTCGCTCGAGCCTGCTCCTGACGCTCGCGGGCCGCATGGTCCCGGACGCGGACGCGACCCTCGAGGTGCTCGGGCACACGCTGCCCCGTGAGCGCCGCACGGTGCAGCGACTGGCCGCCGTGGCGGGCTTCGCCGGGATCGACGACCTGGACGAGAGCGTCACGGTCGGTGAGGTGGTCCGCGAGCGCCTCGCCTGGCTCGCCCCCTGGTACCGCCGCGCGCCGCGCGTGGACCAGCGGACCTTCCGCGCGCTGGCCGAGCCCGTCTTCGGCGAGCGGCCCCTCCCGCGCGTCGAGTCCGTGCTGTGGGACCTCGACGAGGTCGACGCGCTCCTGCTGCGCGTGACCCTCGCCATGGCTCAGGGTCCGCGCCTGGTCGTCGTCGACGACGTCGACCAGGTCCACGACACCACGCGGCGCGCGACGCTCTGGCAGCGCCTCGAGGCGCTCACCGCCGCAGGGACCACGGTGGTCGCGTCCGTCGCCTCGCTCGACGAGGTGGCGCGCACACCGTGGCACACCACACCGACGCAGGTCACTCTCGCCACCGGCCCGCACGCCGTGCCCGCACCCGACCTCGCCTGACCGGCGAGCACACCCGCCTCCCGCACCCCCCGAAGGACCCCTCATGTCTGCCCTCACCAGCACCGGGACCGAACTACGCCGGTTCCGCCGCGGCCGCCTGCCACGGCTCGCGATCGCCGCGATCGTCCTCGTCCCGCTGCTCTACGGCGCGCTCTACCTGTGGGCCTTCTGGGACCCGATGGGCAACCTCGACCGCCTCCCGGTCGCGCTCGTGAACGCCGACCAGGGTGCGACCCTCGACGGCCGCGAGCTGCGCGCGGGCGACGAGGTGGTCGACCAGCTCACGAGCGCGGGCGGCCTCGACTGGCAGGTCACCGACGCCGACGCCGCCGCAACCGGCGTGGCCGACGGCACGTACTACTTCGCGGTGACCGTGCCCGAGGACTTCTCGAGCGACATCACCTCGGCCTCGGGCGACGCGCCCACGGCCGCGCAGATCCTCGTCACGTACGACGACGCGAACTCGTTCCTCGCCTCGACGCTCGGCCGCAGCGCGATGGCCCAGGTGCAGGCGGCGGTCTCGGCGTCCGTCGGCGAGCAGGCCGTCGACCGCGTGCTCGTCGGGCTCGGGGACGCGCGCGACGGGTTCGCCCAGGCCGCCGACGGCGCGCTGACGCTGCGGACCGCGGCCGGCGACCTCGGCGACGGCGCGACGCAGGTGGCGGACGGTGCGCAGCGGTCGGCGGACGGCGCGCAGCAGCTCGCCACGGGCGCGGCCGACCTCGACGCCGGGGCGACGCGCCTGGCGACCGGCTCGGCCGACCTGGCCGCGGGCGCGGTCAGCGCGGCCGCCGGCGCGGGCGACGCCGCGAGCGGCGCCGCCGACCTCGCGGACGGTCTCGGCACGCTCGACTCGGGCGCTCGGGATCTCGCCGCGGGTGCACGCGCCGCGGCCGACGGGGCGGGCGACCTCGCGGGCGGCGCCTCGACCCTCGCGACCTCGGCGCGCACCGCCGCCGACGGCGCCGCCTCCCTCGACTCCGGAGCGGGCACGCTCGCCGCGAACCTCGCCACCGCGTCGTCGGGTGCCGACAGCCTCCGGGACGGGACGGCCCGGCTCGCTACTGGCGTCGCGGCGCTCGAGGACGAGCTCACGCCGGTTCTGGGCTCGGTGCCCGACCTGCGCTCGGGGCTGGGGCAGCTCGCGGGCTACCTGACGGCTCGCGCGCAGGCGGGCGACGCGACGGCGGGACAGCTGCTGGCCGGGCTCGCGAACCAGGCGGGCTCGCTCCCCTCGGACGACGACCTCGCGGCGCTCTCCGCCGGCCTCACGACGCTCCGCGACGGCGCCGACGACGCCTCGAGCGGCGCCGCCGACCTCGCGACCGGGGTCGTCGCCCTGTCGGACGGCGCCCAGCGGCTCGCGTCCGGCACGCACGACCTCGCGACGGGGCTCGACAACCTCGCCGACGGTGCCGGGACGCTCGCGGCCGGCGCGGGCACGCTCGCGGGCGGGACCGAGGCCGTGGCCACCGGGACCGGCTCGCTGACCGACGGCACCGGAGCCGCCACGGCGGGCGCGGCCGCGCTCGCCGACGGCACGGCACGCCTCTCGGCGGGGGTCGCGTCGCTCGCCGACGGGTCTCAGACGCTCGCCTCGGGCGCCGGCCGGCTCGCGGACGGCTCGGGCACGCTCGCGGACGGGACGCACACGCTCGCGGACGGCACGGCGACGCTCGCCGACGGCGCGCTCCGGCTCGCCGACGGCTCGGGCCGGCTGACCGACGGGGTCGGCACCCTCGCCGACGCCCTCGGCGACGGCCAGCAGGCGATCCCCTCGGGCCTCGCGACCGAGGCGCGCGCTGCCACGATCGCCTCCCCCGTCGGCGTGGCCGAGACCCACGTGAGCCGGGCCGAGGGCTTCGGCGAGGGCTTCGCGCCGTTCTTCCTGCCGCTCGCGCTGTTCGTCGGCGCCCTCATCACGTGGCTCCTGCTACGACCGCTGCCCACCCGCGCGCTCGCGACGCCGGCCTCGGGCTGGCGGGTCACCCTCGCCGGGTTCGTGCCGGCGATGGCGCTCGGTGTCGCGCAGGTCGCGGTGATGCTCGGCGTCGTGCACTACGGGCTCGGGCTGCACCTGAGCTCGGCGGTCGGCACGATCGGCTTCACGCTGCTCGTCGCTGCGGCGTTCCTCGCGCTGCAGCAGATGCTCACCGCGGTGCTCGGCCCGGCCGCCGGCAAGGTCGCGATCCTCGCGCTCCTCATGCTGCAGCTCGCCTCGTCGGGCGGGACCTACCCGGTCGAGACGACCCCGGCGTTCTTCCGGGCGATCAACCCGTTCCTGCCGATGAGCTACGCGGTCACCGGTCTGCGCCAGGTCATCACGGGGACGCTCGACGCCCGCCTGTGGGTCTCGGTCGCCGTGCTGACGTTCGTGGCGCTCGGGTCGCTCACGATCACTGCCTGGCGCGCGGGCCGGATGCGCACGTGGACGCTCGACCGTCTGCACCCGGCGCTGGCGATCTAGTGACGTCGGCCGCTGCACAGCCCTCGCTAGGGTTGCACCCCATGACGGACACCCGGCGCCAGATCGTCGACGCCGCGCTCGCGCTGGTCGCCGACCGCGGCATCGGCGCGACGTCGGTCGACGAGATCGCCGCCGCGGCCGGCGTCGCCAAGGGCAGCGTCTTCTACAACTTCGGCTCGAAGTCGGGGCTGTTCGAGGCGATCATCGCCGAGGGCGTCACGCGGCTCACGGCCGCGCTTCGTGCGGCGGGCGACGGCCTGCAGGGCCGCGCGGCGCTCGACGCCATGCTGGGTGCCCTGCTCGAGCAGGTCCGGGCTCACCCGGACTTCGCCAAGCTCGTCGTCGCCGAGACGTTCCGTTCCGGACGCGCGTGGCAGGAGTCGATCCGCCAGGTGCGCGAGGAGTCGATGGGGACGCTCGTGAGCGTGATCGAGCAGGAGTGGCCCGAACGAGACGCCCGGCTCACCGCCGCGGCGCTGTTCGGTGCGGCGCTCGTCGCCGGGCTCGAGTGGCTCGTCTTCCAGCCGGACCGCTCGCTCGACGAGGTCCGCGCGGCCGTCCTGTCGACGGTCCGCTGAAGCCCGACCACCGTCCCGGCCCCCAGCCGGGCATGCGTAAGGGCCGGTGACGAGTCACCGGCCCTTACGTCGACGTGCTGGTTGCAGGCTGAGCCCGCAACCTCACTCGCCCGAACGCTGCTGCGGGACGCCCTGGAGGAGCTGGCGCACCTCGGCCTCGTGGAAGCGGCGGTGCCCGCCGAGCGTGCGGACGGCCGACAGCTTGCCGGCCTGGGCCCAGCGCGTGACCGTCTTCGGGTCGACGCGGAACAGGACCGCGACCTCGCCAGGGGTCAGCAGCGCGCCCTGCTGCAGGGGGGTCTCGGACTGGGGGGTGCTGATCGCCATCTCGGGCTCTCCTTCGTCGTTCGGTAGCTCGGCTGACCCTGTAGGCCCCGTGGCTTTGCGTCCCCTCCTTGCAGAGGGTTTGCCGTTGTCGCTGACAACTGAGAACTATGCCCTGAACTGGACACGTGTGCAAGAAGCACGGCCGTGGGAGATCGCGGGCATTCGGGTGAAATTCGGGCGTCCGGTATCAGGAGGAACGCCCCCGAGTCGGACGGACCCGTCAGAGGTGGGACCCAGGTCCTGGTCCGGCGATGACACGTCTCACCTCCAAAAACGGGTCAGACGCATTCACCCGGACGTGCGGGTCCGGCCGCCGAGACGGTCGCGTGGCGCGCCTACGTGTCGGCCCGCGAAGCACGTCATGGCCCCCGGCGCTGGGCAGCCTCCTTGCTGCCCAGCGGCTGCCCGTCCGATCGCGTCGGGGGCGACCGGACGGTCACCTGTGCAGGTCACACGGGTGGGGCAGGTGGGGCTTGAACCCACGACCGACGGATTATGAGTCCGCTGCTCTGACCGGCTGAGCTACTGCCCCGGGGCGGGCCCAGAGTACCGGCGCGTGACCTGGCCGGACCGTCGCGGCGAGTACCGTGAGCCGGTGGCCGCCTTCCGCTCCTCTCGTGCCCTCTCGACCGACGACCGGCGCCGGGTCGACCTGCGACGGGGTGACCGCGTCCTCGTCGCCGCGACGCTCGTGGACGGCCGACGCGTGGTCGCGAGCCGCCTCGCCCTCCACGTGCTGAACGGCGAGGCCGTCTCCCGCACGCCGTGGGCCGACGTCGACCGCGGCTCGCTCGACGCGACCACCCGCGCGCTGTCCGTGCGATGGGTCTGGGGCGGCACCGACGTCTTCACGTTCGACACCGACCGCGCCTCGGTGCGGTTCGCGCAGACGTTCCGCGAGCGCGTGCAGTCGTCTGTGGTGCACGCCACGACGGTCGCTCTGCCCACCGGCGGCCAGGCCCGGGTGGCGTTGCGGCGCGACGAGGACGGCGAGCTGTTCACGCAGGTCGTCGCCGACGAGGGCGTCGACCTGGCCGACCCCGAGGTCGCCTCCGCGGTCGACCAGGCCGAGGACACGCTGCGCGCGTCGGCGGGCCTGCGCGACTGACGCGTGGTCGGGAGCACCTCGTTCGGCTGCTAGAGTTCTGCAGCGCGATCCCCCGTAGCTCAATTGGCAGAGCATTCGACTGTTAATCGAAGGGTTACTGGTTCGAGTCCAGTCGGGGGAGCTCCAGAAGGCCCTGACCTGCCACCGCAGGCGGGGCCTTCGTCGTGCTCGGGCGGACCCGTGCGACGACGAGGGCATCGGCGTCCTGGACGTAGGCTGGGGACGGCCCCACGGGGTCGAGACGACCCCTTCCGCGAGACGGAGCCTCCCACCCCATGTCCGGCGTGCCGCAGCCCGTGCGCGCGTCGTCGCACCGTGCGGTGGTCGTCTACGTCGCCGCGGTCGCCGCCTACTTCGTCGCGGTCCTGCACCGCAGCGCCCTGGGGGTCGCGGGCGTCGAGGCCATCGACCGGTTCGGCCTGAGCGCCACCACGCTGTCCCTGTTCTCGGTCGTGCAGCTCACGGTGTACGCCGCGATGCAGCTGCCCGCCGGGCGCCTGCTCGACCGGTTCGGTGCGCGCGTCGTGATCGGCGTCGGGTCGGCCGTGATGGCCGTCGGCCAGCTCGTCCTCGCCTTCGCGGAGGACGTCCCGGCCGCGCTCGTCGCGCGCGTGCTGATCGGCGCGGGCGACGCGGGGATCTTCATCTCCGCGGTGCAGCTCGTGGCGCAGTGGTTCCCGCCGCGTCGCGTGCCGGTGCTCGTGCAGCTCACGGGGCTGATCGGGCAGTCGGGTCAGCTCGCGTCCGCGATCCCGCTCGCGTGGCTGCTGCACCACCAGGGCTGGACGCCGGCGTTCTGCGTGCTCGCGGGCGTGGGTGCGCTCGCGACCGTCGGGGCGTTCCTCGGCGTGCGGGAGCCGCCGGGGACACGGACCGGCCCGCGTGAGGCGGAGTCGTTCGCGCAGGCGGTGCGCGCCGCGTCGCGCCCGCCCGGCACCCGGCTGGGCTGGTGGAGCCACTTCGCGACGCCCTTCAGCGCCAACGTCGTCTCGCTGCTGTGGGGCGTGCCGTTCCTCGTCACGGCTCAGGGCCGCTCGACCGCCGAGGCCGGGCTGCTGCTGACGGTCCTGACCCTGACCGCCATGCTCTCGGGGCCGGTCGTCGGGCGGGTCACGGGTCGGCACCCGCTGCGTCGCACGTCGATCGTCCTGGCCTCGTGCGTGGCGACCCTCGCCGCCTGGGTGACGGTCCTGGTGCCGGCGACCCCGCGTCCGATGTGGCACCTGCTCGCCTTCGTCGCCGTGATCGGCGCCGGTGGTCCGGTCTCGCTCGTCGGGATGGACTTCGCGCGGACGTACAGCGAGCCGCGGCGGCTCGGGACGGCCTCCGGGTTCGTCAACACGGGCGGCTTCACCTCGACGATCGGCGCTGTGCTGGCGGTCGGCGTCGTGCTCCAGGCGGTCTCTCCCCCGGGCACGACGACCTACTCGCTGGACGCGTACCGCTGGGCGTTCAGCGCCCTGCTGGTGCCGTGGGCCCTGGGCGTCTGGGGCGTGCTGCTCAACCGCCGACGCACGCGCGCACAGCTCGCGGCGCAGGGCGTCGTCGTGCCGCCGCTGCGCCAGGCGCTCCGCCGCCGACGCTGAGGCACGCGCCGCTGCGCCTGACCTGGCTGGGACTCACAGCCGCCCGTACCGGGCGCGCACGAAGCAGTACCCGCCGAACGCGACGAAGCCGAGCGCGACGAGCGTGAGGAGCACGGGCCCGGCGGGGCCCTCCTTGAGCGTGCGCATCGCGCCGTCCAGCCCGGTCGCCTCGGACTCGTCGGCGTGCCACGCCGCGGCCACGAACAGCCCGCCGACGATCCCCAGCGCGACACCCTTCGCGATGTAGCCGACCCTGCCCGCGATCAGGGTGCCCCGCCCGGCGTGCCCGCTGGGCAGCCCCGCGAGGTCCTCGAGGAAGGTGCGACGCCAGCCCTTGACCACGTGGTAGACGCCGACGCCGATCACGGCCAGCCCGAGCGCCCCCACGAGGAGCCGTCCCGCCGGGGCGGACAGCAGGTCGGCCGTCAGACCCTGGGTGTCGCCCGACGACGACGAGCCTCCGCCGCGCGCCCAGGCCACGGTCACCGCAGCGAGCCCGAGATAGACGACGCCCCGCCCGATCGCCTTGACGCGGTCGGTGCCCGAGCCCGCACGGTCGCGCGCCGCTCCGACGTGAGCGGCCTTCGCGACCTGCCAGGCGGCGAGCGCGAGGAAGGCGACCACCGCGACCCACAGCGCCGCGCGACCCATGGGCTCGTCCGCGACCGTCGACAGCGCGCCCGACTGGTCCGCGGACGCCCCCGAGTCGCCGAGCGCGAGCCGCAGCGCCAGCAGGCCGATCAGGGCGTGCAGGACGCCGCTCACGGCGTAGCCGGCGCGCGCGGCGGTCGCCCAGGCGTCCCGGGTCGCACGGGACAGGTCGGAGGTGCTCGCCATGATGGCTCCCGTCGGGTCAAGAAGGGCAGGCCGGGCGGGGGTGGCGCCGGCGCAGGTCCGATCGTGGCAGCGGACGTGGTCGGCCGCGACCGCAGAGGAGCGCCGGACCGCCCGCCCGCGCGCGGCGCGCGGGTACCTCCCGACGACACGGTCGCGTCGTCGGACCACCGGGGCAGACCGGTAGGAACGGGGCCCTGACCTGCGCCTTCAGTGTGCTTCTCCGACCGGCTTGTCGAACGGCCCGACGAGCCCCACACTTGCGCTGCCCCCTCGTGAGTTCCGGCCACCGACAGCCGGGGAAATGGACCACCGGCCGTGCTGCGCACCGTCTCCTGCCACCTGTCTCTCGACGTGCGCAGCCCCCTCGAGCTGTACCTCGCCGTCGCCGTCGCCGACGGCGCCTACGACCGCTCCGAGCTGCTCACGGTGCGGCACGAGGACGGCCCGCTCGACGTGGTCGAGATCAAGGCGGGGCACGGCGGCCGCATCCACCACGTGCAGGCTCCGACCGGTCGGGTCGTCGTGGACTACCAGGCGTCGGTGAGCGGTCTGGCCGCACCCGCACCGGTCGAGGACCTGGACCTCGTCGAGTACCGGCAACCGAGCCGGTACGCCGAGTCCGACCGGCTCCTGGCCTTCGCGCGCGACCAGTTCCGCGGGCTCGCGGGCGCCGATCTGGTGCACGCCGTGGTGGCGTGGGTCTCGGCGCACGTGACCTACCTGTCGGGCAGCAGCCTGCCGACCGACGGCGCGACCGACACGCTGCTCAAGCGGCGCGGCGTGTGCCGCGACTTCGCGCACCTCGTCGTGGCGCTGCTGCGGGCGTGCGACATGCCCGCGCGACTGGTCTCCGTGTACGCGCCCCGGCTCAAGCCCATGGACTTCCATGCGGTCGCCGAGGCGTACGTCGACGGCGCGTGGCACCTGCTGGACGCGACGCGGCTCGCGCCGCGCGAGGGGATGCTGCGCATCGCGACCGGCCGCGACGCCACGGACACGGCCTTCCTGTCGTCGTACGGCGGTGCGCTGACGCTGCGTTCGATGACGGTGACGGCGACGGTCGACGGCCTCATGGACGCCGACGACGACGGCGGGCTGCGCGCGCTCCTCTGAGCGCCCGAGCGTCCTGTCGCCTGACCAGCCAGGTGACGAGCATCTGGTCGCCGAGCATCCGGGCGCCGAGCACCCAGGCGCGCGAGCGTCGTAGGGCGGCGGGCGGGCTCGCTCGGGGGGTCAGACGCTCTCGCGCAGGTTGCGGCGGCGTCCCTCGATCGCGACGAGCTCGGCGAAGGCAGCCTGGTAGCCCGCAGGGTCGGCCGTCGCGTCCATGCGCTGCAGCCGCCCGCGCAGCTCGGCGATGTGCCGCGTGAAGCCCATCTCCACCAGGCGCAGCACCACGCCGCGCACGTAGTCGCCGACCGCCTCGGGACGGTCTTCGGGGACCGGGGCGACCGCGAGCTCGGTGACGAGCGGGCGCACCGCCTCGGCCGCCTCGTCGAGCACGGCACCGACCCATGCCGTCGAGCTACCGTCCTCACCGACCGACGCGCGCCCGGCGGTCACGCCGCCTGCCGCACGGATCGCCTCGTGCACGGCGCGGTGCGCGGGGGCAGCGAACGCGTCGCTGCCGAGCTCGTCGAACTCCGCCGGCACGAGCGCGGGCGCCTGCAGCACGACCTCGAGCGCGGTGCGCTCGACCGCGAGCACGGGGTCGACGGGTCCGGGCCGCTGGGTCCGCGCGGGGCGCTCCGTGGCACCGGCCGGCCGGCCACCGCTCGTCGGTGCGCGGCCCGCCGCTCCCCCACGACCACGCGCGCCGTCGACCGCTCGCTGCACGGTCGCCAGGTCCTCCATGCCCAGCCATCCCGCGAGCAGCCGCGTGTACTCGGGCCGCAGGGCAGCGTCACGGATGCCCGCGACGACCGGCGCCGCGCTGCGCAGGGCGGCGACGCGGCCCTCCGCGGTGGCCAGGTCGTACGAGCGGAGGGTCGCGCGCAGCACGAACGCGAACAGCGGCTGACGTCCGGCCACGAGCGCGCGCACGGCGTCGGGCCCGCGGCTCTGGCGCAGCTCGCAGGGGTCCATGCCGCTGGGCTCGACCGCGACGAACGTCTGCGCGGCGAACGTCTGGTCCTCACCGAACGCGCGCAACGCGGCCTTCTGGCCCGCTTCGTCGCCGTCGAACGTGAAGATCACCTCGCCGCCCACCGACGTGCCCGTCGCGAGCTGCACGCCGCTGCTCGCCCCCGAGTCGCCGATGAGCCGGCGCACGATGCGGGTGTGGTCCGAGCCGAAGGCCGTGCCGCACGTCGCGACCGCGGTGCCGATGCCCGACAGGTGCATCGCCATGACGTCGGTGTAGCCCTCGACGACGACCACGCGCTTGTCGCGCTGCATCTCGCGCTTGGCGAGGTCGAGCCCGTAGAGGACGTGCGACTTGCGGTACAGCGGCGTCTCGGGGGTGTTGAGGTACTTCGGGCCGTTGTCCTCGTCGAACAGCCGGCGGGCACCGAAGCCGATCGTCTCGCCCGTCACCTCGCGGATGGGCCAGACGAGCCGTCCGCGGAACCGGTCGTAGACGCCGCGCTGGCCCTGGCTCACGAGTCCCGACGCGATCAGCTCGGGCTCGGTGAACCCCCGGCCACGCAGGTGCTTGAGCAGCGCGTCCCACCCGGTCGGCGCGAACCCGACGCCGAACTGCTCGGCGGCGGTCCGGTCGAAGCCGCGCTCCGCGAGGAACTGCCGACCGGCCGCGCCGCCCGGGGTCGCGAGCTGCTCGCGGTAGAACTCCTCGGCGACCTTGTGCGCCTCGATCAGACGACGGCGGCGTCCCGGCTCCTCGGCAGGCCTCGTCGGGCCGCCCTCCTCGTACCGGAGCTGCACGCCCACGCGCCCAGCGAGGTACTCGACGGCCTCCGCGAAGCCCAGGCCGTCGACCTTGGTGACGAAGTCGATGACGTCGCCGCCCTCGCCGCACCCGAAGCAGTGGTAGCGCCCCACCTGGGGCCGCACGTGGAAGGACGGCGACCGCTCGTCGTGGAACGGGCACAGGCCCTTGAGCGAACCGACGCCCGCCGTCTTGAGCTGGACGTGCGCGCCGACGACCTCCTCGATCCGCACACGCTCGCGGACCGCCTCCACGTCCTCCCGTCGGATGCGTCCCGCCACGCCTGGAGTCTAGGTCGTCCAGGTCGTCGTCCCGACGCCCGGGCGGGTGAGGCGGCGACCCGACCTCGCGACGGCGGGCTAGCGGGCCGACGACCAGCCGGCGGACCGGACGACGAGGGGGCCGACGCCCGCGGGCGCCGACCCCCTCGCTGCGCCGTCCGATCAGCTGATGCCCGACTTGAGCGCCGAGATCAGCTCGCCGTTGCTCGTGTCACCCGACAGCTCCCAGAAGAACGCCCCGCCGAGGCCCTTGCTCTTGGCCCACGCGGTCTTCGTGGCGATCGTCGCGGGGGTGTCGTAGCTCCACCACTCGTTGCCGCACTTGGCGTACGCGGTCCCGCCGACCGTCCCGGTGGCCGGGCAGCGGTTCTTCAGGACCTTGTAGTCCTCGATCCCCGCCTCGTACGTGCCGGGCGCGGCGCCGGTCGCGGAGCCGCCGGGTGCGCTCTGCGTGACGCCCGTCCAGCCGCGGCCGTAGAACCCGACGCCCAGCAGGATCTTGCTCGCCGGGATCCCCTTGGCGATGAGCTTGTTCACCGCGTCCTCGGAGTTGAAGCCGGCCTGCGGGATCCCCGGGTAGGACGTGAGCGGCGAGTGCGGCGCCGTCGGTCCCTGCGGGTTGAACGCGCCGAAGTAGTCGTACGTCATCGGCATGATCCAGCTCAGCTTGGTCGCCGCGGTCGCGTAGTCGGTCGCGTCGATCTTGCCGCCGCTGCTGCCGTCCGCCGTGATCGCGGCCGTGATGAGGAAGCTCGAGCCGAACTTGTTCCGCAGCGCCGTGATGACCCGGTCGAACGCCTGCGGACCGCTCGAGTCGCAGCTCAGGCCGCACGCGTTCGGGTACTCCCAGTCGATGTCGATGCCGTCGAACAGGCCCGCCCAGCGAGGGTCGTTGAGCAGCGAGTAGCACGAGCTCGCGAACGCCGTCGGGTTCGCCGCCGCCGCGGTGAACCCGCTCGACCAGGTCCAGCCGCCGAACGACCAGATGACCTTGAGGTTCGGGTTCGCGGCCTTGAGCTTGCGGAGCTGGTTGAAGTTGCCGCGCAGCGGCTGGTCCCAGGTGTCCGCGACGCCGTCGACGCTCTGGTCGGCCGTGTACGCCTTGTCGTACGCGGCGTACGAGTCACCGATCGAGCACTGACCGCCCGTCGTGTTCCCGAACGCGTACAGGATGTGCGTCAGCTTCGACGCGCTGCCCGACGTCTTGATGTTGTTGACGTGGTAGTTGCGCCCGTAGACCCCCCACTCCGCGAAGTACCCGACGAGCTTGCGGCCGCCTGGGTTCGCGGTCGGGTTCGTCGTGGGGTTGGTGGTCGGGTTCGTCGTGGGGTTGGTGGTCGGGTTCGTCGTGGGGTTGGTGGTCGGGTTCGTCGTCGGGTTCGTCGGGACGGTCCCGCCGGTGCAGGTGGCACCGTTGACCGTGCAGCCGGTGGGCTGCGCGAACGGGCCGCTGCCGACGTACCCCCAGCTCTGGGAGGCGCCCGGGGCGAAGGGGCCGGCCCAGCTCTTGGAGGTGATCTTGTAGTGGTTGCCGGTGCGGGTCACGTCCGCATCCCACGCGCTCGTGATCGCGGTTCCGGCGGGCAGGTCGAACTCGAGCGTCCAGCTCGACGCCGTGCTCGTCGTGCCGTTGGTGACCTGCACGGACGCCTGGTGACCGGTCCCCCAGTCACCCGCCGACGTGAAGGTCGCGGTGAACGTCCCGGCCGCCGTGGCCGGCAGTGCGGCGACCAGTCCGGTCGCGACGAGCGCCGCCGCGGCGGCGAGCGCGACCACCGCGCTGCGTCGTCGTCGGTGGAGCGTGCGTGCTGTGCCGGCTGCGTCGCCGGAGTGTCCTGCGTGGTGCTGCATCCTTGCCTCCCGGTGCGATGGGAAGTGCGGTATTTAGTAAGGGATATTCACAAATCCCTCGCCACAGACGCTAGCCAGACCGGGTGAAACGCGTCAACGATTCCGCCCGAATCCGGCGCAATCTCCCTCATCAGGACACCGCTCTCCCCCGACCCAGCGGGTGCTCCGGGCACGCACCCGAATGCCCGGAGCACCCGCTGCCTCGATCGATGGGCGCACGACGACCCAGCGATCACTCCGGCCCAGCGCAGCGACGCCTGAGCAGACGCTGGGTCGGCGGAGGTGGTGGAGCACGAGACAGCGCTCGTTCCGGCTCCAGCACCGCGAAGCCGGAGCGGACGCTGGGTCGGCGGGGGTCAGTGACGCGGGGGTCAGTGGCGCGGGGTCAGTGGCGTGGCGGGCGGACGAGGCGGGCGTGGGCCTCGGCCGCGGAGACGTCCGTGAGCGAGGCGACCTGGTCGATCACGACCCGCAGCCGCGCCGCGTCGTCGGCCGCCTGCGCCCAGTCCGCGGCGAACGGCGGCTCGAGCGCGAGCGGCGCACGGTCCGCCATGATCCGCACGAGGTCGGTGAGCACCTCGCGCTGCCGGTGGTAGAGCGGCTCGAGCTCGCGCGGCGCCATGACGTACGCGACGGCGAGGCCCTTGAGCACGAGGATCTCGGCCTGCGTGGTCAGCGGCACGACGAGGTCGGCGGCGTACCGCGTGAGCAGCCCGTCCCCGTACTGCTTGCGGGTGGCCTTCTGCGACGCCTTCGCGAACCGCCCGATGAGCTGGCTCGTCGCATCCTTGAGCATCGCCAGCGCGCCGCGTGACCCGTCGAAGCCCGGCGCCCACAGGCGCGCGTGGATCAGCCGGTCCATCGCGGCGAGCAGCCCCGCCTCGTCGACCGCGTCGCCGTACCAGGTCTGCACGGCCTCCACGACGCGCGCGCGCTCGTCGGGCTGCGACAGCACCGCGAGGTCGAGGCGCCCGCCGACGATCGCGTCCTCGACGTCGTGCACCGAGTACGAGATGTCGTCCGCGAGGTCCATGACCTGCGCCTCGAGGCACTTGCGCCCGGGCGGCGCGTCGCGGCGCAGCCACTCGAACACGGGCAGGTCGTCCTCGTAGACGCCGAACTTGTGCGTCGGCCGGCCGCTCGCCGCGCTCACCGGCCCCTGCAGGTACCGCCACGGGTACTTGACCGACGCGTCGAGCGACGCGCGCGTGAGGTTCAGCCCGACCGAGCGCCCGTCGTCGGCCACGACCTTCGGCTCGAGACGCGTGAGCAGACGCAACGTCTGCGCGTTGCCCTCGAACCCGCCGACGTCGCGCGCGAGCGCCGCCAGGGCGCGCTCGCCGTTGTGGCCGAACGGGGGGTGCCCCAGGTCGTGCGCGAGGCACGCGGTGTCGACGACGTCCGGGTCGCAGCCGAGCGCCTTCCCGATCTCGCGGCCCACCTGTGCGACCTCGAGCGTGTGCGTCAGGCGCGTCCGTACGAAGTCGTCCGACGAGGGGCCGAGCACCTGCGTCTTGGCGCCGAGCCGACGCAGCGCGGAGGAGTGCACGAGACGCGCCCGGTCGCGCTCGAACGGCGTGCGCCCCTTGGACTTCGCCGACTCGGGGACCCAGCGCTCGCGGTCGACGTCGACGTAGCCGTCGACGTCGAGGTGCTCGAGCATGGTCATCGCGCCAAGCCTACGCACCCGCACGCCCGTTGCGGCTCAGCCCAGCCGCCAGACCTGCACAGACGGCCCGTGCGCCGCCGGCACGACGACCGCCTCTGCGGTCACGTCCAGGCGCGCCCCGCCGTAGAGGTTCTCGGCGTCGTGCGCCGGCAGCGGCAGTCGCACGCCGTCCCACGCGTCGCGCGCCAGGACGACGAGCACGCGCTCGTCGTGCGTCTCCCGCAGGTAGCCCACCGCGTCGCGGTCCACGAACGCCCAGCGCAGACCCCCTTCGCGCAGCGCCCGGCAGGAGCGCCGCAGCGCGATGAGCGAGCGGTACACGTCGAACGTCGCTGCGTCCCACGCCGCGCCACTCGCACCGGGCTCGCCGTCGATCCGCGCCCACGGCATCGGCACGCGGCCGTGCTCGCCGTTGGTGCCGGTGAGGCCACCCTCGTCGCCCGCCCAGATGACGGGCGTGCCCGGGTACGTGAGCAGGAAGCCCGCGGCGACCTCGACGCGCTCGCGCGAGCCGGTGACCGTGCGGATCCGCGCCGTGTCGTGCGACCCGAGCAGGTTCCACTGGTGCCGCGTCACCGACCACGGGACGGTCGAGTCGAAGTCACGCATGGTCGCGACCATCGCCGCTCCCCCGGCCCGCGGGACCGACACCGGCATGCCCATGAACGGCAGCGTCGACCCGGGCGCCACGAGCCAGGTCCACAGCGGACGCGTGAACGCCGAGTAGTTCATGTTGACGTGCCAGCCGCCGACGTCCAGGTCGTCCGCGGCGTCGTGGAAGTGCTCCGAGACCAGCACGGCGTCGGGGTTGAGGTCCGACATGGTCGCGCGCAGGGCGCGCGCGACCGCGTGCGTGTGGTCGTCGTCGCGGTAGCGCCCGGTCATGTTGGCCACGTCGATCCGCCAGCCGTCCAGGTCGAACGGCGGACGCAGCCAGCGCGCGGTGACGGAGCCCTCGCCGGTGATCATGCGCTCGGCGAGCCCGGCCGCGGAGTAGTTGAGCTTGGGCAGGGACGCGTGCTCGAGCCACCCGACGTAGCCGGGGTGCTCGTCGGTCCAGTAGTAGAACGCCGCCTCGGGGCTCGTGCGGTCCGCGCGTGCCCGCGTGAACCACTCGTGCCCCGCTCCGGTGTGGTTCGTGGTGAGGTCCCCGACGACGCGCATCCCGCGCGCGTGCAGCGCGCCGGACAACGAGGCCAGCGCCGCGTCGCCGCCCAGCAGCGGGTCGACGTGCGCGAAGCTCGTGGCGTCGTAGCGATGGTTGGACCGCGCGGGGAACACCGGCGTCAGGTACAGGGTGTCGACCCCGAGGCGCTGCAGGTGGTCCAGCCGCGACTCGATGCCGGGCAGGTCGCCGCCGAACAGCTGCTGCGCGACGCCCGGGCCGGACCCGATCGGCTCGTCGGACCAGTCCGCGGGGAGAGCCCAGTCCGGCAGCGGGCCGGCCGGCGGTCCGTCGTGGCCCGACGAGCGGGCGAACCGGTCCGGGAACACCTGGTAGACCACGGCGTCGTCGAGCCAGCGCGGCGCCGGTGCGTGCACCGTGAGCCGGAAGTCCGACCCGTCCGTGACGTCCCGCGCGTGCAGGCCCCGGCCGTCGAGCCAGCGGTAGCCGTCCGGCTCGTCGAGCAGGAAGCGGTACTGCGTCACAGGGTTGTGCACCACGACGTCCGCGACGTACCAGCGCTCGTGCGCGTCCGCCCGCTCGAGGCGTGCGGGCACGAACCGTGGCTCGCCGTCGCGGACGACGCGCACGTGCACGCCACGCTCGCCACGCGACGCGGGGACGCGCACCCGGACGGGTACGACGTCCCCGAGCCGCGGGGTCGCGCGGTCGACGTAGAGCTCGGCGCCGTCGTGGTGCGGCGCGTCGAGCAGCACCACGGGCCCGTGCGCCACGGGCCGATCAGTCATCCCTTGACCGAGCCCGCCGTCAGGCCGCCGACGATGTACTTCTGCAGGAACAGGAAGAGCAGCACCACCGGCACGGCCGCGATCACGGCGCCCGCCGCGAACACGCCCCACGGTGCGGTGCGCTCGTCGGCGGCGAGCGAGTAGAGCCCGACTGCCACCGTCCAGTTCTCGGACCGCTGCAGCACGACCTTGGCGATGAGGAAGTCACCGAAGGACGAGATGAACGACAGCAGCCCGACGACCGCGAGGATCGGCGTGACCAGGCGCAGGATGATCGTCCAGTAGATCTGCGTGTGGGTGGCGCCGTCCATCTTGGCCGCCTCGTCGAGCTCACGCGGGATCGAGTTGAAGAACCCGTACATGAGGAACGTGTTCACGCCGAGCGCGCCGCCCAGGTACACGCAGATCAGGCCCAGGAGGCTGTCCAGGCCCAGGGCCGGGAACACGTCCTTGAGCGTGAGGAGCAGCAGGAAGATCGCGACGAACGCGAGCGTCTGGGGGAACATCTGCGCGAGGAGCAGGCCCGTCAGCCCCTGCTCACGGCCCTTGAACCGGAACCGCGAGAACGCGTACGCGGCCGCGGCGCCCATGAGCACGGTGCCGATCGCCGTGACGGTGCACACGACCAGGGAGTTGCCGAGCCAGCCCCAGAACCCGCGGGCCTCGAGCTCGGCGAAGTTCTCCCCCGAGACGGTCCGGAACAGGTCGTTCGAGCCGACGAGCGTGCCGCCCGGGTTGAGCGACGCCGAGATGACGTACAGCAGCGGCGTCACGCACACGACGATCATCACGACGGCGACGAGGTAGCGCCACGACACCTCGCGCCACCAGCGACGTCCCCGGGTCCCGCTGGGGCGCAGCCCGGTGCCGGCGGCCTTGGTCGACGTGGCCCGTGCGGTCTGGGTGGTCATCACAGCTCCTCGAGACGACGCGTACGGCGGAAGCCCCACCAGGAGATCGCACCGACCAGCAGGAAGATCAGGATCGACAACGCGCTCGCGAAGCCGTACTGCTTGAGCCCGCTCTCGAAGGCGATGGAGTAGACCATCGAGATCAGGATGTCCGTGTGCCCGATCACGACCGGCGTGCCCACGAAGTTGGGGCCACCGCCCGTGAGCATGTAGATCAACGAGAAGTTGTTGAAGTTGAACGCGAACGAGGCCACCAGAAGCGGCGCGACCGAGACCATGAGCAGCGGCAGCGTGATCGAGCGCATGAGCCGCCACGGCTTGGCCCCGTCCATGCGCGCCGACTCGTAGACGTCGGACGGGATCGACTGCAGGGCACCCGTGCAGACGATGAACATGTACGGGAAGCCGAGCCACAGGTTGACGCCGAGCACCGAGAGCTTGGCGAGCCACGGGTCGGACAGCCAGCCGATGTCGGCGCCGCCGAGGATCACCTGGTTGAGGAAGCCGCTGCGCGTGTTGAGCATGCCCTTCCACACCAGCGCGGACAGGAACGCCGGCACCGCGTAAGGCAGGATCAGCAGCGCGCGCAGCAGCTTGCGGCCACGCACGCGCGGGTCGTTGAACACGACCGCGAGGAACAGGCCGAGCACGAACGTCGAGAGCACCGAGAACAGCGCGAACGCGAAGTTCCACAGGAAGATCTCGATGAACGGGCCGCGCAGCCGGTCGTCGCTGAACGCGCGCGTGAAGTTCTCGAAGCCGACCGTGACGCGCCACCCGGGCGAGATCGTCGAGCCGTCCTCCGCCTGGAACTGACCGTGCTCGTTCGGTGAGTAGACGACGCCCGTCTGCGTGTTCGTCATGGTGTCGGCGTCTTCGTCGTACGCCATGACCGACTCGTAGAGGTACCCGGTCGAGGCGTCCTGCGTGCGCAGCGACCCGTCCGCGGGGTCGTCGGACGCGGGGACGCGCAGCCCGACGATCTCCTGCTGACGCTGGGCGATCTCCGCGAAGCCCAGGACCTGCCAGTCGGGGACCTCGGTGACCCGGTCGGCCTCGACCTTCGCGCCCTGCGCGGGGGCGAGCGGGTCCTCGGCCGTCCCGACGAGCGCCTCGCCGTCGCGCACGATCGCGAAGGCCAGCTGGTCGTCGCGGCTCAGGACGGTCAGCGGGAAGGCGGCCGAGCCCTCCACCCGCTGCTCGTTCTGCGCGAGGATCGCGGCGACCGCGTCCTGCTTGGTGGAGTTGTGGCCGTCGCCGTAGTTGGTGAAGGCGACGTAGCCCGTGTAGGCCGCGGTGAACACGACGTAGACGAGCAGGAAGAGGAGCCCCGGCAGCAGGTACTTGGCCGGCAGCGTCCGCCGCGAGAAGTAGATCCAGTTGACGGCGACGAGCGCGAGCGCGAGAAAGGCCATGATGGCCCACTGCTCGACGGCGATCGCCGTGAGGATGCCGTACAGGCCGACCGCGTCGATGAGGGCCACGATCGCGAGCTTGACCAGGAAGCCCTTGCCGAAGTTGCGGGCGGGCGACGAGTCGCCGCGCGTGGGCCGCGCGTCGCCGGGTGGGGAGTCGGGGGGTGCGTGCTCGCTGTCGGGCACGATCGTCTGCTGCGACATGGGTGTCCTCCGCGGCGGCGCCCGCCGTCGGACGCCGATGTGTGCAGTCTGCTCCGGCGCGCGACCCTGCGCTCAGGCAGGCGGCGACCACGAGCAGTGTGGGGGGCGCCCCCGCTGTGGGCAGGGGCGTGAACGGCCGCCCGCACCGCCGTGGACGGCGGTACGGGCGGCCGCTGTCATCAGGACGCGGAGTCGATGGCGCCCTGCATGTTGGTCACCATCGTGTTCCAGGCACCGGCCGGGTCGGTCGCCTGACCGCCGATGATCTGCACCTGGGTCGTGCCCCAGAACTGCCACATGGCACCCATCTCCGGGATGGACGGCATGGGGGCGCCGGTCGCGCCGGCCTCGTTGAAGCCGGCGAGCACCGGGTCGTCGACCTTGGCCGCAGCGGTCTTGAGCGCCGGCAGTCGACCGCCGGCCTTGTACAGCTCGGTCTGGACGGCCTCGGTCGTGAGGAAGTTGGTCACGAACTCGTTCGCGAGGACCGGGTTCTTCGACTTCGCCGAGATGAAGGCACCCTGCACGCCGACGAACGGCTTGGCCTCGGAGCCACCCGCGCTCGGGACCGGCAGGACGGAGATGTCGAGACCGGCGTTCGTGAACTCGGTCGTGTACCAGGGACCGGTCACGATGTACGGCGACTCACCCGCGAGGAAGGCCTCCTTGACCTGGTCGCCACCGAGGGCGGGGTCGAGGACCTTCTCCTGGCCGAGCTTCTGCAGGTAGGTCGCGAACTTGTCGCCGTTCTCGCCGCCGAGGCCGAGCTCGCTCGTGTACGAGCCGTCGGCGTCCTGCGTGAAGATCGGGGCGTCGAACGAGGTCTGCAGCGGGTACAGGTGGTACGCGTCGCCCTGGTCACCCTGCTGGATCAGCACGGAGTAGGTCTTGCCGGCGGCCTTGCCCTCGGCGACCAGCTCGTCGAACGTCGTCGCCTTGGTCTCGGGCAGGATCGCGTTGTTCCGGACGAGCGCGATGTTCTCGATCGCGTACGGGGCGCCGTAGATCTGGCCGTCGTACGTGAAGGCCTGCACGGCCGACGTCGAGAACTCTTCGGCCTTGTCGCCGAGCTGGATGGGGGCGACGACGCCGTTGTTGACGAACTCACCGGTCCAGTCGTGCGCGCCGATGATGACATCCGGGCCCTCGCCGGTCGGGACCTGCGAGACGAAGTCGGTACGGATGTCGCCGGACACCTTCTGCACGAGGTCGACCTTGACGCCGGTCTCGGTCTGGAACTGCTCGACGATCGGCTTCATCACGTCGATGCGGGTCTCGTCGACCCACATCGTCAGCGTCCCGGTCAGCGCGGGAGCGGTGGTCTCCTCGCCGCCGGCGGGAGCGGTGGTCTCGGCGGTGCCGCCGTCCGAGTCGCTGCCGCACGCGGTGAGGGTCAAGGCGAGTCCGAGTACGGCCGCGAAGGCCGGGATGCTCCGTCGCATCGTCGTTATCTCCTGGTGTCGTGGTGGCGTTGCCCAGAGACCGGACGATGCGCCGCACCCCACCGACTCTGGCCTGATGAGCCGACGCTAACGTCGTTGCAACCGTGGCTGCAAGTCGTTACGGTAACTTTCAGGCAACAGTTGCAGAGGGCGTCCCAGGGGCGCCCGAGGCCGCTCGACACACGAACGGCCGAGGACGAGGAGGTCCGGTGTCCCCTACGCTGCCCCCCGTGCGTACCCGTCTGACGGATCTCGCGGAGCAGGCCGGCGTCAGCACGGCCACCGTGTCGCGCGTGCTGAACGGCAAGCACGGCGTGTCCGCTCAGGCACGGCAGGCGGTGCTCGCCGCGCTGGACGTCCTCGGGTACGAGCGCCCGGAGAAGCTGCGCACGCGCTCGGCCGGCCTCGTCGGCCTCGTCGTGCCCGAGCTCGCCAACCCGGTCTTCCCCGCGTTCGCGCAGGTGATCGAGTCGATGCTCACCGAGCGCGGGTACACGCCGCTGCTGTGCACCCAGTCCCCCGGCGGCACCACCGAGGACCAGTACGTCGAGATGCTCCTCGAGCACGGCGTCGCCGGCATCGTGTTCGTCTCCGGCCTGCACGCGGACACGTCCGCCAGCAAGGAGCGCTACCACCGGCTGCGCAGCCGCGGCATGCCGATCGCGCTCGTCAACGGTTTCGCCGAAGGCGTCGACGCGCCGTTCGTCTCGACCGACGACGAGGCCGCGCTCGAGCTCGCGTTCCGCCACCTGGTCTCGCTCGGTCACCGGTCCATCGGCCTCGCGATCGGGCCCGACCGGTTCGTCCCGGCGCAGCGCAAGAAGGTCGCGTTCGCCCACAACCTGCAGCGCCACCTCGGGATCGAGGACGCCGCACCGCACATCGTCTCGACGCTGTTCACGGTCGAGGGCGGTCAGGCGGCGGCGCTCGAGCTCATCGCGTCGGGTCACACCGCGATCGTGTGCGGATCGGACCTCATGGCGCTCGGCGCGATCCGCGCCGCCCGCTCGCGCGGGCTCGAGGTGCCGGACGACCTGTCCGTCGTCGGCTTCGACGACTCTCCGCTGATCGCCTTCACCGATCCCCCGCTGACCACCGTGCGCCAGCCCGTGCTGGCCATGGGGCACGCCGCGGTCTCCGCCCTCGTCGCGGAGATCAACGGCACCCCGGCCTCGCGCATGGAGCTCAAGTTCCACCCCGAGCTCATCGTGCGCGGCTCGACCGGTGCCGCGCCTGTCGTCGTGCCGCTCAACCAGCCGGTGCCGACGGTCGTCTGACCCGGCCCTCCCGGCGCGTCCTGCGCCACCCCACTGCGCCATCCCCCTGCCTCGCCGACGCCTCGGGCGAGCGGGCACGCCCGTCCGCGCGAGCGGAACCCCTCAAGGAAGCGACTCAGCACTCGTGACGACTCTCGACGCCCACCCCCTGACCGACCAGGCCACCGTCGTGCACGCGCCCGGGGCGCTCGACGGCGAGTGGTGGCGCCACGCGGTGATCTACCAGGTCTACCCGCGCTCGTTCGCCGACGGGTCGGGCGACGGCATCGGCGACCTGCCCGGGATCACCTCGCGCCTCGAGCACCTCGCCGAGCTCGGCGTGGACGCGGTCTGGCTGTCGCCGTTCTACCGCTCGCCGCAGGCCGACGCGGGCTACGACGTCGCCGACTACCGCGACGTGGACCCGCTGTTCGGCACGCTCGCCGACTTCGACGCGCTGCTCGCCCGGGCGCACGGGCTCGGGCTGCGCGTGATCGTCGACCTGGTGCCGAACCACACCTCCGACGAGCACGCCTGGTTCGTCGAGGCACTGGCCGACGGCCCCGGCTCGGCCGCGCGCGAGCGCTACCTGTTCCGCGAGGGCCGCGGGGAGAACGGCGAGCAGCCGCCGAACAACTGGCAGTCGATCTTCGGCGGCCCGGCCTGGACTCGCGTGCCCGACGGGCAGTGGTACCTGCACCTGTTCGACTCGCGTCAGCCCGATCTCGACTGGGAGCACCCGCAGGTGCGCGCCGAGTTCGAGGACGTGCTGCGGTTCTGGCTCGACCGTGGCGTCGACGGCTTCCGCATCGACGTGGCCCACGGCATGGTCAAGGCCGAGGGCCTGCCCGACTGGGACGGTCACGTCTCGATGATCGAGGGCTCCGAGGCCGCGTTCGAGGCCGCCGAGCACGCGCTGCACGACCACGCGCCGAGCGCGGGGGGCCGCGTGGACGAGGTCACGGGCTCCGGCAACCAGGGCCCGATGTTCGACCAGGAGGGCGTCCACGAGATCTACCGCGCGTGGCACCGCGTCCTGGCCGAGTACGACGGCGACCGCGCGCTGGTCGCCGAGGCCTGGGTCGAGCCCCTGTCGCGCCTGGCGCGGTACGTGCGGCCCGACGAGATGCACCAGGCCTTCAACTTCGCCTTCCTCGCCACGCTGTGGCACGCGCCGTCCCTGCGGGACGTGATCACCGCCTCGTACACGGCCTCCGACTCCGTCGGAGCGCCGACCACGTGGGTGCTGTCGAACCACGACGTCGTGCGGCACGCGTCCCGGCTCGGGCTCGCGACGCCCGGCTCGCGGCCCAACGGGATCGGCGCCGACGACGAGCAGCCCGACGAGGAGCTCGGCCTGCGCCGCGCACGGTGCGCGAGCCTGCTCATGCTCGGCCTGCCCGGCTCGGCGTACCTGTACCAGGGTGAGGAGCTCGGCCTGCCCGACCACACCACGCTGCCCGACGACGTGCGTCAGGACCCCGCGTTCTTCCGGACCCTGGGCGCCGAGCTCGGGCGCGACGGCTGCCGCGTCCCGCTCCCGTGGGCGGCCGCCGAGCCCGGGTTCGGGTTCTCCCCCACGGGCGAGACCTGGCTGCCGCAGCCGCAGTCGTTCGCGCGCTACGCGGCCGACGTCCAGCGCGGCGTGCCCGGCTCGACCTACGAGACCTACCGCACCGCGCTGCGCGTGCGCCGCGCGGAGTCCCTCGGCTCGGGTGGTCTCACGTGGCTGCCGTCGGGTGCCGACGTCCTCGACTTCGTCAACCGCGACGTGCGCGTGGTCGCCAACCTCGGCGACGGGCCGGTCGTGCTCGCCGCGGGCACGCGGGTGCTGCTCGCGTCCGGCCCGCTCGCCACGGACGACGCGGGCGCGCTGCTCGTCGGCGCCGACACGACGGTCTGGGTGCGCCCCTGACATCCACGCCGTCCGCACCGCCACGAGGCTCCTGACGCCGTGGCGGTGCGGACGGCGTGCGCTCACGACCGGTGCGCGACGTCCCAGGCCTGCGCCGACCGCGGCGGGACGGTGACGTTCAGCCGTCCGTCGGACACCTCCGTCGCGAGGCAGTCCTCCTGGCCGGCCAGGACGTCGCAGTACCCCCCGTCGGGCAGGCTCGTGCTCAGCGTCGTGACCAGCTCGTCGTCACCGGCGTTGACGACGACGAACGCACGCCGACCCCGACCCAGAGCGACCGCGTCGCCCTGGGACCGGTGTCGACCACGGGGGCGTCGCCCGCGACACCACGCCAGCCGACCATCCCCGCGACCTGCGGCCACCGGTGCTGGCACACCCAGTCGCCGTCGGTCACGGGCGTCGTCGGTGCCGGGTCCGCGACGCAGGTCGCGTCGAGCACGCGGCCGTCGGCGTCCTGGCGCGGGCCGGTGTCGGTGTCCGTGAACGCGTAGCCGGAGTAGACCTGCGGCGTCCCGTACGCCCCGGCGAGCATGAGGACGCTCGCGAGCGCGTCGGTCGGGCCGTCCTGGTAGCTGAGCGTGGAGCCGTTGCGCTCGGTGTCGTGGTTCTCGACGAAGACGATCGCGTCGTCCGACGGCACGTAGCGCGCGGCGGCCTGCCCGAGCTCGAGCGCCAGCCCGGGCGAGCCCGCGAGCATCCCGGCGAGCTCCTTGCCGTAGGTGAACTCGTAGACCTGCCCGAGGGGGACGTACTCCTGGGGCGTGATCGGCTCGGCGGACCCGCGGATGACCTCCTGCATGATCGCGACGTCGTCCGGCAGCGGCGCGAGGATCGCCGCCAGGTCGTCGGCCGCGATGTGCTTGGCGGCGTCGATCCGGAACCCGTCGACGCCGAGCGACAGCAGGTCCTGCAGGTAGGCGGTGAGCCGCTCGCGGACCTGCGGGTTGCCCGTGTCGAGGTCGGCGAGGTTCAGGAGCTCGCACGTCTGGACCTGGGCGCGGTCGAGGTAGACCGCGATGTCGTCGTTCGCGGTGAGGCCGCAGTGGTGGAAGTCGTCCGGAGCCCACAGCCCCGGGTAGGCGTAGTGCTCGTACGACGAGCCCGCCCACCCGGTGCCGGGCGCGTCCTGGCCGGTCATGTGGTTGACCACCGCGTCGACACGCACGTCCACGCCCGCCTCGTGGCAGGTCGCGATCATCGCGCTGAGCTGCTCGCGCGTCCCGAGCCGCGACTCGAGCTCGTAGCTCACCGGCTGGTAGGCGGTCCACCACGGCTCGCCCAGCACGTGCTCCTGCGGGGGCGAGGTGAGCACCCACGCGTAGCCCGCCGGTCCGAGCGTCGAGGTGCACTCGTCCGCGATCGCGTCCCAGGTCCAGCTGAAGAGCTGCACGCCGACGTCGTGCCCGCTGCCGTCAGTCGCGGGCCGGGTCGCAGGGTCGGGCGGGTCGCCGGCGCAGCCGGAGAGCGTGAGCAGGGCGAGGCCCGCGAGCGCGGCGGCCGCGCGGCGTACGAGGTGCGTCATCGTCACCACCAGGTCGTCAGCCGTGCGCAACGGTGCTGCAACGGCTTGCAGCAACTTGCTGCCAGGGCTACCAGAGTAGGGGTCCGGGCCCGTAGGTTGCGTCACGTGACTCACGTCGTCGTGAACGGGCCCGCGTCCTGGAACACCGTCGTCCGGCTGCCGACGCTCCCGGAACCGGTGCCGCACATGGTCCTGGCCTCGAGCCACCATGACGGGCTCGGGGGCACGTCCGCGGGCAAGGCCGTCACGCTCGCTGCGATCGGCGTCCCGACGACGCTCGTCACGACGACCGGCGACGACGAGCCCGCGTCGCGCGTCCTGGCCGCGCTGCGCGCCGGGCGCCACGGCGACACGCTGCGCGTCGTGGCCCGGCCGGCGCTCGGCGGTCGCACCGAGCGCCACGTCAACCTCGTGTCCGACGACGGCGACCGCCTCTCGGTCTACCTCGAGCTGCCCGCCGCTCCCCCGCCGGACGACGAGACGCTCGGGCTCGTGCGCAGCGCGCGTGCCGCCGTCCTCGACCTCGCGGACTCCTCGCGCCCGCTGCTCGACGTCGCGCGGGCCGCGGGCGTGCCGGTCTGGTGCGACGTCCACGACGACGACGGCGTGGGCGACTACCCCCGCGCCTTCGTCGCGGCCGCCGACGTGCTGCTCGTGTCCGCCGCGCGGTTGACCGACCCCGGTGCGTACCTGTCCGCGGCCGTCGCCGGGGGCGCGACGCTCGCCGTCGCGACCCGTGGCTCGCGCGGCGCGATCGCCCGCGACGTCGACGGGTGGTGGGAGGTCGGCGCGATCGAGGCGGGCCCGCTCGTCGACGCCGAGGGCGCCGGGGACGCGTTCCTCGCCGGTCTGCTGCGCGCGACCCTCGCAGGCGCCGCGCGGGGTCAGGCCCTCGCGGAGGCCGCCGCGACCGCGGCGCTGGCCGTCGCGAGCGCGGGCCTCGGCGCGCCGCAGGCCCACGTGCCGGAGGTCGAGCGCCTCGCCGCGCAGGTGCGCGTCGCGCGCGTCGAGTGACGCACGTCGGCCAGAGGCCAGGTCAGCCGCCCGAGACGCTCAGCTCGGCCTCGTGCAGGTCCTGCCGGAACTCCTCGGAGAGCTCGCGCGAGTCGAGCCAGCCGTAGGGAAGGATCGGCCGCTTCGGTGCGCCGGCGCGTCCGCGCTGGCCCTCGGCGGGCTCGCCCGGGTACGGCTGGTCCAGGTCGAGCAGGGCGAGCAGGTCGTCGAGCTCCGCGAGCGTCGAGACGAGCCCGAACCGGGACCGCAGCTCACCACCCACCACGTAGCCCTTGAAGTACCAGGCCATGTGCTTGCGCATCTCGCGCAGCGCCTTCGACTCGTCGTCGAAGTGCTCGACCATGAGCTCGGCGTGACGACGCACCGTCGCCGCGACGTGGCGCAGCCCCGGCCGCACCCGCTCGTCGGAACCCGCGAACGCCGCGGCGAGGTCCGCGAACAACCACGGCCGCCCCTGGCACCCGCGACCGACGACCACGCCGTCGCACCCGGTCTGCTCGACCATCGCCAGGGCGTCCTCGGCCGACCAGATGTCGCCGTTGCCGAGCACCGGGATGTCGGTGACGGTCTCCTTGAGCCGCGCGATCGCCTCCCAGTCCGCCGTGCCCGAGTAGTAGTCCGCCGCGGTGCGGGCGTGCAGAGCGACGGCCGCGACCCCCGCCTCCTGCGCGACGAGCCCCGCCTCGAGGTACGTCAGGTGGTCCTCGTCGATGCCCTTGCGCATCTTGACGGTCACGGGCACGCCGTACGGCTCCGCGGCCGCCACGGCCTGCGTGACGATCGCCCGGAACAGGTCCCGCTTCCAGGGCAGCACCGCACCGCCGCCGCGGCGCGTGACCTTGGCGACCGGGCAGCCGAAGTTCAGGTCGACGTGGTCCGCGCGGTCCTCGCTGACGATCATGTGGACCGCCGCGGCGACCGTCGCCGGGTCCACGCCGTACAGCTGCACCGAGCGCGGCTTCTCGTCGGGCTCGTGCGAGATGATCCGCAGCGACTCCTCGCCGCGCTCGACGAGCGCGCGGCTCGTGACCATCTCCGCGACGTAGAGCCCCGCACCCGACTCGCGGCACAGGCGGCGGAACGCCGCATTGGTGACGCCCGCCATCGGTGCGAGCACGACGGGCGTGTCGATCTGCAGCGGCCCGATGCGCAGCGGGGGCAGCACCGGCGTAGCTGTCGATGCGCGCTCGTCGCTCCGCTCGTTCGTCAGGGTCACGTCGGACATTCTCCCATCGTCGGACGGGTGACCTCCGGCCACTCAACCTTCGTGGCCGCTCGCACGTCTCCTACGGTGTGACCACCATGACAGCCGGGACCCGCGACGAGGACGACTCGTCCCACGTCGAGTCCCTCACCGTCGTCTCCGTCCGACCAGGTCAGGCGCGCACGCGCGCCGAGATCGATCGCGAGTTCGCCGCCTTCGTCGCGCAGCACGGCGGCGACCTGCTGCGCACCGCGTGGTTGCTGTGCGGTGACGCACACCGCGCGGAAGAGCTCACCCAGCAGGCGCTCGTGCGCACGTACGCCGCCTGGTCGCGGACGCACGACCCGCTCCCCTACGCGCGACGGGTGCTGGCGAACCTGCGCGTCGACACCTGGCGACGACGACGCCGGGAGGTCCTGACCGCTCCGGAGGACATGCCCGAGCGCGACCGCGTGCACGTCGGCACCGACGAGCACGCCCGCACCGAGGACCGCGACCAGCTCGTACGGGCGCTCGCGCTGCTCACCCCGAGGCAGCGCCGGATCGTCGTGCTGCGGCACATGGTCGGCCTGCCCGAGGCCGAGGTCGCCGCCGAGCTCGGCGTGAGCCTCGGCACCGTCAAGTCCACCGCGTCGCGTGGCCTGGCCACGCTGCGCGCCGCCCTCACCACCGAGACCAGCCAGGAGGATGCGCGATGAGCACCGACCTGCGTCCCGACCCCGACCTCGCCGCCCGCGCCGAGCGCACGACGCCGCTCATGTCCCTCGACCCCGACGCCCTGCTGGGCGCCGCCCACCGGCACGTCCGGCGCCGCACCGCTGCGCGCGTCGCGGGCGGCGCGCTCGCGGTGGCCGCGGTCGCGGTCGTCGGCGCGCAGCTCGCCGCGGACCGCACCACCGAGCCCGACCCGGCCCAGCCGCCCACGCAGGTCGCCCGCCCGCTCGGCGACGGTGCGGTCGTCGAGGTCGCCGACGGTCTCCTCGCCGCGAACCGGCCGGGCGCCAAGCACGCGCCCGACCCCCGTATCGACCCGCTCGTCGACGGGGCCACCTGGCAGGTCGACCTCGGCCTGACCACGGACGACCACGAGCTGGTGCTCGGGGTCGGACCCGTCGTCGACGGCATGCAGCAGGGCGCCGCGTACTACAGCCGCGTGACCGCGAGCGGTACGTCCGACGGCTACGGCGGTGGCGTCTGGACCTGGGGCACGCCGTCCGTCGAGGACGGCGTGCGGCTCGTCGCCCCGCTCGACTCGGGCGAGTGGAGCGAGCTCGTGGTCGTCCCCACGACGATGCGTGACCCCCACGTCCTGCTGTGGAGCACCGCGGGGTTCGAGGCGTCCGGCGGCTCGCGCGTCGCGGTCGAGCTCCCGACGTTCGCCGCGCCCGACGGTCAGCTGCTCGCCGCCGCTCTCGGCGACCCCGCCGTGGCCGACTCGATCCAGTCCGGCGAGTCGGGGGTCGTCTTCGTCGGGTCCGACGGTCGCGTCGTCCAGGCGCCGTGCGCCGACCTGCCCACGCCGCAGTGCCCGACCATCGACGACGTGCCCGGGCTCGCGGCTGCGGTCGCCGCGGTGACGTCGGCGCCGACCGCCGAGACCGCCGCGACCACCAAGCTGGCGGAGGGCGTGCACGCCACCACCTCGCTCGCGCGGTCGTCGGGCGACGGCTGGGACGCCGGTCTGCGGATCACGGGCTCGTGGGCCGACGAGGGCGAGTCCGGCGTCGTCGTGCTGGCACCGGCGACCGAGGTCGAGCTCGGCACCGCGCGTGACGCGTTCGACGTCCCCGCCACGGACGGGGTGCGCGTCCGCGTCTCCGGCCTCGACGGTGTCAGCGCGTTCACCTGGGCGGACGACGACTCCGCCGACCGCTTCCCCGCCCAGAAGTACTACCCCGGGTCGTTGCGCTGGGACATGAACGACGACGTCCGCCTCCTGGCCGGTGCCGTGCCCCGGTGGCTGCCGAACGGCCGGGTCGTGCTGTGGCTGCCGCGCGGCGTCGTCGGGAACGACGGCGAGCGGGTCCACGCGCTCGACGTCCCGACGTTCGCGGACCCCACGGGCAGCGGATCCCACCTCTACGCGATCAGCCTCGACGAGGGCGTGGCCATGAGGGACGTGACGGCGCTACGGGACGCGCTCGTGCTCTACCTCGGCGAGGGGACGACGGCCGACGAGGTCGCCGAGGGCTCGGGCAGGTGCACCGCGCTGGACCCCGCGTGCCTCGAGGCGCAGCCGGACGGCGGCGCGGCACTCGTCGCCGCCCTCGCGGAACGCGGCGTGGACGTCGCCGACGTGACGCTCGGCGCAGGCGTCACGCCGCCTGCCGGGCCGTCGACCGCGGCCTCGGTCGGCGAGGGGATCACCGCGGCCACGGCCTGGTCCGACGACGAGCGCCTCGACCTGGGCGACGTCGAGGGTCGGCGGGTGTGGCTCGAGCTCGCCGACGGTGCCGGCGACGTCCTGCTGCCGACGCTCTACCTCGACACGACGCTCCCACAGACGCAACCGCGTCAGCTCGACCTGACGTCGATGGACGGCACGGTCGCTCCGCTCGCTCCCGACGTGCGCGCCTTCGTCGAGATCGGTGCCGCACCGCAGGACGGCGCCTGGCGGGCATTCACCTGGTCCGTCATGGGGAACGCGCGGGGCGACCTCCCCGTCGAGCTGCCCACCGTGTGGCACGGCGATCGCGCGATGTACGCGTACGTCGCGACGGACGCGTCCGGGCACTTCGACACGCTGAGCACGAACGTCTGGGTGTCGCCTGGTGGCGACGTGCTCGTGCCTGGCTGTGAGGGCATCAGCGAAGAGGAGTGCGAGCAGACGGGCGGCACGCCGGGGATCTTCGCGGACGTCCGCGCGGCGCTCGGCTGACGTCGCCTGCAGTGAGGCGCGAGCACGCGACGAGGCCCGTCTCCGGTGGACCGGGGACGGGCCTCGTCGTCGTTCGCGGCCGCGAGGGCCGGCAGGTCAGGCGCCGAGCAGGCGCGGGGCGAGGTAGGACGTGACCTGGTCGAGCGCGACGCGCTCCTGGCTCATGTCGTCGCGGTGCCGGATGGTGACGGCCTGGTCGTCGAGGGTCTCGAAGTCGACCGTGATGCAGAACGGCGTGCCGATCTCGTCCTGCCGGCGGTAGCGGCGACCGATCGCGCCGGCGTCGTCGAAGTCGACGTTCCAGTTCTTGCGGAGCTCGGCCGCGAGGTCGCGCGCCTTGGGCGAGAGCTGCTCGTTGCGGGACAGCGGCAGGACCGCGGCCTTGACGGGCGCGAGGCGCGGGTCGAGCTTGAGCACGACGCGCGTGTCGACGCCGCCCTTGGTGTTGGGCGCCTCGTCCTCGGTGTAGGACTCGACGAGGAACGCCATGAGGCTCCGCGTCAGGCCCGCGGCCGGCTCGATGACGTACGGCACGTAGCGCTCGTTCTTGCCCTGGTCGAAGAACGACAGGTCCTGGCCCGAGTGCTCGGTGTGCGTGGACAGGTCGAAGTCGGTGCGGTTCGCGATGCCCTCGAGCTCGCCCCACTCGCTGCCCTGGAAGCCGAACCGGTACTCGATGTCGACGGTCCGCTTCGAGTAGTGCGACAGCTTCTCCGCCGGGTGCTCGTAGAGCCGCAGGTTGTCGCGGTCGATACCGAGGTCGACGTACCAGTCGGTCCGGTAGTCGATCCAGTACTGGTGCCACGTCTCGTCGGTGCCGGGCTCGACGAAGAACTCCATCTCCATCTGCTCGAACTCGCGCGTGCGGAAGATGAAGTTGCCGGGCGTGATCTCGTTACGGAACGACTTGCCGATCTGGCCGATGCCGAACGGGGGCTTCATGCGCGCGGCGGTGTAGACGTTCTTGAAGTTCACGAAGATGCCCTGCGCGGTCTCGGGCCGCAGGTAGTGCAGGCCGGACTCGTCCTCGACCGGGCCGAGGTAGGTCTTGAGCATCATGTTGAAGTCACGGGGCTCGGTCCACTCGCCCTTGGTGCCGCAGCTCGGGCACGGCACGCCCGCGAGGCCGCCCTCGGGCGCGCGGCCCTTGCGCTCCTCGAACTCCTCGAGCAGCTGGTCCTCGCGGAAGCGCTTGTGACAGCTCAGGCACTCGGTGAGCGGGTCGGTGAACACGCCCACGTGGCCCGAGGCCACCCACACCTGGCGCGGCAGGATCACCGAGGAGTCGAGGCCGACGATGTCGTCGCGGCTCGTGACCATCGCGCGCCACCACTGGCGCTTGATGTTCTCCTTCAGCTCGACACCGAGGGGTCCGTAGTCCCACGCGGAGCGGGTACCGCCGTAGATCTCGCCGCTCGGGAACACGAAGCCTCGCCGCTTGGCGAGGGAGACGACGGAATCGAGACGCGAGGGTGCCACGGCGATGCTCTCCAGGTGTTCGAGGCCCGCCGCTGGGTGCTGCGGGCTGGGGTCTGAGCGAAGTCCGTGGGGCGTCGTGCTCGACGTCCCACGGAGCCCGCCCAGGCTACCGGTCGTGCACCGTCGACCTGGCATCCATTCGTCCGTGGCCCGCACCCCGCCGCCCGGCGGGCGCGCGCAGGTCAGTGCTGCGAGACGCAGAACTGGTTGCCGTCCGGGTCGGCGAGCACCGTCCAGGAGAAGCCGCCCTCGGTGTGCGTGTCGACGAGCGACGCGCCGTCGGCGACCAGGCGCGCCACCTCCGCCGGCGCGTCGGACGCCGCCAGGTCGAGGTGCACGCGGTTCTTGCCCGGCGTCGCCTCCTCGACCTTCTGGAAGCCGACGCGCGCCACTCCCTGCACGTCGGCCGCGACGACGAACCAGCCGTCCGACTCGTCGCGGACCTCGCCGCCGAGCTGCCGTGCCCACCACGTGGCCAGCGCCACCGCGTCGGTCGTGTCGAACGTGACCATCTCCACCGTGAGTCCCATGCGGGCCACCGTAGAGCGCACCTCCGACACGCACCGGGTACTCAGTCCTTCGTGCCCCGCGCGCGGGGTCGCGCCCGCACGTGCATGCGCTCGCCCTGCGGGCCGAACAGCGTGAGCAGCTCGGTGGGCCCCGGGCCGGGGTTCACGAACGCGTGCGGCGTGCGCGTGTCGAACTCCGCGACCTCCCCCTCGCCCAGCACGAGGTCGTGCTCGCCGAGCACGAGCCTGACGCGGCCGGACAGCACGTACATCCACTCGTAGCCCTCGTGCGTCTGCTGCTCGAGCGTGCGTTGCGGCGCGCTCGGCGCGAGCACCATCTTGTAGGCACGCAGCCCGCCGGGTCGGCGCGTCAGCGGCACGTACGTCGCACCGCGGTGCTCGAAGGGCTGGGCGTGCACGCGCGGGTCCCCGGTGTGCGGTGCGCCGACGAGCTCGTCGAGCGGCACCTGGTGCACGCGCGCGAGCGGCAGCAGCAGCTCGAGCGTCGGCCGCCGCTGCCCCGACTCGAGCCGCGACAGCGTGCTCACCGAGATGCCCGTCGCGCTCGAGAGCGCCGCGAGCGTGAGGTCCCGCCGTTGGCGCAGCGCGCGCAGCCGCGGCCCGACACCCGCCAGCACGTCGTCAGTCATCCGCTCACCTCCCCATCCGCCCACCTTGCCACTTCGGCAACGATCCTTGCCGCGCGGCGACTCCGTGGGAGACGGTCCCACGAGGACACCGCACGCGGACGGACGGAGCACAGCATGGAGCGTCACGACGAGCACGAGCCGCACCACGGGCACGACCTGCAGCACCAGCACGGAGACGACGCACCCCCGCACCCCACCGCGTGGCCGGGGTCGGGCACCGGCTCGTCACCCGGCGGCGACGGGGACGGCACCTGGGACGGCACGTGGGACGTCGTCGTGGCCGGTGGCGGCGCGGCAGGGCTGGCGGCCGCTCTCGTCCTGTCCCGCGCCCGGCGCCGCGTGCTCGTCGTCGACGACGCCCGTCCGCGCAACGCGGTCGCCGCGCACGCGCACGGCTACCTGACCCGCGACGGCATCCCGCCGCGCTCGCTGCTCGCGCACGGCCGCGACGAGGTCGCGGGCTACGGCGGCGAGCTGCGCACCGGCCGCGTCGTGGCGGTCAGCGGTCACCTCGGCGCGTTCGAGGTCGAGCTCGACGACGGCAGCCACCTCACGACGCGCACGGTCGTGAGCGCGACCGGCGGGCGCGACGTCCTGCCGGACGTGCCGGGGCTGGCTCGACGCTGGGGCCGCGACGTGCTGCACTGCCCGTACTGCCACGGCTGGGAGGTCGGCGACGGACCTGTCGTGGTCGTCGGCGACGGACCCCTGGGCGTGTACGCCGCGCTGCTCTGGCGGCAGTGGACCCCGCGCGTCACGCTCCTGCGCGGCGACCCGCTGCTCCCGGCCGACGAGGCGGCACGCCTGTCCGCTCGTGGCGTGCGTGTGGCCCTCGGCGGCCTCGCCGAGCTCGTCGTGCAGGACGACGCACTGACCGCCGTGCGCACCGACGCCGGCGAGACGATCCCGGCGGACGCGGTCGTCGTGCGCACGACCCTCGAGGCGAACGACGCGCACCTGCGCCCGCTCGGCCTCGTCGCCGAGCCCGTCGAGCGCGCGGGCGTCGTCGTCGCCACCGCCGTGCCGGCCGACGAGGCGGGCGCGACCGCCGTCCCCGGGGTGCGCGTGGCCGGCAACTCCTTCGACCCCATGGCCACCGTCCTGACGTCCGCCGCGCAGGGTGCGAGCGTCGCGGCGCAGCTGAACGCCGAGCTCGTCGAGCTGGACGCCCGCGAGGCCGTCGCGCGCTGGCGTGAGCAGACCGCGGGCGACGTGCGCGACCGGTCGACGTGGTCGCTGGACGCGGCGGGCTGGGAGGACCGGTACGGTTCCGCGCCCGCGGTGTGGAGCGGGCAGCCGAACGCGGCGCTCGTGGCACACACCGGGCACCTCACGCCCGGGACTGCGCTCGACCTGGGGGCAGGTGAGGGTCGTGACGCGGTGTGGCTGGCCGAGCAGGGCTGGCGGGTCACCGCCGTGGACTTCGCGGCGACCGGGCTGGCGCGCGGCGCACGTGCGGCAGCCGACGCGGGGGTCGAGGTGCGCTGGGTCCAGGCGGACGTCGCGACCTGGGACGACGACGCGCAGTTCGACCTCGTGACCTCGCACTTCATCCATCTCGCGCCGCAGGCGCGCGCAGGCTTCGTCGCGCGCGCCGCCCGGCACGTGGCCCCCGGCGGGACGCTCCTGATCGTCCAGCACGACGCGCTGGACCTCGCCGCGCCGGTCGGCCGGCCGCACGACCCCGGCATGTTCCCGGGCGCCGACGAGGTGCGTGACGAGCTCGTCACGCACGACGGGGCCTGGGTGGTCGAGGTCGCGGCGTCGGTCCCACGGCTGGCCCGGACGGGCCAGGGTGAGACCGTCACGGTCCACGACGCGGTCCTGCGGGCGCGACGCGCCTGAACCCGGCCGCGGCGGGTCAGTCCACGCGCACCACGGTCTCGGCCAGCACGCGCCGCAGCAGGGGGCGGGACGTCTCGGTGGCCGCGAGCACGAGCAGCACGCCCACGGCCAGGCTCGCGGCCAGCAGCAGCGGACCCTGAGGAGCCGTGAGCACCGCGAACCCGAGCAGCGGCAGGAGCAGCGCGAGCGCGAGGGCCGCCGATCCGACGGACGCCACGACCACCGGGCCGACGACCTCGCGGCGCCGCACGTCGTCGAACAGCTCGGCGGGCGCCCCGGCGAGGTGCGCGAGCGCGAGCTCGCGCCTGCGGTCGAGGACGGAGGCGGCCTGCGCGATCCCCGCCGACGCCGCGGCCAGCAGGAACGCGATGAGCAGGGTGAGCAGCCCGCCGGTCACGATGTCGCCCGTCAGGAGGCGGGTGTCCGCGTCGTCCCCGGACACGTCGGCCAGTGCCGGGATCACCGCGAGCGCACCGGCGACGAACGAGGCGAGCGCGAGCCCGCCGACGACGCGCCACACCCCGCGCGGGTCGTCGAGCAGGCGTCGTGCGGCGAGCAGCTGGGCGGGGGTGCGGGCGCGCCGCAGCCGGCGCCGGCCGGCCACACCCAGGAGCCACGGACCGATCGCGTTCACGGCCAGGAAGGCCAGCGCGAGCGCGCCGAGCAGCACCGCGACCGCCGCGGCGGCGAAGAGCTGCAAGGTCATCGACACGACGACGAACGACGCGAACGCGACGACGGCGACGACCACGCGCACCGCGCGAAGCGCCGGCGGGCGCACGCGTCGCGCCACGCCCAGGGGTGAGACCACGACCTGGCGCAGCGTGACGGCCCCGCTCACCGCCGCGAGCAGCGGGACGACGAGCCACACGAGCGCCAGCACGCCGGGACCGACCCACAGCTCGCCCACCGTGAACGTCCGTCCCAGGAGCGGGATCGCCGCCCACACGGGCAGCAGCACCCCGTAGAGCACGGTCCCCAGCACGGCACCCGCGAGCCCCTGGGTCGCCGTCTCGACGAGCGTCAGGCCGACCACCTCGCGCGGCGTCGCGCCGAGCAGCCGCAGGGTCGCCAGCCGCTCGTTGCGGCGCGCCACCCCGAGCCGCGCGGCCGCGCCGCCCAGGGTCAGCAGCGGCACGACGAGCAGGACGGTCGCCACCCAGGCGAGCAGCACGTACGTCTCACCCAGGCGCTCCTCGAACCCCGTGACCGGGTGCTGGGCGCGCTCGACGAACCCGAGCGTCGCCGCGAGCACGCTCGTGGCCAGCGCGCTCGTCACCGCGAACGCGAGGACGGCGAGCGTCGTGGTGAGGCGACCGTCGCGCCCCGAGGCGCGCGCGAGCCGCGGCGCGAGCCCGACGACCACGTTCACGCCGGCACCGCGTCCGCCGGCACCGCGTCCGCCGGCACCGCGTGCTGAGGGGCGACGACCAGCCCGTCACGCACGTCGACGCGGCGGTCGCACCAGGCGGCGACGCTCGCGTCGTGCGTCACGACGACGAGCGAGGCGCCCACGGCGCGCGTCGACTCGGTGAGGACCCGCATCACGTCCTGGCCGGTCGCCTGGTCCAGCGAGCCGGTCGGCTCGTCGGCGAACACCACGTCCGGGCGGGTGACCAGCGCCCGCGCGACCGCGACCCGCTGCGCCTGGCCACCCGACATCTCCCCCGGGCGCCGGTCACGCTCGTCGGCCACGCCGAGCGCCGCCAGCCACTGGACGGCGAGCTCCTGCGCCTGCGCACGCGGCTCACCGTCGAGCATCGAGGCGATCGCCACGTTCTCGAGCGCCGTCAGCTCGGACAGCAGCTGCCCGTGCTGGAACACGAACCCGTAGCGCCCGCGCCGCAGCAGCGACCGCTCACGCTCGGAGAGCCGCTCGACGCGTCGTCCGCGGAGCGTGACTGCACCCTCGTCGGGCACCAGGACGCCCGCGAGCACGTGCAGCAGCGTGGACTTGCCCGAGCCGGACGGGCCCATGATCGCCAGGGCCTCCTCCTCGCCCAGGTCGATGTCGACGCCCGCGAGCGCGGTCGTCGAGCCGTACCGCTTGACGAGGCCGCGACCGGACAGTCGCGGGTCGTGCCGGGAGGTGGTCACGACGAGGGGGTGGGTCACCGTCTGGCTCATGCCTCCAGCGTCGGGCGTGGACCAGGTGACGCGCGTCCCACGGCGGAACCCTCCCGCGCGGACCAGGGTCCTCCCGTCGTCGTGCGCGAGTCCCGCCGGGGTCCACCCGTCGTCGTAGCCGGACGGCGTCAGGAGACGGGCGTGTCGACCGCTCCGCCGTAGCGACGGTCCCGGCGCGCGTACTCCTCGATCGCGCGCCACAGGTGACGGCGGTCGACGTCCGGCCAGGCCTCCTCGAGGAACACGAGCTCGGCGTAGGCCGCCTGCCAGATCATGAAGTTCGACGTGCGCTGCTCACCCGACGACCGCAGGAACAGGTCCACGTCCGGCAGGTCCGGCTCGTCGAGGTACCGCGCGAAGACCTTCTCGGAGATCCGGTCGGGGTTGACGCGACCCGCCTGGACGTCGCGCGCGAGCGCGGCCGCCGCGTCGGCGACCTCGGCGCGCCCGCCGTAGTTCACGCACATCGTGAGCGTGCACACCGTGTTGTTCTTCGTCAGCTGTTCGGCGGTCTCGAGCTCGTCGATCACCGAGCGCCACAGCCGGGGACGACGCCCGGCCCAGCGCACACGCACGCCCCACGAGTTCATCTCGTCGCGACGGCGGCGCAGCACGTCCTTGTTGAAGCCCATGAGGAAGCGCACCTCCTCCGGCGACCGGTTCCAGTTCTCGGTCGAGAACGCGTACGCCGAGACGTACTCGACGCCGATCTCGATCGCACCGGCGACGACGTCGAGCAGCGAGGCCTCGCCCGCCTTGTGACCCTCGACGCGGCTGAGCCCGCGTGCGTTGGCCCACCGGCCGTTGCCGTCCATGACCACGGCGACGTGCCGGGGCACGAACTGCTTCGGGATCGCCGGGGGGCGGGCACCCGACGGGTGCGGGAACGGGGGCAGCACGGGCGCGGGCACAGCGTCATTCTGCCGCGCACGCGGGCGTCGTCGGGCCCCGCCACGTGCGAACGCCCGTCAACGAGCCCGCACACGCGGGCGAACGGCGGGTCAGACCCGTTCGACGTGCGGCAGGGAGCGCAGGCGCCGCTCGAGGTGGAACTGGCTGAACGCGGCGACGAGTCCGGCGGCCTCGCCACGGTGGCGTTCCGCGCTGTCGTCCACGACACCCCAGTCGCCCGCGAGCAGCGCGGACAGGAGCGCGAACGTCTCCGGAGCGGGCGACGCAGAGCCGGGCGGCCGGCACGACCGGCACACCGCCCCACCCGACTGCACGTTGAACGCCTGGTGCGGCCCGGGCTCACCGCAGCGCGCGCAGTCGTGGAAGCTCGCCGCCCAGCCCGCGACCGCGAGAGCGCGCAGCAGGTAGGAGTCCAGCACCAGGCCGGGCGCCCGCTCGCGCGAGGCGAGCGCACGGACCCCGCCGACGAGCAGCCAGTACTGCTGCAGCGCGGGCTCGTGCTCGGCGTCGACGAGCCGCTCGGCGGTCTCGAGCATCACGGTGCCCACCGTGTAGAGCGCGTAGTCGGCCACGAGCGCACGCCCGTACGGGCCGATCGTCTCGGCCTGGGTGACGATGTCGAGGTGGCGTCCCGTCGACAGCTGCAGGTCGACGTGCATGAACGGCTCGAGCCGGGAGCCGAACCGCGACGTCGTCCGGCGCACACCCTTGCCGACGGCACGCACCTTGCCGTGCTGGCGGGTCAGGAGGGTGACGATCCGGTCCGCCTCCCCCAGCTTGTGGGTGCGCAGCACGATCGCCTCGTCGCGGTAGAGGCTCACGCAGGCATTGTCCCCCGGGGCGCCCACACGCGGGCGCTCCCGCGCCGCCGGCTCACGCGACCCTGCTCGTCGGTCCGGTGGGACGACGAGCAGGGTCGCGGGCGCACGCGCCCGGCAGGCCCGCTCAGCGGGTGGCCTCAGCCCCGGAGTCAGCGCAGCTGGCGGTTGATCGCCGAGACGATCGCCTTGAGCGACGCGGTGGTGATCGAGGGGTCGATCCCGACGCCCCACAGGATGTCGTCGCCGATCGCGCACTCGACGTACGCGGCGGCGGTGGCGTCGCCACCCTCGGACAGCGCGTGCTCGGCGTAGTCGAGCACCGCGACGTCGACCCCGACCTGCCGGAGCGCCGCGACGAACGCCGCGACCGGGCCGTTGCCCGTGCCCTCGATCGTGCGGACCTCACCGCGGTCCACGAGGTCGACCGACAGCGTGTCCGGGCCGTCCTGCGCGCTCGTCGCGCGGGTGCCCTGCAGCGAGAACCGGCCCCACGGGACCAGGTCGCCGAAGTCCTGCGCCGCGGTCCCGACCTTCGCGGCCTCGACCGGCAGGTACTCGTCGACGAAGATCCGCCACAGGTCGTCGGCCGTGACCTCCGTGCCGTGCTGGTCGGTGTGCTGCTGCACGACCTGCGAGAACTCGATCTGCAGCCGGCGCGGCAGGTCCAGGTCCTTCTCGGACTTCATGAGGTAGCTGATGCCACCCTTGCCCGACTGCGAGTTGACCCGGATGATCGCCTCGTACGAGCGGCCGACGTCCTTCGGGTCGATCGGCAGGTACGGCACGGCCCACACGACGTCGTCCGTGGTCCTGCCCAGGGCCGCGGCGCGCTGCTCGAGCGCGTCCAGGCCCTTCTTGATCGCGTCCTGGTGCGAGCCCGAGAACGCGGTGAAGACCAGGTCGCCGCCGTACGGGTGGCGCTCGTTCACCGGCAGCTGGTTGCACCGCTCGACCGTGCGGCGGATGCGGTCCATGTCGGAGAAGTCGAGCTGCGGGTCGATGCCCTGGCTGAACAGGTTCATGCCCAGGGTCACGAGGCACACGTTGCCGGTGCGCTCGCCGTTGCCGAACAGGCAGCCCTCGATGCGGTCCGCACCCGCCATGTACCCCAGCTCCGCGGCGGCCACGGCCGTCCCGCGGTCGTTGTGCGGGTGCAGGCTCAGCACCACGGCGTCGCGGTAGCGCAGGTTGCGGCTCATCCACTCGATCGAGTCCGCGTACACGTTCGGGGTCGCCATCTCGACCGTCGCCGGCAGGTTGATGATCACCGGGCGCTCGGGCGTCGGCTGCCACTCCTCGAGCACCGCGTTGCAGATCCGCAGCGCGAACTCGAGCTCCGTGCCCGTGTACGACTCCGGCGAGTACTCGTAGTACACCTCGGTGTCCGGGACGAGCTCCTCGTACTTCTTGCAGAACCGGGCACCCGACACCGCGATGTCGACGATGCCGTCCTCGTCGGACCGGAACACCACGTCGCGCTGCAGCGTGGACGTCGAGTTGTAGAGGTGCACGATCGCCTGCTTGGCGCCCGCGATCGCCTCGTACGTGCGCTCGATCAGGTGCTCGCGCGACTGCGTGAGCACCTGGATCACGACGTCGTCGGGGATCCGGCCCTCGTCGATGAGCATCCGGACGAAGTCGAAGTCGGTCTGCGACGCCGCGGGGAAACCGACCTCGATCTCCTTGAAGCCCATGTCGACCAGCAGCTCGAACATCTCGAGCTTGCGAGCGGGGTTCATCGGCTCGATCAGGGCCTGGTTGCCGTCGCGCAGGTCCACGGCGCACCAGCGGGGGGCCTTCGTGACGCGCGCGTCTGGCCACCGGCGGTCGGGCAGGTCGACCTTGATGATCTCGTGGAACGGCCGGTACTTGTGGATCGGCATGCCCGACGGCTGCTGGGGGCTCGTCTGCTGATAGCTCGCGCTCGTGGGGGTGACGCTCATGGGGTACTGCTCCTTCGCGGGTTCTCTCGGCGTGTGGTCAGCCGGCGCAGAACGACACCGCGGCAGGGGTCCGGCCTAGAAGGCCCCGCCGCGGCACGGAAGGAGGAGGCTCACGCCCGTCGTGCTCAGCACGTCGGTCACCTTACTCCCCTGCGCGGCCCGCCCCGCAAACGCTGCCCACCTGACGGTCCGGCACGCGCGGGACCGGGCGCGTCACGGAGCCAGGACCACGACGCCCTCGTCGGTCCGGCCGACGAGCAGCCCGCCGATCGCCGAGAGCCGCGTGACCTGCGGCGGGACGCTCACCTGCCACCGCTGCGCACCGTCGCGCAGGCCGCGCGCGAGCAGGGTGACCCGGTCGCCGTCCTCGACCGCCGTCAGCACGAGTGAGCCGTCCGTGAGCACGGGCCAGGCCGGTGCCTCGAGCTCGTGCGACCACAGCGACGCGCCGGTGTGCGCGTCGTACGCCGCCCACCGGCCGTCGTCGGCGACCAGCAGCGTGTCGTCGACGACCGCCTGCGGCGTCGCGCGCGTGCTCAGCGACCACAGCTCGTTCCCCGTCGCCACCTCGAAGCCGCGCACCGCGACACCCGTGGACAGGATCGCGACCTCCTGCGCGGACTCGTCGTCGATCGCCAGGCTCGACGGCACGGCAGGCAGGGCCGTCACCGGCTCACCGTCGCGGTCGAACATCCAGCCGCCGCGCGCCGGCGTCCACGCGGCGAACCCGTCGCGGAACGGGACGAGCGCGACCGCCTGGCCGCGCGCCTCCGCGACGACCACCTCGCCGTCGTCGAGCCGCAGGACGACCAGCTCGGCACCGCGCACCACGGCCACCCGGTCCGTCAGCTCCATCGAGGCGCGCTCGATCGCGAGCGTCCCGGAGAGCTGCTGCAGCGACCGGTACGACCACACGACGTCGCCCGTGCGTCCCGCGCGCCGCTGGACCAGCGTGCGGCCGTCCGGGTCGGTCACCGCGACGACGATGTCGTCGTCGACCCGCCCGAAGCCCGCGACGTCGCCCTTCTCGGTCCACGACCCCACGCTGCGGCCGGTCGCCGCGTCCACCGCCACCACCCGCAAGCCCTCGAGCCCGTCCGCGACGGACTCACCCGGCGCGGGGTCGCCGTACACGGGGATCGCCAGGTCCGTGGTGCACAGCACCAGTCCGCTCACGCGCGCCCCGCGCCAGCTCGGGCACTGCAGCCACGCGCGCTCGGTCGCCGCAGGCGGGCCGGTCACACGCGTGGTCCAGCGGTGCTGACCCGTCTCGGCCGCGTGACCGACCAGGCTGCCTCCGGACGAGTCCTGCTCGACGACGACGAGCGTGTCGTCCGCGACCACGACCGACCCCTCGCCCGACGCGGCCGCGGCACGCCACGTGACGTGCACCGGCCCGTCGAGCGGCTCGAGCAGTCCGGGCACCGACACCGCACGCTCGTAGGCGTCCGCGCGGCGCGCGTCGTCCCAGGCCGCGAGAGCGGCGAGGACGAGCACCGCGGCCCCGATCGCCGCCACCCAGGCCAGCACCCGGCGTCGACGCGCCGGCCAGCCGTGCGGTGCGGCCTCGTCGTCCGGGTCCCACCCGTCCTCGCCCGCCGCCACACCGCTCTCGGGGGGCGCGTCGTCGAGCGGCGCGTCCGCCGGGGGGCGGGGCTCGGGCGCGCCGGCGGTCGTCGGGCGCGACGAGTCCGGGACAGCGCCCGCCGACGTCGGCGTGAGCTCGTCCACCTCGACCAGCTGCAGCTGTGCAGCGTGGCGGCTGTTCGCCATGCCGTCAGCGTAGGCTCCGCGAGCCGTTCGCGGGGCGGATCCGCCGATCGGCCGCACGACCGACGGTCAGGATGTCCCGATCGTCTGCGTGTCGTGGCGTCGGGACGACTCGCCCGTCAGGACGTCTCGACCAGCCGCAGGACGCAGTCGCCGAACATGACCACGGCGCCCAGCCGTAGACGCACGGGCTGGTCGACCGGGCAGATGACCTGCGCACCGTCCGGCAGCGTGACGACCGTGCCGTTCGTCGAGCCGCGGTCGGCGACCCACACGCCCGAGTGCTCGACCGCGAGCTGCAGGTGCGTCTTGGAGACCGACCGGCCGGGGTCGACCACGCGGACGAGCTGGACGCCGTCGGTGGCCGCCGCCGGGTTGCGCCCGACGAGCGCGGTGTGCCGCACCTCGACGCGCTGGCCGTCGCTGATCTCCACGATCGCCGCGGTGATTCGCTCACGCGTCGTCGACGGCGGCGGGACGGGCGGCAGCGCGCGGCGCGTCGTCTCGACGTCCTCGTCGTCACCGAACCGGTGCGGGACGGGGTGGCCGAGGACGTCGGGCGCGGGCGACGCGGCGGGCGCGTCCGGGACGAGCCGCGCGAAGGCACCCTGGCCGCCGGCCGGGACGGGTGCCGCGGACGGCGCGGGCGGTGGCGGGACGAGCGGGAGGGCGCGCGTGTCGAGGTCCGGCCCCGCGCGGTGCGGCGCGAGCGGCGCGAGGACGAGCGGACGGGTGATCGGGCCGGTCATCGGGGCCGACGCCGTGCCGACCGGGGCGACCGGCGGGGCGGGTGGCCGTGCGGGGACCGGGCCGGGCGCGGCGGGCGGCGTGACGGCGGCCACCGGGTCGCTGCTGGGCGCGCGCCACGAGAGCGTCGAGGCCGCGCGCACGACGTCGGGGTGCGGCGGGGGCGGCGCGACCGCACCCGTGCCGCCGCCGCGCACGTCGAGCACCACCGCGCGTGCCGCGAGGTCGTGCCAGCCCTGCTTGCGACCCGAGCGGTCGAACAACGGCGAGAGCAGCACCACGAGCTGACCGACGCCCGCGACGAGCGTCCCCGCGGCGACGACGAGCCCGCGCAGGAGCACGCGTGCCAGGCCGATCGGTCGGTGCGTCCGCGCGTCGAGGGTGCGCACGCCCAGGGCGCGTCGCCCCACGGTCCAGCCGAGCCGGCCGTGCAGCACCCACTGCAGCACGACGAGGGCGAGCGACAGCGTGCCGCACAGCACGACGAGCCAGGTCGCAGGCGTCGCAGACTCGCCGGAGCCCCCGTCGAGGGCCGAGACCCCCTGCAGCACCCCGAGCCAGCCGCCGACCAGGAGCGCCAGGACCACGTCGAGCCCCACCGCGGCGGCGCGGCGCCCGAGACCCGCCGCACCCGCGGACGCCGATGCCGGTACCGACCGACGGTTCACCGTGACTCCTTGCGCGTGACCTGCTGCGTCCGGCGCCTCGTGCGACCGGACTCCACCGTGCGCGCCGCGCGAGCGGCGTCCTTGCGTGCTCGTCGGCGCGCCCGCACCGACGCGAGCGACAGCCGCGCCCGCAGGCGCCGCCGCCAGCCGACCGACGCGCGCATCGTCGCGAGCGTCGACTCGACCTGCGACCAGTACTGCGCGACCTGCGTCGCGTCCGGCTCGCCCGGCCCGAAGACCGCGCGGTCCGCGTTCCGAGCGAGCGCGTCGACCTGCTCGGCCACGCGCGGTGCAGACGTCGTGCCCCGACCCGCGGCGTCGCCTGCGAACGCGAGCGCGAGCGCCCGCGCGGACTCGGACCGGGTCGCGACCTCGGGTGCGGGACGGCGCAGGTCGATCGCCTGGTCGAGCACCTCGTCCCACCCCCCCGCGACGCGTGCGACCGGGTCGCCGTGCTTGCGGCGCCGACGCCGCCGCCGGGACTTGATCGCCCCCACGACGACGAACGGCGCGACGAGCAGGAGCAGCGGCACGCCCGCGGACACCGCCACGACCGCGACCGTGCGCCACAGCGCGGAGGCGTCGTCGTCGTCCGCCGGAGGCTCGGGAGCGGGCTGCTCGGTGTCGTCGTCCGGCGGGGTCACCGCACCGGGCGGCGGCGGTGGGGGCTGCACGACCTGCGGCTTGGGCTCGGAGCTCTCCGGGTCGTCGCTCTTGTCGGGGGTCTTCTCCTTCGGCGGCGTCGCGTCGAAGGGCACCCAGCCGTACCCGGAGAACGCGACCTCGACCCACGCCTGGACGTCGGCGCCGGTCACCGCGACGGGCTCACCGCTCGCGACCTGCTCGGCCGAGGGCACGAAGCCGAGCACCACCCGCGCGGGCAGCCCCAGCGAGCGCACCATGAGCGCGAGCGCGGCCGCGTACTGCTCACCGTCGCCGACCATGAGGTCGTCCGCGAGCAGGCTCGCGATCCGGTCCGCGCCGTGGCCCGAGAGCGACGGCGTCTGACCCTCGAGGCCGTCGCTGTAGAACCCCTCCTCGATCAGCCAGGCCGCGAGCGAGTCGGCGACCTCGACCGCGTGCCCGGCGTCGCGGGCCACGTCGGCGGCGGTCACGCCCACGACCTCGGGGACACCGACGAGCTCGGGCTGCACGACGTCGGCCGCCGCCGCCGTGCCGATCTCGTCGACGGTCGGGACGACCGGTACGACGGTCTCGAGATCGTAGGACAGCCCCTGCTCGAGCCCGCCGGTCAGCACCGCGGCGCCCGTCGCGTCGTTGAAGCGCAGCTGCGAGGCGGTGCGGCCCAGGCCGAAGCCGGTCGCCTGACCGACCGTGGGCAACCACACGCCCGTGAGCTCGTCGATCGTGATGCGCACGGTCCGGCGCTCGCCCCGCACGCTCGTCGGGAGCTCGTCACCGACGCGACGGAACTCGCCCGAGCTCTGCGCGGAGCCGTCGCCCGCGACGTTCCACACGACGCCGTCGTAGCGATCCATCGTCGCGAGCCGGACGCGCCCGCCCTGGCCGAGTCCCTCCACGGTGAACAGCGTGGTCTCGTCGAGGTTCTTGACGTACTCCCGGAACGCCGACAGCGGGCTCGCGTAGTCACGCGGGTCGAACGGCGGGACGATCTCGTCGCGCAGCACGTAGCGCGGCTCGTCGCCGACAGCCAGCGGCGCACCACCCAGCGCGGCCCCCACCCCGACGAGTCCGAGGGTGGCGAGCGCGATCACGCGACGCGGACGCAGCCCGCCCGCACGCCACGCCGCCCATGGCAGCAGAACGACCGCCAGGACCACGCCGGTCACGGTGGGCGGCACGAGCGGGAAGCGCACGCCGAGCAGGATCACGACGACGAGCACGCCGACCGGCACCAGTGCGGCTGCGGCCGCCCACCGCCCCGGCGCCCGCACCGCGACGGCGACCGCGGCCAACGAGCCGACGAACGCGAGCAGCAGGGCCGCGACGAGCATCGTCCCGCCGGACCCGAGCGGCGGCTGCAACGTCACCACCTGCGCCCAGGACGTGACCGCACCGCGCGCCAGACCGACCACCGTGGCCGACGTCGGCACCACGCCGGCGACCGTCGTCGACGGCGCCGCGAGGGCCCCGCCGGCGAGCGCGTACGTCACCAGCGCGGCCGCGACGACCGTGATCGCGGTCCACCGCAGCCACGCACCGACCAGCGCGAGCGCCGACCCGAGCACCAGCCCGCCGACGATCGCCGGCAGCGCGGCGTTCCCGCCGTACACCTCGAGCAGGGGCGCGAGGACCAGGGCGAGCACACCGACGAGCACCGTCGCGTCGAGGACGCCCAGCGCGAGCGGTCGCCGCCGCGGCCGCGCGGTGGCGCGCCGACGGGCCGGGGCCTGCGCCGCGCCCGCCGGTGCGGGGCGTTCGAGGGTCGTCGTCACGCGATCACGCGCCGCAGGAGACGGGGCAGGTCGTCGAGCGTGCCGAGCGTCGCGAGCGTCAGCTGGCCCTGCGTCCGCACCGACACCTCGGCACCGAGCTCGCACCGCACGACGAGCGTGCGCGTCCCCGCAGGCAGGTGCCTGCTGCCGAGCCGCAGGTCGGAGTCCGAGGGCACCGAGCCGGTGACGAGCACCGCGACCGAGCACTGCGGCGACTCGCGCACCACGCGCCGGCCGAGGAGCGTCACGTCGGCGCCGGCCGGGTCGAGCTCGAGCCCGGAGCAGTCGTCGAGGAGCATCGCCGGCGTGCGGACCCGCAGCGCACCCGGTCCCGCGAGCACCGCGAGGTCGCGCTCGTCCCGCAGGGTCTGCACACCGATCGACGCGAGGGCCGAGATCGCGAGCTCGAACTCGTCGTCGTACGCGTAGTCGCGCGGGTCGTTCGCGAGCGCGAGCACCGTCTGCGTGCGACGCGTGTCCTCGAACTGCTTGACCATGAGCTTGCCGCGGCGCGCGGTCGTCCTCCAGTGGATGTAGCGACGGTCGTCGCCCGCGACGTAGTCGCGCAACGCGTGGAACGACATGTCGGAGTCCGACAGGTCGCGCGTCGACTGCCCCTCGAGGTCGCGCAGCAGCCCCGAGCTCGCTCCGCCGAGCGGCACCAGCTCGGGGTGCACGTACAGGTCCACCGGCCGGGTCCACAGCACGCTGCGCCGCGCGAGCCCGAGCGGGTCGCCGCGCACCGAGCGGACGGGGCCGACGACGACGACCGCGCGGCGCGCCGTCGGGATGGCGAACAGCTCGTCGTGCGTCGCGTCGGGGGCCAGCGACGGCACCGCGAGCTCGGCGAGACCCGCACCCACGGGCAGCTCGAGCCGCGAGGGCAGGGACCTGCGCCGCGCGGCGTTGCGGACCTCGATCCGACCGACCGCGCGCTCGCCGATCCGCACGCGGTGGTCCGCCATGTCGAGCGTGACCGCATACCGCGCGCGGCCGACCGTCATGAGCAGGCACACCGCGAGGACGCCGACGAGCCCCGCGCCGAGGGTGGCGAGCTCGGCCCAGCCGAGCAGCCGCCCCAGCACGAGGCCGAGGAGCGCGACGACCGCGCTCCCCCAGCCGGCGCCCGAGATCCGCACGTCAGGCCGCCCGCAGCACCGGGGGCGCGACCTGGTCGAGCAGGCGGGCGAGCACGTCGGTCGCCGTCACGCCGGCGAACTCCGCCTCGGCGTCCAGCACGAGGCGGTGGGCCAGGACGTACTGCGCCAGGTCCTTCACGTCGTCGGGCAGCACGTACTCGCGGCCTCGCGAGGCGGCCCAGACCTTCGCGCAGCGCACGAGCGCGAGACCGCCGCGCACGCTCGCACCGAGCGCCGTCTGGCTGTCGTCACGGGTCGCCTCGGTGATGCGCGCGACGTAGTCGAGCACCACCGGGTCGATGTGCACCGTCTGGGCGAGGTCGGCCATCGTGCCGACCGCCTCGGTCGTGATCCGCGGGCTCAGCCCGAGCGTGCGGTCCTTGGCCCCCGCGAGGATCTCGACGGTCGACGCACGGTCCGGGTAGCCCAGGCTCGTCTTGATGATGAACCGGTCGAGCTGGGCCTCGGGGAGTCGGTAGGTCCCCGCCTGCTCGATCGGGTTCTGCGTCGCGATGACCATGAACGGACGCCCCACGGGGTGGGTCACACCGTCGACCGTGACGTTGCCCTCCTCCATGACCTCGAGCAGGGCCGCCTGCGTCTTGGGCGACGCGCGGTTGATCTCGTCCGCCAGCACGACCGAGGCGAACACCGGGCCGCGATGGAACTCGAAGCGGCCCGTGCCCTGGTCGTAGATCGTCACGCCCGTGACGTCCGACGGCAGCAGGTCCGGCGTGAACTGGATGCGGTGGTGCGTGCCCTGCACGGTCGCGGCGAGCGCCTTGGCGAGCGAGGTCTTGCCCGTCCCGGGCGCGTCCTCGAGCAGCAGGTGTCCCTCCGCGACCATCGCCGTGAGCGCGAGGCGCACCGGGAGCTCCTTGCCCAGGAGCACACGGCTGACGTTCTCGGCAAGGGCGGCGAACGTCTCGGCGAACCAGGCGCTCTGCTCGGGGGTCATGTGGCGGTCTCCGTCGTCATCGGTTCGGTCGTGCTCGGGGCTCTGTGGCGGTGGTGGGTCATCCGCCGGGTGCCGGATTCGGGGTCGGGCTCAGGTCGACCGTCGCCTGTGCGGTCGCGGCGTCGGAGTCACCCTTCGAGTTCTGAGCACGGATGATGAACGAGACGGCGTTGGACCGACCGTCCTGAACGTCGATCGTCCTGAAGGATCGTGTGACCGACGTGTTGCTCGTCTGCCCGCAATGGGTCTCGACGTCGTTGACCCGCCAGCAGAACACGTAGCGACTGACGCCGACGCCGCCGTCGGACGACGGAGGATCCCACGTGGCCGTGACTTGCGCACGGGCCGGGTCGACACTCAACGCGACGGTGCGCGGAACCGACGGTGCAGCGCCCCACTCCAGCTCCGTCAGGTCCGCCTCGGTGTCACCGAGGAGCTGGACGCCCTTGACGGTCGTCACTGCCGTCACGGCTAGCGTGAGCTCGGTTCCCGAGAACTCGACCCAGTCGACGATCGGGACCCCCGGGACTGTCGTCCCGGTCGTCGTCCCTTCCACCGGGCCATGGCCCCGCGCGCTGAGGCGCCATGAGTACGTCACCGTTCCACCGCCGCCGTCGCTCGCCGGGTCCCAGCTGAGATCGACTGCGGTAGGACGGGCGAAGTCTCCGAACGAGGTCGGGACGATCTTGAGGCCCGATGCGCGGCCCGGACGCGTCGTGGGCCGGGCGACCACCGACTCGCTCGGCGCTCCGTAGCCTGCGTCGTTCCGGGCGACGACGCGGTAGGTGTAGTCCGTCCCCCCGGCGAGGTTCCTCAAGGTCACGCTGGTGTCGCTCGTCGTCACCAAGACGGTGCTGCCCTCGCGGACCTCGTAGGTCACCTCCGAGCCGTTCCTCTCAGCCGGACTCCACGCGAGTCGCACCGCGCCCTCACCTGGCGGCGTGTCGGTTGTCGTGATCGTCGGCTTGCCAGGAAGCCCGTACGTCAGCGCCGTGGCGGACGCGGCCGGCCCCTCGCCGGCCTTGTTCACTGCGCTGACCTCGAATGTGTACCGCGTTCCGTTCAGTGCGTCCTTGAACACGAACGACGTGCTCGTGCCAGGGTCCGGCGAGTACGTGCCGGCTCCCGGGCCGCCCGACACCCGAACGCGGTACGTCGTGATGCGATCACCGTTCGGCGCCGCGGCGTCCCAGGTCACATTGATCTGACCCCCCGTGTCGGTCGCCACCCGCGTGGCCACCACGTCTGACGGGGCCCCGGGCTTGGCGGCGGGGGTCTGCGGACCGGTCGACGGGGTCCACGGGCTCGGCTTGTCGCGGAGCGCGTTGTGCGCGCGCACGCGGATCGAGTACGACGTGCCGTTGGCCAGGCCGGTGAAGGTCACCTTGGGCGAGGTCGGGGTGAGCACCGCGCTGCCGCTCGGCGGCGACGGCGTGATCTGGACCTCGTAGTTCACGATCTTCGAGCCGTTCGTCACCGAGTCGGGCCAGCTCCACGAGAGCTCGCCGTCACCGAAGCCGACGAAGTCGACACGGGCGGGCGCCTCGGGCACGGCGTCTGGCCGGGCCTGGGCGGACGCCGGGCTCTCCTGCGACCACCCGACCGCGTTCTGCGCCGCGACGGAGAACGTGTAGGTCACGTCGTTGGTCAGCCCGTCGAACGTGCACGTCGTCGATGCGCACGTCTTGGTCAGCCCACCGGGGCTCGCCGTCAGGCGGTAGCTCGTGATCGACGCACCACGGCTGTTGGGCGCGGTCCAGGACAGCACCACCGTCTTGTCGCGCTCCTCCCCGACGCGGGGGGCCGCGGGCGTGTCCGGGACGCCGCGGACGTTCAGCGAGATCCGTCCCTCGACCTCGCGGTCCGCCTCGTCGATCCCGTCGCGCACGCGATAGCGGACCACGAGCTCGCCGATGTAGTCGGGCGCGGGCGTCACCGTCACGCGGGACGCGGTCGCCGACGCCGTGCCACGCCCCGACTCGACGGTCGCGCCGACGACACGGAGCGGCTGCTGCGGGTAGGGGTTGAACGAGCCCTCGAGCACGTCGATCGCGCGGGCCTCGCCCTCCACCGCGTCCTCGATCGTCCAGTCCTGCACGAATGCCTTGGGGCGCGTGCTCGCGATGACGCGCAGCTCCAGCTGAGCCTCGAGCTGCCCCTTGCGGCCGAACCCGATCCGCAGCGGGAGCACGCCGCGGGTGCCCTTGTCGGCGCTCAGCGCGGCGGCCACCGAGAGCTTGGAGTCGTCGATGGTGGCGGTGAACCCGCTGGGCACGCCGGAGGCCACGGCATACGTGTACTGCTTCTCGCTCGGCGTCGTGCCCTCGGGCGTCGTCGTGAACGACCGCAGGTCGACGGTGATCGGCGCCTCGCCGGGCGCGACCTCGATGACGGCCGGGGCGAACGCCGGCGGGTGGTCGTCGACCGCGAAGACCTCGATGGGCAGCGTCAGGTAGGACGTGCGGGCCGTGGTGTCGTTCGCACTCGTGGCGTCCGTGACCGGCAGCGTCACGGACGCCGGCCCGGCGTAGTCCTTCGTCGGGGTGAACGTGAGCTCGTCGCCGTCCTTGCCCACCGCGACCGTTCCGCGTGTCGCCGTCACCTGCAGCGCGTCGGCAACCGTGGGCTGGCGGCCCTGCGCGACCTTGATCTGCTCCTCGAGCACGATCGTCAGCTGCTCACCCGACGCGACCCGCAGCTCGGGCGCACCGGGCCGCAGCGAGGGGCGGATGAAGCCCAGCGCGGGGACGGTGATGAACGCGTACGCGGTCGCGGTCTCGGGCGCGCGCGAGTTGACGAGCTGGAACGGCAGGGTCTGCGTCTGGTCGGTGAGCGTGACCAGGACCTTGTTGTCGGCCGTCACCTGCGCGACCTGGGCGACGGACGCGGGCACGCGCACCTCGAGGTCGCTGAGCGGTCCGCTCGGGTTCTGCGCCGTCGCGAGCACGTCCACCACGACCTCGGTCAGCCCGAACGTCTCGGTGGCCGGGACGACGACGTCCTCGGCGATCGGCGGCAGCACGGGTGCGTCGGGGTCGACGGTGACGGTCAGTGTCGCGGTGTCGCGCCCGCCGCGCGAGTTCGACACGGTGTAGACGATCGGGAACACGGCCGCCTCGGACGGCGCCGTCACGGCGATGCGCCGCCCGACGACCTCGGCCTGGACCGCGTCGTCCTTGGTGAGCTCGGGTTCGAGCAGGAGGTCGTCGCCGGAGTTGTCGACGTCGTTCGCCAGGACACGAACCTCGATGCGCTCACCCGGGCGGATCGTCACGGCGTCGTCGCGTGCGACCACGGCCGCGGTGTCGACCGGTCGCGGGCTGATGCCGACGCGGATCGTCCCGACCGCGCGCTGCCCCACCCAGTCCTCGACCGCGTACTGGAACGTCTCGGTCCCCGACTCGTCGCGCAGGGCCTCGTACTCGATCCAGTCCGGCCCGACCTGCGCGACGCGTCCCTTCGTCGTGCCGCTGGCCTGGCCGAGCAGCGTCACCCCGTCCCCGTCGGGGTCGATGCCGACCAGCGGGACCTTGATCCGCACGGTCTCCCCTGCGAACACCCGCGCCTCGAGGTCGCGTGGACGGGGCGGCGTCTTCGTCGTCGGGTCCGACTCGTGCACCCGCACCGTGACGGTCGCGGCCGTGCGGTTGCCGGTCGAGTCGGCGATCTCGAAGACCGCGCGAGCGGTGACCGCGTCGGCCGGCGCCTGGTACCGCAGCACGTCGCCGGAGACGAACATCAGCCCGTCCCCGGGCGCGACCGGCTCGACGAGCGTCGGCATGAGCGACAGGGGGTCCCCGTCGGGGTCGTAGGCGCTCTCGAGCACCGGGATCGTCACGACACCGCCGGTGCGGACGGTCGCCTCGACGTTCTCGGCCACGGGCGCCTGCGTCGAGGACGCGGGCGGCACGGGTTGCACGACGATCTGCCCCGTCGCGGTCTTGGTCCCGTTCGTGATCGTGTACGGCAGGACGACGACGTGGTCGAGCGTGCGCTCCGAGCGGATCTGGACCAGGTGGTGCTCGAGGATCGCGACGCTGAGCCCGTCCGCGTCTGAGGTGTCCACCGACTGCAGGACGAGCATCTCGCCCGCGGGGTCGGAGTCGTTGGCGAGCGGGTCGATCGTCACCTCGCCGCCCGCGGGCAGGAAGGCCCGGTCGCGCACCGCGATGGGCGGCGCGGCCTCCTCGGGCCACGCGCGCACGTCGATCCGCGCCAGCCCCGTCGCCTGCTGCGGCGGGGCCGCGATGACGAACGTCACGTAGTACGAGCCCGCGCGCGGCGCGGAGAACGTGAACGTGCCTGCCTGCAGGTCGGTCGAGATCGTCGCGCCCGTGACCTCCTCGACCGACGCCAGCCGCGCGGGCTCCTCGCCGGTCGACCGGACGGCGTCGAGCGGCTCGAGCGTGACCGGCTGGTCGACGTACGTCACGGCGTGCACCGGGTCCACCCGCGGCGGCAGCGAGCCCGCCGGGCGCACGTCGACCTCGATGGTGCCGGGCGTGGCGTCCTGCGACGACCCGTCCGAGACCAGGACGTCGACCGTGGCGCGTCCGAGCTTGCCGCCGTCGGCGCGGAACGTGATCGTGCCGTCCTGCCGGAACCGCACCGTGCCGATCGCGGGGTCGGTGCTGGCGCCGACCAGGACCATGTCGTCGCCGTCGGGGTCGTGGAAGTTCGCGAGGACGTCGTACGTCGCCTGGCCGTTCTGCTCGACCTGGAACGCACCTTGACGGTCCTGCACGGGCGGGTCGTTGTCGCCGTCGCCGTGCACGACGAGCGTGACCGTCGCGGTGGAGGGCGCAGACGTGCCGCGGCCGTCGTCGATCGTGTACGTGAACGACTGCGAGCCGCTGGCGCCCGACGCGATGTCGACCTGCAGCGCACGCCCGCCGTGGATCGACTGCACGGTCCCGAACGACCTCGCGATCGACTCGAACTCGCGCACGGCCAGGATGCCGCAATCCGACGAGGAGTCGTTGCTCAGCACCGCCAGGATCGTGGTGCGCCCGGGACGCACGCCGAACTCGTCGTCCTTCGCGGTGGGTGGTGCCGACTCGGACGTGCACTCGGTCGCGAGGTCCTGGGTGCTGACCTCGGACTCGGAGTCCTCGACGTCGTCGTCGGGGTTCTCCTCCTCCTTGATGTCCTCCCAGTTCGGCACGCGCAGCTCGGTGTCCTCCTGCGGCTCCCACACGCGGCCGCGGGCCGTGTCGTTCAGCACGACGGCCGTGCGGTTGACGCGGAAGACGAGCTTGTCGTCGGCCGACATCTCCTCGAGCGCCTCCACGAGCGGCGCCTCGCCGTCGCACAGCCGCTGGTACGAGCCCGTCACGGACGCCCAGGCCCCGTGCGCGCACGACCCCACCTGGACCGGCGCGGCCGGCTTGCCCGAGCCCTGCGTCGGGTGCGGCACGGGCTCGCCGCCGTCGAGCGGAACCTCGACGAGGTCCGTGTCGGTCGCGACCAGCACGCGCGACGACGCGGGGCCGGGCTGCTGCAGCGTCGGGTTCGTGCCGGTGACCTCGACCGAGCCGTGCCGGGTGACGACGGTGCCGCCCCGCAGGCCCACCGGCTCGTCGCCGACGGTCGTCAGCTGGTCGAGCTCCCCCTCGCCGAGCGAGCCGTCCTGCGACACGCGGGCGCCGTCACCGGTCGTCGAGACCCGCGAGACCGTGCCGTCGGCGGCGACGCCGTACGCGACACCCGACGTCGAGACGACCGCGCGTCCGCCGCGGCCCAGGTCGACGTCCGGCTCGCCCTCGCCGGGCCGCATCGAGTCGAGCGACGTGAGCGGACGCACGAACAGCCCGCCCTCGGAGTCGACGAGCGAGAGCACACCCGCCGACATCGAGACCGGGCCGCCCGGGACGCTCGACGGCTGCACACCCGCGGCGGCGACCTGCGCCGTCAGCGCGACCGTCGCCGGGTCCACGACCGAGACCTTGCCCGGCTCCACCAGCACCACGTCGCCCTCGTCCTGGAGGACGTCGAACGTCGAGGACTCGGCGACCAGACCCGCGTTCAGCTCGTCGACCTGCACGTTGTACCGGCCGAGCTTGTGCGCGTCGGTCGCCGTGAGCCACACCGCGCCGTCGTTGAGCTCGACGCGCGCGAGCGGGAAGCCGGGGTTGAGGAGGGCGAGCACGGCCACGACCGCGGGGACGGTGACCACCGCCGCTGCCGTCGTGGCGTGGCGCCGCGCGGTGAACCAGCTCATGCGCACACCTGCGCCGGGTCTGCCGAGGCGCGACGGTCGGCGCGCACGATCGACACCTCGATGCACACCTCGTCGCCGGTCTGCGCGGCGGGCAGCGTGACGGTCGGTTCCTCGACCACCTGGAGCGTGCCGGTCCCCTGCACGGTCCGCACGCCCCAGAGGTAGTGGTCGTCGGGCCGCGGGTCGGGGTTGATCCACGTGAACGTCACGTTGCCCGCCTCGTCACGGTCCCCCTCGAGCGAGTGCGGGCTGGGCACCACGGCCTCCACGGCGCTGCCGCCGGTCTGCTCGAAGTCGGTGTCACCCGGCCGACGCTCCGTGCCCGTGGGCCGCAGCGCGGCGGCGGCGATCACGACGATCGCGCCGAGCACCACGACGCCCGACACGACCGCCGCCACGGTCCGGCTGCGCCGCACCTCGACCTCGTCGGCCAGCTCGGGCTCGCCCACGGGTGCGGGCTCGGGCGGCGGGGGCGGCGGCGTGAGGAACCCGGGTCCGGCAGGCTGCGCCTGGACCGTCACCGGGCCGCGGACGCGCGTCGAGTCGTCGGCCGCCGCCGGGGCCGGCTGCGGGATCTCGACGATCGAGCGCAGCCGGGTCGCGTCGGCCGCGTCGCCGCCGGCCGGCGCGGGCTGGGGGTCGGCCTGCGGCGTCCCGTCGTCGAGCAGGTCCAGCGGCGTGACCGGCAGCCGCAGGTCCGCCTCGATCTGCTGCAGCGCACGGCCCAGCGCGGCGGCGGACGGGTGGCGCAGCGCAGGGACCTTCGACATCGCGCGCTCGAGCACCGAGTCCAGGGTGCCCGGGACGTCGTCGCGTCCCGTCGGCGGCAGCGGTGCCCGCTCGATGCGCGCGACGAGCTGCTGCGCGCCGTTCTGGCCGCCGGGGATCTCGAAGGGCGTGCGCCCCGCGAGCAGCGAGTACAGCGTGGCCGCGAGCGAGTACACGTCGGACCGCTCGTCGCCGTGCGGGTGCTCGGCGAGCAGCTCCGGGGGTGACCACGGGATCGACATGCCGACCGCCGCTCCCCCGCCGTGCCCGGTCGTCGCCGCGATCCCGAAGTCCGTGAGCGCGGGCCAGCCGAAGTCGGTCGTCAGGACGTTGGCGGGCTTGATGTCGCGGTGCAGGATGCCCGCGCGGTGCGCGGTCTCGACCGCGGAGGCGAGCCGCACGCCGATGCGCAGCACCTCCGCGACGCTGATCCGCTCGGTCCGGTACCGCTCCGCGAGGCCCGTGCGCGAGCAGTACTCCATGACCAGGTAGGGCCGGCCGTCGGCCGCGATGTCGGCCTGGTAGACCGTGACGATCGACGGGTGGTGCGAGAGCTGGGCCATGAGGTTGGCCTCGGTCTGGAACCGCGCGCGCACCTCGTCGTCCAGGCTCCCCGCGAGCAGGACCTTGACGGCGACGTCGCGGCGCGGCAGGTCCTGCCGGTACAGGAAGACGTCGGCGAACCCGCCCAGCCCGAGCGTGCGGACGTGCGCGTAGCCCGGCAGGGCGGGAGGCGCGGAGGCCTCGCGTCTCGCCGTCACTCGTCGTGCCCCGTCGCGCGGACTGACATGCGGGAAGTCATCCGGACGTCGTCACCGGCCCCCGGCGTCGACCGTGAACGTGACGCCGTCACCGAGGTCCACGAGCTCGCCCGGCACGACGACGCTCGGCTCGCCCGGGTGGAGGCGCCGGGCGCCCTCGCCCTGCCGCGACACGTGCACCCCGTTCGTGGAGTGCAGGTCGGTGACGAGCACGTGCTCGCCCTCGGCGCGCACCTCCGCGTGCGTGCGCGAGATGTCCTGCTGCGGGCTCGGCACGGCGACCAGGCGCGGCAGCTCACGGTTCGTCACGCGCGCGACCTGCGGTGCCCGGCCCAGCAGCACCGTCCGGTCGAGCGAGACCTCCGTGCCCGTCGACAGCAGCAGGCGCGGCGGCTCGGGGGCGGGCACGGGCGTCGGCACCTCGAACGGGCCAGGCGTCTGGCCCTCCTGCGGCCACTGCGAGGCCCACGCCGGCAGCTGGTCACGGATCTGCGCGAGGTCTGACGACAGGATCGTGAGCCCGTCGTGGTCGTCGGGCGACGCGGGCCCGACGAGCGTGCGCACGCCGTCGACGGTCGACTCGACGTCCGCCTCCGGCGCACCGAGCGCCACGAGCGCGGGGACCGGCTCCGGCTCGACCTCGTCCGCCCGCGCGGGCTCGGGCCGGACGGGCTCGGGCACGAGCAGCTCGGGGAGCGCCGGTTCCGGCAGACCCGGCTCCGGCAGACCCTGCTCCGGCAGACCCTGCTCGGGCGCCGAGCCGGAGGCCACCGCAGCGTGCTCCGCGAGCTCGTCGCGCACCGGCTCGACGTCCGCGAACGGTGCGTCCGCCACCGGCTCGTCGTGCGCGGGCTCGTCGTGCGCGGGCTCGTCGTGCACGGGCTCGTCGTGCACGGGCTCGTCGTGGACCGGCCCGTCGTGAACCGGCTCATCCACCGCGGGGTCGTCGATCGCGGGTGCCTCGAGGACCGAGGCGTCGTCGCCGGTCGGCGGCAGCGCCAGGTCGGGCACGTCGATGACCTCGGCCGCGGGGGCGCCGAGGTCCGCAGCGGCTGCCTCACCGTCCGGCGCGGGCGCCACGAGGTCAGGGGCCGACTCGTCGGGCGCGGCCTCGGCGGCCACCGGGCCGTCGGGCGCGACGACGTCGGACTCCTCGACCAGCACCACGCGCAGCGCGGACGCCGCGGCCACGCCGTCCCCCAGCGGCAGGCCGTCGCCCTCGCCGGGCGCGTCGTCGCTGCGCAGTCGCACCCACGTCACGTCGTCGAACACCTGCTCGGACCACGTCCCGATCTCACCGGCCCGGACCGTGCGGGGACCCTGCGGCGTGCCGACCTCAGCGGTCACGTCGCCGCGCAGCGCGAGGTGCGCGCGCCCACGCTCGACATGCACGAGCGCGAACGACGGCAGCCCGCCGAACCCGTTGCGGGCGAGCACGACGAGGCCTGCGAGCAGCCCGTCGGCCGACGCCTCCCACAACGCACGCGCCGTCGCGGGACCGGCGCTGGGGCCGAGCAGCGCGACGAAGCCGGGGCGCGACACCGCGGACCAGTCGCCGGGAAGGTACTCGGGGACGCTCATGACGTGACCTCCTTCGACGGTGCGTCGGCGCTCGGGGGGAGCGTCGACGCGGACGACCGGCGGGTGCGGGGCACCGTCGCCCCGTGCAGCATCTCGTCCCAGAGGTGCGGGCCGAGCTGCGAGCCGGCGCGCGGCACGGTGATGTGGACGTCGTCGAGCGCGCCGACGGAGGTCGCGACGTCGACGACGACCGCGCTCACGTTGTCGCGGGCACCCGCGTCGAGCGAGCGCCGGACGAGCTCGTTCGCGGCGTCCTGCGCGTCGGCGACGTGCTCGAGCACCGCCCCGATCTCGGTGTCCCCGAGCTCGCGCGTGAGTCCGTCGGTGCAGATGAGCAGGCGGTCGTGCAGCCCCGCGGGCAGCAGCCAGTAGTCCGGCTCGGGCTCGTCGCCCGTGCCCAGCGCGCGCGTCAGCACGTGGCGCTCAGGGTGGGTGTCGGCGTCCGCGGCCTCGATCCGGCCCTCGTCGAGCAGCTCCTGGACCACCGAGTGGTCGACGCTGACCTGCTCGAGCACGTCCTCGGCCCAGCGGTACACGCGCGAGTCGCCCACGTTGAAGACGAGCCAGTACGCGGTGTCGTCGTGCACGGTGACCGCGACCCCCGCGACCGTCGTGCCGCCTTGACGCCCGCCGGTGAACTCGCCGCGGATGCGCGCGGAGGTCCGCGAGAAGCACGCGTGGATGTCGTCGGCGGTCGCGGCGCTCTGGCCGGCGAGCTGCGCGAACTCCTCCACGGCGATCCGGCTGGCGAGGTCGCCCGCGTCGTGACCGCCCATGCCGTCGGCGACGAGGAAGACCGGCGGGTACGCGAGAAGTGCGTCCTCGTTGACCTCGCGGACGAGCCCGCGGTCGGTGGCTGAACCCCACGACGTGCGCACGCATCCTCCTCTCCGACGTCCGGACCGCAGCCGTGCTCCGGCTGCGGCTTCCACATGGTGCCTCACCGGGACGCGCAGCGTGAAAGACCGCCCGAAGTGCGGTCGATCGTCGCACTCGCCCCGATCGCTCGCCGCATCCTAGATGCCGAGCTGGTAGACGCCCCAGTACGCGAGCACGACCAGCAGGATCGCGGACGCCGCGACGACGATCGCGAGCGCGATCGCGCGTGCGGCGCCGGGTGCGACGGGCACGCCGCTCGCACGGTTGCGCACGATCGAGCGGAACAGCAGGACCGCCGCCGCGACCACGAGGATCCCCACGGCCCGGACGGCGATCCACGCCCCGGTGACGACCCACCCGTTGCTCGTGTAGTCGAGCGCGAGCCGCGCGATCGCGAGGATGTACCAGACGAAGCCCACGACCGTCACGACGACTCCCGCGCCCAGCGCTGCGGCCCAGCGTGCGACGCCCGGCGCGTACCGGTGCGCCGCCGGTGCGGCGCTCCCGTCCGGTCGCCGCCGGCGGGTGACGAGCACCTCGGCACCGCGCGCCACGGGAGCGACGAGCCCGGCGAGGGCGACGACGATGCAGGACGCGATGAGCGTCACGGCCACTACGTCACCGTTGTGCAGCCAGCGCGGCTCGGGCACGGGCATCGCCAGGAACGTCTGGCTCGGCTGGTCGCCCGCGACCTTCGGCGCGGCGCCCGCGGTCTGCGGCAGGCCGGTGACCCAGGCCGCCATGTCCTTCAGGAAGGCCGGGACGATGTCCGCACCCACCCGGATGCCGTGCGTCGCGCCCTCGTAGTAGCGGACGGTCACGTCGCTGTTGCCCGCGATCGCCGTGTCCCGCATCACCTGCATCGGCCCCTGGACGATCGGCATCGACGAGTCACCGGTGCCGTAGACCATGAGCACCGGCTGGGTCATGCGCCGCTGGTAGGTCGTGACGTCGAAGTCGACGTACTCGAAGCCGCCACCGGGGATCGCCATGCCGACGGCACGCGGGATCGCGCGGAAGACGCCGTGCGGGACCCCTGTCGCACGCAGGTAGTTGTCGGCCGCGAACGCGGCCTGCTGACGCGGCGGCACCACCGGCGACGAGACGAGCACGACGAACTCGAGCGACGGGTCGTTCGCGGCCATCACGGGTGCGATCCACCCGCCCTCGCTCTCGGCGTACACGCCGACGCGGTCCGGGTCGACGCTCGGCAGCGTGCGCAGCAGGGCGACCGAGTGCGCGTAGTCGTCGGCCATCTGGACGTAGTCGCGGTGCCGCAGGGAGTAGGTGTCGAGCCGCTTGTCGGGCACGAGCGTCACCACACCGGCCTCGGCGAGCGCATGCGCCTGCTCGTAGAACGCCTCCTGGTACGTGCCGGTACCCGCGCCGTGCACGAAGACGACCGCACGCGCCGGTCCGTCCGTGCCCTGCGGCTCGCTGAGCAGGGCCTGCACGCTCGTGCCGTCGAGCTGGACCGTCACGACGCGCTGGCGGACCTCGTGCCGCACCAGCGCCGGCGCCTCGCCGATCTGCGTGCTCGACGTCTGCACGGCGAGCGGGTCGCTCAGCGCGACCGGGTCCCACTGCGGTCCCATGAGCGCGCCCAGGACGGCGAGCACCACGACGCCCAGCACCGTGCTCGCGAGCACGCGGTACGGGCCCGTGAGCAGGTGCTCGTCCGCGCGGGCCTCCTTCAGCATCCAGCTCTCCCGCCTCGTGTCGTCACCGTCGGCGTCAGAATCCGAGCTTCCCGAGCTGCTTGGGGTCACGCTGCCAGTCCTTGGCGACCTTGACGTGCAGGTCGAGGTAGACACGTGCACCGAGCAGCGCCTCGATGCCGCGTCGCGCCTCGCTGCCCACGTCACGCAGCCGAGCCCCGCCACGCCCGATGATGATGGCCTTCTGGCTGTCGCGCTCGACGTAGAGGTTCACCCGGACGTCGAGCATGGGTGCCGAGTCACCGGCCGGCTGCTCGCGCGGGACGATCTCCTCCACCACGACCGCCAGCGAGTGCGGCAGCTCGTCGCGGACGCCCTCGAGGGCGGCCTCGCGCACGAGCTCGGCGACCATGACCTCCTCGGGCTCGTCCGTCAGCTCGCCGTCGAGGTACAGCGCGGGCGCCTCGGGCAGGTGCGAGACGAGCACGTCGGCGAGCACCCCGACCTGGTAGCCGTCCACGGCCGAGACCGGGACGATGTCCGCCCAGTCGCCGAGCGCCTGCACCGCGAGCAGCTGCTCGGCCAGGCGCTGCCGCGAGACGAGGTCGGCCTTCGTGACGATCGCGACGACGGGCGTGCCGCGCCGGTCGCGCGCGAGCTCGGCGAGCTGGTCGGCGATGAACCGGTCCCCCGGTCCGACCTTCTGGTCGGCGGGCAGGCAGAAGCCGACGACGTCGACCTCGGTGAGCGTGCCCTTGACGAGGTCGTTGAGCCGCTCGCCGAGCAGCGTGCGGGGCCGGTGCAGCCCGGGCGTGTCGACCAGCACGAGCTGGGCGTCGTCGCGGTGCACGATGCCGCGGATCGTGTGGCGCGTCGTCTGCGGGCGGCCGGAGGTGATCGCGACCTTCTGGCCGACGAGCGCGTTCGTCAGGGTGGACTTGCCGGCGTTGGGCCGTCCGACGAAGCACGCGAAGCCCGCCCGGAACTCGCCGTCGGTGGTGCGTGTGGGCTCGGTCATCGCTGCGCTCCGTGCTCGTCGTCGTCGATGGGGTCGTCGGGTGCCACACGGTTGACCAGGACCGTGGCCAGGCGACGGCGACGGCCCTCGACGCGCTCGGCCACCAGGTGCAGCCCGTGGATCTCGCCGGCCGAGCCGGGCAGGGGGACCTTGCCGAGCGCCTTGGTCAGCAGGCCGCCTGCGGAGTCGACGTCCTCGTCGTCGACCTCGAGCCCGAACAGCTCGCCGAGCTCGTCGCGCCCGAGGCGCGCGGGCACCCGGAACACCCCGTCGCCGAGGTCCTCCACGACCGGCGCGCTCGGGTCGTGCTCGTCGGTCAGCTCACCGACGATCTCCTCGATCGCGTCCTCGATCGTGACGAGCCCCGCGATGCCGCCGTACTCGTCGACCACCATCGCCAGGTGCGACGAACCGCCCTGCAGCTCGCGCAGCAGGTCGTCGACCGGCTTGGACTCCGGCACGAACACCGGGGGCCGCACGAGCGACGAGGCCGGCGCGTCGAGCGCGTCCCCCGCCGGGCGCCGGTCCCCCGGCCCGATCGGGATCTGCTCGACGATGTCCTTGAGGTACAGCACCCCGCGCAGGTCGTCGACGGAGTCACCCACGACCGGCACGCGCGAGAACCCGGAGCGCAGCAGGAGCGCGAGCGCCTTGCGCAGCGTCGTGCTCGCGTGGGCCGTGACCATGTCCGTGCGGGGCACCATGACCTCGCGCGTGAGCGTCCCGCCGAGCTCGAAGACCGAGCGGAACAGCTCGCGCTCCTCGTCCTCGATCGCCTCGGACTCGCTCACCCGCTGGACCATGTCCCGCAGCTCGTCCTCGTCGGTGTCGGTGACGCCACGCGCGGACGTGCCACGACGCGCGATCGGGCCCGCGAGCACGGTGACGACGGTGAGCAGGCGAGACAGCGCCGAGAGCACCCGCACCGGGCTGCGGCGTCCGATCGTGCGCGGGCTGACCCGGATGAGCAGGTAGGCCACGACGACGCTGAGCCCGAGCCCGCCGAGCAGCACGCCCCACCACGGCAGGTCGCTCGCGGCGACGACGATCGTGAGGCACACCGTCGCGAGCATCTCGGCGACGAGGCGGAAGAAGGCGGCCGCGGAGGCCGAACGCTGCGGGTGCTCGGTCAGTGCCTGGATCCGCTGCGCCGCCGGGTGTCGCTGCGCGACGAGCTCGGTGACGGCCGCACGCGTGACGCGGACGACCGCGACCTCGCCTGCGGAGAGCGCCGCGGCGAGCGCGGTGCCCAGGACGGCGACGACGACGAGCAGGCCGACAGGGACGTCGTTCACCGGCCGGCCAGGAACGTCAGCAGGAGGCGGCGCTGGAGGCCGAACATCTCCTTCTCCTCCTCCGGCTCCGCGTGGTCGAAGCCGAGCAGGTGCAGGATCCCGTGCGTCGTGAGCAGCAGCAGCTCCTCGACGGTCGAGTGCCCCGCGGCGACTGCCTGCTGCGCGGCCACCTCGGGGCACAGGACCACGTCGCCGAGCAGGCCCGCGGGCGTGACCTCGCCGTCGCGCCCAGGGCGCAGCTCGTCCATCGGGAACGAGAGGACGTCGGTGGGGCCGGGCTCGTCCATCCACTTCACGTGCAGCTCGGTCATGACCTGCGTCCCGACCAGCATGATCGACAGGTCCGTCTGCGGGTGCACGTGCATCTCGTCGAGCACGTACCGCGCGAGCGCGGCGAACTCCGCCTCGTCGACCGCGTAGTCCGACTCGTTGTTGACCTCGATGCTCATCGGTGACCCGTGTTCCCGTTCTCGTCCCAGCGTGCGTACGCGTCGATGATCTCGCTGACCAGCCGGTGCCTGACGACGTCCGACGAGCTCAGCCGGCAGAAGGCGACGTCGTCGACGTCGTTCAGGATGCGTTCGACCACGCGCAGCCCCGACGTGGTGCCCGACGGCAGGTCGACCTGCGTCACGTCACCCGTCACGACGACCCGGCTGCCGAACCCGAGCCGTGTCAGGAACATCTTCATCTGCTCGACGGAGGTGTTCTGCGCCTCGTCGAGGATGATGAACGAGTCGTTGAGCGTGCGCCCGCGCATGTAGGCGAGCGGCGCGACCTCGATCGTCCCGGCCTCGAGCAGCCGCGGGATCGACTCGGGGTCCACCATGTCGTGCAGCGCGTCGTACAGCGGACGCAGGTACGGGTCGATCTTCTCCGCGAGCGTCCCGGGCAGGAACCCGAGCCGCTCGCCGGCCTCGACCGCCGGGCGGGTGAGCACGATCCGGTTGACCTTGCGGTCGTTGAGCGCCTGCACGGCCTTGGCCATCGCGAGGTAGGTCTTGCCGGTGCCCGCCGGGCCGATGCCGAACGTCACGGTGTGGCGGTCGATCGCGTCGACGTACTCCTTCTGCCCCGCCGTCTTGGCCCGGATGGTGCGGCCGCGCGTGGACAGGATGTTGAACGTGAGGATGTCCGCGGGGCGTGCGTGCGACCCGGCGGTCAGCATCGCGACCGTGCGGCGCACGACGTCGGGCGTCAGCGGCGTGCCGGCGGCGGTCATCTCGATCAGCTCGTCGACCAGCCGCGTCAGCAGCGCGACGTCCCCGGCGGGGCCGGCGAGCCGGACCTCGTTGCCGCGGACGTGCACGTCGACGCCGCTGAAGCCGGACTCGATCTCGGTGAGCACCTCGTCGCGCAGCCCCAGGAGCTCGACCATCGAGACGTTGGCCGGGACCGAGATGCGGTGCTCGACGCGTGCGAGCGCACCGGTGTGCGGTGCGGGGTTCGTCTCGGCCATGTGATCGGCGTGCGCCGTCGCTCCTTCGTCGTGGGGTCTGCGCCGCCCATCCTACGTGGGACCCGCGCCACGGCTCCCGGCGAGGGTCCGCGCGCAGGTCACGCTCCCGGACGTTGGTCCCGTGGAAGTGTCCACCCTGCGGGACGACACTGGACGAGCCCCCAGGCAACGACGCCCGGTGGCAGCGCGGCCGGGCAACGGGGCCTGGTCGCACACCGTGGAGGTGGAGCCGTGGCCGGCTACGTATGGGATTTCAGCGAGGGCGACAAGGACGCCAAGGACCTTCTGGGCGGCAAGGGTGCCGGACTGGCGGAGATGACCCGCCTCGGGCTGCCCGTACCCCCAGGGTTCACGATCACGACGCAGGCGTGCCGCGAGTACATGCGCGACGGTGACGTGCCCGACGAGCTGCGGGTCGAGGTCACCATGGCCATGCGCAGGCTCGAGGACGCGATGCAGCGGCACTTCGGCGACCCGGCCGACCCCCTGCTCGTCTCGGTCCGCTCGGGCGCGAAGTTCTCGATGCCCGGGATGATGGAGACCGTCCTCGACGTCGGCCTCAACGACCTCACGGTGCACGGCCTCGCCGCGTTCACGGGCGACGAGCGGTTCGCGTGGGACTCCTACCGTCGCCTGGTCCAGATGTTCGGCCGCACGGTGCTCGGGATCGCGGGCGAGGAGTTCTCGGACGCGCTCGACAAGGCCAAGGCGGCCCGCGGCGTCGCCTCCGACGTGGACCTCGGGACCGACGACCTGCGTGAGCTCGTGGGCACCTACAAGGACATCGTGCGGGAGCAGACGGGCCGGGACTTCCCGCAGTCGCCGCGCGAGCAGCTCGACCTCGCGATCACCGCGGTCTTCAACTCGTGGAACACCGAGCGGGCCCGCCTGTACCGCCGTCAGGAGCGCATCTCCGACGACCTCGGCACGGCCGTCAACGTGTGCGCGATGGTGTTCGGCAACCTCGGCCCGACGTCGGGCACGGGCGTGGCCTTCACGCGCGACCCCGCGACCGGCCGCTCGGGCGTCTACGGCGACTACCTCGCCAACGCCCAGGGCGAGGACGTCGTCGCCGGCATCCGCAACACGTCCGGGCTCGCCGAGCTGGACCGGCTGGACCCCGAGGCGTACGCGGACCTGCGCAAGGCCATGCGTCGGCTCGAGACCCACTACCGCGACCTGTGCGACATCGAGTTCACGGTCGAGCGCGGCAAGCTCTGGATGCTGCAGACCCGCGTCGGCAAGCGCACCGCACCCGCCGCGTTCCGCGTGGCCGTCCAGCTCGTCGACGAGCACCTCATCACCATGGACGAGGCGCTCGACCGGGTCACCGGTGCCCAGCTCTCGCAGCTGCTGTTCCCGCAGTTCGACCCCGCCGCCGAGCGCGAGCTGCTCGCCAAGGGCATGGCCGCCTCCCCCGGCGCCGCCGTCGGCATGGCGGTCTTCGACGCCGCGACGGCCCAGGCGTGGGCGGCCGACGGCAAGGAGGTCGTCCTGGTCCGTCGCGAGACCAACCCCGACGACCTCGGCGGCATGATCGCCGCCGTCGGCGTCCTGACCGCGCGCGGCGGCAAGACGTCGCACGCCGCCGTCGTCGCACGAGGCATGGGCCGCACGTGCGTGGTCGGTGCTGACGCGCTCGACATCGACCCCGTCGCGCGCAAGCTCACGGTCGCGGGTCGCACGATCCACGAGGGCGACGTCATCGCGATCGACGGCTCGACCGGCGAGATCTTCCTCGGCTCGGTGCCCGTGCGTCCGTCCCCCGTCAGCCGCTACCTCGAGGACGGCCTGGCCGTCGCGATGGCCGAGGCGCCCGACGAGGAGACGCGCGAGCTCGTCGCCGCGGTCGACCGCATCCTCACCCACGCCGACGAGGTGCGTCGCCTGCGGGTGCGGGCCAACGCCGACACCCCGGAGGACGCCGAGCGCGCCCGACGGCTCGGCGCGCAGGGCATCGGCCTGTGCCGCACCGAGCACATGTTCCTCGGCGAGCGCCGGCTGCTCGTCGAGCGCGTGGTGCTGGCCACCGACGACGCCGAGCGTCAGGCGGCGCTCGACGCGCTGCTGCCGGTCCAGCGTGAGGACTTCGTCGGCATCCTGCGCGAGATGGACGGCCTGCCGGCGACGATCCGCCTGCTCGACCCGCCGCTGCACGAGTTCCTGCCCGACCTCACCGACCTCTCGGTCAAGGTCGCGCTGGCCGAGGCGCGCGGCGACGTGGACGCGCACGACGTCGCGCTGCTCGGCGCCGTGCGGCGCATGCACGAGGCCAACCCGATGCTCGGCCTGCGTGGCGTCCGGCTCGGGCTCGTGATCCCCGGGCTGTTCGCGCTGCAGATCCGCGCGGTCTGCGAGGCGACCGCCCGGCTGCTCGCGGACGGCCACGCACCGCGCCCCGAGATCATGGTCCCGCTCGTCGGCTCGGTGCAGGAGCTGCGGCTCGTGCGCGAGGAGGCGCTGACGATCATGGCGGAGGTCGCCGCCGAGACGGGCCAGCGGCTCGACCTGCCGGTCGGCTGCATGATCGAGCTCCCGCGCGCAGCACTCACGGCCGGCCGTCTGGCGACCGAGGCGCAGTTCTTCTCGTTCGGCACGAACGACCTGACCCAGACCACGTGGGGCTTCTCGCGTGACGACGTCGAGGGTGCGTTCTTCGCGCAGTACACGGCGAACGGCGTGCTCGCGGTCTCCCCGTTCGAGACCATCGACACCCGTGGCGTCGGACGCCTCGTGCGGATCGCTGTCGAGGAGGGCCGGGCGGCGCGTCCGGACCTGCACCTGGGCGTCTGCGGCGAGCACGGCGGGGACCCGGAGAGCATCCGGTTCTTCCACGAGGTCGGGCTGGACTACGTGTCCTGCAGCCCGTTCCGCGTGCCGGTCGCGCGGCTCGAGGCAGGCCGCGCCGCGGTCTCGTCCACGGCGGACACGCGCTGAGCCACCCGCCGGCGTCACCCTCCTGACGCACGGCGGCGCGTGAGAGCGGCGCCGGTCCCGCGAGTGCAGACTCGCGGGACCGGCGCCGTCGCCATGCGGACCAGCGCCTACGACCAGCGGCCGAGGCGCGTCGAGAGCAGCGCGAGCGCGACCGGGCCGGCGGTCGACGTGCGCAGGACGTGCGGGCCCAGGCGCACCGGCCGCGCGCCGGCGTCCCTCAGGCGGGCGAGCTCGTCGTCGCCGATCCCACCCTCGGGGCCGACGACGACCAGCACGTCGCCCGCCGTCGGCAGCATCGCGTCGGACAGCGGCTCGGTGGCGTCCTCGTGCAGCACGAGCACCGCGCCGCCGTCGGCGACCACCTGCCGCGTGCGCGCCGCGAGCGGCTTCGACTCGATCGCGACGTCCACGTCGGGGACCCAGGCGCGCCGGGCCTGCTTCGCCGCGGTGCGGACCGTCCCGAGCCAGCGGGCCCGCGACTTGGCGGCGCGCTCGCCCCGCCACACGACGATCGAGCGCTCCGCCTGCCACGGCACCACCGCATCGACGCCCACCTCGGTCGCGGCTTCGATCGCGAGCTCGTCGCGGTCGCCCTTGGCGAGCGCCTGCACGAGCACGAGCCGCACGTCCGGTGCGGCCTCGCGCACGACCGCCTCCGCCCGCACGTCCACGCCGTCGGCGCCCACGCTCGCGACGACGCCGACGAGGCGCACGCCACGCGTGTCGACGACGTCGACGCGCTCCCCGGGCGCCCGGCGCTGGACGACGCCCGCGTGGCGACCCTCGGCGCCGTCGAGCCGGAACACGTCGCCCGAGGTCACCTCGTCGAGCCTGCCCGGCTCGACGAGGAAGACGGGAGCCGTCACCTCAGCGTCCGGCGAGCTTGTCGCGCAGCTTGCTGAAGACGCCCTGGTGCGACGCGGCGAACCGCGCCTCCGGACGCTCCTCGCCGCGCAGGGCCGCGAGGCGCTGCAGGAGCTCGACCTGCTCGTCGTCCAGCGCGGTCGGGACCGTCACGTCGACGTGCACGTGCAGGTCGCCGCGCCCACCCACGTGCAGGTGCCCGACGCCCAGGCCCTTGAGCGTGACGACCTGCTCCGGCTGCGTGCCGGGGTGCAGGTCGACCTCCTGCGGGCCGTCGAGCGTGTCGAGCGTCAGCACCGTGCCGAGTGCCGCCGCCGTCATCGGCACCGAGAGCGTCGCGTGCAGGTCGTCCCCGTCACGCTGGAACACCTCGTGCCGACGCTCGCGCACCTCGAGGTAGACGTCGCCGGCCGGGCCGCCGGCCGGGCCGACCTCGCCCTGACCCGTGAGCTTGATGCGCGTGCCCGTGTCGACGCCCGCGGGGACGTCGACCGCGAGCGTGCGGCGCGAGCGCACGCGACCCTCGCCCGCGCACTCCGTGCAGGGCTCAGGGATGGTCGAGCCGAAGCCGCGGCAGGCCGCGCACGGCTGGTTCGTCATGACCTGGCCCAGGAACGAGCGCGCGACCCGCTGCACCGTGCCGCGACCGTGGCAGACCTCGCACGTGCGCGGCGACGTGCCGGGCCGGCAGCACGAGCCCTGGCAGGTGGGGCACAGGACCGCGGTGTCGACCGCGACCTCGCGGTGCACGCCGAACGTGACCTCGGTGAGGTCGAGGTCCAGCCGCACGAGCGCGTCCTGGCCGCGCCGCGAGCGCGGGATCGGCCCACGCTGCGCCGAGGCACCCGTCGCCGCACCGAAGAACGTCTCGAAGATGTCCTGGAACCCGAAGCCGCCACCCATGCCGCCGCCGGGCGACGACGGGTCGGCGCCCAGGTCGTACGCGCGGCGCTTCTCGGGGTTGCCGAGCACCTCGTACGCGCGCGAGACGTCCTTGAACCGGTCCTCCGCGGCCGGGTCGTCGCCCGCCACGTCGGGGTGGTGCTCGCGCGCCAGCTTCCGGTAGGCCTTCTTGATCTGCTCGGGCGTCGCGTCGTGCGCGACGCCGAGGATCTCGTAGTAGTCGTTGCTCACGAGGTGGTGTGCTCGCTTCCTGGCGGGCTCGTCGGGCGGTCAGGACGCCTGGGCGTCCGGGTGTTCGTCGTCTGGGTGTGCCGGGTGCGGGAGGCAGTCACCCGGCGAGGATCCGGGTGAGGTAGCGGGCCACGGCGCGCACCGATGCCATGGTCGCGGGATAGTCCATGCGCGTCGGGCCGATCGCGCCCACGCGGGCGATCGACGCGCCGCTCTCGTCGCCGTACCCGCTGGTCACGAAGCTCGTGCTGACGAGCCCGTCGTGCCGGGTCTCGTGCCCGATGCGCACGGACACGGTCGCGTTGTCCTCCGCCATGTCCGACAGCAGGCGCATCAGGACGACCTGCTCCTCGAGCGCCTCGAGGACCGGGCCGAGGCTGCGTGCGAAGTCGTCGTTGCCCCGCGCGAGGTTCGCGGTGCCCGCGAGCACCACCCGCTCCTCGCTCTCCTGCGTGAGGGTCTCCTCGACCACCCCGACGACCCGCCGCAAGAGCGCCAGCTCGTCCGCGGAGTACTGCTCGGCCAGGTCGTCGACGAGGCCCGCGAGCTCGCCGATGCGCCGGCCCGCGACCCGCGCGTTGAGCGTGACCCGCAGCTGCGCGACGACGGGCTCGGTGAGGTCGAGCGACGTCTCGAGCGTGCGCTGCTCGACGCGGCCGGTGTCGGTGATGAGCACGACGAGCAGGTGCCGCGGGGCGAGCGGGACGAGCTCGACGTGCCGCAGCGTCGAGCGCCGCAGCGACGGGTACTGCACGACCGCGACCTGGTGGGTGAGCTGCGCGAGCAGGCGCACGGAGCGGTCCACGACGTCGTCGAGGTCGACGGCGTCCTCGAGGAACGCGCCGATCGCGCGCTTCTCGGGCGCCGACAGCGGCTTGACGGTCGTCAGGCGGTCGACGAAGACGCGGTAGCCCTTGTCGGTCGGGATGCGACCGGCGGACGTGTGCGGCTGGGCGATGTACCCCGAGTCCTCGAGCGCGGCCATGTCGTTGCGGATGGTGGCCGACGACACCCCGAGCGAGTGGCGCTCGACGAGGGCGCGCGAGCCCACAGGCTCGCTCGTCGCGACGTAGTCCTCGACGATCGCGCGCAGCACGTCCATCCGCCGCTCGTCGCTCATCGCCGCCTCCGTCCTTCGCCGTCGCCCGTCGACCGCTACCCGTCCGGCCGTTCCCCTGGCGCTGCCCGGTCGCACCCCGCGGGTAGCACTCGACCCTGCCGAGTGCCAATCCTACGCCGCGCCCGTCCGGTTCCGGCCGTGCGGTCCGCCACGCCCCCTAGGGTGACGGACCGGAGGACGGAGGTCGAGATGGATCGGTACGGCAGCGACGTGCTCGGCGGCGGGACGGGTGCCGCGCGCCCCGAGCACCACCGCGCACCACGGGTCTCGCGGCCCCAGGCGGCGGAGCGCGGCCTCGTCGTCGAGGAGGTCACGACCGGGTGGGTCGGCGCAGTCGTGCGCGTCGAGAAGTCGGGGGGCCAGCACGTGGTGGTCCTCGAGGACCGGCACGGACGCACCCGCACCTTCCCCCTCGGCCCGGGGTTCTGGGTCGACGGCGAGCCCGTGCGCCTCACGCCACCGGTGACGTCGACGGCCCCCCGCGCCCCCGAGCGCACCGCCTCCGGCTCGCGCGCCGTGCACGGGGCCCGGGCGCGCGTCGCCCGTGGGTCGCGGATCTGGGTCGAGGGCAAGCACGACGCCGAGCTGGTCGAGAAGGTCTGGGGCGACGACCTGCGCATCGAGGGCGTCGTCGTCGAGCTCCTCGAGGGTGTCGACCACCTCGTGGACGCTCTGCGTGACTTCGCCCCCAGCCCGGACCGCCGCGTCGGCGTGCTCGTCGACCACCTCGTGCCCGGCTCGAAGGAGGCGAGGATCGCCGCCGACGCGCTGCGCGCGGCGCCGCGAGACACCGTGCTGGTGCTGGGGCACCCCTACGTGGACGTGTGGCAGGCCGTGCGCCCCGAGCGGCTCGGCCTGCAGTCGTGGCCGACCATCGAGCGCGGCACCGAGTGGAAGCTCGGCATTCTGCGCGAGCTCGGCTGGCCCGCCGCCGACCAGGCGGACGTCGCCCAGGCGTGGCAGCGGATCCTGCGTACGGTCCGCAGCTACGCGGACCTCGAGCCCTCGCTGCTCGGGCGCGTCGAGGAGCTCATCGACTTCGTGACGGCGTGAGGCCCGCGACAAGGTCACGTACGCACGAGGGGCACCCGACCCCGGGCGGGCCGCGGTGCCCCTCGTGCGTACCAGGCGGTCAGGCGCGAGCCGTGACGGTCCCGCCCGTCAGCCGGCGGAACGAGTACACGGTGAACAGCGCGGCCACGGGGATCGCGACGAGCAGGCCGATGCCGCACACGAGCGCACCGACGAAGGTGATCACCCACGTGATGACGACGGTCAGGATCGAGGAGCCCCAGTCCTTCGTCTGCAGCGCGATGCTCTCCTTGATCGAGTCGACCGGGGGTCGAGCTCGGTCCACCAACAGGTGGAACGCGAAGAAGCCGAAGTAGTAGATCGCGAGCGACAGGAGCGCCCCGAGGAACGGGATCAGGCCGGCGACGAGGCTCGCGATCGCGAACAGCAGCGCGAGCACGAACTTCGGGCTGATGGCGGAGAAGTCGAACAGGTCGCCCACGGAGACCGCACGGCCGTCGGCCACCTTGAACGCCGCACCGAGCAGCGAGGCGATGAACAGGCCGGACAGCAGGCTCGACAGGAGCGTCGAGGCGATGCCGGCGAAGCCGGTGGAGGCCACCGCGAAGTAGCTCGCGCCCGCGTTGTCGGCCAGCCGCGAGAAGCCACCGAACACGGCGAAGACGACCGACCACACGACGCCGATGACGACCGCCCACAGCAGCGTGCCGATCACGAAGGCGAGAGCGTTCTGCGTGAACGCCTTCCAGGCCCAGGAGAAGCCGGAGCCGATGTCGACTCCTGCGGGCTGCGGGTACCCGGCGGGGGGCGCCCCGTAGGGCGGCGGGTAAGCGCCGGGCGGGGGCGGCGGGTAGGCGCCCGGCGGTGGCACGGGGGCACCTGCGGCGGGCGGTGTGCCGTACGGGTCCGCCGGCGGCGGATAGGCACTCGCCGGCTGGGACGGAGCAGCGGGCGACTCGGGCTGCTGCGGCTGCGCCTCTGCGGCAGGCGGGACCGGCGGGTTGTCGTCCTCCGGTCGCGGCGTGTTGTCGCTCATGCGTCTCCTTCAGTGACGGCGGGCCGAGGTGGCCCGCCGAAAGCGAACCGAAGCCGACGGGGCATGTCAAGGAACCGTGCAGGACCCGTGGACGACCTGGACCCACTACCCTGCCTGCAGACGCTCGCACGAGCGACCCGGCACGACCACCACCAGGAGGTACACCGTGAGCACGACCCCCCCGAACGGCGGAGAGGGCTGGAGCGCGGCGCCGCCGCCGCCCGCCTTCAACGCGCCGCAGCCGCTGCGCCCCGACGAGGAGAAGACCTGGGCGATCCTCGGTCACCTCCTGCCGTTCGTGTTCTCGTTCCTCGCACCGCTCGTGATCTGGCTCGTGTTCAAGGGCCGCGGGGCATACCTCGAGCACCAGGCCAAGGAGTCGCTGAACTTCCAGCTCACGCTGCTCATCGTCTACATCGTGGGCTCGATCCTCCTGCTCGTCGTCGTCGGGATCGTCATCCTGATCGCCGCGGGCATCGGCGCGCTGGTCCTGCAGATCATGGCGGCCGTCGCGGCGAGCAAGTTCGAGTGGTACCGCTACCCGGTCTCGATCCGCTTCATCAAGTAGGACGTCTCAGGCCGCGGCGGTGCCCCACGACGGGCGCACCGCCGCGGCCCGCTGCCAGGTCAGGCTCCGAAGCCTGCGAGCGTGCGGACCACGAGGTCGGCGAGGAGCCGGCCGCGGCGGGTGAGCAGGAGGCGCCGCTCGGTCAGGAGCACCCGGCCGTCGACGAGGCCGTCCGCGACGAGCGCCGCGACGCGCCCGCGCTCGTCGGCCGTCATCTCCGCGAGCGGCATCCCCTCGGCGAGTCGTACGTGCAGCATGAGCCGCTCGAGCGCCGCCGCCTCGTCGTCGATCACCTCACGTCCGGCCGCTGGGCTCAGCCCGGACTCGAGCCGCGAGGCGTAGGCACGCGGGTGCTTGACGTTCCACCAGCGCACACCGCCGACGTGCGAGTGCGCGCCCGGACCGATCCCCCACCAGTCGTCGCCGCGCCAGTACGCGAGGTTGTGCCGGCACGCGTGCCGCGCGCCGCGCGCCCAGTTGGAGACCTCGTACCAGCCCAGGCCGGCCTCGGTCAGCAGGTCGTCGGCGAGCTCGTACTTCGACGCCTGGTCGTCGGCGTCGGGCAGCGTCAGCTCGCCACGGCGGACCTGCACGGCCATCCGGGTGCCTTCCTCGACCACGAGCGCGTACGCCGAGACGTGGTCGACGCCCGTCGCGAGCGCCGCCTCCAGCGAGGTCCGCCAGTCCTCCAGCGACTCCCCCGGCGTGCCGTAGATGAGGTCGAGGGACACGTCGAGCCCTGCGTCGCGCGCCCACGTCACGACGTCGGCGATGCGCGACGGGTCGTGCGTGCGCTCGAGCGTGCGCAGCACGTGGGGCACCGCCGACTGCATGCCGAACGAGACGCGCGTGAACCCACCGGCGGCGAGCGCCGCGAGCGACTGCGGGGTCACGGAGTCGGGGTTGGCCTCGGTGGTCACCTCGGCGTCGTCGGCCAGGCCCCAGGCGTCGTCGACCGCACGCAGCATCCCGACGAGGTCGGCGACCGGCAGGACCGTCGGGGTCCCTCCGCCGACGAAGACCGTGGACACCTCGCGCTCGGGCAGCCCGGCCGTGCGCAGCACACTCGAGGCGAGCGCCACCTCACGCCGGGCGGTGTCGGCGTACGACGCCTGGCTCGCCCCGCCACCGAGCTCGACCGCGGTGTAGGTGTTGAAGTCGCAGTACCCGCAGCGCACCGTGCAGAACGGCACGTGCAGGTACACGCCGAACGCGCGCGTCTGCGCACCCGCGACGACGGACGCCGGCAGGGCGCCGTCGGCGGGCGCCTCGTCCCCGTCGGGAAGGGCGGGGCTCATGCGGGCGTGCTCACGAGCGGGGACGTCACTTCTTCTTGGCGTCCTTGGGCGCAGCGGCGTCCGACGACAGTGCGGCGATGAAGGCCTCCTGCGGCACGTCGACCCGACCGATCGTCTTCATGCGCTTCTTGCCCTCCTTCTGCTTCTCGAGGAGCTTGCGCTTGCGGGAGATGTCGCCGCCGTAGCACTTGGCCAGCACGTCCTTGCGGATCGCGCGGATCGTCTCGCGCGCGATGACGCGCGACCCGATCGCGGCCTGGATCGGCACCTCGAACTGCTGGCGCGGGATCAGGTCCTTGAGCTTGGCGGTCATCATCACGCCGTACGCGTACGCCTTGTCCTTGTGCGCGATCGCGGAGAACGCGTCGACCTGCTCGCCCTGCAGCAGGATGTCGACCTTCACGAGGTCGGCGACCTGCTCGCCCGTGGGCTCGTAGTCGAGGCTCGCGTAGCCGCGCGTGCGCGACTTGAGCTGGTCGAAGAAGTCGAACACGATCTCGGCGAGCGGGAGCGTGTAGCGCATCTCCACGCGGTCCTCGGACAGGTAGTCCATGCCCTGCAGGTCGCCGCGCTTGGTCTGGCAGAGCTCCATGATCGCGCCGATGAACTCCGCCGGGGCGAGGATCGTCGCCTTGACGATCGGCTCACGGACCTCCCGGATCTTGCCGCCGGGGAACTCCGACGGGTTCGTCACGTGGACCTCGGTGCGGTCCTCCATGACGACGTCGTAGACGACGTTGGGCGCCGTGGAGATGAGGTCGAGGTCGAACTCGCGCTCGAGGCGCTCGCGGACGATCTCGAGGTGCAGCAGTCCCAGGAAGCCGACGCGGAATCCGAAGCCGAGCGCGACCGAGGTCTCGGGCTCGTAGTTGAGCGCGGCGTCGTTGAGCTTGAGCTTGTCGAGCGCGTCGCGCAGCACCGGGTAGTCCGAGCCGTCGATCGGGTACAGGCCCGAGAAGACCATGGGCTTGGGGTCGGAGTAACCACCGAGCGCCTCGGCCGCAGGCTTGGCCGAGTTGGTGACGGTGTCACCGACCTTCGACTGGCGCACGTCCTTCACGCCCGTGATGAGGTAGCCGACCTCGCCGACGCCCAGCCCCTTCGTCGGGACCGGCTCCGGGCTGATGACGCCGATCTCGAGGAGCTCGTGTGTCGCCTTGGTCGACATCATCGCGATGCGCTCGCGCGGGTTGAGGTTGCCGTCGACCACGCGCACGTACGTGACGACGCCGCGGTAGGTGTCGTAGACCGAGTCGAAGATCATGGCGCGTGCGGGCGCGTCCGCGTCGCCGACCGGCGCCGGGACCAGCTCCACGATGCGGTCCAGCAGCTCCTCGACCCCGACCCCCGTCTTGCCCGACACCTTCAGCACGTCGGCCGGGTCGCCTCCGACGAGGCGCGCGAGCTCGTCCGCGTACTTCTCAGGCTGCGCCGCGGGCAGGTCGATCTTGTTGAGCACCGGGATGACCTGCAGGTCGTTCTCGAGCGCGAGGTAGAGGTTCGCGAGCGTCTGCGCCTCGATCCCCTGCGCCGCGTCGACCAGCAGCACCGCGCCCTCGCACGCCGCGAGCGAGCGCGAGACCTCGTACGTGAAGTCCACGTGCCCGGGCGTGTCGATCATGTTGAGCGCGTACGGCTGGAGCGAGCCTGTCTCGTCCGGGACCGCCCACGGCATGCGCACGGCCTGCGACTTGATCGTGATGCCGCGCTCGCGCTCGATGTCCATGCGGTCGAGGTACTGGGCCCGCATCGCGCGTGCGTCGACCACGCCCGTGAGCTGCAGCATCCGGTCGGCCAGCGTCGACTTGCCGTGGTCGATGTGGGCGATGATGCAGAAGTTGCGCAGGAGCTCGGGCGCGGTGGCGGCAGGGCGGATGCGCGCTGCGGCTGCGGCACTCGGGATCGGGGACACGCGGTGGGTGCTCCGGTTCTGGCTCGTCGTCCGGGCGGGACTGTGGGTGACTTGGCGGTACTTCGACGGTCGTCGGCCGCGCGGGACCTTCTCGGTCACGACACACGACCCCACCATGGTCCCATGTCGCAGGCACCCGCAGGAGCGCAGCTCGACCACCTCGACCTCCTGCGCGGAGCACAGGCCGAGTTCCTGTCCTCGATCGGCGAGGTCGACCCGGCCACCCCGATCCCCTGGTGCGGCCGCTGGCGCGTGCGGAACCTCGTCGTCCACCTGAGCCGGATCCACCACTGGGCGGCAGGGCAGGCCGCCAAGCGGCAGGAGACCCCGCTCGGACGCGGACCGTTCGTGCTCGACGAGCTCTACGCCGCGCAGGCCACCGAGCTGCGCGAGACGCTCGAGCGCCTGGGCGACACGGAGGGCTGGACGCTCGTCGGGAACGGCCCCGCCTCGTGGTGGCGGCGCCGGCAGCTGCACGAGACGACTGTGCACCTGTGGGACCTGCGGGCGTCGTCGGGCCTGCCGGTCGACGACGACCCGCTCGTGTGGTCCGACACCGTGGACGAGGTCGTCACCGTCATGCAGCCGCGTCAGGAGGCGATGGGCCGGATGCAGCCGCTCGACGCCCCCGTGCGCCTCGTCGCGACCGACGCCGCCCGGTCGTGGCTGCTGGGCGCGCCAGCGCCGGTGGCGGACGGGCACGAGGGCGCCGATCCGAGTGTCACCGTCGAGGCCACCGCGCAGGACCTCGCGCTGCTCGTCTGGGGGCGGCGCGGGCCGCAGGACGTCCGGGTGGTCGGCGACGCGCGGGCGCTCGACGAGGCGCTGTCACGTCGGCTGACCCCCTGATCCCCCGCGCGATGCACGCCCGCCGGCGGCATTGCCAGCGGTTGCGGGGTCCGGGCGACGCGACGAGAGTCGAGAGGACGGCCGGTGACGGCAGCACCGTCCGGCGCTCGCGCCGCACCGACCGACGTCCCGTCCCACGGAGGTCGAGCATGTCGTCAGTCGCCCGCATCACCAGCATCAGCGCCCGCTCCGAGACGAGCTTCGACGACGCGGTGCGCACCGGCATCGAGCGCGCGTCGGCGACGCTGCGCAACGTGTCCGGCGCGTGGGTCAAGGACCAGAAGGTCGAGGTCACCGACGGCAAGGTGAGCGCCTACCAGGTGGTCCTGGAGGTCACGTTCGTCCTGGAGTGACGGCAGGGCCGCTGGCCCGTCAGACCGCCTGGTCGGTCCCGCGCTGCCAGGCGGCGCTCCAGTCGGTGACCAGCGTGGCCGAGCCCGACCGCTCGAGCGCCGTGCTGGCCTGCGTGAGGGCCCGCGCGACGCGCTTGCTCGCGCCGAGCTCGTGCGCGCCGGCGACGCAGGTCACGAGCGCGCGCGCGTCGTCCCCGGGCGCGACGTCGGTCGCCAGCCGGACCTGGAGCTCGACCCGCGCGAGCGCGGTCATGAGGGGCAGCTGCACGACCTCCGAGAGGAGGTAGCCCCCGCTGATCCCCCGCGCCGCGTCGAAGCCGCCGTCGACGCTGCGCACGCGGAAGCCCGCCCACGACACCGCGCGAGCGAGCGCGTCGAGCAGCACGGCTGCGCCCGCGCGGGTCTGGACCACGCACTGCGGCTCGTCGGCCTGGCGCGCGCTCCAGCCCTCGACGGCGCGGCTCACGCGCGCCCGCCGTCGCCCGGTCCGTGCAGCCTACCGAGCAGGTCCTGCATCGCGGTGATCTCGTCGCGCAGCAGGTCACCCTGGTCACCCGGCTGCGAGCCGGCCGCCTGCAGCTCACGGCGCGCCGCCTCGCGGATCGCGACGGCCTCGGGGGAGCCGTCCTGGCCGCCCAGCACCGCTTCGAGCGTCGTCTGACCGGCGTCGATGCGCACCTGCACGCGCTGCCAGTGCGGTCCCAGCTGCCCGGTGCGCGCGGCCTCCTCGCGCCGCGACGGGGCCTCGCGCGCCGAGCGCTCGTCCGCGGCGCGGACGACCTGCGCGAGCGCGGCGCTCGCCTGCTCGAGTCGCGCGAAGGCCGCAGCCATCTGCTCACCCGGCGTCCGTGCGTCGGCGCTCATGAGACGGCCGCCCCGGCGCGCCGGAACACACCCTCGGCGAGGTCCTCGACGATCGCGAGGCTGCCCACCGCCTGCGCCTGAGCGTCGGCGAACGACGCGATCGCGTCGAACAGCGACTCGATGAGCGTGTAGACGAGCCGCACGATGCCGAAGATCGTCTCGACCTTCCAGTAGGCGGTGGCGAGCAGGACGCCCCACCCCACGCCCGGCACCGCGAGCTCGGCGGCGATCTCGATCAGGAGCTGGGACAGCTTGCGCAGTCCGAAGCCGATGCCCGCGCACACCCCCTTGATGAGCAGCCCGACCGCCCCCATCGCGGTGGCGACCGCGTCGAACAGCGGCGCGACCTTCAGGAGCGCCTGGCTGATCCCCGCCATCGAGAGCCGGAACGCGTCCGCCGCCGCACCGGACCACCCCGTGACCGTCGTCGACACGAGGTGCGCGTGGTTGGCCGCGACCGCCTGCAGCGCGCCGCTCACGTTGCTCCACGCCTGTGCGGCCTTCTCGACTCCGCGCGGGTCGCCCGCGAACGGCTTGAAGATGAGCTCCTCGAGCATCGAGTAGCCGACGAGCTGCTCGAACACCCAGTCCACGCTGCCGAGCAGAAGCCCCGCGCTCCAGCGCAGGTCCTCCATGACGTTCGCGCTCGCCACGGGCGTCACCAGGTACGACGACGCGTCGACCGACTCGGTCACGCCGTCCCCGGACCCGCCCCACCGGCCCACGTCGCCGAGCAGGTCGCGCGCCGAGTCGATCGCCTCGACCACGGACTCCTGCATCGAGCCGATCGACTCCCACAGGTAGGAGTCGGTGCTCCCCCAGCTGGGCGGCGCGGCGGAGTCGGCGGGACCGATCGGAGCGGTCGCCGGCGGTGCCGCACCCCCGTTCCATCCCGCGTCGAGGTCGCCGCCCAACCTGCGCAGACGGTCGAAGGCGGACTCGTCGGCGGTCACGTACGCCGAGAACGTCGTCGACGCCGTGTAGGCGGTCGTGTCGCAGACCCGTCCGAGCGTGTCCGTGACCAGCCGACCTGTGCTCAGCGCCGCGTCGGCGTAGGGCTGCAGGCCGAGCAGGATCAGGCCCAGCGACCCGTGCAACGACCCGTGCGCCTCGAGGTGCGCAGTCATCGCACGGCAGTGCCCGCCCTGGCGGGCCAGCACCTGCCCCGCACGGTCGATCGTCGTCAGGTCTGTCGTCAGCTCACTCACGTCGCCCCCGGGTCGCCGCCTCGTCGCCGTCTGTCCGGCGGGAAGCGTCTCATGACTCGCGCGTGATGCGAACCTCGACCTCGAGCTCCTGCGTGCCCGCACCTGCGTAGATGCCCCGCAGCGGCGCGACGTCGTCGTACGACCGTCCCCGCGCGAGCACCACGTGGTGCCCACCCGCGGGGATGCGGTTCGTCGGGTCGTAGGCGACCCAGTCCCCGACCCACCACTCGACCCACGCGTGCGACTCGCCCGTGACCGTCTCGCCGATCTCGCCGCCACGCGAGGGGTGCAGGTAGCCCGAGACGTAGCGCGCGGGGATGCCGAGCGAGCGCAGCGCGCCGAGCGCGAGGTGCGCGACGTCCTGGCACACACCTGCCTTCGCGTCCCACGCCTCGGTGGCGGGCGTGTGCACGGCGGTCGCACCCGGGATGTACTCGACCCGGTCCCGCAGCGCGCTGCACACGGCCACCGCGGCGTCCGCGGGCCCGAGCCCGTCGGCGGCGGCGACCGCGAGCTCGACGACCCCCTGCGGCGGTGCGGTCGTCGGCGTGTCCGACAGGAACTCGGCCATCCGGTCCCGCACGTCGGGCGCGGCGAGCTCGTCCCAGCCGAGGACGGTGCGCGGTGCGACGAGCTCCCCGGTCTCGACCACGTGCTCGGCGGTGATGACCATCGACTCGTGCGGCACCAGGACCTCGAACGCCGTCACGGCCGTGCCCCAGTAGTCGCGGTACTCGTACGACCACGTCTGCGGCCGCGCCTCCAGGTGCGACGAGACGACGGTCTGGCCCGCCTGCGAGACGGGTGTCATGCGCGCCTCGTTGTAGGACGCCTGCACGGGCGTCGCGTAGCGGAACGTCGAGGTGTGCACCACGCGCAGCCGGCTCACAGGTTCTCCCCCATCCAGGTCGTCGTGGCGGCCGACGGGAAGTACCGCCCGCGCACCGCGTCGGACGCGGCCGCGCACGCACGCTGCACCTGCTCCATCTCGTGCGGGAGCGCATCGAGGACGTCGATCAGCGGCCGGTACTCGAGGTTGGTCCGCACCAGGCCGATGTGCCGGCGGGCGTCGTCGACGCTGGCCCGGTCGACCACCGGCTCGAGCGCCGCGAGGCACGCGTCGGCCTGGTTGAGCGCGTACACGATCGACCGCGGGAACAACCGGTCGAGCAGCAGGAAGCCTGCCGCACGCTCGTCGGACGCGATCCCGCGGTACGTGCGCAGGAACGCCTCGTGCGCGCCGCACGAGCGCAGCAGCGTCGTCCAGCCGGGCCCCCCGGTGCCCGCGAGCGCACGGGTCGTGAGCAGGCGCGCCGTCATGTCCGCGCGCTCGATCGAGCGACCGAGCACCAGGAACGCCCAGGTGTCGTCGCGCGAGATCGTCGCGTCGATGATCCCGGCCACGACCGCGGCACGCTCGCGCACCCACGTGAAGTAGTCGTGCGGCCGCGCGGGACGCATGTGTGACGGCAGCTGGTTCCACGTCGCGTTCAGGCTCTCCCACAGCTCGGTGGAGATCACCTCACGCGCCCGGCGGGCGTTCTCGCGCGCCGCGACGAGCGCCCCGGCGATCGACGACGGCGAGAACCGGTCGTACGCGAGCACGTCGAGCACCTCGACACGCCCGATCGCGACGTCCTGCGGCGGGTTCGGCCGGTCCATGACCGACAGCAGCGACCGGCACGCGAGGTCGACCTCGGCCCACGGGTCCTCGAGCAGGATCTGCAGGTGGACGTCGAGCAGGCGCGCGGTGTCGTCGGACCGCTCGACGTAGCGGCCGATCCAGAACAGCGACTCGGCGATGCGGCTCAGCACGTGCCCACCTCCGTGCTCGGGACCTCGAGCGACGTCTGCTGCTGCTGCATGACGTGCGCGCGGATGTCCTGCGGGTTCGCCTCGATCGGGACCGCGTTGCCCACCGGGACGGGATGGTGCTGCAGCGGCGCGGCCGCGCGACGCGGCGGCGACCCGCCGAGCACCCACGTGTCCTTCGACCCGCCACCCTGCGAGGAGTTCACGACGAGCCTGCCCTCGGGCAGCGCGACGCGCGTCAGGCCGCCCGGCAGCACCCACACGTCCTCGCCGTCGTTGACGGCGAACGGTCGCAGGTCGGTGTGCCGCGGCCGGAGCCCGTCGTCGACGAGCGTCGGCAGCGTGGAGAGCTGCACCACGGGCTGCGCGATCCAGCCCCGCGGGTCCGCCTGCAGCCGGGAACGCAGGGCCGCGAGCTCCTCCTTGCTCGCCGCCGGCCCGACGACGAGCCCCTTGCCGCCCGAGCCGTCCACGGGCTTGACGACGAGCTCGTCGAGCCGGTCCAGCACCTCCTCGAGCGAGCCGGGCTCCTCGAGGCGCCACGTGTCGACGTTCGCGAGGATCGGCTCCTCGCCGAGGTAGTAGCGGATGAGGTCCGGCACGTAGGTGTAGACGAGCTTGTCGTCCGCGACGCCGTTGCCCACGGCGTTGGCGATCGTCACGGTCCCGTTGCGTGCGCACGTCATGAGCCCGGGCGACCCCAGCAGCGAGTCGGCGCGGAACGTCACCGGGTCCAGGAACTCGTCGTCGACCCGGCGGTAGATCACGTCGACGCGCCGGCGGCCCTGCGTGGTGCGCATCCACACACGCCCGCCCGCGCAGAACAGGTCGCGGCCCTCGACGAGCTCGACGCCCATGGTCCGCGCGAGCAGCGAGTGCTCGAAGTACGCGCTGTTGTAGACGCCGGGCGTCAGGACGACGACCGTCGGCTCGTCGACGCCTGCGGGGGCGGCCGCCGTGAGCGCGGCCAGCAGGCGCCGCGGGTAGTCGGCCACCGGGCGGATCCGCAGCGCCGCGAACAGCTCGGGGAAGCTCTGCGCCATGGCGCGGCGGTTCGACAGCACGTAGCTGACGCCGCTCGGCACGCGCACGTTGTCCTCGAGCACGCGCCAGCCACCCAGCGAGTCGCGGATCAGGTCGATGCCCGACACGTGCACCCGGACGCCGTTGGGCGGGGTGATCCCGCGCGCCGCGCGGCAGTAGTTGGTCGAGGAGACGACGACCGAGCGCGGCAGCACGCCGTCGGCGATCACGCGCTGCGGCCCGTACACGTCCGCGAGGAACGCCTCGAGCGCGCGCACCCGCTGCGCGACGCCCGGCGCGACGTGGTCCCACTCCTGGCTCGCCAGCACGCGCGGCACCACGTCGAGCGGGAACGGTCGTTCCTCGCCCGCGAAGTCGAACGTGACGCCCTGCGTGAGGTAGGACCGGGCGAGCGCGTCGGCCCGAGCCCGCAGCTCCCCGGCCGAGAGCTGGGCCAGGGCAGCATGTACCTGCCGGTATGCCGCCCGCGGGCCGGTCGCGGTGTCGAGCATCTCGTCCCAGGCGACCCCGGCCGGATAGTCGTCGAAGAGGTCCGCCATGGGGCGAACGTAGCGCCGCTGTGTCAACGGCGCGTTACGGCGAGAAGGTCCCCCGCCGGGCGGGTCGTCGTCCCGACCGGTCGGGGCCCCGGCGTCCTGACGAGTTCGCTAGGTTCTGGTCCGTGCCTGCATCCCCGAGCTGGTCGTCGCTGCTGCGGCAGACGGCCGCTGCCGTCCTCGGCGTGCTCTCCCGCCGGCGTCCCGCGGGTGGCGCGACGAGGTCCACGCGCGGGTCGACCGCGCGCCCGACGAGCGGTCCGGGACCCGCGCCCGGTCCGACGACGACCGCGCACCGGGTCGTGCTCGCCGACCACGTCGGCCCCGTGCGCACCGAGTACAGCCCCGACCTCGACGGCGCCGCGGACCCGGGCGAGATCGTCTGGACCTGGGTGCCCTACGAGGAGGACGCGACGCAGGGCAAGGACCGGCCGGTGCTCGTCGTCGGGTGGGACGGCGAGCACGTGCTCGCCCTGATGCTCACGAGCAAGGACCACGACCGCAACGCCGAGCGGGAGGCCCGTCGCGGGCGGTACTGGCTCGACATCGGGGCGGGCCCGTGGGACAGCAGGCGGCGCGAGAGCGAGGTGCGGCTCGACCGCGTGCTGTGCCTCGACCCCGCGACGATCCGGCGCGAGGGCGCGATCGTCGAGCCCGCGCTGTTCGCGCACGTCACCTCAGCGCTCGCCGAGCTGCGCGGTCGCTGACCGGACGCGGCCGTGGTGTCGGGGTCACCGAGGTGACGCCCTCGAGATCGCGCGGCACGAGCCCGCGTCGTCGGGACCCGCCCTGCGACCCGGCGTCAGACCGGGCGGGCTTGGGGAAGGCCCGTGGGTCGGGTAACATGGTCGCTCGCGTGTCCGCCCAGGTCGGCGGGCACTCGCCCAGCTCCTCTCCGAGGGTGTCCCCACGCCCCAGTCCCGGAGCTGCGCGCGCCCTCTACGACCTGTCAGATCGCTTCGGCGAACGCACAAGAGAGTCCACACGTGGCGAACATCAAGTCCCAGATCAAGCGCATCCGCACCAACGAGAAGGCGCGCCTGCGCAACAAGTCGGTGAAGTCGGAGCTCAAGACGCACGTCCGTCGCGTCCGCGAGGCTGTCGCCGGCGGCGACAAGGAGGCGGCGACCGCCGCTCTGCAGACCGCGTCGAAGAAGCTCGACAAGGCCGTGAGCAAGGGCGTCATCCACGCCAACCAGGCCGCGAACAAGAAGTCGGCGCTCGCGAAGACCGTCAACGCGCTCTGATCCACACGCACGTCTCGCGCCCCGGCGCGAGGAACGAGGCGTCACCCGTGAGGGTGACGCCTCGTGGCGTTGTCGGGACCTTCGTCGGATGCGCGCGGCCGACGAACCCCGGCCGCCGAAAGGGAGATGTCCGACACACCGGGCGACTCGCCGAGCAGAGACCGAATCGTTTGCGGCGAGCGATTTCCACCCGCTCGAACAGGCAGGCCTCACGTCACCGTGTGATCGAATGGGGGACGTGACGGACGACCTCGACGATGCGGGCCTCCGGCGCCTCGCGGCGGCGGTGGACGACGCGATCCCAGGATCACTGCGCACCCAGTGGGAAGCGCACGTGTCGTCGGCGCCCGTGCTCGTCGCCCGGCAGGGCATCTTCACATCCTCCGGGCAACCAGTTGCCTACGAGTTCTCCTACCGTTCGCAGGGCGAGCCGACGCGGGGAGCCGCGGAGTGGAGCGCCCGTCAGCACGAGCGGGCCACCGCCCACGTGCTCGCCGCGACGTTCGGCCGCGCCGATCTCGAGCGCGTCGCGAACGGTCGGCTGCTGTTCGTCCGCTGCACGCGCGCCTACCTCGTCGGAGAGCTCGCGGTCCCCCGTCGACCGGACCGCCTCGTCATCGTCGTGCCGGACACCGTCCCGATCGACGCCGAGGTCCTCGCGGGCGTCCGGCGCCTGCGGACCGAGGGCTACCGCTTCGCGCTCCCGTCGTTCGTGAGCAGCCCTGCGCAGCGCCGGCTCCTCCCCCACGCGGACTACGTCAAGGTCGACGTGCGTGACCTCGACGTCGAGGGCCACCCCGTCGTGACGCTCGCACGGTCCTACGGCGCGAGCCTGATCGCCGAGTACGTCGAGACACCCGAGGCGATGGCGCACGCACGCGACCTCGGCCTCACGCTGTTCCAGGGGAACCTGCTCGAGCGCGCGGGAGTGCTCGACCGCGCCGGCGCTCAGATCGTCGACTGAACGACGACGGACGGGACGCCGGCGAAAGTGTCACGCGAAACGGCGTCATGGACGGCGCGGCACGCCCTCTCATCGGGTGTGACTCCCCACGCGCAGGCGCCGCGGCCCTCCCCGCCGCAGGTCGCGCGCCAGCCGATCTGGTCACCTGAGGGTGTCCTGCACGGCTACGAGCTGCTGTACCGCACGGCGGACGGGACACCCGCGGGCGTCGACAGCTGGGACGAGAACCGCCAGGAGGACGCGACCGAGGCCGTGCTCTCGCGCATCGCCAGCATGGAGCTGGGCACCGCGCTCGCGTTCGTGAACGTCACGCGCGGGTACCTCGTCGACACCCGCGCGCTCCCGCCGCACCGCGGCCAGCTCGTGCTCGAGGTCCTCGAGACCGTCCCGGCCGACGACGACTCGCTCGCCGGCCTGACCAGGCTCCGGGACGCGGGCTACCGGCTCGCCCTCGACGACTTCACCGCCTCCGCCGCGCAGCTCGCGATGCTGCCCTGGGCCGACTACGTCAAGATCGACTGCCGTGACCTGCTGCAGCACGGGAGCGCGCTGGTCGAGCTCGCACGCAGCGGGGGCGCCCAGGTGGTCGCCGAGCGGGTCAGCGATCGCGCGCTCGTCGACCACTGCGTCGCGTGGGGCTTCGACCTGCTGCAGGGCGACGTCCTCGGCCCGGCCGCGACGCTGCGCGCCTGAGACGCCGAACCTGAGACGCAGTCGCTGCTTGCCCTGAGGCAGTGCCTGACGCGCTGCGTGCCCAAGGCTGCGGCCGCCGGGTCGGCTCGCTGAACCCCCGATCAGGCGTGCGAGGCCGCAGCCACGCGCAGCACGGCGCGCTCGACCGCGAACCGCGGGTCGCGGCCCTCGCCCTTGACCTCGGCGTCGGCCGCGGCGACCGCGCCGATCGCGACGGCCAGGCCCTCGGGGGTCCAGGTGCGCAGCTCGCGCAGCGCCCGGTCCACCTGCCACGGTGCGAGGCCGAGCTCGCGCAGGGCGCCCTGCCCCTTGCTCCGCGTCGCCCCGACCTTCGCGAGCGTGCGCAGCTTGGTGGCGAGCGCCGCCACGATCGGCACCGGGTCGAGGCCCGTCGCGAGCGCGTGCCGCAGGAGCGCGACCGCCTGCCCGGCGTCGCCCGCCACCGCGGCGTCGGCGACTCGGAAGCCGGTCGCCTCGATCCGGCCGCCGTAGTAGCGCTCGACCGCCTCGACGCCGATCATCCCGGTCGTGTCCGCGACGAGCTGGGCGCAGGACGACGCGAGCTCGCGCAGGTCGCTGCCGACGGCGTCGACGAGCGCGCGCACAGCTCCGGCGTCGGCGCGTCGGCCGGCCCGGCGCAGCTCAGCCGTCACGAACTGGGTCTTGTCGGCGTCGGACGTCACGGCGTCGCACGTGATCTCGGGCACCTGCGCGGCGCGCAGCGCGTCGAGCGTCTTCTTGCCCCGCACACCGCCGCCGTGCCGCAGCACCAGCACGACCCCAGGCGCGGGCGAGGGCAGATAGCTCTGCACGTCCGCGAAGAGGTCCTCGGTGCCCGCCTCGAAGCCGTCGACGACGACGACCTTGTCCTCGGCGAAGAGCGACGGGCTGGTGGTCACACCCAGCATCCCCGCGGTGTAGACCGCCCCTTCCAGCCGGGTCACCTCGACGTCCGCGTCCGCCTCGCGCGCGAGCGCCACGATCCGCTCCGTCGCGCGGTCGACCAGCAGCCCCTCCGTGCCGCGCACCAGCACGATCGGTGCCGGCGCGGCCTCCTCCCACGTCAGGCCGGGCGCGCCCGATCGGCCCTGCCCGGAGCGGGTGCCGGAACGAGCGGTGCCAGAACGAGCGGTGCCGGAGGATCGGCTGGAACGGGTCGGCGCGGGCACGGGACCAGCCTGCCAGACCCCGCCGACAGCCGGTGACGGCGGCCGAGCAGCAGGCGAGCCGCGGCGACGCCCACGGCGACCAGGAGGACCGTCCCCGCGAGCCCGGGCAGCCACTCGAGCTGTGCGCCCGGCAACGCGGCGCTGCGTCGCGCGACCGCGCCGATCCACCAGCAGGCGGCCCCCGCCGCAGCCGAGACGGCGGTGGCGGCCCCCGGCCACCACGGCGCGAGGACGGCCGACAGGAGCCCCAGCAGCGTCGCGGGGGCGACGGCAGGCGCGGCGACGATGTTCGCCAGGACGCCCCAGGGCGTGACGGTCCCGCTGACCACCAGGACGAGCGGCGCGCACACGAGCTGCGCCGCGACCGGCACCGCCAGCGCCGTGGCGGCGCCCCGCCCGAGCCGGACGGACCACCGCCGCGCGAGCGGCCCGCCGAGCAGCACGATCCCCGCGGTCGCCACGACCGACAGCGCGAAGCCGAGCTCGCCGGCGAGCCACGGGTCGACGAGCAGGAGGAGGACGACCGCGGTCGAGAGCGCTGCCGGCGAACGAGCGGGTCGACCAGCGGCCAGTCCCGCGATCCCCACTGCACCCATGGCCGCGGCGCGGACCACGCTCGGCTCGGGGTGCACGAGGACGAGCATCGCGAGCATCGCCCCTCCCGCCGCGAGCGCCTGGGCACGCGGCGGCAGGCGCAGCGCCGCACCGGCGGCGAGCACGAGCGCCGCGACCAGCCCGAAGTGCGCCCCGGAGACCGCCACGAGGTGGGTCAGGCCGGAGGCGCGCATCGCGTCGGTGAGGTCGTCGGGCACGGCCGTCGTGTCCCCGACGGTCACGCCGGGCAGCAGCGCACCGGCGTCGCCCGGGAGCTCGCCCGCGAGCGCACGCACCCCCGCGGACGCGCGCGCGGCGAGGGCGTCCCACGCGCGCGGCGCGTGCCGGGTCTCGGCGGGACCCGAGGCGACGAGCAGCGCGACCTCGCGCGCTCCGGGCGCGCCCGCACGCAGCCGGCCGGCGACCTCGACCAGCGCGCCGTAGGCCAGGCCCGCCATGGGCTCACCCACGACCACGACCTGACCGCGGGCGTCCGACGTCCGCCCGCCGGCGGTCACGCGGCTCGCGTCCACGACCAGCCGGACGCGCGGCGGCGCACCGGGCCACGCCGCACGCACCGGCCGCGGCTCCGCGACCACGCGCCCCACGAGCACACCGACCGACTGCGCCCGCGCGAGCTCCGGCAGGAGCCCCTGCTCGCGCGCGTCCACCTGTGCTCCGCCCGCCCACCCGACGGCCGCCGCGGTGAGCAGCGCGAGCGCGACGGCCGCCCTCCGCGAGTCCCGCACCGCTGCTCCCCACCGCCGGCGCACGCCCGCGCCACCGATCGCGAGCGCACCCAATGCGAGCACCGCGCACCCGCCCGCGCAGAGTCCCACCGGCACGCGCACGACGACGAGCGCCAGCACCCACGCGCCCACGGCGGCCGGGACGAGACGGAGGTCGATCGTCCGCACCGGCTCCGCGGGCCGCGGTTCCGGGGCGGGTTGTGCCGGCGTGGGCTGCACCGGGGCACGCTGTGTCGCGTCCTGGAGCGACGGGTCCGGCGGCATCACACCCTGACCTGGTCGCGGAGCTGGTCGAGCAGCGCCGGGCCGATGCCGACGACGTCGAGCAGCTCGTCCACGCTCGAGAACGGGTGCTCCTGCCGGTACGCGGCGATGCGCTCGGCGAGCACGGGCCCGATGCCGGGCAGGGTCTCGAGCGTCGCGGCGTCGGCCGTGTTGAGGTCGACCCGGGAGTCGCCCGCCGCTCCGGGTGCCGGTACTCCCGCGCCGGCTGCCGGCGCTACGGGATCGCCCTGACGCGGCACGAGGACCTGCTCGGCGTCGACCAGCAGGCGCGCGAGGTTGAGCCGCGTGAGGTCGGCGTCGGCGTCGGCGCCGCCCGCGGCGGTGAGCGCATCGACGACACGTGAGCCCGCCGGCAGCCGCACGACCCCCGGGTGCACGACCGCTCCGGCGACGTCGACGACCACCTGCCCCGGACCCGTCGCCGACGCGTCCGCGGCGTTGCTCGTCGCGGTGGGGTTCGTCGCGGCAGGGCTCGTCGCGGCAGGGCTCGTCGCGGCGGGCAACGGCACCGGCAGCTCGACAGGATCGCCGGGTCGCGTGGCGGCAGCTCGCAGCGCGACACCCCCGGCGACGAGCGCGACGGCGACCCCGGCGGCGAGCGCCGAGCGTGGGCTCAGGTGCCACCGCACCCGGGAGCGCACGGCCTCGGGCCCGGGCAGGACCCCGTGCGCGTCGGCATACCGCGCGGCCGCCGCCGCGAGCGCGTCACCGAACGGCGCCGCACCGGGCGCGTGCCCTGCGGATGCGTCACCGGCGGACGAGCGGCCGGCAGGCGCCGGCACGGCCGCCTCCACCGGGGGCGTGATCTGCCGCGCGGCCAGGACCGCCAGGCGTGCACGCACCGCGCGTCCCGAGGACGAGGCACGCTCACGCGGGATCACCGCCCGAACGCTAGGGAACGGCGCGGGCGGGCGACGGCGGGCGCCGCGCAGGTTGTGGAGGGCGCGCGCGCCCACAGGGCTGGGGTCGGCTCGCCACCCCGCGCGGCCGACGAACGGACGTGGTCAGCCGACAGCGGAGCCTGCGTGCAGCACGAGCATGCGGAACCGGCGTGCGGAGCCAGCGTGCAGTCGCCGCGAGCGGTCAGGCGTCGACGACGACGAGCGCGAGGAGGCCGGGGCCGACGTGCGCCGCGATCGCCGCGCTCGTCTCGCACGCGACGGCCTCTGTCACGCTCGGCCACTGCTCCACCTGCGCGACGAGGTCCGCCGCGAGCTCGGGCTGTCCGAGGTGGTGCACCGCGACGCGCACCTGCCCGCGCGTGGCCGCATGCGTCCGGGCCAGCACCTCGAGCCGCTCGCGCGCGGCTCGTCGGGTACGCACCTTCTCGGCGACCACCACGTGCCCGTCGTCGAGCGTGAGCAACGGTCGCAGGCCGAGCACCGTGCCGAGTGCGGCGGCCGGTGCCGAGAGCCGTCCCCCGCGACGCAGGTGGTCCAGCGAGTCGACGAGGAACCACGCGCGCGCCTGCGCGCTGCGCTCGCGCGCGAGGCGCGCCACCGCCGAGCCGTCGGGCAGCTCGTCGGGCTCGGGCGCGCGTCCGAGCACGCGCGTGACCCAGGCACCGACGCGCTCGCCCGCGCGGGGCGGCTCGGGCAGGGCGAGGACCGGTGGCCCGTCGAGCAGCGCGCCCGACGGCGCACCCCAGCCGCGAGCGAACCGTGCCGCGGCCAGGACGGTGTAGCCCAGCGCCATCACGGTCACCGCGGAGTCCACGACGTGCACGGGCACGGACGCGTCGGCCGCAGCGACACGCGCGGCGCCGACCGTCCCCGACAGCTCGCCCGACAGGTGCACGGACACGATCTCGCGGGCCCCGGCCTCGGCCGCCGCCCGGTAGGCCGCCGCGAACGCCGCCGGGGGCGGCTGCGACGTGCTCACGCGCGTACCGCGCTGCAGCGCGGCGAGCAGGTCCGCGGGGCTCAGGTCCACGCCCTCGACGTGGCGCTCGGTCCCGACGAGCACGTCGAGCGGCACTACGCCGATCCCCCACCGCTGCGCCACCCCGACGGGCAGCGACGCGGTGGAGTCGGTCACGACGGCGACCGGCGCGGGTGCGCCGGAGCCGCGTGGGCGCCGCCCGATCAGGCCGGCACCACGTTGACGAGCTTCGGGGCGCGCACGATCACGGTGCGCACGCCGCGGCCGTCGAGCGCGCGCTGCACGCCGGCGTCCGCCAGGGCCAGCTCCTGCAGCACGTCCTGCGTGACCTGCGGCGAGACCTCGGCGCGTCCGCGGACCTTGCCCGCGACCTGGAACACGCACGTGACGGTGTCCTCGACCAGGTACGCGGGATCGGCGACCGGGTACGGCTCGTGCGCGAGCGAGCGCTCGTGGCCCAGCCGAGACCACAGCTCCTCGGCGACGTGGGGCGCGACGGGCGCGGTCATGAGCACGAGCGCCTCGACCGCGGCGCGCGGTGCCGCGGACAGCGTCGTCAGGTGGTTGTTGAGCACGATGAGCTTGGCGATCGCGGTGTTGATCCGCATGGCCGCCATGTCCTCGGTGACGTCCGCGACCGTGCGGTGCAGCACGCGCAGCGTCTCGTCGGACGGCGCATCCTCGGTCACGACGAGCGTGCCGTCGGACTCGGAGACGACGTTGCGCCACAGCCGCTGCAAGAACCGCTGCGACCCGACGACCGCGCGCGTCTCCCACGGCCGCGACAGGTCGAGCGGACCCATCGACATCTCGTACACGCGCAGCGTGTCGGCGCCGTACTCGGCGTACATCTCGTCGGGCGTCACCATGTTCTTCAGCGACTTGCCCATCTTCCCGTACTCGCGGTGGACGGGCTCGCCCTGCCAGGTGAAGCCGGTCGGCGACGACTCGTCCTCGACGACCTCGGCCGCCTCGACGTGCACGCCGCGCTCGTCGGTGTAGGCGTACGCCTGGATGTAGCCCTGGTTGAAGAGCTTGTGGAACGGCTCGGCACCGCTGACGTGGCCGAGGTCGAACAGCACCTTGTGCCAGAACCGTGCGTACAGCAGGTGCAGCACCGCGTGCTCGACCCCGCCGACGTACAGGTCCACGCCACCGACGGTGTCGGTCGCGTCGCCGCTGTGCCCCGGCGCCAGCCAGAACTTCTCCAGCACGGGGTCGACGAGGACCTCGTCGGCCGTGGGGTCCAGGTAGCGCAGGTAGTACCAGCACGAGCCGGCCCAGTTGGGCATGGTGTTGGTGTCGCGGCGGTACACCTTGGGCCCGTCTCCGAGGTCGAGCGTGACGTCGACCCAGTCGGTGTTGCGGCCCAGCGGCGGCTCGGGAGAGGAGTGCGCGTCGTCGGCGTCGAACGTGCGCGGCGCGTAGTCCGGCACCTCGGGCAGGTCGACGGGCAGCAGGTCGACGGGCAGCGCGATCGGCAGGTCGTTCTCGTCGTAGACGATCGGGAACGGCTCGCCCCAGTAGCGCTGCCGGCTGAACAGCCAGTCGCGCAGGCGGTACGTGATGGTCTCGGAGCCCACGCCCTTGGCCGACAGCCACTCGACGATGCGCGCCTTGGCGGTCGCGACGTCCAGACCGTCGAGCGAGACCTCGTCGTTCGAGGAGTTCACCACCGCGCCGTCGCCGGTGCGGGCCGCGTCCGTCTCGTCGCCCTCGATCGTGTAGACCACCGGCAGGTCGAAGGCCTGCGCGAACGCGAAGTCGCGAGCGTCGCCGCCCGGGACCGCCATGATCGCGCCGGTCCCGTAGCCCATGAGCACGTAGTCGGCCGTGAACACCGGCAGCAGCTCGCCGTTGACCGGGTTGACGGCCAGGTGGCCCGTGAACACGCCGGTCTTGCGGCCCGCGTCCGCCTGTCGTTCCACCGCGGTCTTCGCCGCCGCCTCCGCGCGGTACGCCGCGACCGCCGCCGCGGGCGACTCGTGGCCGCCGGTCCACACCGACTTCGTCCCGTCGGGCCAGGCAGCGGGCACCTCGTCGAGCAGCGGGTGCTCGGGCGCGACGACCATGAAGGTCGCACCGAACAGCGTGTCGGGCCGCGTGGTGAACACCTCGACGGACTGGCCGCCCTCGACCGCGAACCGCACGCGCGCGCCCGACGAGCGTCCGATCCAGTTGCGCTGCATCGACTTGACCTTCTCGGGCCAGTCGATGTGCTCCAGGTCGTCGGTCAGGCGGTCCGCGTAGGCCGTGATCCGCATGTTCCACTGCCGCAGGCTGCGCTGGAACACCGGGAAGTTGCCGCGCTCGGAGCGGCCGTCGGCCGTGACCTCCTCGTTCGCGAGGACGGTCCCCAGGCCGGGGCACCAGTTGACCGGCGTCTCGGAGACGTAGGCCAGGCGGTGCGCGTCCAGCACCCGTCGGCGCTCGACCGCGTCCATCGCGGCCCACGCGACGCCCTCGCGCACGCCGGCGACGGGCGGGACCGCCCGCGTGCCCGCGGCCAGCTCGGCCTCGAGCTCGCTGATCGGACGCGCCTTGCCGCGGCCGCCGTCGGGTCGCACCGCGTCCTCGTCGTACCAGGACTCGAAGATCTGCAGGAAGATCCACTGCGTCCAGCGCACGTAGTCCGGGTCGATCGTCGCGAACGTGCGACGCGGGTCGTGCGCCAGGCCCAGGCGACGCAGCTGACGCTGCATGATCGCGATGTTCGCCTCGGTCGTCACGCGCGGGTGCTGACCCGTCTGCACGGCGTACTGCTCGGCGGGCAGCCCGAACGCGTCGAAGCCCAGGGCGTGCAGCACGTTGTCGCCCTGCATCCGGCGGAACCGCGCGACCACGTCGGTCGCGATGTACCCCAGGGGGTGCCCGATGTGCAGGCCCGCGCCCGAGGGGTACGGGAACATGTCCATGACGAAGAACGAGCGGCGCGACGGGTCGGCGTGGCGGCCCTCGCCGTCGGTCAGGGGCCCCGTCGGGTTCGCGGCGAAGAACGTCCCGCGCTCCTGCCACTCGTCCTGCCACCGGAGCTCGATCTGGCGCGCAAGCTCCGCGGTGTAGCGGAACGGGACGTCGTCGCCGCGCTCGGCGGCAGGATCGGGGATCGGGGCTGGGGTCGAGGTCACCCGCAGAGTTTACCGAGCGGGAACGTGCCGGCGTGCGCCACACCCCGGCGCGCTGAGCACGGCGGTCCTAGGATCGCGCCATGGCTGACAGCGAGGTCACCCCCACCCCTGCCGCACCCGTCGGCGAGCCCGAGCTCGCGGCGTTGCGGGCCGCGGCGGCCCAGGCGGCTGCCGAGGCCGCGGCCGCGCGAGCAGCCGCCGCGCAGGCCGCGCTCGAGGCAGCGGAGGCAGCGGCAGGCAAGGCCCCCGCGCCCTCCGGCCAGGCGACCCCGCCCGAGGCACCCGCCCTACCCGACGCCGCGGCTCCGCCACAGGTTGCTGCCCCACCGCAGACCGCTGCCTCACCACCGGCCGCTGCTCCGGCCGAGGCCGTGGCCCCGCCCGCCACCACCGGGTCGTTGTCCGAGCACGCCGCGCAGGTCCAGGCCGGGTACACGTTCGCGGGCGCCACGCTCCCGCTGGGCTCGTTCGTGGAAGACGGCACCGCGGTGCCTGCGGTGCAGGTCGGGCTCCCGCTGGCGATGCTCAACCGGCACGGGCTCGTCGCGGGTGCGACCGGGACGGGCAAGACCAAGACGCTGCAGGTGATGACCGAGGGCCTGTCGGCCGCTGGCGTTCCGGTGTTCGTCGCCGACATCAAGGGTGACCTCTCGGGCCTGAGCGTGCCGGGCGGACCGTCGGACAAGCTGCTGGCGCGCACCGCGAGCATCGGGCAGGACTGGGTCGCGACGGCCTCGCCGGTGGAGTTCCTGAGCCTGGGCGGGGTCGGCACCGGGGTGCCGGTGCGCACGACCGTCACCGACTTCGGACCGCTGCTGCTGTCCAAGGTGCTGGGGCTGAACGCGACGCAGGAGTCGAGCCTGGGCCTGATCATGCACTGGGCCGACGTGCAGGGCCTCGCGCTGCTGGACCTCAAGGACCTGCAGTCGACCATCGCGTTCCTGGTGAGCGACGAGGGCAAGGCCGAGCTCAAGGGCATCGGCGGGCTCTCGGCGGCCACGGCCGGGGTCATCCTGCGCGAGATCGTCACGCTCCAGTCGCAGGGCGCGGACGCGTTCTTCGGCGAGCCGGCGTTCGAGGTCGCCGAGCTGCTGCGCACCGCGCCCGACGGTCGCGGGCTCGTCACGGCGCTCGAGCTGCCCGGCGTGCAGGACCGGCCCGCGCTGTTCTCGACGTTCCTCATGTGGCTGCTCGCGGAGCTGTTCCAGGAGCTCCCCGAGGTCGGGGACCCCGACAAGCCGCGACTGGTGTTCTTCTTCGACGAGGCGCACCTGCTGTTCCACGACGCGTCGGACGACTTCCTCACGCAGATCACGCAGACCGTGCGGCTCATCCGGTCCAAGGGAGTGGGCGTCTTCTTCGTGACGCAGAGCCCCAAGGACGTCCCCGCCGACGTGCTGGCCCAGCTCGGCAGCCGCGTGCAGCACGCGCTGCGCGCCTACACCCCCGACGACGCGAAGGCGCTGCGCGCGGCGGCCCGCACGTTCCCGACCTCGCCGTACGACCTCGAGGAGCTGCTCACCACGCTCGGCACGGGCGAGGCCGTCGTGACCGTGCTGGGCGAGAAGGGCGTCCCGACGCCCGTGGCGTGGACGCGCCTGCGGGCGCCGCAGTCCTCGATGGACCCGGCCCCGGCGGACGGACTGGCCGCGGCCGTCGCGGCGAGCCCGCTCACCCCGCGCTACGCCGAGGCGGTCGACCGCGAGTCGGCCTACGAGCTGCTCACGGTGCGCGCCGAGCGCACCGCTGCCGAGCGCACGGCGGCCGAGCAGGCCGCGAAGGACGCCGCCGAGGCCAAGGCGCACGCGCAGGAGGCCGAGAAGGTCGCCAAGCAGCGCGAGAGGGAGGCGCAGGCGGCCGCCAAGAAGACCCGGCAGCGCACGGGCGGCGCGTTCGACTCACTGCTCCGCTCGGTCGGCACGCAGCTGGGGCGGGAGATCACCCGCTCCGTGTTCGGCACGCGACGACGCTGAGGGCTCAGTCGGTCGTCAGCTCGGGGACGACCCAGATCGCGTGCGCCGCGACCTGGCCGAGGTCCACCTGGCGGCCGGCGACGGCGACCGCCACGGTGCCGACCGCGTCGCGGCGCGCCCCGACCGTCACGACCGTGTCGAGCCCGATGCCCACCTCGTCGAGGTAGCGCAGCAGGTCCGGGTCGGCGTCGCTGATGCGCGCGACCGTGCAGCCGCCGGGCCCCGCGTCCCACAGCATCGTCGCGTCGGGCGCGTCGACACGTCCGTCGGGGCCGGGGATCGGGTCGCCGTGCGGGTCGCGCACGGGATGCCCGAGGTGCTCGGCGATCCGATCGACGAACACGTCGCTGACCGCGTGCTCGAGCACCTCCGCCTCGTCGTGCACCTCGTCCCAGCCGTAGCCGAGCACCTCGACGAGGAACGTCTCGACCAGCCGGTGCCGGCGCACCACGGCGAGCGCGTGCCGACGACCGTCGTCGGTCAGCCCGACCGCGCCGTACGGCTCGTGCGTGAGCAGGCCCTGGTCGGCGAGCCGTCGCACGGTCTCGGACACCGTCGAGGCACCCACGCCGAGCCGCGACGCGAGCAGCTTCGTCGTCACCGGACGCTCGGCCCACTCGGTCGCGGACCACACCACCTTGAGGTAGTCCTGCGCGACAGGGGTCAGCGCGGGCGTGGGTTCGCTCGTGGGGTCGGGCACGACGACCAGGCTAGGCCAGCGCCCGGCGTGCGGTCAGGACCCGTCCACGCTCCAGTGCCACGGCTCACCCGGCAGGTTGCGCAGGCCGTAGTCACCCGCGTGCTCGACGAGCCACTCCCACGCGGGCGTCCCGGTCCGGATCAGGCGACCGTGGTCGGTCAGGTCCAGCGCGAGCCCCCACTCGTGGCGCGAGTGCCCCGGCACCGCGGTCGGCGGGTGGCAGACCACCGCTCCGCTGCTGGTCGTGCGGCAGTTGCGTTCGCGCGCGGCCTGCTGCTGCTCGCGACTGCGCCAGCCGGAGGCCCCGAGCTCGATGCCCGCGGCGCGCGCCTGCGTGATCAGACCGTCGACCGCGTCCGCCAGGCACGCGTGCACCCGCACGCTGTGGCTGGTCAGGACGGTGCTCGCGAGCGGGACAGGCGCGGTGACGAGCGTGCAGTCCACGGGCTGCTCGACGCTCACGAGCACGTCCTGCGGCACGTCCATTCGCCACAGCTCCTGGCCGTTACCTGCGGTGAGCAGGGCGCCCGCGGAGTCGAGCCGCAGCGTCGTCCCGGGCACGGCCGCGCCGTCCGGGGCGGGCGTGCCCCACAGCGCCCGGCCGTCGCCCCCGACGAGCACGAGGCGTCCGTCGCTGCGCACGCGCACGCTCGCCCCTGGACCGGGCACGGCCGGCGCCTGCCAGACGACCGTCTCGTCGTACCGCAGCGCGAGCTCGTCCTGCGTGAGCGTCAGGCGCAGGTGCCCGTCGGGGCCGTCGAGGTGGCCGCCGGTGACCAGCGCGTCGTCGACGGCGAGACTCGCGGCTCCCAGCCCCGTGCCCGAGCTCCAGAGGGCCGACCCGTCGGGCGCGAGGAGCACCAGGTCGCCGTCGTCCTGCAGGACGAGCGTCGAGCCCGGCACAGGTGCGCGGTGCGTGCGCCACACCACGGCACCGTCGTCGTCGCGCACGACGAGCACGCCCGCCTCGTCGAGCGTCAGCGCGGCCCCCTGGCCGTCGGTGCCCGCCGCCCACCGCGGCAGCGAGTCCGGGCCGAGGAGCACCACGTTGCCCGTGCGCCGCACGACGAGCACGTGCCGTCCGTCGGGCGACGTGAGCGGCTGTCCGGGCACGACCGACCCGCCCGCGGTCAGCGCGCTCGCGCGCTGCGCCGTCCCCGTGGCCCAGACCGTGGCGCCCGCCGCGTCGAGGAGCACGAGGTCGCCGTCGTCCCGCACCTCGAGGCGCGCGCCGAGGACCTGCACGCCCTCGTCGGCGTCCGGCGTCCACAGCTCGCGTCCGTCGGGGGCCACCAGACGCAGCCGTCCCTGGGCGTCGAGCCCGAGCGTGGCACCCCGCACGCGCCCGTCGACCGTCCACACCACGTCGCCGTCCGGCCCGTACAGCGACACCCGTCCCGAGCTCTGCACGACGAGCACGGCCGAGCCACCGGGAGACACCAGCGACTCGCGCGCACCGAGCCTCTCGCCCGCCACCAGGTGATCCGTGTCGGCCGCGGCCTGGGCGGGCGCGGTCAGCACCAGTGTCCCGACCAGCGCGACGAGCCCGAGCAGCGCGCTCATGAGCGCGGCGGTCACCCTCGACCGTCGCGGCCGCTCCCCGTGCCGCTGTGCCACCGCTCCACGGTAAGCCCGTCGCTCGTCGCTGGCACGGGTGAACCGGCGGCCCGCCCGAGCCCGCGTGCGTCACGACGGCAGCATGCCGCCGAACGGACCCGCCCAGCCCTGGTCGGGCAGGACGATCGCGGGCCACGCGCGCCGCGGCTGGACCGAGACCCGCGCGTCCGGGCTGACCAGCACCACCTGGTAGTCCACGAGCAGGCGCGTGGCCGGGTCCCAGCGCAGCACCGTCATCTCGGCCGTCCCGTTGAGCGGCCCGACCGTCGCCTCGCCGAGGGTCGCGCCCGCCGTGCTCGAGCTGATGTAGCGGATGCCGAGGCCCACCTGCCGCGGGTCCGTGCGGCGGTGCAGGTGGCCGGAGACCTGCGCCGGGACGCACCCGCTCGCGAGCGCGGACTCACCGACGGCCGGTGTGTGGATGAGCAGCAGGTCGACGCCGCCCTCGTCGCACGCGGTCCGGCCGAGGCGCACGCCCGCGTCCACGGCGCTCTCCCCGAGCGAGGCCGTGCCCGTGCCCGCGCGCGTCTCGTTGGGGTCGGAGTCGCCGAGGATGCGAAGCCCGTCGACCTCGACGACCTTGCCGCCGAGCACCCGCGCCCCCGCACCGGCGTACGCGTCGGCCGACGCCGCGGAGTCGTGGTTGCCGGGTGACACGACGAGCTGGACCCCGTCGGGCACGGCCGAGGCGAACGTCGACGTGCAGTACTGCTCGACCGCGGTGCCGTTGACGGTCGTGTCGCCAGCGTCGAGCACGATCGAGGCGCCCGACCGCTCGACGAGCGTCGTGATGAGCGGTGCCATGCCCACGTTGCAGTGCAGGTCCGAGACGACGACGAGGACGACGAGGTCTTCCTCGGGCGTCGTGGGCGTGGGTGACGGCGTCGGGGTGGCAAACGGCTCCTCGTCGGCCCCCGCCCCGGTCTCCCCACCGTCGCCCTCACCGTCGGCCCCACCGTCGCCCTCACCGTCGGCCTCACCGGTCGCCTCTCCGGTGGCCGCACCCGTCGGCCCACCCGTCGCCTCGCCCGTCGGAGCACCGGTGGGTGCGCCGGTCGCGTCGGGCAGGGGCGACAGCTCGTCGCCGTCGGCGTCGCGTGCGCGCGCCGAGAGCTCCTCGATCTGCGCGCGCTCGTCCCACGACTCCGCGAGCGCGGCGTCCGCACGCGCGTAGAACTCCTGGTTGGTGCGGTACGCCGCAAGCACCTTGGCGCCGTAGGTGTCGATGACGCCGCCGAGCCGCCCCGTGACGCGCGCACCCTCGAGCGCCGTGCCGTCGAACACGCGCGAGACGGGTTGTGACTGCTCGACCCGGCCGGCCGGACCGACGCTCGACGTCGCGACCGCGGCGACCAGCACGACGATCGCGGTTCCGGCGGCGATCCGGACCCGGTGCGCGCCCCAGGTCGACGCGAGCTCGGTGCGCCGCGGCGCACCCAGGGCGAGGCGCCCGAGCCACCACAGCGCGACGATCGCGACGAACGTCGCCGTCGCCCGGCGCAGCGCGTCCCGGACCAGCGCGTGGGTGACGTCGGTGACGGTCGCCTGCGGCGCCGAGAAGAACTGCACGTAGCGCTGCAGGTCCCCCGAGAGCGCCTGGAGCGTCGTGGCGTCGTCCACCTCGGTCAACGACGCGGGGATCTCCTGGACGGTGACCCTCATGCCGAGCGTGAACGGCAGCGGCGAGTCGACCTCGAGCGTCCCGAGCGGGCCGAGGTCCACGACGACGAGGTCGTCGGTCGTCACCGCGTAGTGCGCGAGGTGCGGCCCGAATCCGGCCTCCGCACGGGCGGTCGTCACGCCGGCCACGAGGGAGAGCAGCAACGCGACGAGCGCGAGCGCCACGCGGACGAGCCAGCGCGCGCGGTCGGTGCGCGTCTCGTCCGTCCGGTCGGTCATCCCGTCGAGCCTAGACGCGCGTCGGCGCTTCGCCGGTCATCGCCCGGCCCGGCAGCTCCGCGTCGCGACCGCGACACCACCCGGCGGCCGGTCGCGGGCGCCCGGTGGCCGTGCGCGGTTCACTGGTAGGTGACGAGGTCCGGCACCGGGTCGACCTGAGAGGTCTGCTCGGGCGTGAGGGTGGGCACGTCCTCGTCGACGAAGTTCTTCCAGCCCCAGTGCACCTGGGGCGCCCCCGCGCGCAGGGTGTTCCACGTCCCGCGCTTCGCGGGCTGCGTGCCCTGGCCGTCCACGTGGATCACGGTGGCGAGCTCGTCGTGCGAGGTGTCGAGCTGGTCCCGGTCGCGGATCATCTTCAGCGAGAACTGGTGCAGCACGAACATCTTCTGCGGCAGGTGCCGTGACGCGGTCAGCTCGGCGAGCCAGTCACCGACCGCGTTGACCTCGGCGATGCCCACGGACCCGATCTGCTCGAGGTGCACCTGGTCGGGCTCGAGCCGCCACTCGGGGTCGAGCGCGAGCCCGACGTTCGGCAGCTCGAGGAGCTCGGTGTACTCCTCGGCCTGCGTCAGGAAGTCGTCGCGGCCGGGCTGCAGGTCGAGGACGACGGCCAGGCCCGCGTCGTGCGCGGCGTCCACGAGCGGGCGCAGCTCGGCGACGGTGCGCCGGCGCGAGTAGCTGCCGTCGTCCTCGGCTCCGGCGGACGCGATGGTCGCGATGAGCTCGACGGCCGGGACGACCGTCGCGTCCGTGTACGGCCGGTAGAGGCGCGCGATCCGCTCCGCGCGCTCCACGGTCGCGGGCACGTCCTGCTCGCCGAGCACGCCGAGCGCACGCGAGCCGGGCGTGCCGTACAGCGCGACGTAGCGCTTGTGCGGCACGCCGGGCACGTCCGGGAACACGAGCTGGCCCCCGCCCGGTGCCACGACGCCGGTCGCGGCGGTCGCCACGCGCGTCGCGAGCCGCTCCGGGGGCCCGAACGCCGCCCCGAGCGCGACCACGCGCGTCGGCGCGGCCTGCGCGACCGCCTCGACGCTCGCCGTGGAGGCGCGCGGGTCTCCGCCGGGCACGGGGACGAGCGGCACCCGCGCCGCGCGGAGCGTCGCGAGCGCCGCGGGGGTGTCCGCGCCGACGCCCGTGAGCGCGACCAGGCCGTCGACCTGCGCGGGTCGTCGCGTCTCGGGGAGCCGCACCGCGGCGGCCGACGATGCGAGAGGCCCGGCGGACGGACCGGTCGACGAGCCGGGCGGCGCGGACCCCGGCGATGTGGCGGAAGGCGCAGATGCGCTGGACGCCGGAGTTGTGGACGGCGCAGATGCGGTGGGCGGTGCCGGCGTCGCGGCATCGGGCGTCGGGAGCGCGCCGGGGACGACGAGCGCCGGGACGGGTCGGGCCCCGAGGCCCGCCACCGCACCCGGGACGTCGTCGGCCTCGAGCGCCGGCCCGAACCGCACCCCCGTCGCGGCCTCGAGCTCGTCGGGTCCCGCACCTGCGGTCACCGGCACGAGGGTGGCTCCCGAGGGCGCGACCGTCGACGGAGCGGCGCCGACGACGAGGACGGCCCGCGGGTCGAGCCGCGCGAGCTCGGCCCGCACGGCCCGGTTGGCCTTCGCGGTCGACGTCAGCAGCATCGGGGCGCCGACGGCGACCGCCGCCGACGCGCCGGTGAGCACCGCGGCCTCGTCGTCGGCGGGGGCGACGACCGCCACGGGCGCCGACGCGAACACCGCCGCCGACGCCTCGAGCGCGGCGCTCAGCGCGTCACCGGCCGGGAGCACGGTCGCGACGGCGTCGGGTGCGTGCAGCGTCGCGACGGGTGCGGGCGTCGGGACGGGGCTCGGGGTGGCGGTCCTGCTCGCCGTCGCGGTCCGGTGCGCCGCGGGTGGGGCGTCCTGCTGCCCGGCGAACACCAGCAGCGCCCCGACGAGCACCATGACCAGTGCGGTCGTGACGATCCCCAGCGCAGCACGTCCTCGCCGCACGTCGCCCCCTCCGGCCGGTGACAGGTCGCGTCACTCTACGTGGCGCGGCTCAGAGGTGTGCCGGCCCTGGCGACCAGGCATGATCGGGCGATGAGCCCGACCGCCGCCGACGCCCACGACCGCCCCGGCGTGTACTCCCAGCCCGGCACCGAGTACCGCCGCGACACCCGGTACATCGAGACCAGGATCACGGCCGACGGCCGCGACGGGTACCCGGTCGAGCCGGGGCGCTACCGCCTCGTCGTCGCGCGCGCGTGCCCGTGGGCGAACCGCGCGATCATCGTGCGCCGCCTGCTGGTCCTCGAGCCGGTCCTGTCGATGGGCGTGTGCGGCCCGACGCACGACGAGCGCTCGTGGACGTTCGACCTCGACCCCGGCGGCGTCGACCCGGTGCTGGGCATCCCCCGGATCCGCGACGCGTACCTCGCGCGGTTCCCCGACTACCCGCGCGGGATCACGGTGCCTGCGATCGTCGACGTCCCGACGGGCGCGGTCGTCACCAACGACTTCGCGCAGCTCACGCTCGACCTGTCGACGCAGTGGACCGCCCACCACCGCCCGGGCGCCCCCGACCTGTATCCGGAGCACCTGCGCGAGGAGATCGACGAGGTCGCCGACCTCGTCTACCGCGACGTCAACAACGGCGTGTACCGGTGCGGGTTCGCGGGGACGCAGGAGGCCTACGAGACCGCGTTCGGCCGGCTGTTCGACCGGCTGGACTGGCTGAGCGACCGGCTCGCCACGCGCCGCTACCTCGTCGGCGACGCGATCACCGAGGCCGACGTCCGCCTGTTCACGACCCTCGTCCGCTTCGACGCGGTCTACCACGGGCACTTCAAGACGAACCGCAGCACGCTCGCCCAGATGCCCGTGCTCTGGGCCTACGCGCGGGACCTGTTCCAGACGCCCGGCTTCGGCGACACGGTGGACTTCACGCACATCAAGGCGCACTACTACCTCGTGCACCGCGACCTGAACCCGAGCGGCATCGTCCCGGTCGGTCCGGACCTGTCGGGCTGGTGGACGCCGCACGGCCGCGCCGAGCTCGGCGGGCGCCCGTTCGGCGACGGCACCCCGCCCGGCCCGGTGGCGCGGGGCGAGGAGGTGCCCGCCGGTCACGGGGCGCCGCGGCCGTCCTGACCGCGGCGGGCTACTCCTCGCCCGCTCGGCGCGTGCGCCCGAGCCCGGCCAGGAAGTGCGGGCCCGTCCTCGCGAGCTCCGCCTCGTACGCCTGCGCCCACGCGCCGTAGGGCGTGCGCGCGAGCGCGTCGTTGGCGAACCGCGGGTCGTCGGTCACCTCGGTGACGCAGAACGACGGGACGACGAGGTCGGTGACCGGTCCCCCGCGCTCGACCTCAGCGACGACGAGCGGGGCGTTGCTGCCCGCGAACACGTCGACCACCCAGCCGTCGTCGCCCAGCCACACCGAGTGCCGGGACTTCGCGACGCGCTGGCCGCCGCGCCGCACGAGCTGCAGCCCGACCGCGACGTCGAGCTCACGCTCGGCCTCGTAGCGCGTGCCGGAGTTCATGGGCCCCTTGACGGTGACCGCGCAGAAGTCGAACCGGCCCTCGTACTCCTCGAGGGCCTCCAGCGGGGTCAGCGTCGGGTCGAGGGCGGGTGCGCCGGGGGTCTGGACCCGTACGCGCAGCGCGTAGCCCTCGTCGGCCAGGTAGTACGACTGCACGATGATCGCCGGCGACTCGTCGAGCAGGTCGACCGGCAGGTCTCGCACCCAGAACCGCCGCTCGAACTCGAAGTCCCCATAACCGGTGTCGCTCACGCCCCCACGCTAGGGTCGCGACGGGCGAGCGCGACGGTTGCCGCGCCGCGACGCGACCTCGGAGGACGCCATGACGGTGCCGCAACCCGCTGCCACGCCCCACCGCCCCGCGCTCGGGCGTCGCGTCCTCGACGCGTGCGCACGCTGGCCACGCCGACTGTCGGGCCCCGGTCTGGCCGGGGCGCTGGTGTTCTTCGCGATCTCGCTCGGTCCTGCGCTGATCCCCCGCGCCGCCTTCTACCAGGGCGCGGTCGCGGGTATCTGCGCGGTGATCGGCTACGGGCTCGGCGTGCTGCTCGCGTGGGTGGTGCGTCGCGCCGGGGTGCCGTGGTCGCGCGTCGCGAGCCGCTGGTTCCGGCGGGTGCTGCTCGTCGCGACCGTCGTCGCCGTCCCCGCGGCGCTGTGGTGGAACCGCGCGTGGCAGGACGAGCTGCGCGCGCTGTTCGGCGAGCCGCCCGCGGACTCGTCGCACCCGTTCGTCGTCCTGGGGCTCGCCGTCGTCCTGGCGGTGCTGCTGCTGCAGGTCGGGCGCGGGCTGCGGCGCGTCACGCGCTGGGTCGGCAGGCTCGTGGGGCGCCTCCTGGGCCGGTGGGTGCCGGTGCCCGTCACGCGTCTGGTGGCGGTCGCCCTGGTCGCGTGGCTCACGGTCGTGGTGCTCGACGGCACGGTGGTGCGCGGCGGCCTCGCGGCGCTCAACAACGTGTACTCGGCGCTCGACACCGGGACGGCGCAGGGCGTCGAGCAGCCGGACGACCCGCTGCGCAGCGGGTCGCCGCAGTCGCTCGCCGCGTGGGACGAGCTCGGGCTGCAGGGGCGCACGTTCGTCGCCGGCCGCCGCCCGGCCGCGCAGTTCGAGGAGGTCGCCACCCGCACGGGACGCACCGAGCCGCTGCAGGACCCCATCCGGGTCTACGCGGGGCTGTCCGCGGGCGAGACGCTCGACGACGTCGCCCGGCTCGTCGTCGCCGAGCTGGACCGCACGCACGCGTGGGAGCGCTCGGTGCTCGCGGTGGTCACCGCCACCGGCACGGGCTGGATCGACCCGTCGATGTCCGACTCCCTCGAGCTGCTGTGGGGCGGCGACACCGCGATCGCGTCGATGCAGTACTCCTACCTGCCGTCGTGGGTGAGCTTCGTCGGCGACCGCTCGACGCCGCCCGCGGCCGGCAAGGCCCTGTTCGAGGCCGTGTACGAGCGCTGGTCGCAGCTCCCCGGGGACGACCGGCCGCTGCTCTACGTGGCCGGCATCTCGCTCGGGTCGTACGGCAGCCAGGGCGCGTTCTCGTCCGTGCAGGACGTCGTCGCCCGCACGGACGGCGCGCTGTGGGTCGGCACGCCCGGCTTCACGCCGCTGTGGGGCGAGCTCACCGCGGACCGTGACCCGGGCTCGCCCGAGATCACGCCGGTGCTCGACGGCGGCCGGACCGTGCGGTGGTCGAACCGGCCCGCCGACGGCGCGGACCGTCAGCTGTGGGCGCTCGGCGACGCGTGGGAGCGGCCGCGCGTCGTCTACGACCAGCACGCCTCGGACGGCGTGACCTGGTGGTCGCCGCACCTGATCCTCAACAAGCCCGACTGGCTGAGCGAGCCGCGCGGCTCGGACGTCCTGCCGTCGACCCGTTGGGTGCCGATCATCACGTTCTGGCAGACGACGATCGACCTGTTCGTCGCCGGGAGCGCCCCGCCCGGGCACGGGCACAACTACCACACCGAGTACGCCGACGGCTGGTCCGCCGTCGCACCGCCCGACGGGTGGGACGCCGACGACACCGCGGTGCTCCGCGAGGTCGTCGGCCTGGAGGCGTCGGTCGCCTGACCGTCCCGACCTCGGCAGGTCGCAGCGACGACGAGGGGGTGGTCACGCGATCCGTCCGGTGTCGCCCCCTCGCCGCGCGCGCGTCACGCCTCGCGCAGCTCGTTCCACCGCTGCCGGCGGACCGCCTGCTCGACCGGGTCCGGGACCGGCAGCGACGCGAGCAGCCGCTGCGTGTAGGGGTGCCGCGGCGCGCCGAGCACCTCGTCACCCGTCCCCTCCTCGACGAGCACGCCGCGGTGCAGCACCGCGATGCGGTCCGCGAGCATGTCCACCACCGCGAGGTCGTGGCTGATGAACAGGCACGCGAACCCGAGCTCGACCTGCAGCCGCGCGAACAGGTCCAGCACGCGCGCCTGCACCGAGACGTCGAGCGCCGAGGTCGGCTCGTCCGCGATCAGCAGCTCGGGGTCGAGCGCGAGCGCGCGGGCCAGCGACGCCCGCTGCCGCTGGCCGCCGGACAGCTCGTGCGGGAACCGGTCGCCGTACGAGCGCGGCAGCTGGACCGCCTCGAGCAGCTCGTCGACGCGCGGCCGCGCGTCCTGCGGGGACGGCGCCACACCGTGCACGACGAGCGGCTCGGCCACGCACTGCGCGATCGTCAGGAGCGGGTTGAAGCTCGTCGCCGGGTCCTGGAAGACGAACCCGATGCGCTTGCGCAACGGGCGGAACCGCCGCTCGCGCACGCCGTTCATCTCGAGCCCCAGCACCTCGAGCGAGCCGCCGGTCACGTGCGTCAGGCCCGCGATCGCGCGGCCGATCGTCGTCTTGCCGCTGCCGGACTCGCCGACCAGGCCGAGCACCTCGCCCGGCGCGATCGCCAGGTCCACTCCGTCGACCGCGGTGAACCCCGGCTTGCGCAGGCGCCCCGGGTACGTGACCTCGAGCGCGCGGGCCCGCACGACCGGACCGGCCTGCGGCTCGACGGGACGCGACGTGAGGGACGGCTCGGTGCGCTCGCGCAGCCTCGCCCCGCCCACGCGCGGGACCGCGTCCAGCAACCGCCGCGTGTACGGGTGCTGCGGCGAGGAGAACAGCGTCCGCACGTCCGCCTGCTCGACGATCTCGCCGTCGTACATGACCGCGACGCGGTCCGCGAGGTCCGCCACCACGCCCATGTTGTGCGTGATGAGCACGATCGCGGCGCCGAACTCGTGAGGCAGGATCCGCAGCAGGTCGAGGATCTCGGCCTGCACGGTCACGTCGAGTGCGGTCGTCGGCTCGTCGGCGATCACCAGGCCCGGGTTGAGCACGAGCGCCTGCGCGATGACGATGCGCTGCTTCTGCCCGCCCGAGAACTGGTGCGGGTAGTGGTCGACGCGGTGCTCCGGGTCAGGGATGCCGACGCGTCGCAGCACGTCGACGGCCTGCTCCCGGGCCTGCTCACGCGTCAGCCGGGCGTGCGCGCGCAGCCCTTCCGCGATCTGCCACCCCACCGGGAACACCGGGTTGAGCACGGACGACGGCTCCTGGAACACCATCGCGGCGTCCCGACCGCGCAGGCGGCGCAACGCGGACGGCGACACCGTGGTGACGTCCTGCGTGTCGGAGTCGTCCCGGCCGGACAGCAGCACCGCGCCGCTCGTGCGCGCGGTCTCGGGCAGCAACCCGAGGATCGAGCGTGCCGTGACGGTCTTGCCCGAGCCCGACTCGCCCACGATCGCGAGCACCTCGCCGGGCGCGACCTGCAGGCTCACGCCCTTGACCGCCGGGACCGCCCCGGCGTCGGTGTCGAACGTGACCCTCAGGTCACGGATCTCGACGACGGGCGCGCTCATCGGTCCTCCTCGCCTCGCGCGACGGGTTCGGTCTCCGGCAGGAGCTCGGGCGGTGGCCCCTCCAGGGCGTCCATCCCCTCGACGCCCTCGGGCCCGGCCGCGAGCACCCCACCCGGGACGACGCTCGTCGTGCCGACCTCGCCCGCGACGAGCGCGGCGCGCCGGCGTGTGCGCAGACGTGGGTCGGCGAGGTCGTTGAGAGACTCGCCGACGAGCGTCACGCCGAGCGCCGTGAGCACGATCGCCAGGCCCGGCGGGATCGCGGTCCACCAGATGCCGCTCGTCACGTCCGCGAGCGCCTTGTGCAGGTCGTAGCCCCAGTCCCCCGCGGCGGTCGGCTCGATGCCGAAGCCCAGGAACCCCAGCCCGGCGAGCGTGAGCACCGCCTCGCACGCGTTGAGCGTGATGATGAGCGGCAGCGTGCGGATCGCGTTGCGCAGCACGTGACGCGTCATGATCCGCAGGTGCCCGGCGCCGACGACGCGAGCGGACTCGACGAACGCCTCGCCCTTGACGCGCACCACCTCGGCCCGGACCACGCGGAAGTACTGCGGGATGAACACCACGGTGATCGAGACGGCCGTGGCCATCACGCCGCCCCACATCGAGGACTGCCCGCCGCTGATGACGATGGCCGCGAGGATCGCGAGCAGCAGGGACGGGAACGCATAGATCGCGTCGGCGACCACGACCAGCACGCGGTCGAGCCAGCCACCGAAGTAGCCGGAGACCAGTCCGAGCGTCACGCCGAGCACGATCGACAGGATCACGCCGATGACGATCGTGTACAGCGCGGTGCGCGCACCCCAGATCACGCGCGACAGCACGTCGTAGCCGGCCACGGTCGTGCCGAGCAGATGGTCGCCGTTCGGCGCGACGTGCGCCCCGAACAGCTCCCCGTCGGCGCGCAGCTGCGCCCAGCCGTACGGCGCGAGCACCGGGGCGAGCAGGGCGGTGAGCAGGAACACGGCCGTGAGCACGAGGCCCGCGACGAGCATCCCGCGCTGCAGGCCGACGCTCGTGCGCAGCTGGTGCACGACGGGCAGACGCTTCCAGCGCGGCGCGTGCTCGGGCACCCCGGTGGTCAGGATCGGGTCGTTCGCCATGTCAGAACCTCACCCGCGGGTCGACGAGCGCCGCGATCACGTCGACGACGAAGTTGGTCAGCGCGACGATCACGGCGAGCATCGCGACCATGCCCTGCACGGCCACGTAGTCGCGCGCGAGCAGGTACTGCACGAGCTGGAACCCGAGGCCCTTCCACTCGAACGTGGTCTCGGTGAGAACCGCACCCGCGAGCAGCATCGCGATCTGCAGGCCGATCACCGTGATGATCGGGACGAGGGCCGGCCGCCACGCGTGCTTGCGCAGCAGGCGCCGTTCGGGCACGCCGCGCGAGCGCGCCGCCTCGACGTAGCCGGTCGCGAGCGAGCCGATCACGTTGGTGCGCACGAGCCGCAGGAACACCCCGGCCGTGAGCAGCCCGAGCGCGATCGCAGGCAGCACCGCGTGCTCCAGCACGTCACGGACGACCTCGCCGTCGCCGGTGCTGATCGCGTCGATCAGGTAGATCCCGGTGCCCGCGCCGTTGCGTTGCATCTGGATCTCGGCGCCGGTGGACGCGCGGCCCGCGACCGGCAGCCAGCCCAGCCAGACCGAGAACACGAGCTTGAGCAGCATGCCGGCGAAGAAGACGGGTGTCGCGTACGCGACGACGGCCGACACGCGCAGCGTCGCGTCGACGCCGCGGTCGCGGCGCGCCGCCGCGATCCGGCCCAGCGGGATGCCGACCGCGAACGCGACGAGCAGCGCGTACATCGCGAGCTCGAGGGTCGCGGTGCCGTACGTCAGCAGGACCTCGGTGACGGGTCGGTTGTCGGAGATGGTCGTCCCGAAGTCACCGCGCAGGATCCCGCCGAGGTAGTCGAGGTACTGCTCGATGATCGGGCGGTCGTAGCCGGCCTCGTGGATCCGCTCCGCGAGCTGCTCGGACGTGAGCCGCCCGCCGAGCGCCGCGGTGATCGGGTCGCCCGTCGACCGCATCATCACGAACACCGTCGTGACGAGGATGAGGATCGTCGGGAAGATGAGCAGGAAGCGGACCAGCAGGTAGCTGCCGAGCCCGCCGCCCGGACGTCGTCGTCCGGGCGTGGTCACGGACGACGCTGGCGAGGTGCTCGCCGCCGGGTCCGTCGAGATCGTGGTCATGGGTGTCCCTGGGTGAGGCGTCGGCGGGGCCGACGGGCGACGGCCCGCCCCGCGCGTGGCGGGACGGGCCGTCAGGAGTCACTTGGACAGCGCGCCGTACCGGAACTTGAACGACGGGTCGAGCGTGTCGGCCGTGCCCTTCACGTCCTTGCCGACGACCGCGACCTGCGCACCCTGCAGGTACGGGACGGTCGAGAGGTCGGCCGCGACCTTGTCCTGGATCTCCTCGATGATCGAGGTGCGCTCGTCGGCGTCGGCCGTGACCGCCTGCTTGAGGATGAGGTCGTTGACCTCCTGGTTCACGTAGTGGTTCGCCAGGAAGTTCTCGATCAGGAAGAACGGCGTCAGGTAGTTGTCGGCGTCGGAGTAGTCCGGGAACCAGCCGAGCTGGTAGGCCGGGTAGACGTCCGACGAGCGGTCCTTCGAGTACTGCACCCACTCCGTGGTCTGCAGGTCGACCGAGAAGAGGCCGTCGGCCTCGAGCTGGTCCTTGATCATGGCGTACTCGTCGGACGACGACGGGCCGTAGTGGTCGTTCGAGTACTGCAGGCTCAGCGCGACCGGCGTGGCGACCCCGGCGGCGTCGAGCGCGGCCTTGGCCTTGGCGGCGTCAGGACCGCCCGACCCGTCGCCGTAGAGGCCCTTGAGCGACTCGGTCGCACCCGTCAGACCTGCCGGGACGTAGGAGTACAGGGGCGTGTAGGTGCCCTTGTAGACCTGCTCGGAGATCGCGTCGCGGTCGATGAGGTCGGCGACGGCCTGGCGGACCGCGAGCGCCTTGGCCGGGTCGGCCTCCCCGGTCTTGGCACCGAACGGCTGGGTGTCGAAGTTGAAGGTGATGTAGCGGATCTCTCCACCGGGACCGTCGATGACCTGGACCTTGTCGTCCTTGCGCAGGTCGCCGATGTCGGTCGCGTTGAGGCTACGGAACGCGACGTCGATGTTGCCCTGCTGGATGTCGAGCTTGAGGTTCGACGCGTCGGCGTAGTACTTCACGTTGACCTCGGCGGTCTTCGCCGCGCCCAGGATCCCCTGGTAGCCCTCGTACGCCTCGTACGAGACGAGGTTGTTGAAGTCGTAGCCGGTGATCGCGTACTGCCCGGCGAACGCGTTGCCCGCGACGATGTCCGCGTCCGGCGTCAGCGCGTCGGCGGCGAACACCTCCTCGTCGACGATCGGGCCGGCGGGGCTCGACAGGATCTGCGGGAAGACCTGGTCGTTCTCGGACTTGAGGTGGAACACGACGGTCGTCGGGTCGACCGCCTCGACGCTGTCGAGGTTGTACAGCAGCGACGACGGGCCGTTCTCGTCGGCGATCGCGACCTGCCGGTCGAACGTGAACTTCACGTCCGACGACGTGAGGTCGTGACCGTTGGCCCACTTCAGGCCCGGCTTGAGCTTGACCGTGTACTCGGTCGGCGCGGTGAACTCGGCCGACTCGGCGATGTCGGGCTCGACGTCCGGGCTGCCGTACGGCGTGTTCAGCAGGAACGGGAAGACCTGGTTCATGACCGCGAACGAGCCGTTGTCGTACGAGCCCGCGGGGTCGAGCGTCGTGACCTTGTCGGTCGTCCCGATCGTCAGCGACCCACCACCGCCGCCGCCGCCGTCCGACGCACCGTCGGACGTGTCGTCCTTGCTCGCGCATGCCGTGAGCGCGAGCGCCCCGACCGTGAGACCTGCGGCCGTCGCGACAAGGCGACGACGGGTGCGTACGGAGGTCATCCGTCACCTCTTCCGTGGGGGCCGGGCTGGAGTCCGACCGAGAACGTGATGAAAGGATGTCTAGCACACAGATGTGACCCGGGTTACACACGTCTTACCGCCGAGTAACATCGCGATCTCGGTTCGGTCACGACGCGGGCGCGGCGGCCCGCGTCCGCCGTTCGAGACGCCTGTACCGGCCCACGGACGGACGGGGCTAGGTTCGTCGGGACACAAGCCCCCGGGGAGCGCAGGAGCGCTGAGAGTGCGGCCGGACACCACGTCCCACCCGCAGACCCGTGGAACCTGACCTGGTTCGCACCAGCGTAGGGAGCAGGGCGTGCGTCGCCGGCAGCCGCCGGCGCACCGTCACGTCGTCGCTCCGGGCACCCTGCCCGAGGTGACGACGGCCCGGGCGTCGGTGTCACTGCGGGGACGCCGGCTGCCCGGGGGCTACCGGTACCTCGAAGGAGCACCCCGTGACCCTCCCACCGCAGACCCTCGCCAGCACCCCCGGAAGCACACCAGGCACTCTCGGCACCACCCTCGCGGGCGCCGCCGTCGCCCCGCGCGCGAGCGACCAGCCCGCACGACCGTCGCCGGCCGAGCTCGGCGTCGGCGCCCGGCTCTCGCTGCACCCGCACCGCGACGACTTCGTCGACGTGATCGTCGGGGCCCTGGCGGGCGCCCGGGTGCGGGACGTCGAGGTCACGACCGACGACGTCTCGACGTTCGTGCGCGGCACCGAGGACGCCGTCGTGCGGTACCTGTTCGACGTCCTGCTCGCCGCGGTCGGCGCGGGCGGGCACCTCGTCGCGCACGTCCACCTCTCACGCGGGTGCCCGGGCGAGGTCGACTGCTCCCTCGCCGACGACTCGCTGCTGTTCTCCGGCGACGTCCCGACGCTGCCCGCCTCGGGCGTGCGCGCGGCCGCCCACTGGGCGCTGTACCCGCTCGACGACGGCGGTCCCGGCCGGACGGGTGACCACATGGCCGCGATCACCGCCGCGATCGACGCGGCCCGCGAGCGCGTCGACGTCACGTCCGAGCACTTCGTCACGCGCCTGGACGGTGACCTCGCCGACGTGCTCTCGACGGTCGTCGCGGGCTGGCTCGGCGCCGGTCGCAGCGTGCGGCACGTCGTCACGCACGCGACGATCTCGCTCGGCTCGCCGTCCTGGGACGCCCGATGAGCGCGCCGGACGGGCCGACGACCGGCCGCCGCGGTCTGTCGCTCGGGGACCTGGTGCTGCTCGCAGTCCTGGCGACCGTCCTGGGGTTCCTCTACTGGGCGCTCGTGCAGGCGTGGGGTGCGCTGCAGCTCGCGATGGGGCCGTTCGGCGACCTCGCGCAGCACGTGCTCGCGGGCGGGTGGATGGTCGCGGCACCGCTGGCCACGTACATCGTGCGCAAGCCGCTCGTGGGGATCGTCGTCGAGATCCTCGCGGCGTTCGTCGAGGTCGTCTTCCTCGCCTCACCCGTGGGCCCGATGCTCTTGCTCGTCGGCTTCGTCCAGGGTGCCGGGGCCGAGCTGCCCTTCGCGCTCACGCGCTACCGGCGGTACGGCTGGGGCGTGTTCGTCGCGTCCGGCGTGAGCGCGGCGTGCGCCTCGGTGCTCATGGGCGCGATCCGGTTCGGCTGGCTCCAGCAGGACTGGTTCGCGTGGCGCGTCGGGCTGACCCTCGTCTCGAGCGTCCTGCTGTGCGGGCTGCTCGCGCGCGTGCTGGGCGACGCGCTCGCACGCACCGGCGTGCTCGACAACACCGCGCTCGGGCGCGCTCGTCGGGCGGCCGCACGTCCCGCGCCGCAGCCGCACGACGAGGTCACGGTCGCGTGATCGACACGACCCACCTGAGCGTCGCGTACCCGGGCCGAGCGCCCGTGGTGCGGGACCTCACGCTGCACGTCGACGCCGGCGAGCGGCTGCTCCTGCTCGGGCCGTCGGGCTCGGGCAAGAGCACGCTGCTGCGGCTGCTCGCCGGCGTGGTGCCGCAGCTCGTCGATGCCGACGTGACCGGTCAGGCGCTCGTCGCCGGGCACGACGCGACGACCACCGAGCCGGCCGCGCTCGCGCGTCACGTGGGGACCCTGACGCAGAACCCGGCCGACCAGCTGTGCCTGCCGACCGTCGAGGAGGAGGTCGCGTTCCCGCTCGAGAACCGCGCGTGGCCGCCGGAGCGCATCTCCCCTGCCGTCGAGCGGGCGCTCGCGCGCGTGGGCGCCGCGCACCTGCGGCACCGGCGCACCGCCGAGCTCTCCGGCGGGGAGGGGCAGCGCGTCGCGCTGGCCGCGACGCTCGTCGCGGACCCCGGGCTGCTGCTGCTCGACGAGCCGACCGCGCTGCTCGACCCGGCCGCCGCCCGCACCGTGGGGCGGCTGCTCGCGCCCGCGGGCGGCGCCCAGGTGCTCGTCGAGCATCGGCTCGACGAGCACCTCGACCTGCCCGGCCGCACCGGCGTGCTCGACGAGGACGGCCGGCTCGTCGCGGACGGCCCCACGCGCGAGGTGCTGCACGACCAGGCAGGGCTCCTGAGCGCGTTGGGCGTCCGCCTGCCTGGCGCACCACCGACCCTGCGACGGACGCCGCGTCCGGCCGCGACCGGCTCCGTGCTGCGCGTCCGCGGGCTCGGCGTGCGCCGGGGCGGGCGCGACGTGCTCACCGGGGTCGACCTCGACGTCCGGCCGGGGCGGGTCACGGCGGTCGTCGGGCTCAACGGGTCGGGCAAGAGCACGCTGCTGCTCGCGCTCGCCGGGCTCCTGCCGCACGAGGGCACCGTGGACGGCGGGAGCGTCGGGCTCGTGTTCCAGCAGCCCGAGCAGCAGTTCCTCGCGCGCACCGCGTCCGACGAGGTCGCCTGGGGTCCGCGCCGCGCGAAGGTGCCCGACGCCGAGCGGGTCGCCCGCGAGGCGCTGGCGTCGGTGCACCTCACGCCCCTCGCGGACGCCGACCCGTTCCGCCTGTCCGGCGGACAGCAACGGCGCCTGTCGGTCGCGGCCGCCGCGGTGTGCGGCCACGACGTCCTGCTGGCCGACGAGCCGACGTTCGGCCAGGACGGACGCACCGGGGCGGCCCTCGCAGCCCTGCTGCGGTCCCTCGCCGACGAGGGGCACGGGGTCGTCGTCGTCACGCACGACCTGACGCTCGTCGCCGACCTGGTCGACGACCTCGTCGTGCTCGGTCACGGACGGGTCCTCGCCCAGGGGCCCGCGGCGGACCTTCTCTCGCCCGCGCACGACGGCCCCCTGCACGCCGCCGGGCTGGTCGCCCCGGGCGCCCGGGCGGGTCAGCCGTCATGAGCGCGCACTCCCCCGCCGCGCCGCGGTTCGGCCGTGCGCTCGAGCACGACTCCGTGCTGCACCGGCGCAACCCGACCGTCAAGCTCCTGGTGCTCCTCGCGGTCTCGTCCGTGCTGCTCGTGCCCGTCGACATCGCGACACCGTCGCTGGTCGGGCTCGCGCTCGTGCCGGCGGCGGTGGCCGCCGGTCGCCTCCCGATGCGCACGCTCGTGACGACGTGCGCGGCGTTCGCCCCGTTCGCGTGCTCGCTGCTCGCCGTCAACGCCGTGACGCGCGAGGGCGAGGTGGTCGCGCAGGTCGCGGGGCTCGAGGTGACGCGCACGGGGCTCGTCGTCGGCGCGTCGCTCGCCGTGCGCACGCTCGTCGTCGGTGCGCTCGCCGTGGTCTTCACGACGACCACCGACGGTCCCCGCCTCATGACGAGCCTGCACCAGCACGCCCGGCTGCCGGCGCGCGTGACGTACGCGATCCTCGCGGGCTACCGCGTGCTCGAGGGTCTGCCCGACGCCTGGACGACGATCCGTCGCGCCCAGGCGGTGCGCGACCCGACCCGCCGACGCGGCGCACCGCTCCCCCGCGACCCGGCCTCGCTCGGACGCGCCGCGTTCGCGCTGCTCGTCGGCGCGCTGCGCCAGGGCGAGCGGCTCGCCACGACGCTCCAGCTGCGCGGGCTCGGCTCCGGACCGCGCACCGTGCACCGCCCGGTGCGACTCGGCCCGGCGGACGCCGTCCTCGTGCTCGTCACGCTCGGCGTGTGCGCGCTCGTCGTCGCCGCCACGTCACGGGCGGGGTGGCTCCTGACGTGGTCCACGCTCGGCTGACGGGCACGTCGTCGGGAACCCTTCAGCCACGGCAGACTCCAGGGGTGAGCGACACGACGCCCGAGAGCTACCGACCCGACGACCACCTGGGGCACCGCACGCTGCTCGTCGCCGCCGCGTACGTGGTGCTGCGCCGTGGCGACGAGGTGCTGCTGCAGCTCCGCCACGGCACGGGGTACATGGACGGCTGGTGGGGACTGCTCGCCGGGCACGTCGACCCGGGCGAGTCCGTGCACGAGGCCGCCGTGCGCGAGGCGCACGAGGAGGCCGGCGTGCGTCTGGCCGCCGACGACCTGGTGCCGCTGACGGTGCTGCACCGCTTCGAGCGCTCCGGGCCACCCGTCGAGCAGCGCGTCGACGTGTTCTTCCTCGCGCAGCGGTGGCAGGGCGAGCCCACGCTCCAGGAGCCGGACAAGAGCGCGCAGATGGGCTGGTTCACCCTCGCGGACCTGCCCGACGTGGTCCCGCACGAGCGTCTGGTGCTCGACGCCGTGGCGGCGGGCACGCCGCTGCCCGCGGTCGTGTCGCTGCCCCGCTGACGCCGCGCCCGTAGCGCACCCAGCTCCACTGCGCAGAGCCGCGCCGGACGACGACGGGGCCCTCACCGGCCTGGCCGGGGAGCCCCGTCGTCGTGCGTGCGGTGCCGGTGTCAGCCGGTGTTCTGGACGCCTGCGGCCACGCCGTTGACGGTCAGCAGGAGCAGGCGACGCAGGTCGTCGTCCCGCTCGGGAGCGTCGCCGGTGCGCAGGCCGCGCAGCGCGCGCAGCTGCAGCAGCGAGAGCGCGTCGACGTACGGGCTGCGGAGCTGGACGGCGCGGCCGAGGATCCGGCGGCGCGACAGGATCGCGTCCGAGTCCGTGATCGCCAGCACCCAGCGACGCGTGCGCGCCATCTCGTCAAGGACGAGCTGCGCCAGGTCGTCCCGGTCGCCCAGCGCGAGGTAGCGCGCGGCGATCCGCTCGTCCGTCTTGGCGAGCGACATCTCGACGTTGTCGATGATCGTCGCGAACAGCGGCCAGTCCTGGTACGCGGAGCGCAGCTCGGCGAGGTCGTCGACCGACTCGAGCGCGGTGCCCAGGCCGTACCAGCCGGCGAGGTTGATCCGCGCCTGCGACCAGGAGAACACCCACGGGATCGCCCGCAGGTCGTCGAGGCTGGACACCGACAGGCCGCGACGCGCCGGACGCGAGCCGATCGGCAGCATGCCGACCTCCTCGAGCGGCGTGACCTCGGCGAACCACTGCGGGAACCCGTCGGCGCGCACGAGCTGGTGGAAGTGCGTCCGCGAGGCCTCGTCGAGGCGTGCCGCGAGCGGTCGGAACCGCTCCGCCGCCTGCGCGTTGTGCTCCTCGACGCTCGGCGCACCCGCGAGCAGCGTCGCCGCGACGACCTGCTCGATGTGCCGGGCCGCGATGTTCGGGTCGCCGTAGCGCGCGAAGATGACCTCGCCCTGCTCGGTGAGCTTGAACCGGCCGTCGACCGAGCCCGGGGGCTGTGCGAGCAGCGCGCGGTTGGCGGGGCCGCCGCCACGCCCGAGCGCGCCGCCGCGACCGTGGAACAGGGTCAGGACGATGTCGTTGTCGCGCGCCCACTGCGTGATGCGGCGCTGGGCCTCGTCGAGCGCGAGCGTCGCGGACAGCGGGCCGACGTCCTTGGACGAGTCCGAGTAGCCGAGCATGACCTCGACGCGTCGGCCGTTCTCCGCCAGACGCTTCTGCACCTGCGGGAACGCCAGGGCCGCCTGCAGGATGTCGACGCTCGCCTCGAGGTCCGCGAAGGTCTCGAACAGCGGGACCGCGTCGATCACGGGGACGTTCTCGGCCCCGCCGTACGCGAGCTCGGCGAGCTCGTAGACCGCGGCCAGGTGCTCCGGGGCCTGCGTGAACGACACGATGTAGCGACGTGCGGCATCCGGCCCGAACCGCTTCTGGATCGTGCCGACGGTCCGGAACGTGTCCAGCACCTCGACCGTGCGGGGCTCGAGCTCGCCGTCGATGCCGTGCGCGGCGATGTCGGCGAGCGCGGCGGCGTGCACCTGCGAGTGCTGCCGCAGCTCGAGCTCGGCCAGGTGGAAGCCGAACGACTGCACCTGCCACAGCAGACGCTGCAGGTCGCCGTACGCCTGACGCGTGGCACCGGCGTCGACGAGCGAGCGCTGCACGACCAGCAGGTCCGCCTCGAGCTCGGACGACGCGACGTACGCGAGGTCGGCGTTGCGGCTGCGGGTCGCGGCGAGCCGCTCGACGACGAACAGCAGCTCGCGCCGGTGCGGCTC